>CAVTJF010000042.1:0-85262 GCA_963734945.1 uncultured Gammaproteobacteria bacterium
CGGATATGTGCTACACTGAGACCAGTCTACGTATTGCAAGTACGGTACTTGTGCAAGATGTCTCCTGACCATGGCAATGAATCATCAACGTAGCGATCCAACTTAGCTAGTAGTGATTTTGAGGGAGCAGCGAGAGTTTCGTCACTAACCCGAGAAATGACTTCATTACAAAACCTAATTCCATGCTCGTAATTCTCTGTCAAACTTTCCGATTGACTGGCAATAAGCTCTTTTTCTATTTCAGTTCTAAGCTCGTTTATTGATTCAATTATTGCGTTTCTATTCATGACTTGCAGCAACATAACGTTTGAATTCACCGACCGCCGGAGGCGGTCCGGTGGAATGATGGGTTGGGCGTCAATTTGCCGACGCCTCCAAGTCGCTTTTAACTGCGATAGAGATTGGTTTGAATTTTGAGAAGAGCCACAGCCCGAATGCCGCAGCTGAGCCAAGAAGCGCTGTGAACAAAACAGCAACAAAGGCACTGATGAGTGGACCGCAAATGAGGCCCTGGATTCCATGTAGTGGCTGACCATTCCATGTGACCGTGTTGAAGCCAAACAAGGAAAGCACACCAAAGAAAATGCCGAGCGGTAACAGTGATGTGGACAGGCCAATGAACCATAGCTTGTAGATGGTTCCTGTGCTAAGGCGTGTCGTTGAGATTCTAGTGAACATTGCGGCTACCTTGATTTTTGAATTGTATGCGGGTTCGCTGTGACGCCAAACGCTTGAATTAAGCGGCACGCGTCAGCGTGTCCGCTTGGATGAGTTGTTAGGCCTCGCCACCTGGGAGGCCCGCGGCTACAAGCTTAAGTTGTGTTACGGCTTCCGTGGAACCGAAGCGCCCAGCTTCACGATAGCGGTCTTGCGCTGCATCTGAGTCTGCGCAGATCTTGGCCAAGATAGTCTCAGCCACGGTTTTGTGTGGGGCGATGCGTGAAGCGTACTTGGCTAGTACTGAAAGACCAGATTGATCTGACTCATGGCCGTCCAAGGCATGCGACCAATATAGATTGTCGTACTTGGCGCAGAAGTCATTGAACGAAAGACGGCCCGAGGCGCATAGGCGCACCAATTGATCGCCACGGTCTAGCGCTGCAATTAGGTCGGTTTCCAAAGGGTACGAGTCCATGTCCTTATAGGCCTAACGCCCGAGGTAGCGCGGCGCAAAGACCGCGTAGCGGGATTTGCGTCCGCTTGACCGAGTTGTTAGCCGTGCTACGCCGACCAACAATGAGCGGACTACCAAACACGCCGTGCGCACCAAGCTGTGATGTGCTTGATCCCCAAAAGCAACGGTAGCGACCCTGTGTGGGCTGATAGACGAGCCAGTACCCGGCCTCTGCGTGTCCGAGGCACAACCCGCTGATGGTGCTACCAACCTCCGCGTCCGGGAAGCCAGGTGGCTGCACGGTTGCTGTGACCTCGAAGGGCTCGCACATATGTGCACGAATGTCATTGGCAGGGCCCTCGAAGTACGAAGCACATCTACGCCAGCGTTGACATACACGTCCGACGTGTCTGCCAGTGCAGCTTCAATTTTGCGAGTAACTCGTTCTGCACGGCTAACTATATATCGGTTTCGTATTGCCGTGTAATCGGTCCGCGTAAAACTGGATATCGATTCTCATCGTTAGATAAATTCCCCACGAATCATCAGCTTGGCCTTGCAGTATCCGTCTATCCCGTCAGCCTATCCACGCAGCCTTTAACTACATGGCTCTGCTATGATTTCATCCTCGCACTCTGCCCCAGGTGGCGCAAGCAGGCTTGAGTCCGCTCTCCCACCACGACCACTCGATCAGGTCCGCGCGGATGCGTCGCGTGGGCATTTCCAGACCGACAGTACGCGTCGGATGGAGAACCGTGACTGCGTTCGCCCGATTGTTGCCCCCTGCCCTGCGGGCATCCGTCAGTCTGCTGCGCTCGGAGGGCGCAGGTCGGCGTCGGCCTGGGTCGGGGCCTGCCAGACACGTTGTGCGATGTGCGCGGTGTGTGTGCGGTCGCCGTGCAGGTATAAGTGTGTGATGTTGTTGCCGGTCCATGGGACACCAGCTTGGCTTGACTGAATCGCCGGATACCTGTCCCGCAGGCACTTCGACAGGCTGTCAGGCGGCCTTGAACGGACGGGCACGCCTGATCCGCTTCTGCTCCGTGGGGCTGTGCATCGGCACACTTTCCGGCTAACGAATAATGCACGTGCTCTCCTTTACCATGCGAAACTGTTCGAACACACTGGAAACACACTCGCTCAGCCACCTGATATCGCGTTGACCAATTCAAGGGCCTGTTGGATATGGCCCCGCTCTGACCACAGCAAAGACTTTCGCACCAGAGGTCCGATATGAAAGGTATTCGCAAGATCCTCGTTGCTACCGACTTTTCACCGGCCAGCCGACATGCGCTTGACCATGCACAAGCTATCGCCGCACCTCTCGGTGCCGAAGTACATGTACTGAGCGTGCACATCCAGCAGAGCAACCTGCATGGCCTGGCCAATTTTCCCAATCTTGATGAGATCGAGAATCAACTGGAGGCCCGGGTTCGCGCACGCATGCACGAGTTTCTCGCTGGACGTGAGGGGAACCTTGTGGGTGAGGTCATCAGTGACCAGAACGAGGCTCCTGCCATGCTGCGCTATGCGCATGAACGGGATATTGACCTGATCGTGATGGGGACCCATGCGCGGGCTGCCATCAGCCGCTTCTTCCTTGGCAGCGTCGCCGCCGAGGTGCTGCGCACGGCACCGATCCCGATACTGGTTACCGGACCGGATCACGCCGTGGGCGCGAAAGTCTTTCAGCGCATTCTGGTACCGGTGGATTTTTCCGATACATCGCTGGATCTGCTGAAATACGCAAGCACACTCGCGGGCGCATTCAATGCCCGCCTCGATGTGGTGCACATCACCGACCCGCACTCCCTGCCGCCCTACTATCCTCGCGACTTCGGCGAGAAGCAGCAGGAACTGGCTGAACAGGCCATGCAGAAACTGCTCGCGACAGCGGCCATTGAGCCTGAATACACCGCACAGGTCCATGTCGGCACCCCCGACGATGCCATCGCGGGACTGGCCAGGGAACAGCATAGCGACCTGATTATCATGGCCTCGGCCAACCGCTCCCACCTTAGCCAGATGTTACTTGGTTCAACCACCGACCGCGTCATACGCAAAGCACCGTGTGCGGTACTCGCCTGGCGAGGAGGCAATGGCTAGCCATGTGCCATGCCGAGTCTTCATGAAGCCTTGCAGGGTTTCGTGTGCGGCACGCTGGATTGGCAAGTGCGCGGCGACGCACGCGGCAGTCATGGACTCCTCCGCACGACCAGGGGCATGAATCAGGTCTCGGGCGCGCACTTCCCTGCAGGCTGAGTCGCGAACGCGGCCACCGATCACGGATAGCTCTTCTTGATCCTCAAATGCTGCAGCAGCAGATTTTCGAGGCACTAGCCGCAACCAGGAACGCCGCGAATGGGTTTGCTGGCGTAGCGCCCGCGGCAATGCACCGGCGCGCCATCGCTGCCGAGAACCTGGGTGTAGGCGTTGCCCTTGTGTTCGATGATGGTGCCTGAGAGGCACTGCTGGTTGATGGCGAGAATGCGGGCGTCGCGGTCGCATTGCTGGCGTTTGCGTTCGGTCTGCTTGCGGTAGGCGGTTTGGCGGGCGCGTTCCTGGCGCTCGCGTTGCAGGCGGGCGTTGCCGGCATCGATCATGGCCTTGTCGGTGCGCGACATTTCGTTAGTGGCCTCGTAGACGGCCTGCTCCTCGAGATGCTGCCGGTAGCCCTGTACCAGCAGGACCACGACGCCAAAGGCCAGCAGGGCGAGGAACACCGCCCAGAAAATGCCCATGTTGATCCCCTGCCCTCGTGCCATGGCTCGAGTATGCCATGCCAGGACGGGCTTGTGACCTTCCTCGGTCAAGGCTGGCGTGGCTGTTTGATGCAGGTCAATGCGCGCCGCCGGCAGCCGTCTAGAGTGGCTGTCAGTTCAACCACAGCGGAGCGGCAGGCATGAGCAGACTCAAGGGCAAGGTGGCGGTGGTCACCGGTGGTGCACGCGGTATCGGTCTGGCCTGTGTGCAGCGCATGGCCGAGAGCGGTGCCAGGGTGATGATGGCCGACGTTCTCGATGATGAAGGCCGCGAGGCGGCCGAGGCCTTGCGCTCGGATGGCCTGGAGGTCGAGTACGGTCATTGCGATGTGGCCGACGAGGCCAGCATCAAGGGGCTGATGGCGGCGACCGAGAAGGCCTTTGGCCCGATCAGCGTGCTGGTCAACAATGCCGGCATCGCCGGCCCCAGCAAGCCGACCGACGAGCTGACGGTCGAGGAATGGGACCGGGTGCAGGCGATCAACGTGCGCGGCGTGTTCCTGTGCACCAAGCATGCGATTCCCTCGCTGCGGCGGGCCGGCGGCGGCAGCATCATCAACCTGTCCTCGATCTACGGCCTGGTCGGTGCGCCCGACGTGCCGCCCTACCACGCCTCCAAGGGCGCGGTGCGGCTGATGAGCAAGACCGATGCCCTGCTCTACGCCCCGGAAAAGATCCGGGTCAATTCGATCCACCCCGGCTTCATCTGGACACCCATGGTCGAGGGCTTTCTCGAGTCGCAGGGAGGCGACCTCGAGCAAAGTCGGGCTGCCGTGGCTGCCCTGCATCCGCTGGGCCACATGGGCAAGGTCGACGACATTGCCTGGGGCGCGGTCTATCTGGCCTCGGACGAGGCCGCATTCGTGACCGGATCGGAGCTGGTGATCGACGGCGGCTACACCTGCCACTGAACGGCGGCCCCGGCGGGTGTCCCGCACGGCAATACCAAGCGCTTCGGCGGGCAAGCCAGGATGCTGATACAGGTCAACCCGCAGCCATTCAGGTCTGCCTGCGATGCGCACAGACAGCCTGGCAGAGGCGCCCTGCCACGTACCGCATGGCATGCGTACAGCGATTGATTGGTGCAGGAGAAGTGATGATGCGGAACCGAAACGTTGGCGGCTGGCACCACGCTGTTTTGCGCGAGGCGCGCCGTGTGACACATGCCCAGCGCAGGCACCCAGGGCTGGTCGGACAGTTGCGCTACCTGGGCGCACTCGCTATCGCATTCCTGCTGCCCGTCGTCGTGTGTACCTATCTGGGTATCTGGATCGACCAATTGCAACCCGGCTACAGCATTCGCGCCACGCTTGGTGGCATCGTCTTCGGCATGCTCCTCGGCACCATCAACCTGTATTTGCTGATGCGCGCGCACGAGTAGAGGGCCATGGCATCGGCAAGGCCATTGCATGTCCAGACGCAACCTGTCGTCGGTGACAGCCACAAGGAGTGAGTTCAGGTCACCACATCGGGCTGCGTTCTACCGGTGTGCTCGGCGATGCCGGCCAGGGCTGCCGCGCGCTGCACGACATGTTCGAGGGCTTCGCCGGTATCCCTGAAAGGATGCCCGCTTGCAAGCGAACAGGGCTTGATCTGGGTCAACATGGCGTGCGGCCCGGCACCGGAACATGATCGTGCGGGCTGCCATGAGTGCATGCGCGGCCTGGCAAAACGCCCATGGGCGCCATCTGAGGAGCCGGCAAAATGCGCATATCAGACAACTGTTCCCGGCATGTGGTCTGTGCCGATGCCAGCGACACGATTCGCGATGCGGCGCGCAGCATGCGCCATCACCATGTGGGCTGCCTGGTGGTGGTACGCAACGAGGAGAGTGGTCGCATCCCCTGCGGCATCATCACCGATCGCGATATCGTGCTGTCGATTGTTGCAGCCGACGTGGATGCCGATTCGCTGACGGTGGGCGACGTGATGAGTGGCGAGGTCGCCGTCTGCCATCTGGAAGAGACGCTGCTCGATGCCATCTCCATCATGCGCAGGCATGGTGTGCGCCGGCTGCCGGTCCTGGATACGCGCGGCACGCTTGCCGGCATCATCACAGTGGACGATGTGTATGGTGCGCTGGGCGATCATCTGCGGCTGCTCAGCGATGCCCTCTCGCGCGAACAGAGCGAGGAGATCAGGGTCCGTGCCTGACACCACGCCATCCACCCGTCCCGGCCGGATGCTGGTGGTCAGCTACTCCATGAGCGGGCATACGGCGGCCTTGGCCGAGCGCCTGGCGCGCGACCTTTCGGCAGAACGCGATCTGATCCGCGAGACACGGCCGAGACAGGGCCTGTCCGGCGTGCTCAGGGCCCTGGTGGATGCCGCGTTCAAGCGGCCTGCCATCATTCTCGCGCCGGCGCAGGATCCCGCTGACTACCAGATGCTCGTGCTGGGTGGCCCGGTGTGGGCCGGTCGCATGGCCACGCCCGTGCGCGCCTACGCCACAGAGCACGGCCCAAGGGCCAGGCAGGTGGCGTTCTTCTGCACCATGGGTGGACGCGGCGCAGAGACAGCCTTTGCCGATCTTCAATCGCTATGCGGCAAGACGCCTGTGGCGACGCTCGCCGAAAGCATGACGGCATCGCCGGCGCTGGATGACGAGAGCCGCTTCGCACGCGAGCTGCGCACTGCCCTGGCCGCGTACCAGGATCGATAGTACATGCCATCGCGACCAGCGGCGCCGGCAACCGCGCCAGATTCCGGCGGTGCGGCTGCCGATCCGTCCAGACAGGGCCTGAGCGGCCGGCAGGCCGCCGAGCGGCTGCAGCGCGAAGGGCCCAACAGCATGCCGCGCAGCGCCCGTCGCGGGCCATGGATCACCCTGCTTGCGTTGCTGCACGAACCCATGGTGCTGCTGCTGATCGCCGCGGCCGGCATCTACTGGCTGCTGGGCGATGCCGCCGAGACCCTGCTCCTGGCCTTCTCGATCATGGCGGTCATTGGCCTGACCTTCTATCAGGAACGCAAGTCGGAAGCCGTGCTGGATGCCCTGCGCGAACTGGGCAGTCCGCGCGCCCGGGTCATCCGGGACGGTCGCCAGCTGAACCTGGCGGCGCGCGAGCTGGTTCGGGGTGACCTGATCGTGCTGGCCGCGGGCGATCGTGTGCCGGCCGATGCGCGCCTGATCGAATCGGCCGATGTCGCGGTGGACGAGTCGCTGCTGAGCGGCGAATCGGTCGCGGTCGACCACGACGCCGGCAATCCCGGGACGGCCATGATCCATGCCGGCACCCTGATGGTGCGCGGGCATGCGCTGGCCGAGGTGACGGCCACCGGTCGGCAAGCCGCGATAGGCCGCATCGGCAGCCAGCTGGAAGGTCAGTCACGTCAGCGCTCGCCTCTGCAGCGCGAGCTGCGGGTGGTGGTCGTGCGGTTCGCGATCCTGGCATTGGCGTCGTGCGCCTTGGTCGTGATCCTGTATGGGCTGCAGAAGCATGACTGGCTCGGCGCCATGCTGGCCGGCATTACCCTGGCCATCTCCAACGTGCCGGAGGAGTTCCCCGTGGTGCTGACCGTGTTCCTGGCTCTCGGCGCCGGACGCCTGGCGCGCCAGAAGGCGCTGGTGCGCAATGTACCGGCGGTGGAGGCCCTGGGCTCGATCTCGGTCCTGTGCGTCGACAAGACCGGCACCCTGACCGAGAACCGGATGCGGGTGAAACGGATACTGGCGGCGTCCGACGGCACTGAAGCCGATGACCAGCTCCTGGATATTGCCTGTCTTGCCAGCGACGACCAGCCCTATGATCCGATGGAGCGCGCCTTGCACCAGCGCCGGTTCGACTCTGCGCAGGCCCGGCGTGCTGCCGGTGCCAGCCGGGTGCGGGAGTATCCGCTGGAGTCGGCGCGGCCATTCACCGCGCACGCCTGGCGCCAGCCTGGTGCGTCCGGCCTGACGCTTGCCTGCAAGGGTGCGCCGGAGTCGGTGGCCGCGGCCTGCAGGTTGCCGCCGGCCGTGCGTGCCAGGGTCGAGGCGCGCGTGGCTGACATGGCCGCCGATGGGCTGCGTGTCCTGGGTGTGGCCCGGGCGCAGTGGCCTGAGCGCGAAGACCGTCCGTTGCCGGATGATCCCGTGCAGATCCACTGGCAGTGGCTGGGACTGGTCGGTTTTGCCGACCCCTTGCGCGAGCATGTACCCGCGGCCATCGCCGAGGCACGCAGCGCCGGCGTGCGCGTGATCATGCTGACAGGCGACCATGTCGCCACCGCGCGCGCGATTGCGGACGCCGCCGGCCTCGACAGCCGGTCAGGCGTGATCCTGGGCAGCGACATCGACCGCATGGACGAGTCCCGGCTGCAGCAGTGCGTGGCCACGGCGAGCGTATTCGCACGTGTGCGACCCGAACACAAGCTGCGTCTGGTGCATGCATTGCGTGCCGCGGGCGAAACGGTCGCCATGACCGGTGACGGGGTCAATGATGCACCGGCGCTGATGGCGGCCGATGTCGGCATTGCCATGGGTGAACGCGGTACCGACGTTGCGCGCGAGGCCGCATCGATCGTGCTGATGGATGACAATTTCGTCAGTGTCGTGGGCGCCATCCGGCAGGGTCGCAGGATCTACGACAACCTGGGACATGCCGTGCGCTACGTGCTTGCCGTGCATGTGCCCATCACCGGCTTGGCCCTGTTGCCGCTGCTGATCGGCGCGCCCATCGTGCTGCTGCCGATTCACGTGGTATTCCTGGAGCTGATCATCGATCCGGCCTGTGCCCTCGTGTTCGAGCGCGAGCCGGCAGCGGCCGATGTCATGAGCCGTCCGCCGCGCAACCCGCAAGGCAACCTGCTGGACACAAGAACGGTCCTGACCGCGCTTGGCAGCGGCCTGCTGGCATGCCTGGCAACCTCGGCCGTGTTCCTGCTGGCAACCCGTGCCGGCATGCAGACGGGCCAGGTCGCCAGCCTGAGCTATACCAGCTTGGTTGCCGGCAACCTGGCCCTGATCTTCGCGTATCGGTCACGCATCCGACGTCCCGGGCAGGTGTCGGGGCAGTCCGTTGCCCGGCCACACAACAAGGCCTTGTGGATTGTCGTGAGCCTGGCCCTGGCGGCACTGTCGGTTGCCTTGTTCTGGGCACCGGCTCAGGCGTGGTTCCATTTCGCACCGGTCAGCCCGATCGCGACCGCCACGGCATTCCTGCTGCCTGTTGCAGCCATCATCCTGGCCGCTCTGGCAGGCCGCCTGCTGCCGGCGTTGTCACACCGACGAGAACGATGAATCACGAGCGGCTGGCGTGACGATGCCCATTGGATGCCCGCATTCGCGAATGGCGGGTCGATTTGCGCGTGGGATTCATCGTTTACTGAGGGTATGTCATGTACACACGTATACTGGTCCCGATCGACGGCTCGGACGCGGCCCTCAAGGCGGTGGCCCATGCCATCGAACTTGCCGATTTGTGCGGCGCCCGCATCCTCTTCTATCACGCGGTGCCCGAGTTCCAGAGTTTCAGCTATCTGATGGAATTGCTGGAAACTGACCGTCAGGACTACCTGAGACATGCAGCCGAGCGCGCCGAGCGCTACCTGGCCGAGGCGAGCAAGCTGGCGCACAAGGCTGGCGTCGGCTGCGAGTCCTTGCATGATGTCTGCAGCGAACCGCAGGCAGGCATTGTCAGTGCCGCGACCGAGCGGGACTGCGACCTGATCGTGATGGCCTCGCACAGCCGGCCTTTGCTTGCCATGATGGTGGGCAGCACCACCCTCAAGGTGCTGTCGCACAGCAAGGTACCCGTCCTGGCGCATCGCTGAGGAACTGCGCTGGCCCATCCGTGTCGGCATGACGGGCACGCTTGCTGCGCTTGGCCCGGATGCTGGCGTATGCTGTGACATCAGCGGATCGAATGCGAACAATCCACCTCGGAATACCGCCATGCAGTTCATCGAAAACCGGACCTTCGCCGAGCTTTCCATCGGTGACCGTGCCGAGTTGACACGGACGCTTCGCCAGCAGGACATCGAGCTGTTCGCGGTGCTCTCCGGTGACGTGAATCCCGCCCACGTCGATGCCGACTACGCCAAGTCGGACATGTTCCACCGCGTGATTGCCCACGGCATGTGGGGTGGCGCGCTGATTTCCGCGGTTCTGGGAACCGAGCTGCCTGGCCCCGGCACCATCTATCTGGACCAGTCGCTGCACTTTCACCACCCGGTCGGCATCGGCGACACGGTCACTGTGACCGTGACCGTGCTTGAGCTGCATGCCAGTGACCGGCGAGTAGTGCTCGAGTGCCGCTGCAGCAACCAGACCGGTGATACCGTCATCGATGGTCGCGCGGAAGTGATTGCACCGGAAAAGAAGGTGCGCAGGCCGCGTGCCCTGCTGCCCGAAGTGCACTTGCACGAGCGCGGGGCACGCTATGACCGCTTGATCGAGGCGACGCGCACCCTGCCCGCCCTGCGCACTGCCGTCGTGCACCCATGCGATGACCTGTCCTTGCGTGGTGCGCTCGAAGCGCGGTCGCAACAGCTTATCGAGCCGCTGCTGATCGGGCCGCGTGCGCGGATCGAGGCTGCAGCCGAAGAATCGGGTCTTGATCTGACGGGGATCGAACTGGTCGATGTGCCGCACAGCCACGCAGCCGCGGCGCGCGCAGTGGAGATGGCGCGTCACGGCGAAGTGGAGGCGCTGATGAAGGGCGCACTGCATACCGACGAGCTGATGCAGGCGGTGGTGGATGCCGACAGCGGGCTGCGCACCGAGCGGCGCATCAGCCATGTTTTCGTGCTGGATGTGCCCAGCTATCCCAAGCCGCTGTTCATCACCGACGCCGCCATCAATATTTCCCCGGATCTGGACATCAAGCGCGACATCGTGCAAAACGCCATCGACCTGGCGCACGCGCTTGGCATCGACGCACCCAGGGTTGCGCTGCTGTCGGCAGTGGAAACCGTATACCCCAAGATTCTCTCCACGGTCGAGGCCGCCGCGTTGTGCAAGATGGCCGAACGCGGACAGATCCTTGGCGGCATCCTGGACGGGCCACTGGCCTTCGACAATGCCGTCTCCAGCCAGGCCGCTGCCGCCAAGCACCTCACCTCGCCGGTCGCCGGCCACGCCGACATCCTGGTGGTACCCGATCTCGAGGCCGGCAACATGCTGGCCAAGCAGCTGATCTATCTTGCCGGTGCCGAAGCCGCCGGCATTGCCCTGGGCGCGCGCGTGCCCATCATGCTCACCAGCCGCGCCGACGGCATGCTGTCCCGACTGGCATCGGCAGCACTGGCACTGCTGTACAGCCATCATCGGGCGCCGCGCAGCACATGAGCGAGCCGGTGCTGCTGGTATGCAACATCGGTTCCTCGAGCCTCAAGGCCGGGCTGTACGATCTCGGCGGTCGGCATTGCCTTGGGCACGTCACGGTCTCTGCGCTTGGCCGTTCGGCAGCCGCCGACACGCGCGGCATGCTCAGTGCCATCCTCTCCGGGGCACCGGCACTGGCACCCGACAGTGGCCAGGAGGCGACAATCGAGTGGTTGCTTGCTGCGCTGGCCGCATCGCCGGCGTGCACCGTCAGCGTCGTGGGACATCGCGTGGTGCATGGGGGTCCGCACTACAGCCAGCCTGTTCGCATCGACGACGCGGTGCTTGACCGGTTGCACCAGCTGTGTCCGCTGGCCCCCAATCATCAACCGCACAACCTGGCCGCCATCCGCGCGGTCACCCGCCGCTGGCCGACATGTCCGCAGGTGGCGTGTTTCGATACCGCCTTTCATGCCGACCAGCCGCGTCTGGCCCGCCTGTTCGCACTGCCGCGGGAACAGAGTGACGCCGGCGTGATCCGCTACGGCTTCCACGGACTGTCCTATGCCTCGATTGCCCGCCAGCTGCCCGGGCATCTCGGTAAACGCGCGGATGGACGCGTCATCGTGGCGCACCTTGGACATGGCGCCAGTCTGTGTGCCATGCAGTCCCGGCGCAGCGTGGCCACCACCATGGGCATGACTGCACTGGATGGGCTGGTGATGGGCCGGCGCTGCGGTTCGATCGATCCTGGCGCCCTGCTCTATCTGCTGCGCCAGCGCGGCATGAGCGCAGCGGATCTGGATACCATGCTGAACGAGCAAAGCGGGCTGCTGGGCGTATCGGGCATCAGTGACGACGTGCGCGAACTGGAAGCCAGCGGCAGCAGCGAGGCGGCCGAGGCGCTTGCCCTGTTTGCCTATCGCGCCGGGCGCGAGATCGGCTCGATGGCCGCTGCGCTTGGCGGTCTCGACGCGCTGGTCTTTACCGCTGGCATCGGCGAGCATTCGGCGGCCATGCGCGCGGCCATCGGCGCCCGCGCCAGCTGGCTCGGCATTGACCTCGACGATGATGCAAACATATCGCACAAGCCACTGATTTCCAAAGCATCATCTCCCGTTTCCGTGCACATCATCGGCACCGATGAGGAAGGCGAGATGGCACGACAGGTGGCCGCCATCAGCGCAACAGGCCGCTGAAAACCACGCCCTTGCAAGGGCATCCCGGCCGCCCCCGCCGGCGCCCGCCAGCGAACCAGAACGGCCAGCAGGAACGCGGCAATCGGCCGCGATGTCGGGGCCCGGAGCCGCAGTGGCTGATTTGAGACTCGCCAGCCATTCGATTAGGGTGGGGGTTCAACCAATGCTTCTTGGGTCGACGGATTTCGCAACCGTCGCCATGGTTCACGCCTGCCGGTTGCCGGCCCTTGACCAGTAGTACGGTCTTTTTCTCAAAGGGGACGAGCCATGGCGAAAATCAGACTCGATGGCGTTACCAAGGTCTTCGGGCCGCACCCCAGGCGGGGCCTGGAGATGCTCGACAACGGCAAGAGCAACAGCGAGATCCGCGAAACCGGGCATGCGGTGGGGTGTGCGGACGTGTCGTTCGAGGTCGACGAAGGCGAGTTTCTGGTGGTCATGGGCCTGAGCGGCAGCGGCAAATCCACCTTGATCCGATGCCTCAACCTGCTCAACAAGCCGACCCGCGGGCACATCTACATCGATGACGAGGACATCACCCGCTACGACGCGCAAGAGCTGCTCAATCTGCGCCAGCACAAGATCAGCATGGTGTTCCAGCATTTTGCGCTGTTCCCGCATCGCACGGTTGTCGACAACGCTGCCTACGGCCTGGAAATCCAGGGCGTGGACGTGGAGGAGCGCCGGCGTCGGGCCAACGAGTCGCTGGAGCTGGTGGGCCTGAAGGGCTGGTCGGATTCCTATCCCGGACAACTCAGCGGTGGCATGCAGCAGCGTGTCGGCCTGGCCCGCGCGCTGGCCGTGGGCCCGGACATACTGCTGATGGACGAGGCGTTCAGCGCCCTGGATCCGCTGATCCGGCGCGACATGCAGCACGAGATCATCGCCCTGCAGCAGCGCATGAAGAAAACCATCGTGTTCATCACCCATGACCTGGACGAGGCTTTGCAGGTAGGTGACCGCATCGTGCTGATGAAGGACGGGCGAGTGGTGCAGATTGGCACCCCGGAAGACATCCTGCACAGCCCGGCCAATGCCTATGTCGAGCGCTTCGTCGAAAACGTCGACATGTCGCGGGTGCTGACAGCAAGGGCAATCATGAGCCGGGCACGTGTCGTCGCTTTTGCCAAGGATGGTCCGCGAACCGTGCTGCACAAGATGCGTGATGAAGATGTTGGCAGCCTGCTGGTGGTCAAGCGCGACTACAGCCTGCTCGGTTCCATCACCATCGACCAGGCCGACAAGGCCGCCAGAAACGGCATGGAGTCCATCGAGTCGCTGATCGAGGAAACCCCGTCGGTCAAGGGCGACGACACCCTGCTGCAAACCTTCAATGTGCTGGCCGATTGGCGCTGGTCTGTTCCGGTAGTTGACGAGGACAACAAGGTGCTCGGCGTGGTCACCCGCGCCAGCGTGCTCTCGGCACTGGCCGAGAATCCCGAGATGGAGACGCCTGCCGGGGAGCCCGAATCAGAAACCAGGAGTGACGCGGCATGACTATTCCGAAGTTTCCCCTGGCGCACCTGATCGACGTCGGCCTCGACTGGCTGACACACAATTTCGCATTTCTCACCAAGGCGCTCAGCCACTTCATATCCGGGGTCATCGACGCCATCGTGCACGGCCTGCTGTGGCTGCCGCCCTGGGTTCTGATCCTGCTCGTCGCGGTTGCCGCCTGGCGTGCGGCAGGGACGCGGGTAGCTATCGGCTCTGCTGCCGGTTTGCTCTTTCTGTGGAACCTGCGCCTGTGGGAAGCCACCATCGAGACGTTCACGCTGGTACTGATCTCCACCTGCATTGCCGCCGCCATCGGCCTGCCCCTGGGCATCGCTGCCGCACTGAGCAAGCGCACATCCAGGGTAGTCATGCCGATTCTGGATCTGATGCAGACCATGCCGGCCTTCGTCTATCTGATTCCGGCAATTCCGTTCTTCGGTCTGGGGGCCGTTTCGGCCAGCGTCGCCACCGTGATCTTTGCCACGCCCCCGACCATCCGCCTCACTGCGCTGGGCATCAAGCAGGTGCCGTCGGACCTTATCGAAGCAGCCGACGCCTTCGGCTCCTCGCGCAGGCAGAAGCTGTTCAAGGTGCAGTTGCCGATGGCCGTGCCGACCATCATGGCCGGCATCAACCAGACCATCATGCTGGCGCTGTCGATGGTGGTCATCGCAGCGATGATCGGCGCCGGAGGGCTTGGTGGCGAAGTCTGGCGCGCGATCCAGCGCCTGGAACCCGGCAAGGGTTTCGAATCGGGAATTGCCATCGTGATTCTGGCCATGATCCTCGACCGGGTTACCCAGCGATTGGGCAACACCCCCCAGGACAAGGCCAAGTGACTCGCGCGTACACCGCTCACTGACACAGACATTTTTCCAACGGAGGTATTGCACATGCAGAACCTACAAAAGCTCGCCAAACCGATGATGGCCGCCCTGCTTCTGGGCAGTCTTGCGCTCGTCGGCTGTTCTGGCGGCGGCAATGAAGGCACAACCACCGAGGGATCGGGCGATGGCAGCGCCATGAGCGCCGCCAGCGCGCCCGCATCCCCTGCCCCGATGTCGCAACAGGCAGCGCCGGGATCCGGCGGCAACATCAACCTGGTCTACGTGGAGTGGTCCAGCTGCGTCGCATCCACCGAGGTGATCAAGGCCGTTCTGGAAAGCCGCGGCTATGACGTCAAGACCACCTCGGTCAGCGCGGCGGCCATGTACGAGGCGATTGCCGGCGGCGATGCAGATGCCACCGTGTGTGCCTGGCTACCGACCACGCACAAGAACTACTACGCCAAGACCAGCGATCGACTGGACAACCTCGGACCAAACCTGACCAAGGGCACCAAGCTCGGCCTGGTCGTTCCCGATTACGTCACCATCGACTCGATTGCCGACCTGAGCGCCAACGCCGACAAGTTCCAGAACCGCATCATCGGCATTGATCCCGGCGCCGGCGAGATGGGCCTGACCCAGGATGTGATCGATCAGTACAAGCTGCCCCTCAAGCTGGTCAGCGGCAGCGGCGCCACCATGACCGCCGCGCTCAAGAGCGCCATCGACACCAAGCAGTGGGTCGTGGTCACCGGCTGGTCGCCGCACTGGATGTGGGCGCGCTGGGACCTGAAATATCTGGACGACCCCAAGGGCGTCTACGGTGAGCCGGACAACATTGACACGCTCGCACGCAAGAGCCTGAAGCAGGACATGCCGGGTGCCTACGCCATTCTCGACGCCTACCACTGGACCGCCGAGCAGATGGAAGAGGTCATGGCCATGAACCAGAAGGACGGCACCACGCCCGAGGACAACGCCAGGCAGTGGATCAAGGACCATCCACAGGCCGTACAGTCCTGGACATCCGGTTCATGAGGTCCGGGGCCGACACCGAGTAGACGATTCGCCGGGGCGCGGCTCGCGCCCCGGCCCTTTGCCAATGAGGATTGGGGAGAGATCAATGGACGGCAAGAATCTTTCGCGCTGCATCGCGCTGTGCCTGGGCACGGCCTGCCTGCTGCCGGGCGTGGCCCTGGCCGATCAGCAGTCCGACGATGCGGTCAGCAAGAAGATGGAAGCGATGCAGGCGCAGATCAGCGCATTGCAGCAGCAGCTCGACGCATTGCGCCAGCAACAGGCCGCGCAGAAGGCCACCGATGCCGAACAGAGCCAGACCACCAGGAAAAACGAGGAACGGATCGAGAAGCTGGCCAAGGCACGCAAAAAGGAAAAGGAAGCCTCGAAAGAAGGCATCGAGTTCGGCGGCGCCATGCGCTTCCAGTACAGCTACGAAGGCTACAACAACAATAACAAGGACCGCATCGGCGACACCGATTTCGATATCTTCCGGCTCAACATGCGCGGTACCTACAAGGGTATCGACCTGAATGCCGAGTGGCGCTGGTTCCAGTACATGAGCGCGATCAAGTACGCATGGATCGGCCATCACTTCAATGATGACTCGCAAATCCAGCTCGGTCTGACGCGCATCCCGTTCGGCAACCAGGCCTTCAACTCGCACAACTATTTCTTCAGTTCCAACTACTACATCGGGCTGGAGGATACCTATCACGCAGGTGTCGAGTACGTGTACTCGGGCAGCCCCTGGAACGTGCAGCTGGCGTTCTTCAAGAACGATGCCATGGGTGGTGTGGACGGCTACGTCAGTGATCGCTCGAACAGCTACTCGTACAACGTCGTCGGCGTACGCGGAGCCGACGAAGGCATCTATGACAACCCGGAGCACCCGGCCGGCAGCACCGACACGGCCGCTGCGCGGGTGGCCTACACCTTCAAGCCTGCAGAAGACTTCAACTGGGAAGTCGGAGCGTCGGCACTGCGCGGCAACCTGGAAGGGCCGAGCGACAGCATCGGCGACTACAATGCGTGGGCACTGCACACCGATGTCGACTACAAGCGCTGGAACTTCCAGGCCCAGGCACTGCGCTACGACTACAACACCGACAGCAACGCGACACGCCTGGCCGTGGGCGCCTACGCCTTCTACGACAGCATAGCCGCCAGCGCCAATGGCTGGTCACTCAATGCCCGCTACAGCCAGCCGGTTGACTGGGGCCCGATTCGCAGTCTCGATTTCTACAACGACTATTCGCGCATCTACAACAAGTCAGGCGGCCTGCCGATGACCTTCATGAATGTCCTTGGGGTGGGTGCTTCGGCCGGTTATCTCTACACCTACTTCGACTTCGTCACGGCGCGCAACCAGCCGTTCATCGGCGGCAGCATGGCCGGAGACGGCAAGACCGAACACCGCTTCAACATCAACTTCGGCTTCTACTTCTGATGCCGCCCCTGTCTGACCGCCGGTCCGCATGGACCGGCGGCATCCCGGGTACTGCTCAGGCGCGCTGACCGAACAGGTTCTGAGCGCGTTCCTCGTCGCTCGCCTTGCTGCTGTATCGCGAACCGATGTCATACGCCCGGCGGGTAGCCGGCCGTGCCTTGATGTCCTCGCACCAGGCCTTGAGGTTGGGCAGCGCGTCCATGTCGACGTCGTGGAAGTTGCCCGCCACGACCCATGGATAGCAGGCGATGTCGGCGATGCTGTAGCTGTCGCCGGCAATGAAGGTACGATCCTTCAGGTGCGCGTCCAGCACGCGGTACAGGCGCCGGGTTTCATTCTGGTAGCGCTTGATCGCATACGGGATCTTCTCCGGTGCATAGTTGCTGAAGTGGTGATTCTGGCCCAGCATCGGCCCCAGGCCGGCCACCTGCCAGGACAGCCATTCCAGCACCATGATGCGACCGCGCAGGTCGTCCGGGATCAGCTTGCCGCTCTTTTCCGCCAGATACTGGAGGATGGCACCGGATTCGAACACGCTGATCGGCGGCCCGCCGTCGGCAGGCGCGCGGTCGACGATGGCGGGCATCTTGCCGTTGGGTGATATCTCGAGGAAACCGGGCTTGTGCTGGTCGCCCGAGCCTATGTCGACCGGGTGAATCTCGTAGTCCAGGCCGGTCTCTTCCAGGAACATCGTGATCTTGTGGCCGTTGGGTGTCGGCCAGTAGTGCAGTTCAATCATGTCGGGTCTGTGTCGGCTTTCAGTACCTTCATGATTCGGGGCCAAGCGCACGCAATTCAACCCCGGCCTTGCGCAGACCTTCATGAATGGTTCGTGCGAACTCACCGGCATGGTCGCGATCGCCATGGATGCACAAGGTGTCGGCACGCACCCGGACATGCCCACCTTCGGCCAGTGGGGCCTGCCCGTCCCGTGCCAGCGCGAGCGCCTGATCGAGCGCCTGCTCCGGGCTCTCGATCACCGCGCCCTGCGTGCCGCGCGGCTTGAGCGAGCCGTCCTGCTGGTAGCGGCGGTCGACGAAGCCTTCCTCGGCACAGGCAAGACCCGCATCACGCGCCCTGGCGACCAGCGTGCCGCCGGCCAGGCCGACAATGCGCATGTCCGGGTCGAGGCTGGCGACTGCGGACACGATCGCCTCGGCCAGGTCCGGCTCGCGCTCGGCCATATGATAGAGCGCGCCATGTGGTTTCATGTGCACCACCCTGCCCTGTTCGCTGCGCGCCATGGCCATCAGCGCGCCCATCTGCACGATGGTCATGGCATGCAGGTCACCGGGTGACACCGCCATCACCCGGCGGCCGAAACCCATCAGATCCGGCAAGGCTACATGCGCGCCGATGGCAACGCCTGCCTCCACCGCCGCGCGCACTGTGGCGCGCATGGTCACGGGATCACCGGCGTGATAGCCGCAGGCAATGTTGACCGAGGTGACCCACGGCATCACCTCGCGATCGGCGCCCATGTTCCAGGCACCGAAGGATTCACCCATGTCGCAATTGAGATCGATGTACTTGTTCATGCCGCCTGCTCCGGATCCTGACGTTGCAATCGGTTGTTGATCTGCCTGCGCATCTGCGCAAGCAACGCGCGCGCTGTGTGCCGAGCCTCGAGCGCCTCGTCCATGGATACCCAGCAAAAGCACAATGCGTCGCCCGGTCTGCGCTGGGCCATGCGCGGCAGATCGGCCTCGATCAGCTGGGCGATGCGCGGATAGCCGCCGCTGACCGGATGCTCACAGCCGAACACGATCGGCTGTCCGCCCGGGGGCAGCTGCACGCTGCCGGCCACGCTGCCGGCACTGATGATCTCGGTGTCCGCGGCGAGTGCAAGGCGCGGCCCATCCAGGCGGCTGCCCACGCGGTTGCTGTCGGCATGCAGCGTGAATATCTCGCTGGTCAGTTTGCGCAGCGAGGGTTCATCGAGCTGGCGGGTATGGGAGCTGCGCAGCAGTCGCAGGGGACGATCTGCATCGTGGTCGAACCACGGTGAAGGATCCAGCGACCAGTCAGCGTCCGCAGCCAGCGCATGATCCGGCTGACCGAGCGGCACACGATCGCCCTCGGCCAGAGGCGGCGGGCCCAGGCCGGCGTTGACGTCGCAGGCGCGACTGCCCAGCCACGGTTCGACATCGATGCCGCCGGCCACGGCCAGGTAGCTGCGGCAGCCTGAAGCCATGCCGCCCAGCTTGAGCCGGCTGCCGGCCCTTGCGTGCACCGGCCGCCACATCGGCCAGGGCCGGTCATCGATCGTCGCCTGCGGCAGCGGCGCCCCGGTCAGGGCCAGCCAGCGGTCGGCCTCGAGTTGCAGCTCGGGTCCCATCAGGGTCATTTCCAGTACGCAGGCATCGGCCGGATTGCCGACCAGCTGATTGGCCAGCATGGACGCAGGCCTGTCGGCCGCACCGGAGCGGCCGATGCCGAATTGCGCATGGCCGGGACGCCCGCCGTCCTGGGGTGTGGTCAGGGGGCCTGTCTTGAGCACACGAAGCATCATCGGGATGCCCTCGCCTGCTTGTCGAATGCCTCTGCGTCGATCGGCTCGAAGCGGACGCGATCACCGGGTGCCAGCAGCGCGGGTGGATTGTGTTGCGCATCGAAAAGGGGCACCGGCGTGCGACCGAGCAGCTGCCAACCGCCCGGCAACTGGCGCGGGTAGATTCCCGTCTGCGCGCCGCCGATGCCGACCGAGCCGGCCGGCACGCGCGTGCGCGGCTGCTCGCGGCGTGGCATCTGCAGTGCCGGATCCAATCCCAGCAGATAGGCGAAGCCGGGCGCGAAGCCGAGCATGGCGACGCGGTATTCTCGCTCGCTGTGAAGCCTGATGACTTCATCAACACTCATGCCGCAATGCTCCGCAACCGAGGCCAGATCCTCGCCGTGCTCGTTGCCATAGCACACCGGCAGCCGGTGCAGCGCGCCCGGCACTTCCTCGACCGGGTTGTCACCTGTGCACACCGCTTGCACGTGCGGGCACACGCGCTGCCACAGGGCTGCGTGCGGATCGGTGCCATCGTGTTCGCGCCAGGCATCGGGATCGAACCGGAGCAGGACACTGGCGTAAGCCGGCATGATGCCAGTCAGCCCCTCGATGTCAGCCCGCTTGATGCGTGCGCACAGTGCTTGCACGCGCGCATTGACCTCCGGCTCGATACGCTGCTCCAGTTCCAGCAGCAGGGCCGATTCATTGAGCGCTTCCCAGGTGTATTTCATAGGTGGCTGCGTCGCGGAAACATCCACGTATGCTACAACCCGGCACAGGGCCGCGTTGCCGCGCGTTCAGCGTCGCGCCCGGAAGAACGACCGCAACAGTGCGGCCGATTGCTCCGCCATCAGTCCGCCCTGCACCACAATGCGATGATTGTGGCGCTCGGACAGCAATGTGTCGAAAACACTGCCCGCCGCGCCGGTCTTGGGATCGTCCGCCGCGTACACCACCCGTGCCACCCGCGCATGGATCAAGGCCATCGCGCACATGCTGCATGGCTCCAGCGTCACGTACAGGGTGGCACCGGTGAGGCGATGGTTGCGCCGCTTCAGACCGGCCTGGCGCAAGGCCACGATCTCGGCATGCGCGGTGGGGTCATGCAGGGTGATATTGCGGTTCCAGCCCTCGCCGATCAACTCGCCATCCAGCACCAGAACCGCGCCGACCGGGATCTCGTCCTCGGCATCGCGCGCGTGCTCTGCCAATGACAACGCCTGCTGCATCCAGTGCTGATCGGCATCGGTGAAAAGCTGTTCGGACCGGGGCAATTGTTCAGCCAAGCGAACAGCCCTCGCATGTTGCCGGTGCCCTGCCCCTGGCACTGGGCCCGGCCACGGCCTGCCCGACCTGCACAATGGCGCGGGGAGGACACAACAGCCAGTCTGCAAGCATGAATCTGATTATCATGCCGATTGCCGGTTGAACACGTTTCTGCGCATTTTATACTTTCATATCAGCAGTTTGTTTCACATACCTGACGGCAGCATGAGCAACGATGTCACCGCGCATTGCCCGGGGCAGGCCATCCCGCCGCTGCCACTCTCACGCACTGCCGCAGGTACGGTCGCCTTGCCGCCACGGCCTTCGAGGATAGCAGCAGCGGCGTCCGCTCACGGCTGTCGGCCTCCTGGTCTGAACCCGCCTCCGGGTACGCCATGACGGCGCATCAAGTCCGCATAACGCGGCAGCTTCCGCAGGCGATCGAGCGCCGGGCTGACCTGCAGCAGCAGGAACGCCTCACCCCGGGCCTTCAGAATGTCGTCAAGCAGCACCAGCGCCTCGTCGTCCAGGCCGCGTGCCGCAAGCTGCTCCATGTCGAAGAAGCGATACACCGGCAATCCGATCCGGCGATAGGGCGCGGCGTGTTCCGAGACAGCGCGCCACAGGGGCGCCTGCCCCCCGGTATCGATGGCCTGCAGCAGAGCCTGTCGCTGGGCCGTGTCCAGTGAGGCAAGAAAGGAATGGTGTTTCGCAAGTAGCCGCGCCGCCTCAAGCGGCTTGCCGGTGCGCACCAGGGCGCAGGACCAGTAGATGTAGTGCCAGCTGAAGTCGGGAGCCAGCAGGTCCACCTGACGCAGGGTATCCAGTGCCTGGGGGTAGCGCTCGGCATGGGTCAGGATCAGTGCCTTCACCGCGAGCAACAGCGCCGAATAGGGCTTGATTGCCAGCGCACGATCAATGTTTGCCACCGCCGCATCGTACTCACCGGTCATCACCTGCATTTCCGCCAGATGCTGGCGCGCGGCGATGTTGCCCGGGTCCAGCACCAGGGCACGTTGCAACAAGCCGATGGCGGCATCGAAATTCCAGTCGCGAAGGGCCAGCACCTGCGCCTTGGCGGCGATGGCCTCGCTGTGATCCGGGTCGAGCTCCAGCGCCCGTTCGGCCGCAGCCATGGCCTGCGCGTAGGCCGAGTCTGCGGGCATGCCGGTGTACTGGATCTGGTGAATGAAACTCAGCGCCAGACCGGAAAAGGCATCGGCATAGGCAGGATCCTGTTCCACTGCCTGCTTGAAAAGTTCATGCGCCCGCCTGACGCCCTCCACTGATCGTCGCTGCTCGAACCAGCGTGCCTGTGCCTGCAGCCGGTAGGCTTTCGGATCAACGGGATAGTCGCGCAATGCATTCCTGGCCGGCGCCTTGAGCGCCGCGCCCAGCGAGGTCGCCACGGTGGCAACAATCCCGTCGCGGAAGGCCTGCTCCGACCCGGAGTCCTCGTGCAGGGTAATCGACCAGAGCAGGGCCCCGGAATCCGGGGTCACGAGGCGCAACTCGACCTCGATGCGGGACCGTTGCTCCTTTGCCGCACCCGTGAGCACGGCATCGGCACCACTTTGTCTGGCCCGGGCCAGATAGGACTTCAGGTCGCTGGCGGTGCTTCCACCCTGCGATGGCGGCAGCATCACCACCCTTTGCCGACCCCGCTTGAGCAGGGCGCTGGACACGGCTTCATGCACGTCGTGGATCAGGTAGCGATGCGCGGCCGGTACATCGCGATCATCCAGTGGCGCGATGGCGATGACATTCAAGTGCGTCATGGCAGCCGACTGTGCGCCAGCCAACGGGCTTTCCTCACCCTCTCGTTGCCACAACAGGGCACTGGCCAGGAGCAACATGACGACCACGGCTGCCGCGATCCAGTGCGGTCGCCTCGGCCGAGCAGGCTTTGGCGCGTTGCTATCCGAGGGCTGCTGCGGATGATCGACCGACGCGATTTCCTCCTGCACCGGCATGGCCTGTACCCCGCTGTCCGGCGCGGCGACCGCAGGATCGGCAAGCGGCTGTACCGGCGCGATCAGGCGGTAGCCCCGCGAAGGGATGGTACGGATGTAGGCCGGGTTGCGCGCGTCATCTCGCAGATGCAGCCGCAACAGGGAAATGGCGCGGGCAATTACCGAATCGCTGTGGTGCAGCGACCCCCAGACCGCCAGCAGGATCTCGTCCTTGCCCAGCGTCTGCTCGGGATGCTGGCTGAGAAACACCAGCAGATCCATGACCCTGGGTTCCAGCAACACACGCTCCTCGCCACGGACGATGCAGTTCTCGCTGGCATGGACCTGCCAGTCACGAAGCTGGAAGCTGTTCGGCAAAGGGACGCTCATAGCGCAATCAACGAATGCCGTTGACGCTCCTGAAGTTGGGGTTTCTGACGGAAATCAATGCATTAAGAAAATCATCAGGATTTCCTGAGGCAAGCATAAAGCACGTGCGGCGGCCCGTATACATACTGCCGTCTCATTTCCGAGGACGGATAGCCCATGCCTTCATCAAACGCTTGTCGTACGTTGCCGAGATCGCACCATCGAAACACCGCCTGGCTTGCTGCCGGCCTGACCTCCCTGCTGCTGTGGTCAGTCGCGGCCCCGGCGGCCATATTCAACGTCAATCTCACCGTGCAGGATGCCGTCGACAGCAATCCCGGTGATGGCCAATGCCGCATCTCCGGTGGCAATTTCTGTACCCTGCGTGCGGCAGTGATGGAAGCCAATGCCAGCCCGGGCGCGGACATCATCATCCTGCCGGCTGGCGCAACCATCGCGCTGACCATCACCGGTACCGCCGAGTTCCTGCCTGCGTCCAAGGGCGACCTGAACGTGCTGGAAGACCTGGTGGTCATGTACGGTGGCACCAACCCGAACGACTTCCCCTTGATCGACGCCAGTGCTCTGGACGACCGTGTATTCAACGTATTCCAGGGCGACTTCTACCTCACCCACGTACGCATCACCGGCGGCAGCCGCAACGAAACCGGCGGGCGCGGCGGCGCCATCTACATCGGCTCCCAGGCCACCGGCGCCACGCTCACCGAGGTCGAGCTGTTCGGCAACAATGCCGTGCAGGGCGGCGCGATCTACAACGATGGCAGCGTACTGACCGTGGTTGACAGCAGCCTGCACGACAATGCCGCCGCCGAACATGGCAGCGCCGTGGTCAACCATTGCGGCAGTGCCACCATCGAACGCAGCTCGGTCTACCAGAACAGCAATTTCGGCATCTATGGCGAATCCCTGCACAATGTCCGCGAAAATGCCGCCGACAGCGGCGCATGCCGCCTCAATCTGCGCAACAGCAGCGTGCTGGAAAGCAGTGGATTCGGTGTGCTGAGCCAGGGCGGCACGCTGGATCTCACCAGCAGCACAGTCGCCGAGAACCTGGATGGCGGAATACGTGTCGGCCCCGATGCTGCGGGTCAGACACTGGGTGAACTGCGCATGCGGAATTCGGTCATCGCCGAGAATTCATCAGGCAACTGCGAACTGATCGGCTCCGGATGGAACACCAATGGCTACAACGCCTCCGACGATGGCTCCTGCGGGCTGGCAAGCGGCTCGACGAACCAGGTCATCCCCAACCTCGGGCTGCTGGCCGCCGCGGATGACAGCGAATCCTGGCAGCGATTCAAGCGACTGGGCGTTGACAGTCCGTTATTGGACTCAGCGCATCCGGTAACTGGCGGTGTGGGCTGCCCCGAGGAGGATCAGCGTGGCAAACCGCGCCCGAAACAGGGTAGTGTCAATGGCACGGCTCGCTGCGACGTCGGCAGCATAGAAATGCAGTCGGTGCAGGTCGAGCTGCCAATATTCGCTGACGGATTCGATGCAAGCATCCTGCAATGAAGCCATGCGCGAAACCAGCAATCCACCGGTGGCCGATGCATCTGCCATGGCTGTTGCTTCTTCTGTCTCCGGTTCTGCAGGCCAGTGATTTCTACGTGTGCGATTGCGCCGAGAACAGCGTGCCCGCCTGTGTTGCCGGAGATGACGGCAACTCAGGCGCAAGCGAGGGATCACCGTGGCAATCCTACGAGCAGGCGCGACTCGCCTTCGCCGGGCTGGCCGCCGGCGATGCCATCCGCTTCTGTCGCGGCGGCAGCTGGGGCGTGGACACCGCTGGTGATCGCTGGGTGAATGCCGCCTGCCGTGCGAACACGCCCTGCACCGTCGGTGCCTATACGCCAACCTGGGCCGATGGCAGCAGCCCGCTGCCCTGGATCAAGCGGCGCACCGACAACCATGGCTTTGCGCTCCAGGACGGCGGCAACGCCGATCACGAGGAAGGCTACGTGTTCGAGGATCTGCACCTCAGCAGCAACCAGGGAGAGGCGGGATCATCCAGCGGTTTCCTGCTGCAGAACGACATCGACGACGTGGTGATCCAGCGTGTCACCATCGAGGGCTTTCGTATCGGCGTGCATCTGGCCGGTTCCAACGCTTGCAGTGGTGATCCGCTGTGTGATGGCCGCAACGAGCGCATCGTGCTGCGCGACGCGCACGTGTCTGGCAACCGAAGTTTCGGCTGGCTGGGAAGCTCCGACGGCAGCCAGATCCTGGACAACGCTTTCTCCGGCAACGGATCTCTGGCGGTATTCGACCATAACCTGTACATCAGTGGCGCCAGTGACGGCATGCGCATCCAGGGCAACCGCCTGTATCGGGCCACCCTGGATGCAGGCGGCCACTGCAGCGCCGTCTCCCTGGTCGTGCATGGCACCCAGAGCAACCTGCTGATCGAGGGCAACGACATCGAGGAAGACCTCGGCAAGGCCACGGCTGGCTGCTGGGGCATCGCGGTCGATCCAGGCTACAGCGAGGCAGAGGGCTTCACCGACGTGACCATCCGCGGCAACCGGGTGCACAACGTCGGGCGTATCGCCATCGGCGTCGCCTCGTGCCAGCGCTGCGTGATCGAGAACAACCTCATCGTGCAGGACAATGCCGCCTCGCAGTTCGACAGTGTCGCCATCGCGGCACCCGACCGCAGCCGCGCCGCCAACGATCTGCCGATGGACGCGATCACCATCCGCAACAACTCGGCCTACTTTGGCCCGGACAGCGCCGGACTGGGCATGGGCCTGAACGAGGAAGGCGACGAGCACCTGCTGGTCAGCAACGCCATCCATTACGCGGGCACCGGCCCGTTCGCCTGCTTCGATGTCGATGCGATGCCGACACGCTACCTCGCCATGGATCACAACCTCTGCTTCACACCCGCACAGTCGGCCGCCGAATGGGTGCAAGACACGGCATCACT
Source organism: uncultured Gammaproteobacteria bacterium (assembly GCA_963734945.1). Classification (GTDB taxonomy): domain Bacteria; phylum Pseudomonadota; class Gammaproteobacteria; order Xanthomonadales; family Rhodanobacteraceae; genus DASSBG01. The sequence continues at coordinate 26,147 of CAVTJF010000042.1, forward strand.
CGGCGAATGGCAGGTGGCAACCGGTTTCGACAGCCATTCGGCTACCGTCGACCCCGGGTTCAACGCTCCGGCCCTGGGCGACCTGCGACCCGCTTCCGGGTTGTCCGCCATGGTCGACCACGGCGACCCGCTGTACTCGAGCCCGACCGACGTATCCGGCAGCGCGCGCGACGCGGCACCGGATATCGGCGCCTGGGAATGGCCACCCGCCGCATCGGATGTCATCTTTGCCGACGGCTTCGAGCATCCCTGAGCCTGCGCCGAAGCGCCCGCGCCCGCCGCAGACGGCTCGACGTCGGGACCAAATCAAGGCCCGCAAACGCGCGATCCGAATGAAGGAACGCACGGTCTGAGCGCCTTTCCGGCTCCACAAGCGATGCCCGAGGGCATTCCTAATCGAATCGTAAGCCCATCATCAAGCCCTGAAACTCCGACCGGGCAACACTGATCCGATGTTTCCCCAACCGGTTGAATCGCCATGATGCCACGCGCCCCTGTGCTGCCTTTGTCCATCCTTCTGCTGGCCGGCCTGCTGCTCCCGGCACCCGTTCTTGCTGCCGTCTTCAACGTCAACGTCACCGTGCAGGATGCCGTCGACAACAATCCCGGGGACGGCCAGTGCCGCATCTCCAGCGGCAATTTCTGCACGCTGCGCGCGGCCGTCATGGAAGCGAACGCCCTGCCCGGCACGGATATCATTGTGCTGCCGGGCAATGCGACCATCACCCTCAATATCACGGGCACCGGTAACAGCGCGGCCGCCGGCGATCTCGACATCAAGGAGTCGGTCATAATCGGTACCTTCATTGTGCCGGACGATGAACTGCCGGTGATCGATGCGCACGAGCTTGGCAACCGGATCTTCGACGTCAGGCCCGGCACCCAGTTGCTGACCCTGCAGCGACTGATCCTGCGTGGTGGCCAGGCCACGGCCGGGGGCGCAATCTATGTGCGCGATGGCGTCGACGAAGTGGACCTGAATCGGGTGAAACTGGAGCACAACGCCGCAGACGAATACGGCGGCGGCATCTACAACCTGAGCGCACGACTCAAGATCACTGACAGCGTGTTCAACGAGAACAACGCCGGCTTTGGCGGCGCCGCGCTGTTCAACGATTGCGGCATCGCGTCGGTCAGGCAAAGCTCATTCTGGAAGAACGAGAACCCTGGCGAACCGTTCATCAGCAGTACCGTTCTGGCCGACCGAAGGCTCAGTCTGCGCCACGATTGTGTCACCACTTTCACTGCCGTCAGCATCACACACGGTGATGGCCAGGCCCTGCTTGTACGCAACACGACCAGCAACGACCAGATGAAGATCAGCTTCGAGAGCTCGACGCTCGAGAGCAATCTCCGAGCTATCGAACTGGACGGTGCCGATGCCCTGATCATGCTCATCAACAACGTCCTGGCAAGCGATAATCCTGCGGTCAACTGTGTATTCGACGGGATTGCCAGCCTGCACCCGCTGAGCAAGGTCAACCTCGACAGCGGTCACAGCTGCCAGAGCATCCTGGGAACGCAGGCATGGGTGGATACCAGCCCCGGCCTGGGCTGGTTCGGTGGTGATGGCTGGCACAGGTTCTTCATCCCGCAGCTCAACGACCCGGTGATCGACGCCGGCGGCTTATGCGGCACTACCGATCTCCTGGGCAGAACCCGTCCCCAGGACGGTGATGGCGACGGCGACGCACTATGCGACCTGGGTGCGGTGGAGTACATCAACCCCAACCTGATCATCTTCGCCGACGGCTTCGACAACTGATCCAGCATGTCCGCGCCGAATCAGGATTTGCCGATGCTGCCGTCCGCGGACGGCAGCAGGCTTTTCACCGTGAAATACGCTGTTTAACTTTCCGATCGCAGCGCCAGCGAACAGACTCGCTTCTCATCGGCCGGGGATACCGGCGTCATTGGGGAAAGAGCGATGCGAGTTCGGTCCGCCTTGCATACCGGAGCGATGCGCATTGCGCTGTTGCTTGCATCAACAGCCGCGGCGCCGGCCCTGGCTACCGTCGGCCCATGCAGCGCGCTGAACGTGATCTGTGTGGGTGCCGACAGCGCCTGCCAGTACGGCGACCTGCAGCAAGCCATCAATGCGGCGTCAACATCCAGCGGCACCAGCACTACGGTGCATGTCGCGCGCAATCAGAGCTATGACGCGCAGAACCTGCATATCGACAACCGAAACATCGCACTGCGCGGAGGCTACAGCAGTTGCGGCGACTACCTTCCCAGCGGCACGACCACGCTGAGCGGCAGTGGAGGCAACGGCGGTTCCGTTGTCGCGATCACGGCGCCGGCCGGCTATCGCCAGGTTGCACTGCGCAACCTGACCATCCGTGATGGAGGGACCAGTGGCGAAACCGTGGGTGGCGGCGTTTACATTGCCGACAATGTGGCTGTCGAGATCCGGGCCAGCGAGATCGTTGCCAACGCCGGAGCCTATGGTGGAGGCATTGCGCTGCTTGGCGCCGACGGTGCGGTGCTCGATCTGACCGACGGCAGCAATGTGCACGGCAACAGCGCGGTCGGCTATGGCGGCGGCCTGTACTGCAGCAGCGGCCAGTTGAACTTCGACGATGCATTGGTCGTCGCCAATCGTGCCCTGGCCCTTGGCGGCGGCAGCGGCGGCAATGGCGGTGGTTTGTACCTCGTCGGTTGCAGCGCGCACGCCACTGCCAGCGACACGGGCGTCGGGATCCTCGGCAACCAGGCCGACGGTGATGGCGGCGGCGTACTGGCCGTCCAGGCGACCAGCCTGGTTCTCAGTGGCACGGCAACCAGTGCATACGCGGTCAGCGGCAACACCGCCGGCCATGGCGGCGCCGGCATCGGCGCATTCTACGCCAGCCAGGTCGAGCTCCACGGCGTAGACCTTGCCAGCAACATCGCCGGTAACTTTCCATTGTCACTCGGACATGGTGGGGGCCTGTACGTTCTCGACAGTGACGCGATCATCGACAGTGCACCATGCCGGGGCTGCTCGCAGGTTCGCGACAACGTCGCCATCGGCAGCAACGATCAGGCTTACCTGGGCGGTGGTGCCTTGATCATTGGCGGGAGTACGCCAAGCCACATTGATATCACCGATACCCGCCTGTCCGGGAATGGTGAGGGTACCCTGTCGCTGTACGCCCAGGATGTCGGCAGCGGCCCGGCGGAGGTCATCGCCAACGTCACAAGCAGCATCATCGCCGGCAACGTCGGCGACCAGCCGCTGTATTTATCGGGGCGCGTCCGGGCATCGATAGAGGCCTCGACCATTGCAGACAATGGAGCGCTGGCGGTGATCAGTGCCACGGACCCGCCGCTGACGCTGGATCTGCACGACAGTATCGTGCGCGAAGCAGCAGGGACTCCACTGCTGGCTGCCTCCGGCAGCGGCTACGTGGTCAACATCGATTGCGTGAGCGTCAATTCGGGCAGCGGCGCGATCTTCACCACCGGCTTTGCAAGCGACCAGCCGGGTTTTGTCGCCGCAGGCATTGGCAATTACCACCTCAAGGCCGACGCATCCGTTATCGATGCCTGTCCGGCCAGCGGCACCTTGCCGGCAACCGATCTTGACGGCAATCCGCGCAATGTCGATGCACCCGCCGTGCCGCCCTTCGTACCTGGCGCACAGGCCGATCTTGGGGCCTACGAGTGGACCCCGCTGGATGCTATCTTCGCAAATGGATTCGATGCGCCATGAACGGCGATCCGTTCAACCGCACCGAGCCGCTGCCTCACCGCAGCGGAGACAGCGGTCACCCCACGCTCCGAACCGTGCCAGTACGGCAGTGCCTTCCGGCATAGGCGGTCAGTCGGTCGCGGCACCCTGAAGCCCGGCGCGCAGGATCTCTCGCGCATGCCGCTGCAGCATGGTCAGGCTGCTCACTCCCACTCGATAGTGGCGGGCGGCTTGCCGCTGATGTCATACACAACGCGAGAAATACCCTTCAACTCATTGATTATGCGATTGGAAACCCTGGCCAGGAAGGCATAGGGCAGCTCTGCCCAGTGTGCGGTCATGAAGTCGATTGTTTCCACCGCGCGCAGCGCGATCACCCATTCATAGGCGCGCGCGTCGCCGACCACGCCGACCGAGCGCACCGGCAGGAACACGGCGAAAGCCTGGCTGGTCTTGTCGTACAGGTCGGCGGCCCTGAGTTCCTCGATGAAGATGGCATCGGCGCGCGCCAGCAGCTCGGCATACTCGCGCTTGACCTCGCCGAGGATGCGCACGCCCAGGCCCGGCCCCGGGAACGGGTGGCGGTAGACCATCTCGCGCGGCAGGCCCAGCTCCACGCCGATGCGCCGGACCTCGTCCTTGAACAGTTCACGCAAGGGCTCGACCAGCTTCAGTTTCATGTGCTCGGGCAGGCCACCGACATTGTGATGACTCTTGATCACGTGCGCCTTGCCGGTGCTGCTGCCGGCCGACTCGATCACGTCCGGGTAGATGGTGCCCTGGGCCAGCCACTTCACGCCCTCGAGCTTGTCGGCCTCGCGGTCGAAGATGTCGATGAACAAATTGCCGATGATCTTGCGCTTGGCCTCCGGATCGGCCACGCCCTCGAGCGCGGCGAAGTACTCGTCGGCAGCGTTGACCCGGATCACCTTGACGCCCATGTGCTCGGCCATGGTGTCCATGACCTGGTCGCCTTCCTTGTAGCGCAGCAGGCCGGTATCGACAAAAACGCAGGTGAGCTGGTCGCCGATGGCCTCGTGCAGCAGCGCCGCCACCACCGAGGAATCGACGCCGCCCGAAAGGCCCAGCAGCACGTGGTCGTCGCCGACCTGTTCGCGCACCCGCGCCACCTGGTCGGCGATGATCGCCGGTGCCGTCCACAGCGCGCGACAGCCGCAGATATCCATCATGAAACGCTTCAGCAGCGCCCCGCCCTGCTTCGTGTGCGTCACCTCGGGGTGGAACTGCACGCCGTACCAGCGCTTGGTCTCGTTGGCCATGGCCGCCACCGGCACGCGCGCATTGCGCGCCGTGACCTCGAACCCGGGCGGCACCGTGGCGACGTGATCGCCGTGACTCATCCATACGTCCAGCCGGCCGGCGCCATCGTGATCGTCCAGGCCCTCGAACAGGCGGCCCGGCGCGATGATGTCGATCTCGGCATGGCCGTATTCGCGCCCGTCCGCCGATTCGGTGGTGCCGCCGAACTGCTTGGCCAGGGTCTGCATGCCGTAGCAGATGCCGAGGATCGGCACGCCGGCGTCGAACACTTGCTGCGGTGCCGATGGCGCGTCCTCGAGCGTGGTCGACTCGGGACCGCCGGAAAGAATGATGCCCCGTGCACCGAAACCGGCAATCTGCGCCGGATCATGGTCCCAGGCCCAGATCTCGCAATACACGCCCAGCTCGCGCACCCGCCGCGCAATCAGCTGGGTGTACTGGGCACCGAAGTCGAGGATGAGGATCTTGTCCTCATGAATCCGGGATTCGGGATTGGGTATTTGGGATTCGGGCATGTGGCGTAACTCGGTCGGTCTCGGGTTGGCATGCTCTGCCGAGTCGCGGGTCCCGAGTCCCGAGTCCCGGCACCTATCACTTCAATCGGTAATTCGGCGCTTCCTTGGTGATCTGCACGTCGTGCGGATGCGCCTCGACAATACCGGCCGAGGTCACCTGCACGAACTGCGCCTTCTGGCGCACCTCTTCCACCGTGGCAGTACCGAGATAGCCCATGGATGCGCGCAAACCGCCAATCAGCTGGTGCACGATATTGCGCAGCGGTCCGCGGTACGGTACCCGACCCTCGATGCCTTCCGGCACCAGCTTGTCGGCGTCCACCTCGTCCTGGAAGTAGCGGTCCTTCGACCCCTGGGACATGGCACCCAGCGAACCCATGCCGCGGTAGGTCTTGTAGGAACGGCCCTGGAACAGCTCCACCTCGCCCGGGCACTCCTCGGTTCCGGCGAACATCGACCCCAGCATGACGCTCGAGGCACCTGCGGCCAGCGCCTTGGGGATGTCGCCCGAGTAGCGAATGCCGCCGTCTGCAATCAGTGGAATCTCGTCCTGCAACGCGCTTGCCACCATGTCGATGGCGGTGATCTGCGGCACACCGATTCCGGCAACCACACGCGTGGTGCAAATCGAACCCGGGCCGACGCCCACCTTGACGGCATCGGCTCCGGCATCGCGCAGGGCGCGTGCGGCATCGCCGGTGACAATGTTGCCGGCGATCAGCTGCACTTCGGGAAAGTTCTTGTGCACCCAGGCGACGCGATCTATGACGCCTTGCGAATGGCCGTGAGCGGTGTCCACTACCACCACATCCACGCCAGCCTCCACCAGCGCAGCCACACGTTCCTCGGTATCCCCGCCCACGCCAACCGCTGCGCCTACCAGCAGGCGCTCGTGGGGGTCCTTGGCCGCATGCGGGTTGTCCCGCGCCTTCTGGATGTCCTTGACGGTGATCAGCCCGCGCAACTGGAAGTCATCGTTGACCACCAGCACCTTCTCGATGCGGTGCTTGTGCAGCAAGCCGAGAACCTCGTCGTGCGCGGCACCTTCCTTGACGGTGACCAGCTTGTCCTCGCCCGTCATGATGTGCCGCACCGGGTCGCCCAGCTTGCTCTCGAAGCGCAGGTCGCGGCTGGTGACGATGCCGACCAGTTTTTCTCCATCGACCACTGGCACGCCCGAGATCTCGTGTGCCCGGGTCAGTTGCAGCACCTCGCCGATGGATGTTTCCGGGCCGACCGTGATGGGGTTGCGTATCACCCCGGCCTCGAACTTCTTCACCTGCCGGACCTGGGCCGCCTGCTGCTGCGGCGACATGTTCTTGTGCAGGATGCCGATGCCGCCGGTCTGCGCCATGGCAATGGCCAGACGGGCCTCGGTAACCGTGTCCATGGCCGCCGAGACAATGGGAATGTTGAGGCGCAGCTTGCGCGTCAAGCGGGTCGAGGTGTCCACATCACGCGGCAGCACCGTGGTATGCGCCGGCACCAGGTACACATCGTCGTAGGTCAGCGCCTGGGCAAGTACTCGCATGCTGGTGTTTCCTTGGGTGAATTGACCTATTATAGCGGATGGGTAATGATCAACGAAGATGCCCAGCCCCCGTTCCCGCACCGACAGCACCAGATCCTGGCGCTCGATACTCTTGAATCCGGCATGGCTGGCTCTGCTGGGCTTTGCGCTCCTGGCCGGCATCCGCGCCATCAAGGTGGATGGCATGGTCAGCGCCTATACCGGCTGTAATCAGTGCATCATTGGCGGGCTGGTACACCATGATCTGGCCATACTGGCCCTGCTTGCGGCGCTGCTGGGGCTCGACCTCCTCGCGCCATGGCGCTGGCTGCGTGCCTTCTTGCGCCTGTGCGCGCTTGCCCTGGTCCTGTTTTACGCCCTGGACCTGGCCGTATTTGCCGCATTCACGCATCGCCTTTATCTGGGTGACCTGCTTGCCTTCGGCGGTGAAGGTGGCGCCATCGGCGGATTCGTGCACGCCCTGCTGCAACGGCCGGATATCGGCCGCTGGCTGGCTACCGCACTCCTGGTGCTGCTGATTGCCGTCGCCATTTGCTGGAAACGGGACCGGGCAGTGACAAGCGCGATCGCCCTGCTCGGTGATTGCCAGCGGGGCTACCGACATTGTGGGTCATCCCACTCTCCCCAGCCCGCTATGTGCATCCGGATCTCGTCGACAACCTGCTGGAAGTCAACAATGCGAACTCGGCCAACCGCACCTACAGCGCCGCCTTCCGCCGCTCCCTGCTGGCCAGGTATTCGCCGGCATCGACGCACTGCAGCCGCAACCCGCAAAGCAGGCGACCCGATGTGATTCTTGTGGCGGTCGAATCCATGTCCGCATACCAGAGCAAGCTGCTCGGCGGCGACATGGATGCACTGCCCCAGCTCGATGCCATCGCAAAAGAGAATCACTACTTCACCCGTTTTCTGGCCAACGGCTTCAACACCAACGGCGGGCGTATTGCGCTTTACACGGGGCGCGCACCCCTGCCTCCGCCCGGCCTTGCGCGGACCCTGCCACTGCGTGCATACGGCTTCACCGACGATACGCTGCCGGCCATCGCCCGCAATGCCGGCTACACGAGCCACTACTTCACCAGTGGCGATCTGGGCTTCGTCAACTCGACTCCCTGGCTGCAGACGCTTGGTTTTGACAGCATCGAAGGGGCGGAAAGCCCCTTCTACAAGGGCATGAAGCGCTGGCAGTTCGATGCGCCGGAGGACAAGGCGCTGTTCGACCGCGTGCTCGACTGGCTGGATCACCGCTCGGACCAGAAGCCCTTTCTGGCCACGCTGCTGACCGTCACCAGTCACCCGCCCTTCGTCGACCCGCGATCAGGGAAAATCGACCAGCTGACCACCTTCCGCTACGTCGACGCGCAGCTGGCGCGTTTCTACCGCAAGCTCCGGGAACGCCACTTTTTCGACCACGGGGTATTGATGATTACCGGTGACCACCGCAGCATGACGCCCCTGCATGCCGATGAGTACCGGCGCTGGGGCGAACGGGCCTTCGCCCGGGTACCGATGATCGTGGTCGGTGACGTGAACATGCCGCCCGTAGTGCAGCAGAGCTTTGCGCAGACTGATGTGCCCACCTCATTTGCCTGGCTCGCCGGTACGGATACCTGCCTTGATCCCGCGCACGGCAATTTTGCAATGCCCGAACCGCACGCACCAGACTACATCCTGCATGCCAGTGGCGACAGGCGCGAGCGGGTCAATGTCTTCTTCGACCAGAAAATGGCAAGCATCATCCTCGACGGCGATGACAGCCACTGGCAGGGTCCGCAGCCGGGGGATTGGCAGCAGATTCTGGACAGCGTCAACCTGCAGCGTATCCACGAGGCGGATATTGCGCGCCGGCACAGACATGGCAGCCCCTGAAGCATTCGGGTCTCGCCTCGCTTTGCCGAGCGCGCGCCCGGCGCGAAACCATGTCCTCCGCGAAGCGGCTGGCCGGACTATCCGGCCGTGCCTGCGGCGCCCGTCGCCTGCTCGGCCGCCGCCAGGGTGTTCTCGATCAGGGTAGCCACGGTCATCGGCCCCACGCCGCCAGGTACCGGCGTGATCCATGATGCACGCTCGGCGGCGCGTTCGAACTCCACATCGCCGGTGAGGCTGCCATCAGGCAGCCGATTGATGCCCACATCCACCACCACGGCGCCGGGCTTGATCCAGTCGCCATGAATCAGGCCGGCCTTGCCGACAGCGGCGATCAGGATGTCGGCGCGCGAGACAAAGCCGGCAAGGTCCTGCGTGAAGCGATGGCAACAGGTCGTGGTGGCACCGGCCATCAGCAATTCCAGGGCAAGTGGTCGACCGACATGGTTGGATACACCGACGATGACAGCATGCACACCGCGTACCGGGCGATCGGTATGCCCCAGCAGCGTCATCACGCCCTTGGGTGTGCACGGGCGCAAGCCAAAGCGCCGCAGCGCAAGCCGCCCGACATTGACTGCCTGGAAGCCATCAACGTCCTTGCGCGGATCAATCCGGTCGACCAGTGCATCCTCGTCGATATGCGCCGGCAGCGGCGATTGCACCAGGATGCCGTGCACATCCGGATCGGCATTCAGCCGGTCGATCAGATCGAACAGTTCAGCCTGACTGACGCTATCCGGCAGGTCGTGATCAAAGGCCCGGACCCCGGCCTTCTTGCAGGCGCGGCGCTTGTTGCGCACATAGACATGCGAGGCGTGGTCATCCCCGATCAGGACCACGGCCAGTCCCGGGGGCGCCAGTCCCTGCGCCGACCGTTCGGCGATGCGCCGGGCGGTCCGGTCCAGAAGCTCGGCGGCAATGCGCTTGCCATCCAGAATGCGTGCGGTCATGGTCGAATCGTCAGCAAAAGTACGCCATTATCGGCGTTCGGCCTCCCGGCCACAAATCGGCAAGCATGGACCGGGAACCGGCGCCCGTCCGTCTAGGATTGCGCTGCCGGGCGGCCGTCGCCGCAACCGGGGCAGTCCGGGTTCCGCGACAGGGCCAGTTCGAAGAATTTCATGGACAGGGCATCGAAGTTCAGCAGTCGCCCGATCAGCGGCTGGCCGATGCCGAGGAGCAGCTTGATGGTTTCGGTGGCCTGGATCATGCCGACCATGCCCGGCAATACCCCGAGCACTCCGGCCTCGTTGCAACTGGGTATGGCCGCGCCCGTGGGCGGCTCCGGGAACAGGCAGCGATAACAGGGCGAGCGCGGCTCGCGCGGATCGAACACGCTGGCCTGCCCGCTGAAGCGTTCCACCGCGCCATAGATCATCGGGATGCCCAGGCGAATGCTCGCTGCACTGAGGGCATAACGCGTGCGCAGATTGTCGGCGCCGTCCACGATCACGTCATTGCCGGACAGCAGGTCCGCTGCGTTGTCACTATCCAGGCGCACGCTGCGCGTTTCGATCCCGATGCGCGGGTTGAGCGCCAGCATGCTCAAGCGCGCCGACTCCACCTTGCCCATGCCGACCCGGGCATCGGCATGAATGACCTGGCGGTGCAGATTGGAACGTTCGATCCGGTCGTCGTCGATCACCCGCAGGTGCCCTACTCCGGCAGCGGCAAGATACAGCAGCACCGGGGTACCCAGCCCACCGGCTCCAACTACCACCACCCGCGCCGCAGCCAGTCTTTTCTGGCCGGCGAGGTCGATCTGCGGCAGTTGCATCTGGCGCGCATAGCGCTCGGCGAAATCCGTGTCGACCGTCGAACTCTCCTGCGGCAGACCAAGCGCCTGCCAGCGCGCAAAGCCCCCGCTTACCGAGGCCACGCAGCGGCAACCCAACTCGCGCAAGCGGCCTGCGGCGAGCAGCGAGCGCCGACCGCTTGCGCAAAGGACGAGAATCTGCCGATCCGGTTCCGACAGCAGTTGTGTGGCGCGTTGCTCCAGCGTGCCCAGGGGCAGGCCAAGCGCGCCGCGCGGCATGCCGCCAACACGCTCGCCATCGTCGCGCACATCAATCAGCAGGGCGCCACGGCGCTGCAGGCCCGGGACCTGTTCCGGGCTGACCTCGGCATGCGCCTGTTCGCGCGCGGGCGCGCCTGGAACCTCGTCAGGCGCGCTCATGCCACCATACCCCCATCCAGCGGCCAGACGCGGCATACGCTCCCGGCCTCGGGATCGCGCGCGTCCTCCTCGAGCAATGCCAGGCAATCACTGGCGGCAAGACCGAGGAGCTGAGCTGAGCCCTGTTGCGGGTGCGCCTCGAACCAGAGACCGCCCTGGGCGTCACCCAGCAAGCGGCCGCGCACGAACTCGGCACGCCGATGTTGCTTGCAGATGCCCGAGCGCAGGCGTGCGCTGAGAGGCGCCACTGTCGCCGCAGCCTCGATGGCCTGCAGCAGATGGCGCACCAGAACATGAAACCCCACGGCGGCAGAAACCGGGTTTCCGGGCAGGCCCACTACCAGGCAATTGTCCAGTTCGCCGAACAGCACCGGCAGGCCCGGCTTCATTCGCACCCGCCAGAAATGGATGCGGCCATGCGTGTTCAGCAAGCGTGGCAGGTAGTCGGCCTCGCCCATCGACACGCCGCCAGCGGTGACGATGATGTCGCTGTCGGCAGCAGCCTGGCGCAGCGCCGCCAGTTGCTCGCCCGGGCGGTCGTCGAGATGACCCTGCCGTGCCAGCGTGCAGGCGGCCGCTTCCACCTGCGCGGCCAGCATGGCGCCGTTGCTGTCATGAATCTGGCCCTCGGCAAGCGGCGTGCCCGGCGCGCGCAACTCGTCCCCGGTGGAAAAAATGCTGATGCGGGGTGCCCTGCGCACCCGTGCGCTGTCCATGCCCAGAGACGCAAGCAGGGCCACGTGCCGCGCACCCAGGCGGGTACCGCCGGCCAGTGCCGGCTGCCCGCGACGCAGACTTTCGCCGGCCTTGCGCACGTTGGCGCCGGCGCGCTGGCCCGGTGGAATGGTGACTTCTCCCTGATCGAAGTCCAGCACCTCCTTGACCACCACGGTGTCGGTGCCAGCCGGCATGACCGAGCCGGTGGTGATGCGAACGCAGGCACCCGCGGGTACCTCGCCGACATGGGCATGACCGGCGAGCACCGTATCCAGCACCCGCAGGCGACAGTCCTCTTCGCCCAGATCACTGGCTCGCAGCGCGATGCCATCCATGGCAGCGCTGTCGAATGGCGGCTGGTCCAGGGGCGCGGTGCAGGGCTCGGCCAGCACGCGCTGACGAAGACGGCTCAATGGAAGGGTCTGCACATCAAGTGGATGCGTGGCACCGACGCGCGCGAGGATATCCAGCGCAACAGCCAGCGCCACCGGCGGTGGCGGTTCCAGCGGACTCAATTCAGTGCTTGAAGTCATCCAGCTCGGCCCGGCTGTTGAGATTGCTAAAAGCGTCCCGGCAATCGCTGAAATCGACCAGCGCGCGGCCAATCTCGCTTTGCCAGCGGTGTGGCCCGGTATTGTCACGCAAAGCGCGCCGCGCTGCATCGCCAAGACCCTCACGATAGAGCGCAAACAACGGCTGTACCCGCTCACCGTCGAAAACTGCGGCGCAGCGCGCCAGCGGATTCTGTCGCAAGGCATCACACAACCGGGCTACCAGATCGGCTGGCGGCGTCGGGCAGTCCACCGGCACCGTGGCGAGCCAGCGGTCGGCGGCCATGTCGAGAGCTACCTCGATGCCCGCCATCGGGCCGGCGAAGCCGGTACACCGATCTTGCAGGGTGGGTGCAAGGGCAGCATAGGTATCGATATTGCGGTTTGCCGAAATCATCACCGCATCCACCTGCGGCGCCACGGCCGCAAGGACCAGGGCCACCAGGCGCGTGTCACCGACGAGCTGCAGCCCCTTGTCTGCACCATGCATGCGCCGTCCTTCGCCGCCGGCCAGTATCACCCCGAGAAGCGATGGGCGCCCTGCTGCAGTCATCGCTACTTGCGGCGGGAATGCCGTATCAGTCGCTGGCGCTTCTTGATCTGCCGCTCGCTGAGCTTGTTCTTGCGCCCGGCAAAGGGATTGTCACCATCGCGGAAATCGATTCGCACCGGCGTACCCACCAGCTTGAAGCGCTTGCGCATGAAGTTTTCCAGGTAGCGCTTGTAACTCGCCGAAATGTGCTGCGTACGCGAACCGTGCACGATGATGGTCGGCGGGTTGCTTCCACCCGGATGCGCAAAGCGCAGTTTCGGCGCATGGCCCCGTATCAGTGGCGGTGGATTGGCCCGATAAGCCGCCTCGACGGCGCGGGTCAATTCGGCGGTGGCAAATTCGCGGGTTGCCGACTCGTGCGCACGCCCGACAGCACGCATCAGCTCGCGCAGGCCCGAACCGTGCAGGGCGGAAATGGTGACCTGCGGTGCCCAGGACACGAACTCCAGACGTCGATCCAGTGCCTTCTTGCATTGCTCCCTGTCATAGGGCTCCATGCCATCCCACTTGTTCAGCGCAATCACCAGACCGCGGCCGGCCTCCAGCACATGGCCAATCAGGCTCAGATCCTGTTCCGCCAGATTCTCGTGCGCATCGATCAGTACCACCACCACCTCGGCGGCCTGGATGGACTTCAATGCCTTGATGATGCTGAACTTCTCGATCGCCTCGGCAGCCCGGGTCTTGCGCCGGATGCCTGCGGTATCAATCAGCGTGTAGCGCCGACCATCGCGCTCCAGTGCCACCCTGATCGAATCCCGCGTGGTACCTGCAACATCGGATACCACCAGGCGATCCTCGCCCAGCAAGCGGTTGACCAGCGTCGACTTGCCGGCATTGGGGCGTCCCAGGATGGCAACCCGCATGCCTTCCTCCGGCAGCTCGCCATGCATCTCCAGGGCGTCGGGAAGAACCCGGTCGAGCGCCTCGACGACGGCATCCAGGCCACGACGATGCGAGGCCGAAATGCCCATCATGCCGGCGACACCGAGTTCAGCGAATTCGGCGCTTACCGTCGGCTCGTCGACGCCGTCGATCTTGTTGATCAGAAGCAGCAGCGGTTTGCCGCTGCGACGCAGCTCATCCAGAATCGCCTGATCGTGGACCTGCAAGCCGTCGCGCGCATCCACCATCATCAGCAGTGCATCGGCCTCCTCGATGGCCAGGCGCACCTGATGTTCGGTAAGGTCGTCCAGGCGGGCGTCGGCGCCACCCAGGCCGCCGGTATCGACCAGCATGAATGGCTGCGTGCCCAGATCGCTGACGCCATAGTGGCGATCTCGCGTGACGCCGGGCAAATCGGCAACCAGCGCGTCCCGCCGGCGTGTCAGGGCGTTGAACAGCGTCGACTTGCCTACGTTGGGCCGACCCACCAGGGCGACCACCGGCAATGGCGTGTTGTGCTCCACGGCATCGGTCGCGTTCAGGGCTTGCCAACTTGCCAGGCGGAGATGTTGCCGCTGGCATCCTCGACCACCACGCGCCCGCCGTCCAGCACCAGCGGCTGCGAACGGATGGGATCATGGCCCATGCGGGTGCGCGCAGCGAAGCTGCCATCGGACAGCTTCAGCCAGTGCACGTAGCCCTCGCGGTCGCCGACCACCACGGTATCGCCTTGCACCGCCGGGGTGCTCAGCCATCGCCAGCTCAGGCCATCCTGCTTCCACAGGTTGCCACCACCATCGGTACTCCACGCCCACACGTTGGACTCGTCATCAACACCAACCAGAGTGGAGCCACCCAGTGCAATACCGGCGTAGCTGGAAAACGGATGGTCCCAGAGCGGGCGCCCTTCTCGCGCATCCACCGCCAGCAGGTGTCCGTGGTAGGCGGAGGCGTACAAGGTGGCATCATCCAGCACCAGGTTGCCGTCGGAATCGTCGAGACGCTCGATTTCCGTACGCCCCTGCTGCTGGGACAGTTCCTGATCCCAGATCGGCTTGCCATTGTCCAGCCTGATGGCCACAAGCTTGCCGCTGTCGCTGCCGAAAAACACCACGCCGTGGGACACCACCAGGTTGCTGTTGCCGCGCAGACTCAGGGTCGGGATCGTGCTCTGGTCATATACCCAGGCGCGGCTGCCATCGGCGCGCTTGAGCGCAGTGACCTTGCCGTTGTCGGTGCGCACCAGGAGAAAGTTCTCGGCAAATACCGGGGTGCTGAGGATGGAAGAGTCCACCTGTGCGGTCCACAGACGCTTGCCGGTCTTCGCCTCGTACGTGTACACATGACCATCCAGCGTACCCATGGCCAGAACGCCGTCGGAAACGGCAGGCCCGCCCGCATAGCTGATGTCGTCCTCGACGCGCCACGGCCTGGTCTTTTCCCACAGCGTCTTGCCGGTGGCGCCGTCGATGGCCTTCATGTAGCCATCGGCGCTGGCCGCATAAATGACGTTGTCCTCGAATGCAGGTCGCATGCGCACGCCGGACTCGTCGGCGCCGCGACCGATCTGCGCCGTCCACAAGCGCTGCAACTGCACCGAGGGCGTGATCTCGCCAAGTTCGTGCGCGGGCTTTATGTTGCTGTGGTCTTTGCCGCACGCCGCGAGGGCGATGGTGGCAAGGAGCGTCAGCGTGAAGATTATGCGTTTCATGAGCCCTGCTTTCCGGCCTGCGCCAGATCATCCAGTTTCAGTTGTACCAGGCGGCGCGGTGCCGCGCCTTCGTCGTATCCGTCCAGAGCGGCCTGATAGGCCTTGCGGGCCTCATCACGCTTTTTCAGCGCCAGCAGCGCGTCGCCGCGCAACTCTTCGGCGGGGCCGGCAAAGCTGCCTTTCGGCAGCGCGTCGATAGTGTTGATTGCCGCCTGCGGTGCACCAGCGGCAAGCTGGACACGCGCCAGGCGCAGCTCGGCCAGGGCCTTCAATGCCGCGTCGCCGGCGTGTTCGCGCGCCCACTTCAGCGGCATCTCGGCCTCGGCCGGAGAACCCTTCTTCACCGCCAGTTCTCCCTGCTGCAAGGACGCGAACACGGCAAAAGGCGTGTCCTTGTACTCGTCCTTGAGGGTGCTGGCGGCCGCGTCAATCGCCTTCTGGTTGCCGGCCTCGATGGCCTCGGTCATCAATTGATATTGCGCGGCCGCGCCAGCGCGATGCGTGGCCTGATGTGTCCGCCACTGGTTGACACCGAAGATCAGCAACAGGCCCAGCACAATGCCGGACACGATGGCCCATGCATTGTCGCGCAGCCATTGCACCACATGTTCACTCTTCTCGTAATCGTCGTAGTCTTCAAATGCCATTGGTCTACCTTGCGGACTCCATGCGCGCATGCAGTAAGAGGGGGCACCGCAGCAAGCCGGCCGTGCGGTTGCCCGGTTGGTTCTGTGTGCGCCTAGTGTTCAGCCGCACCCGGGCGCGGCTGCCGTGCGGTCGCGCAAGCATAACCGAAGCGGGCCGTCTGATTAAGCCCTGTGTTGAAACACTCGGGCCACCGTGATGGGTTCAGGCATCGGGCGGGTCGTGCAACGCACCTTGCGAATCGACCCGGAAATACGCCACATTGGCGCGCCGGTAGGCACCCAGATCAAGCTTGCGCCCGTCCATGCGCACCTCGGCCGCACCGGCATTGCCCAAACGTACCGTCAGGCCTTGCCCCCGGTACACGTGTTCTCCTGCATTGAGCAGCGCATAGGCAAGCCGGTCGCCATTGCCGGAGGTGACCTCCACCCAGCTGGGTGCGCTCAGCTTGATCACCAGCGAACCATCTGCCGGGGCTGGTGCTGAAGGCAGCGACTCATGGACCTCTTTCTCGGCGGGTGCTGCCGGGCGGGCCGTGTCCGGCTGTCCCTGGTCAAGCAGATTGACCGGTGCCATGGATGCCATCAGCGGCTTCTGCTGCGCAGACTCATCGCCCTGGCTGGTGGCCGCACGGGATGCCGTCGAGGTCTCCGGCTTGTCGCCGACCTGTGCCACGGGTGCCGGGTCCAGCGGGGCCAGGCGAGCAAGATTGTGCTTCAGGCCGCCGTTTATGCCCAGAATGATGACCGGCACGACGATCAGGGCGGTTATGACCAGGTAGGTTGAAGCAACCGCGTAGCGCTGCATCAAGTACCGTCCGCGGGAGATCCCTCCGGTAGACACAAGCGCCTGAGGCGCGCTCACCTGTTGCGCCACGTCCTCGACCAGACGGGGCGTGTCCATGCCCAACAGGTTGGTGTAGCTGCGCAGATAGCCATGCAGATAAATCGGCGAGTCGATACCTTTCCAGTCACCTGCTTCAAGCTTGGCGACCACCCGCCAGGGCAGGTGCATCTGATGCGCCGCCTCATCAAGATCCATGCCCTTGTCCTCGCGAGCCTGGCGAAGCTTGCGGCCCAGCTCTCTGGCCTGCTGCTCGCGAGCAGATGCATTCTGCTCGCCGGCGGCGCGGGACATGGTGATTTCGGAGGTCATTTGTGCTTCAGCGCCGGCTTCGGCGCTCTGCGCTGCCAACGGCTCCGCGGGGCTTTCACTGTCGGGCGCGTCTGTGCGCTGCTCCGGTATGCGGGCGTGTTGCATCTTGCGGTGCTGCGAACCCTTCTTGCGTTTCTTGCTCATGATGATGTCTGGCCTTGCAGTCTGCGAGCCTGATCCGAATCCGGGAACTGGTCTTGCAGCTTCTTGGCGTATTGCCGGGCGATCTCCAGCTCGCCCAGACCCTTTTCGATCGTATACCCCAGCATCAGCGCTTCAGGCCGGGGATGGCCCAGCGCTTCAAAGCGCTGAACGAAGGCGCGCGCATGAAAATAGTCTTTCTGCTGCGCCAGCGCGCTGGCCATCTGAAACAGCGCATCGGCGTTGGCGGGACTGATAGCCAACGCACTGCGCAACTGGGTAATGGCTTGCGCGGGTTTGTGAACCTTGAGCAGGCAGGTGCCGGCGTTGACGTAGGCGGCGGCCGGGGTCTTGTAGAACGGGTCGGCCACAGCCTTGGAAAAGTAGGTCAGTGACTCATCCACCTTGCCGATCTTGCAAAGGAACTGCCCGAGGTTGTTGTTGGTTGCGCCCTTGGCCGGAGCCAGGCTTTCCGCCTTGCGGTAGTGCTGCTCGGCAAGCGCCAGATTGCCGATGCGTTCGTACAGAATGGCAATGACGGTATGCGCAGGCTCGTAGTTCGGATCAAAACTCAGCGCCTTCTGCAGTTTTCCCAGCGCCTGCTCAAGTTGGCCGCGCTGCATGTAGCGCTGGCCCAGCTCGGTATGAATCTGGGCGGCATTGCGACGCTGGTCGGATGCCGATTCCTGCGGTAACTGCGAGTTCCGTGTGCCGTCGCGGTGCACTGATTGGCAAGCTGGCAGAACCAGCAGAAGAAGCGCCAGCAATACGAAACGGTTATGCGGCATGGCTGGCAGTCTCCTCAAGACGTTGCCGGAACTGTGCTTGTCGTTTGGTCCGGTCGATCACCCTGCCCTTGAGCTGGCCGCAGGCTGCGTCGATATCGTCACCGCGCGTGCGTCTGAGCATGGCAATGACCCCGGCGTCGTTGAGAATCTTCTGGAACCGGGCGATGACATCGGCATCCGAACATTCATAACGCGCACCGGGAAACGGATTGAACGGAATCAGATTGACCTTGCCCGGCAATGTGTGCATCAGCTTGGCCAGCTTGCGGGCATGCTCGGGGTGGTCATTGACCCCTTTCATCAGCGTGTACTCGAATGTGATCGTGGTACGCGGTCGGCGCTTTGCATAGCGACGGCACGCGTCCATCAGCTCGACAATCGGGAATCGCTTGTTCAGCGGCACAAGCTCGGTGCGCAGGTCGTCTGTTGGTGCGTGCAGGGACACCGCCAGGGAAACATCAGCCTGCTCGGAGAGCTTGTCGATCATGGGCACCATGCCGGCCGTTGACAGCGTCACGCGCTTGTTGGCCAGACCGAACCCGAGGTCATCGCGCATCAGATTCATCGCGGTGACCACGTTGTCGAAATTCATCAGCGGTTCGCCCATCCCCATCATCACCACATTGGTGATGCGACGCTGCTGATGCGGCACATTGCCCAGCTTCTTTGCCGCCACCCAGACCTGGCCGATGATTTCGGCCGCGCTCAGGTTTCGGTTGAAGCCCTGTGTTGCAGTCGAGCAGAACTGGCAATTCAATGCGCAGCCCACCTGCGAGGAGACGCACAGCGTTCCGCGGCTCGGCTCGGGGATGTATACGGTTTCCACGGCATTGCCCGCATGCATGCCCAGCAGCCACTTGCAGGTGCCGTCCGTGGAGGCCTGTTCGTGCACGGTCTCCGGCACCCCCACGTAGGCGCATTCACTGAGCTTGCTGCGCAGCCCTTTGCCCAGGTCGGTCATCGCCTCGAAGTCGGACTCCAGGCGATGATAGATCCAGCGCATGATCTGTTCGGCGCGGTACGGCTTTTCGCCGATGCCCACGAAGAACTCCCGCATCTTCTCGCGGTCAAGATCGAGCAGATTGGTGCGGGAGTCACGGGTCATGCCATCAACCGCGCTCGTTGACGTCGGATGCGGCAAAGAAATAGCCGATTTCGAATGCAGCCGTTTCCGGAGCGTCCGACCCATGTACCGCATTGGCGTCGATGGTTTCGGCGAAGTCGGCACGAATGGTGCCCGCGTCGGCTTCGGCCGGATTGGTGGCGCCCATCAACTCGCGATTTTTGGCGATGGCGTTTTCGCCTTCCAGCACCTGGATCATCACCGGGCCGGAGATCATGAACTTGACCAGGTCGTTGAAGAAGGGTCGCTCGCGATGAACCGCGTAGAAGCCTTCCGCCTGCGCGCGGCTGAGCTGCTGCATGCGTGCGGCAGCAATGCGCAGACCTGCTTTTTCGAAACGGGAATAGATTTCGCCGATGACGTTCTTGGCCACGGCATCGGGCTTGATGATGGAAAGGGTGCGCTCCAGCGCCATGAGGGCTCTGCTCCAGATAAGGGATTCATGATGAATGCGACAACCCATCCCGATTGCCGCACGACGGCACCAAAACTGCGCACATTCACGCAGTTGCGGCGCCTAACCAAAGTCAATACTAACGCAATCGACCGCGTGTTTGCATCGTTTCGTCAGATTTTCGACACAGGCCGGCGCCGGCCATTGACCCGCCACAGGCAAGGGACTATGATTCAAACGCTCGTTTAATACAGAAATCCGCCTGCATGACCCGATCCAGTCTGTCCACCAAGCAACGCATTCTCAATGCAGCCGAGAAGCTGTTCGCGGACCACGGCTTCGCGGCCGCGTCACTGCGCCGGGTAACGGCCGATGCGGGCGTCAACCTGGCGGCCGTGAACTATCATTTCGGCTCCAAGGAATCGCTCATCGAGGAAGTTTTCCGCCGCCGCCTGGATGAACTGAACGCCAATCGAATCAAGAGCCTGGAGCAGATTGAAGGACAGGCCTCGACAACCCTCGAGGATGTTCTGGACGCCTTTGCCGGGCCGGCGCTGACACTGGCGCTGGATACCCGCGGGGGCAGCGCCTTCGTCAGGCTCCTGGCCCGCGCATACGCCGATCAGGACGATCGCCTGCGCAAGTTTCTGTCGGACAACTACGGCCACGTGCTGAAGCGATTTGCCCAGGAATTTGCGCGCCTGCTGCCCGAACTGGACAAGGAAACACTCTACTGGCGCCTGGATATCGTCGCTGGCGCCCTGACCTACGTCATGGCCGACTTCGGTCTCAGCAAGCGCCGCGAAGGCGTGAGCGAAGCACAGCACCGGCAACAGGCAGAGTCCTACCTGATCGACTTTGCCGCCGCCGGCATGCGCAGTGCCTGACACCCCATCATGCCGCGCAAACCGGCGCTGGCACCTACTCGTTATTGACAGGAGTTCTGCATGACTACCCAATCGCTACCCGTTCGCAAGGCTGCCGTGCTGGGTGCCGGCGTCATGGGGGCACAAATCGCCGCCCACCTGTCCAATGCCGGCATCGAGACCATTCTGTTCGACCTTCCTGCCAAGGAAGGTCCCGGCAATGCGGTGGCAGTCAAGGCGATAAAGAACCTTGGCAAGCTGAAACCCGCGCCGCTGGGTGACAAGTCGCTGGCCAGCAGCCTGGTTCCGGCAGACTACGACGCGCACCTGGATCTGCTGGCGGGCTGCGACCTTGTGATCGAGGCCATCGCCGAACGCATGGACTGGAAGCTCGACCTCTACAGGAAGATTGCCCCGCATCTTCCTGAAAATGCAGTCATTGCCAGCAATACATCCGGCCTTTCCATCAACGAGATGGC
Source organism: uncultured Gammaproteobacteria bacterium (assembly GCA_963734945.1). Lineage (GTDB taxonomy): Bacteria > Pseudomonadota > Gammaproteobacteria > Xanthomonadales > Rhodanobacteraceae > DASSBG01. Next base: position 47,203 of record CAVTJF010000042.1, read on the forward strand.
GAGCGCCCTGCCGGACAAGCTGCGCGCGCGCTTCTGCGGAGTGCACTTCTTCAACCCGCCGCGCTACATGCACCTGGTCGAACTGGTGCCGAGCAAGTCGACCGATGCCGGCGTGCTCGAGGCACTGGAGGCCTTTCTGACCACCACGCTGGGCAAGGGTGTGGTGTACGCGCGCGATACGCCCAACTTCATCGGCAACCGCATCGGTGTGTTTTCCATTCTCTCCACCATGCACCACACAGCCGAATTCGATCTGGGCTTCGATGTGGTGGACGCACTCACCGGTCCGGCCATCGGTCGCCCCAAGAGCGCTACCTACCGCACCGCCGACGTGGTGGGGCTGGATACCATGGCGCACGTCATCAAGACCATGGGCGACACCCTGCCCGACGACCCCTGGCACAAGTACTTCAAGGCGCCCGAGTGGCTGGCCGCGCTGATCGAGAAAGGTGCACTGGGCCAGAAGACAGGTGCCGGTTTCTACAGGAAGAACGGCAAGACCATCGAAGTGCTGGACCTGGGTTCCGGAGACTACCGCCCGTCCGAGCAGAAAGCCTCGGACGAGGTTGCCGGGATTCTCGCCATCCGCGATCCTGCCGAGAAGTTTGGCAAGCTGCGTGAGAGCAAGGACCCGCAGGCCCGTTTCCTGTGGGCCTGCTTCCGCGACCTGTTCCACTACAGCGCCTATCACCTGAGGGACATCGCCGAAACCGCACGCGATGTCGACTTCGCCATCCGCTGGGGCTATGGCTGGAAGCTGGGCCCGTTCGAAAGCTGGCAGGCCGCAGGCTGGCAGCAGGTGGCCGGCTGGATTGCCGAAGACATCGAAGCCGGCAAGGCCATGAGCGACGCGCCCCTGCCTGCATGGGTCAGCGATGGCCGCCGCGGCGTGCACCACGCCGACGGCTCCTATTCGCCGGAAAAGAACTCGGATCTGCCCCGCTCGGATCACCCCGTCTATCGCCGCCAGCTGTTTCCGCAACGCATCCTCGGCGAAAAGGCTGCCGAGGGCAGCACGCTGTGGGAAAACGACGGCGTCCGTCTCTGGACCCTTGGCGACGACACCGGCATCCTGTCGTTCAAGACCAAGATGCATACGGTCAACGATCATGTACTCGATGGCGTCCAGCGCGCGGTACAGGAAGCCGAGGCCAAACTGCAGTCGATGGTCATCTGGCAACCGGATGGACCGTTTTCTGCCGGCGCCGACCTGAAGGGCGCGCTGGGCCTGCTCAAGGATGGCAAACTGGCCGAATTCGAGGCCATGATTGCCAACTTCCAGGCCACAAGCATGGCGATCAAGTACTCCCTGGTCCCCGTGATTGCAGCCGTCAGGGGCCTGACCCTGGGAGGTGGCTGCGAATTCCAGATGCATTCGGCCCGCACCGTGGCCGCGTTCGAGAGCTACGTCGGATTGGTCGAGGCGGGCGTCGGCCTGCTGCCCGCCGGCGGTGGCCTCAAGGAAATCGCCCTGCGCTGCTCGGCGTCGCCGGTAGGCGACCCGTTCGACAACCTCAAGCGCTACTTCGAAACCGTGGCCATGGCCAAGGTGGCCTCGTCGGCACTCGAGGCACAGCAGCTGGGCCTGCTGCGCGACTCGGACGTGGTCGTCTTTCACAGCGACGAACTGCTTTACGTGGCCAAACAGCAGGCCACAGCCATGGCCGAGTCCGGCTACCGGCCGCCGATGCCGGCCCGCCATATCAGCGTCGCCGGTGATACCGGCACGGCGACCTTCAAGGCGCAGCTGGTCAACATGCTCGAGGGACGCTTCATTTCGGAACACGACTTCAACATTGCCGAGCGCATCGCCGACACTCTGTGCGGCGGACAGATCGAACGCGGCAGCGAAGTGGATGAGAACTGGTTGCTGGAGCTGGAACGCAAGCACTTCGTGGCGCTGGCCCAGACCGAAAAGACCCAGGCTCGCATCGAACACACCATGAAGACAGGCAAGCCGCTCAGAAACTGACGCCAGGATGGCGTCATCCCGGACAGCACAGGGATGTGCGTTGATCCGGGATCCATTTTCGAAATGGGGACCGGGGACCAGGGACCAGAACCGCCGCACACTGCACGCTTTTGTCTTTCCGATCCCCGTCCCGACAACACTCCAATCAAGAATTTTTTCCGCAAAGGGCGCAAAAAACGCGAAACAAGCATGAAGGGACAAGCGAAATGACCAACCGTCCCGCTTGCTTTCGTTTCAACTAGAGGTTTTTTTGCGTATTTCGCGTCCTTCGCGGACAACGAGCTTTTTTGGCTTTCCACTTTCCGGAGAACCCCATGCCAAGACAAATTCAAGACGCCTACATCGTCGCTACCACCCGTACGCCGGTCGGCAAGGCGCCGCGTGGCGTGTTTCGCAACACACGTCCCGACGACATGCTGGCGCATGTCATCCGTGCGGCGCTTGAGCAATGCGCCGGCATCGATCCCGAGCGCATCAGCGACGCCATCATCGGTTGCGCCATGCCCGAGGCCGAGCAAGGCATGAACGTGGCGCGTATCGGTGCCCTGCTGGCGGGCCTGCCCGATACCGTGCCTGGCATGACCATCAACCGCTTCTGTTCTTCCGGTGTGCAAGCCGTCGCCACAGCCGCCGACCGCATCCGTCTGGGCGAAGCCGAGCTGATGATTGCCGGCGGCACCGAGTCCATGTCGATGGTGCCAATGATGGGCCACAAGGTGCAGATGAACCCGGCCATCTTCCGTGACGACAACGTGGCAATCGCCTACGGCATGGGCATCACTGCGGAAAAAGTGGCGGAGCAGTGGAAGGTCACGCGCGAGGAGCAGGATGCATTCGCCGTGGAAAGTCATCGCCGCGCGCTGGCGGCCATCGAGGCCGGCGAGTTCAAGGACGAGATCACGCCCTACACGCTGGATGATCGCTACCCGGATGTCAAAAATGGCAGCGTGCGCGAGGATCAGCGCGTGATCGATACCGATGAGGGGCCACGCCCGGGCACCACCCTCGAAGTGCTGGCCAATTTGCGCACCGTGTTCCGCAACGGCCAGTACGGCGGCACGGTCACCGCCGGCAATTCCTCGCAGATGTCCGACGGTGCCGGCGCCGTGATCCTGGCCAGCGAACAGGCGATCAAGGACTACGGCCTCACGCCACTGGCACGCTTCGTCGGCTTCGACGTCGCCGGAGTGCCGCCCGAAGTGATGGGTATCGGTCCCAGGGCGGCCATCCCCAAGGCACTCGGCACGACCGGTATCAAGCAGAACGACCTCGACTGGATCGAACTGAACGAGGCTTTCGCAGCCCAGGCTCTGGCGGTCATCAAGGATCTGGACCTGGACCCGGCCAAGGTCAATCCGCTGGGCGGCGCCATCGCTCTGGGCCACCCACTTGGCGCAACCGGCGCGGTGCGCGTCGCCACCCTGGTGCACGGCATGCGCCGGCGCAAGCTGAAGTACGGCATGGTGACCATGTGCATCGGTACCGGCATGGGTGCTGCCGGCGTCTTCGAGGCCCTGTAATAAGGCTGCCCCGGGTCACGCTCCACTGCTGTCCGGAGAAACCGGACACGGACACTTGAAACCGCAAATCCGGGTATTCGTCATTCTGCGCGGAGCCGAAGGCGCAGTCGCAGAATCCATGCCAAACAACAACCTGGCACATCATGCACCTCGCAGATGGATTCTGCGACTGCAGTCGCTGCGCTCCTTGCGCGCAGAATGACCGGTGGTTTGTCTAACCGTGCAATGTCGAGTCACTTGCCGCCGCGGTGCTCGAGACTCGGTACTGCGCCTTGGCTCTCAGCAATATCAGGGACTTTTCCCCAGACAGCAGTGGGTCACGCTCAGGACAGCCGTCGCGATATCCGGGTCAGCGTTCCCGGCCGCGGCCGTCACTGCGCTTGGATGGATTCCGCGCTGGCAGAGGACCACGGCTGTTGGTGCCTGGTCGCGCGCGTGACGGCGCGACGTGCCCGGGCGGCATCCGCCGCGGCTGGATGCGCGCCCTGGGTGGCGGCCGGTAGCGCTCCCAGCGCGCCCGCTCGCGATACCACGGCTGGTTGCGGTAATGGGTGTCCCAGTAGCTGGTGAACACGAATGTCACCACAGGCACGCCGATGGCCGTGGCATATTGCGGTAGCCAGACGCGCCGGCCGAGATAGTCGTACCGCAGATAGTCGCCCGCGACCCAGCCGCGATGGCCGGAGAAGCCGACATCGCACCAGCTCCAGTCACCGAGGCACCCGTACACCACCACGTCGACACCGGATGGCACCACCGTGATGCGCGGGTAACCCTGGTCGGGGCCGGCGCGCAAGCTCAGGTTGACCCCGATATTGGCACGAATGGCGGCAGAAGCCGGCAACGCAACGCTGGCTGCAGCCAGCAGCACAAAAAGCATCAGTCTTTTCATCTCATGCTCCTCCAGAGGCTGGCAGGCATGATGCCTACTGCACGCGCAGTCCCGTCTTGATCCAGATCAATGGATGTCCCGCCTGCCCGTCGACAAATGCACGCACGGCATTTGAGCCAGGTCAAGACGGCACCTTCCGGAAGCCCTCATGATCGACATTGAGCGCAATGTCGTGCGCATTGATTGACTAGGAGAAGAGCATGATTTCCTTGCGGTGCCTGAATGGTCTTGTGGTGATGACGGCAACGGTGCTGAGTGCGCCGCTGCTGGCACAGACGGTGAGCTGGCAACATGTCGCCAACAACGCTGACAATGCACCCGGCGGCGGCCCGGGTTATGTCTTTCGCAGCTACAACCAGCCCGCCATCAATGACGCCGGGCTCGTCGTGTTCCGGGCGCGCAGCAGCAGTGGCGGACAGCAGATTGATGGCGTATACAGGGTCGATCCTGTCGGTGGCGTGATCAGCAAGGTCCTCGCTCGCTACGACACCGTGCCCGACCCGAACAATACGTTTTACAACGGTGTGCTGGCTGACTTCACGGAATTCCCTTCAATCCCCCGCATCGACGCAAACTCCGCGCTCCTGGCCACACGCGGCCAGAGCCAGCCCGTCTGGACTTATCTCCTCGACGGTAGCGAGACCCGCATCGGCACTTCCGGAATCTACGCGTCCGATGGTGCGCCAGCGTGGACGGCAACCAGCCTTCTCGGTGCTGTCGTGGATGCGGACCAGGTGACCCCGAGCTTCCCGTGGTTCTCCGTACCCGATGCCGTTATCGGCACCCGTTTCGACCAGTTCCCTGGTGCCCCGACCACATTTGGTGGCCGCTATGTGGCCTTCAAGGGCAACTACACCGATCCCTTCGACGGGCTGGGAAAGACCGGCGTCTACTACAGGGACATCGTCACCACCTCGCCTGTGCCCTACACCGCCCTGATAGCCAGTTCCAACACCCGGATTCCCAACCAGGCAGCAGGCAGCGACGTGAAATTCGGGGCCACGGCGCCTCCGAGTGCGGCAGCATCCAGCATCTACTTCACCGGTTGGGACAACGAGGATGCGCCCACCATGGGTGGCATATACCTTGCTCATCCCCACGCCAGCTCGTCCATGAGCATGCTGCTGGCTGCAACGCCACTGCCCCTGACCACCATCGTCGGGATCGGCGATCAGGTGCCGGGCCAGGCGCCGGGAGAGACTTTCACCAACTTTGGTGAAGTGCTTTCTCTGAGCAGCGATGGCAGCCAGGTGGCATTCTGGGCAACCTGGGGAACGCAAACGATACCAAAAATACTGGACTGCCCAACCGATGGACGGCCAGAACTGGTCGCCTACTGCAACGAGCAATTCCCGTCGGGCTATGCCGTGGACGTTCCTCTGCACCAGGGCATCTTCGTCTACGACGGCACCACCAGCACCGTGTACCCGATTGCCACCACCGGCGAGGCAGGCATGCAGGACTTCCTGTTCTGGCATTTCTCGGGGCGCGTACCCGGTAGCGGGAGCGAAGACGACAGCCTGGAACCCGCACGCTGGCGCTCCTCGGCTTTCCTGGCTTTGTCCACACCCGCCGGCAAGCCCATCGAGACTGCTTTCCAGGCAGTCCGCAGCGGTGTTCAAGGCCTGTACATCCGTGAAAGGCTGATCAATCCACTTCCCCCTGCGACGGTCGCCGAGGTTGGCGTAACGCCAGGAACCGACATCGACCCGGCAGCACCGGTCGATTCTCTGGTCAGTTCCGTGGGCATCGAGCGCGACGGCTTTCGCAATGGCCGCATGGCTATAACCGCAAGCATGCTCTACGTCGACCCGCTTGATCCCCAGATCAGCGAGTCATGGGCTGGCATCTACGCCGGTGACGTGCAATCGGCGGACCTCATCTTCAGGGATGGCTTCGAACTCTGAATGCTCCCATTCTGATGACGCCACTGCCGGTCTCGAGCTCGCGCGCGACCGGCAGATTCCAGACCGACCCGGAGCAATCTCTCCTCGCTGCTGCCTGACCATCTGGATGATCGCCAGGCCGCCTGGCCAGCGACGCTGCGGCGTCGCTGCCACGGGCAGACCCGAGCGCGTTTGTCTGGCAAACTTGGGCCATGCATCAGACCGACTTCACTTTCATCCCCCTGCTCATCGTCAGCGCCCTGGCCTTCCTGGTGCCGCTGGTACTGGCGCCGGCCAAGCGTTTCGGCATACCCGTGGTGGTCGGCGAGATCATTGCCGGCATCGTGTTCGGACAAAGTGGCTTCAACTGGATCCACGACGACACCGTGTTGCGGGTGCTCTCGGTCTTCGGCTTCGCCTACCTGATGTTCCTGTCGGGGCTGGAAATCAACTTCTCCGAGGCGCAGACCACGCGGGCCGCTGCTGCCCGCAGCCAGATCTCCACCAACCCGTTTGTGGTTGGTGCGCTGATGTTCACCCTGTCCGCAGGCCTGTCACTGGCGGTGGGCTTTGCCATGCTGCGCGTTGGTCTGGCACATGACCCATGGATCATGGCCATGGTTCTGACCACCACCTCGCTCGGCGTGGTGGCGCCGGTGCTCAAGGAGCGCAGCCTGACCACCACCAATTTCGGTCAGGCCATTCTTGTCAGCGCGCTGCTCGCCGACTTCCTCACCATTCTGTTCATCAGTGCCTACGTTCTGCTGCTCGGCGAAGGCGCCAATACCCGCGTCCTGCTGGTGCTGATCCTTTTTGCCGCCTTCATCGGGGTGTACCGCATTGGTACCCGCTTCAAGCAGCACGCGCCGGCGCGCCGGATCATGCAGGCGCTGTCCACCGCCACGGCACAGATACGCATTCGCGGTTCCTTCGCCATCATCCTCGTTTTCATGGGCCTGTCGGACAGCCTGGGAGTGGCCAATATCCTCGGTGCATTCCTCGCCGGCGTCATCATTTCCCTGCTGTCGGGCAACAGCAGCAGCATGCTGCGCGAAAAACTGGATGCGATCGGCTACGGCTTCCTGATCCCGATATTCTTCATCATGGTGGGGGTCAAGTTCGACCTGTCCGCACTGATGGCCTCCGAAGCCACGCTGCTGATGGTTCCGGTACTGATCATTTCCGCCTACCTGGTAAAGCTGCTGCCGGCGCTGATCATGCGCGCCGGCTTCAACTGGCGGGAGACGCTGGCCTCCGGCATGCTGCTGAGCGCGCGCCTGTCCTTCATTGTTGCCGTGGCACAGATTGGCCTGGAGATGGGCGTCATATCCGAAGCCATGGACGCCGCCATCATCCTGGTGGCGGTGGTCACCTGCACCGTGTCACCGATCGTCTTCGGCCGCATTCTGCCGCGCAAGCACCAGGTCGGCGACAAGGTATTCATTGTCGGTTCGCGACCCGAGGCGGAAAGGCTTGTGGAGCGCCTGGCAGGCCACGATATCGAGGCGGTTCGCATTGCCGGTACCGAGCCCGATGACCGCGATCGCCACACGCCGGAAGAAAACAGGGCCAGGCTGCTGGAGCGCTTGCGGGATGCCGGCCTGACCGATGCCGGTACGGTCGTGGTGATGTCGCAGAACGCCGGACAGACCCTGAGGATTGCGCGGCTGGCACGCGACGTCTTCAATACCCGCAACGTGATTGCATGGGTCGAGAACCCGGCCGACAACGCGCAACTGCGCAACTCGGGCGTGCGCATCGTCAACCCGCAGTACTCGACTGTACTGATGCTCGAGGGCCTGGTGATCAACCCGGCGGCACTGCCCGCCAATTCCGACCCGGACGGCGAGCAGGAGGTACGCGTCGTGAAACTGCAGAACCCGTCGCTGGTGGGACGCATGCTGCGCGATCTCGGCCTTCCCGACAGCGTCAGCATCCTGCGAATCGACCGCGGCAGCAATGCCCTGGTGCCGGAGCTTGCTACCGAGGTTCAGGCCAACGACACCCTGACGCTGAGCGGTGAAAAGACCGAAGTGGACTTGTGCGCACGCCTGTTCGCGCGCCGCTGAGGCCGGCCTTCCCTGGCCGACACGTGCTCATGCCGAATCAGGCGCCGGCAAAGTCGATAACCAGCGCGACACGACGATTGCGCTCTCCGCTGTCGCGGGTCTCGCCCTTGTCGACCTGGCGATCGACCGATTCGCCGTAGCTCACGGCGCGCACGCGATCACCCGACATGCCCGCATCGTTCACCAGGTAATTGCGCACGGCGTCCGCACGACGCTGGCCCAGACGCTTGTTGTAGGCTCGCGAGCCGGCCGGATCGGTAAATCCCTCCACCGTGACCAGCGCATTGCTGTGATGCTCGCGCATGACATCGGCAAAGTCGTCCAGCATCTTCTTGTCCGGGTCCTTCAGTTCCGACTTGTTGAAGTCGAAATGCGCCACCGTATCGACGCGTATGCGGCCTTCCATCTCGGTCAGTCGCGCGTCGTACTTGGAGAAGCGCTGCTGCATGTCGGCACTGAGGCTGTCGATCTGTTCCTGCAGATGCTGGTCGGTAGCCTGCAACTTGCTGATGGCAGCGTCGTAGTCGGCCTTCTTGACGTATTGCGTGCATCCGCCGAGCGTGACGGCACCGGCGACTGCGAGCATGATCGCGGCGGTAGTCTTGTTCATTCTGTTCTCCCTGCGTGAGTGTCGAATCAGGTCGAGCCAGGCCGCAACAGGGGAGTGCGACCTTCACCGACCCGATTTACCCTACTGCACCTTGTGCTTCACGTGGGCGCTGCGCCATCCGCTCATTCGCGTTCGATTCAGCCACGATGATTCCGGTGTGACGAGATTGGCGGTTTCCTGCGGTTGCGGTCCGCTCGCGGGCAATGGGCTACACGGTGTCATCCGGCTATCATGGCCCAGTCACAGGACTGAAGAGGCGTGGAATGGAAAAGCAATTCTGGATTGAACGCTGGCAAGCGGGGCAAACCGGTTTCAACCAGGCCACGCCGTCCGCCGATCTGGTCGCGTACTGGTCCGCCCTTGCGCTACCGGCAGGCAGCCGGATCCTGGTGCCACTGGCAGGCAAGTCGGTAGACATGCTTTGGCTTGCCCGGCAAGGCTACCGCGTGCTGGGGGTGGAGATCGCCGAGCAGGCAGTGCGCGCCTTCTTCGACGAAAACGGACTCGAGCCGCAGATCAGCGAATCGGCCATCGGCAGCCATTTCGTTTCAGGTGACATCGAGCTTGTGTGCGCGGACATCTTCGATGTGGGGGCCGAGCAGGCCGACACCTGTGCCGCCGTCTACGATCGCGCTGCATTGATCGCCCTGCCCCCGGCCATGCGCCAGCGCTATGCCGCGCACCTGTCCTCGATCCTGCCGCGCGACTGCCGCGCACTGCTGCTGACCATGCAATACGATCAGGAGCGCATGAACGGGCCGCCTTTCTCGGTCTCGCGTGACGAGGTTCTGCATCTGTACGGCCGGGACTGGCAGGTGCAGGAACTGGCGCGCAGGGAGATCATCGAGGACGAACCACGCTTTGCCCAGCGCGGACTGGATTCCATGACCGCAATCACATTCAAGCTCGAGCGTAGCCAGTCCCGTTCCAATTAGCGCATGCCCGGCGCAAGTCCGCGCAGGAATGACCGTGGGCGCCAGCTATGGCGTGAGTGGCTCGGCTCCGGGGACGGCGGCGGCGTCAGAACAACTTGCAGTGGCATGTCAGTATCGGCGCGCGATCTGTTAGCCTGAGCGGATGACTGGCGAAGCATCCATACATACCATCGATACCGGTTTCTACCGGCCATCCTTCGACGCCGCCTACCTGATCGTGCAGGACGGACGCGCGGCCTTCGTCGACTGCGGCACCCGGCATTCCCTGCCACGTCTGATGCAGGCCCTGGACGATGCCGGACTGACACCCGCGGATGTCGACTGGCTGATCCTGACCCACGTGCATCTGGACCATGCCGGCGGCGCCGGCGAACTGATGTCGAAGCTGCCGCAGGCGCGTCTGGTGGTGCATCCGCGCGGCGCCCGCCACATGATCGACCCTCGAAGTTGTGGGCCGGCGCCACCGCCGTCTACGGCGAGGAGGAAATGCAGCGCAGCTACGGCAGCATCAGGCCGGTGCCGGCAGCGCGCGTGGACGAGGCGCCCGACGGCCACGAAGTCGACCTCAATGGCCGCATCCTGGTCTGCCTGGACACGCCCGGCCATGCCCGCCATCACAATGCCATCCGCGACACCGTCACCGGCTGCATCTTCAGTGGCGACACCTTCGGTCTGTCCTACCGCGAATTCGATACCGGCCAGGGACCGTTCATCCTGCCCACGACATCGCCGGTGCAATTTGACCCGGACGCCCTGCATGCCTCCATCGACCGCCTGCTGTCGCTGGATCCGCCGGCCATCTACCCCACCCATTTCGGCCGCATCGAGGATCTCGCGCGGCTCGGCAACGACCTGCACGAGCAGATCGACGCCATGGTGGCGCTGGCACTGTGCGCCGATGGTGAAGACGACCGCCATGACCGGCTGACACGCGGCCTGCATGCACTGTACCTGGGCCGGGCACAGCGGCACGGCTGGCAGGGCGACGATGCCGCGCTGGACGCGATCATCGGCATGGATATCGAGCTCAATGCCCAGGGCCTGGAAGTCTGGCTGGATCGGCGCAGGCGCGACTGACGGCCCTGCGTCACATTACGCATCCACCTACTGCCGTCATCCTGGGGCCGAGCGTGTAGAGGAACCCGCGATACACTGTCGCTTTTGCAGCAGACGGATTACCGGAAGAGAGAACAAAATCAAAATGGATCCCGGGTTCCGGCCTGCGGCCGGCCCCAGGATGACGTCCATGCCGGAGACGGCGCCTAGCTCAGCGGCGTGCCGTCGGGCACCGGCCGCTCCAGCGCAGTCAGCACCACGCCCTCGGGCGTTTCGAATCCGGTCAGAAGGAACTCGGAAATGAACGGGCCGATCTGCTTTTCCGGCAGATTGATCACGCCCACCACCTGTCGGCCCAGCAGATCCTCTGCCGCGTACAGATCGACGATCTGCGCGCTGGTCTTCTTCACGCCGTGCGGGCCGAAATCGACCCAGACCTTCCAGGCCGGCTTGCGCGCCTGCGGAAATGGCTCGACCCGGGTGACGGTACCGGCTGCCAGCATGACCCTGGCAAAGTCCGGCCAGGCAATGGTCGGCGCCCTGTTCACGCGCGCCCGACTTTGCTGCCCAGCATGTCGTCCAGCGTGTAGCGCCCCGGCTCGCGTCCGGCAAGCCATGCACAGGCCGCCAGCGCACCGCGCGCAAAAATGGCGCGATCAGTGGCGCGGTGGCCCAGTTCAATGCGCTCGCCGGCAGTTGCCAGAATGGCGTTGTGCTCACCAACGATATCGGCGGCACGGATGCTGGAAAAGCCGATCTCGCCGGCACTGCGCGGGCCGCTTTCGCCGCGGCGCCCGACCTCCTGCACCGCCCCCAGGTCGACCTGGCGCGCTTCAGCGGCGGCACGACCCAGGGCCAGGGCGGAACCCGATGGCGCATCCCGCTTGGCGGCATGATGCGCTTCCACAATCTCCAGATCCCAATCGGGCAGCATGGATGCCGCCTCGGCGAGCAGCCGGCTGAGTACGGCCATGCCCAGGCTGAAATTGGCGGCATGCATCACCGCAATTTCCTTGCCTGCGGCATCGAGAGCGGCCTCGCCCTCGGCGCCAATGCCCGTTGTGCCCGTCACCAGCGCGACTCCCTGCTGGCAACAGTACCCCAAGGCGTCCGAGAGGCCCTGCGGCGAGGAGAAATCAACCAGCACGTCCAGGCCGGTCAGCTGCGTGCGGTCGCTATCGGGCCCAAGCTCGACCACATCACCGAAGCGCGGGTCATCCTCACTCAGGGCTGTCAGCTGGCGGCCCATTCGGCCACGGGCGCCATTGATCGCAAGTCGCAGGAGTTTTGGCATCATTCGAATCCGGAGGTCGCACTCGCACTGCGGCCAGGTGACGAGGGAACCGTGCTTGCGACCGGTCCCCCGGCGTGGCCGCGACCGAGCATGGTGACGAACAGCTCAGCAGCATCCTACGCGAATGCACGTCTCCCGGCTACGAGGTGACCCTGGACCAGAACTGGCGCACGCCGTCGACCCATGTCTTGGCCTGCGGTGAATGCTGCTCGGTATCGGCATCGCGGAATGTCGCTTCCAGTTGCTCGAACAAGTCACGCTGCTCGCGAGTAAGGCGCACCGGCGTTTCCACCACAGCCTCGCAGATCAGGTCGCCAGTCCGGCTGCTGCGGACCGATTTCACGCCCCGGCCGCGCAAGCGGAAGGTTTCACCGGTCTGGGTCTCGGGGGGCACGGATATTTCCACCTCGCCTTCCAGCGTCGGCACCGCAAGGCGCGCGCCCAGGGCAGCCTGCCCCGGCCGGATGGGTACCTGGCAATACAGGTCATCGCCGTCGCGCCGGAAGATGCTGTGCTCGCGCACGTGCACCTCGACATACAAGTCCCCGGCCGCCACACCCGCCGGTCCGGCCTCGCCCTGCCCGTTCAGGCGGATGCGATCGCCGGTATCGACCCCGGCAGGAATTTTCACCGACAGGGTCCGGGTCTGCTGACGGCGTCCCTCGCCATGGCAATCCTTGCAGGGGTTGGCGATGGTGCGGCCACTGCCATTGCAATGGGGACACGCCTGCTGCATCGAGAAGATGCCGTTTTGAACCCGTACGCGCCCGTGCCCGGCGCAGGTTCCGCACGCTTCGGTCTTGCCATCGGTCGAACCACTGCCCGAGCATGTCTGGCAAGCCACCAGCGACGGAATGTCGATATCTTCCTCGGTACCGAAAACGGCCTGCTCCAGGTCAATCTCCAGCACGTAACGCAAATCGGCACCTCGACGAGCACGCGCCCTGCCACCGCCGCCCATGCCGAAGATGTCACCGAAGATGTCGCCGAAGATATCGCCCACGTCGGCAAAGCCGGCACTGCCGCCACCCATGCCGTGCTCGAACGCTGCATGGCCATGACGATCATACGCCGCCCGTTTTTCAGGATCGGCCAGAACCTCGTAGGCCTCCTTGGCCTCCTTGAAGCGTTCCTGGGCATCCGGATCATCGGGACAGCGATCCGGGTGACACTTCATGGCCACCCGGCGAAAGGACTTCTTCAGCTCCACCGTGCTCACAGTGCGGCTGACGCCGAGTACTTCGTAATAATCGCGTTTGCTCATGACTTGGCTTGTGCTTTGGCGGCTCGGTTTTTTTCAAACGCACAGGAGCAGTGACAAGTCACTGCTCCTGATACTTCCGGAATTCTGCCGGCGGCAGCGCGCAACGTGCGGCATTCGGAATTGGGGGCGCCGGTATGTCCTGCCGGCCATGCCCTGCCAATCCCGAACCCCGAATGGTCGCCTACTTGTCGTCGTCCTTGACTTCAGTGAATTCGGCGTCGACCACGTCATCAGGCTGCGGCGCGTCCTGCGATGCATCCTGTGCACCGGGCTGAGGCCCAGCCGCACCTTGCTGTGCCGCGGCGCCCAGAGCCTGGCTGGCCTGCTCGAGCTGCGTGATGCGCGACTCGATCTGGTCCTTGTCGTCGCCCTTCATGACCTTCTCGAGATCGGCCAGGGCCTCCTCGATGGGGCCAATCTGGCCTGCATCCAGCTTGCCACCGTGTTCCTTGATGGCACTGCGGGTGGCGTGCACCAGCTGGTCGGCCTTGTTGCGGGTCACTACCAGTTCCTGGAACTTCTTGTCTTCCTCGCGATGGCTTTCCGCATCGGAAACCATGCGATCGATCTCTTCCTCCGACAGACCCGAACCGGCCTTGATCTCGACCTTCTGCTCCTTGCCGGTCTTCTTGTCCTTGGCGCTGACGTGCAGGATGCCGTTGGCATCGATATCAAATGTGACCTCGATCTGCGGCATGCCGCGCGGGGCCGGCTCGATACCGGCCAGGTCGAAGCGCGCCAGGGACTTGTTGAACTGGGCCTGCTCGCGCTCACCCTGCAGCACATGCACGGTCACCGCGCTCTGGTTGTCATCTGCGGTCGAGAATGTCTGCGAGGCCTTTGTCGGCACCGTGGTGTTCTTCTCGATCAGCTTGGTGAACACACCGCCCAGGGTTTCAATACCCAGGCTCAGCGGGGTCACGTCCAGCAGCAGTACGTCCTTGACGTCGCCGCCGAGCACGCCGCCCTGGATGGATGCACCCACGGCCACGGCCTCGTCCGGGTTGACGTCCTTGCGCGGCTCCTTGCCGAAGAAGTCCTTGACCGCTTCCTGCACCTTGGGCATGCGCGTCTGGCCACCGACCAGGATGACCTCGTTGATGTCCGACACGCTGAGTCCGGCGTCATTGAGTGCGGTACGGCACGGCTCGATGGTGCGCTTGACCAGATCCTCGACCAGGGCCTCCAGCTTGGCACGGGTGACCTTGATGTTGAGATGCTTGGGACCGGACGAGTCCGCCGTCACATAGGGCAGATTGACTTCCGTCTGATGACTGGTGGACAGCTCGATCTTGGCGCGCTCGGCCGCATCCTTGAGACGCTGCAGAGCCAGCGGGTCCTTGCGCAGATCGACACCCTGGTCCTTCTTGAATTCCTCGACCAGATAGTCGATCAGGCGCTTGTCGAAATCCTCGCCACCGAGGAAGGTGTCGCCGTTGGTAGCCAGCACCTCGAACTGCTTTTCGCCGTCGACTTCGGCAATCTCGATGATCGACACATCGAACGTGCCGCCACCCAGGTCAAACACCGCAACCTTGCGGTCGCCGCCCTTCTTGTCGATGCCATAGGCCAGCGCTGCCGCAGTCGGCTCGTTGATGATGCGCTTGACTTCAAGTCCGGCAATGCGGCCGGCATCCTTGGTTGCCTGGCGCTGCGAATCGTTGAAGTAGGCCGGCACAGTGATGACCGCCTCGGTGACCGGTTCGCCAAGATAATCCTCGGCGGTCTTCTTCATCTTCATCAGCACCTTGGCCGAGATTTCCTGCGGCGCCATCTTGTCGCCACCGGCGGTTTCCAGCCAGGCATCGCCGTTGTCGTGCGCAATGATCTTGTACGGCACGATGTCGATGTCCTTCTGCACCTCTTCATCCTTGAACTTGCGCCCGATCAGGCGCTTGACGGCGTAGAAGGTATTGTTGGGGTTGGTGACGCTCTGACGCTTTGCAGAAGCACCCACCAGCACCTCGTTGTCCTTGGCAAAAGCCACAATGGATGGGGTGGTGCGATCACCTTCGGAATTCTCGATGACACGCGCCTTGCCGCCGTCCATCACGGCCACACATGAATTGGTGGTACCCAGGTCGATACCGATGATCTTGCCCATGTTCTCTACTCCACTGTTTTCTTGAGCGGCTCGGGTGCCGCGTCCGCGTTGTTAATCAATGTGGGGTGTCATGCTGCCGATTCAAGCGTCGCGCGTGACAATCACCCGTGCCGGCCGGAGCAGACGCTCGTTGAGCACATAGCCCTTCTCCAGCACGTTGACCACCGTATTGGGTGGCTGCCCATCCTCGCCGTCGATCATGCTCATGGCTTCGTGCATCTCGGGGTTGAAGGTTTCGCCGAGCGGGTCGATCTGGGTCAAGCCGCCGTCCTGCATCACCTTCAGCAAAGCCTTCAGGGTCAACTGCATGCCCTCGAGCAGGCCTTCGCCACCCGGGTGTTCCACAGCCAGACCGCGCTCCAGGTTGTCGCATACCGGCAGCAGCTCGCGCAGCAACCGCTCATTGGCAAAGCGTCGCGCCTGATCGAGCTCGCGTGCCATGCGGCGGCGCTGGTTCTCGATTTCGGCACGTTCGCGCAACTGGCTGTCGCGCAGTTGCGATATCAGGGATTGCGCCTCATCCAGCTTGGCCCGCGTCGCCTCGAGCTCCTGCATCAGGTCCATCTGCTCGGCGTCGTCGGTCGCCGTCTGCTGATCGGGTTCATTGTTTTCTTCATGCATGTCCGGTTCTCTTGATTGGTCGCCATGATCTCGCCCGACTCAGAAGCGGGCTGACGCAAATGAATGGCGCACATGACGGCCCCTGGACCGTCATGCGCTGCGCCTGACCCTGTTATTGGGACTGAACCACGCGATTCAAGGCGTTGCTGAGCAATCCGGCTGTTGCCTGCACCACGGGAATCACCCGCTGGTAGGCCATGCGGGTGGGCCCGATCACGCCCAGCGCGCCCAGAACCCGTCCCTCCACACCGTAGGTGGCGCTGACCAGGGTGCAATCGTCAAGCGGCGCCAGCCCCGACTCCTCGCCGATGAAAAGTCGCACACCCGGTGCCTCGGCGCAGCGTTCCAGCAGCGCCAGCAGATCGCGCTTGCGCTGGAATGCCTCGAACAGCTCGCGCAGACGCGCCATGTCCGCGAACGCCTCCACGCCCATCAGGTTGGTCTGTCCACTGACCACCATGTCCGCTTCGCCACTCGGGGCAAACGCGCCGGCGGCCAGGTCCACTGCCTGCCTGAGCATGCGATTGAGCTCGCTTCCGGTTTCGCGCAGTTCGCGAACCAGCTGCGCACGAATCTGGTCCATCTGCTGGCCGGCATAACGGCGATTGAGGTAGTTGGATGCCTGCTCCAGTTCGCCGCTCGTCAGAGGCTGACTGAGCTGGATGATGCGGTTTTGCACCTGGTTGTCGGAAAACACCAGAATCACCAGCACGCGGTTTTCCGGCAAACCCATGAACTCGACATGGCGCAGCGCGAAATCGGCGTTTCGCGGCACCGTGACCACACCCACGAAATGCGTCACCGCCGACAGCAAGGTCGACACGTTGCCCAGCAGGTCGCGTGTGTCGGCGGGCGACTCGGGCAATTCGCTCTGCAGGCGCTGCAACTCGTCCTCGCCCAGGGGCTGCAACTGGATCAGGCTGTCGACGAACATGCGCAGGCCCTTGGCGGTCGGAATGCGCCCGGCCGATGTGTGCGGCGCCGCCACCAGCCCCACCTCTTCCAGGTCGGACATGATGTTGCGGATTGTCGCCGGGCTGACATCCAGACCCGAAGATCGTGCCAGCGTGCGCGAACCGATCGGCTGGCCCTCGCTGAGATACTGCGAAATGAGCGTGCGCAGCAGCGCCCGCGCGCGCGGATCAAGCTCGGATTCGAATTGGGCGGAATGGCTCATGCCCCCATCAATAGGGTCTCCGTGGGCAAGTTGCAATACCCGGTTCCCGGAACCGGTGCCGGGCGAGGCTTCCCTGAAGCTCGCCAGACGTTACAATCGCAGCGTCTCGGACACGGCCTGACCGGCATGCTCACCCATTTGTACGTACGCAACTTTGCGGTTGTCGAGGAAGCCGAAATCGACTTCGGCACCGGACTGACGGTGGTCACCGGCGAAACCGGTGCCGGCAAGTCGTTGCTGGTGGATGCGCTGATGCTGCTTTCGGGTGCGCGCGCCGACAGCACACTGGTACGTTCCGGCCAGAAGCGCGCCGAGCTGAGCGCCACGTTCAAGCTGGAAGGCCTTGCCAACGCCCTGGCCTGGCTCCGGGAGCAGGATCTGGACGAGGACGACGGCTGCCAGTTGCGCCGGGTCCTGAAGGCCGAGGGCAGCTCCCGCGCCTGGATCAACGGCCGTCCCGCCACCCTGGCACAGCTTTCGGAGCTGTCCTCGATGCTGGTCGAGATCCACGGTCAGCACGAGCATCAATCGCTGCTTTCCCGGCATCATCAGCTTGATCTCCTGGACGCCTTTGCCGACAACGGCAAGCAGCGCGACATGGTTCGCGAGCAGGCACGCGATTGGCGTCGGATCGAGGCGCGCATCCGCGATCTGAGTGGTGGCGAAGATCGCCAGTCGCGCATCGAGTTGCTGCGACACGAGTTGTCGCAGCTGCAGCAATGGGTGGTACCCGCCTCCGATCTGGCTGATCTGGAGGGTGACCATCGGCGCATGGCCAATGCCGACCGCCTGCTGGAAGGTTGCAACGCGGTGCTGGAGCTCCTTGATGGGGACAGTGACTTTGCCGTGCGCCGCGCGCTGGCTCGCAGCCAGACCGAGCTGGGCCGCCTGATTGATCTGGACGACGGCCTCGCCAGCCAGGGAGAGCTGCTTGCCAATGCGGAGATTCAGCTCGCAGAGGCTGTCGACGCGATCAACCGCTATGCCGAGAACCTGCAGCCGGAACCGGAACGCCTGGCCGAACTGGATACGCACCTGTCGCAATTGCATGCATTGTCGAGGCGACACCGCCTGCCAGTGGAGCAACTGCCCGAAAAGCAGGCCGAAGTGGCCCGTGACCTGGCCGAGCTTGAGGGAGCCGGCGCCTCTCTCGACAAGCTGACGGCAGAGCGCCAGGCATGCCTCGAGCGCTATCGTGTGGCGGCCAGTGAGCTGAGCGAGACCCGCAAGAAGGCTGCCTTGACACTGGGCCGCAGCATTACCCGCCTCATGCAGGAACTGGGCATGGCCGGCGGCCGCTTCGACGTCAGCCTTGTCCAGCAGGACGGTGAACAACCCGACGCACTGGGCCAGGAACGCTGCGAGTTCATGGTCAGCGCCAATCCGGGCCAGGACCTTCGTCCGCTGCGAAAGGTGGCTTCAGGCGGTGAGCTGTCCAGAATCAGCCTGGCCATCAAGGTCGCCGCTCTGGCTGGCGACAATGCGGCAAGCATGGTGTTTGATGAAGTCGACAGCGGCATTGGCGGCGCCGTGGCCGAAGTGGTCGGGCAGAAGCTGCGCAAACTGGGCGCAGATGCCCAGGTGCTGTGCGTCACCCACCTTCCCCAGGTGGCCGCCCAGGCCCATGCGCACCTGAGGGTCAGCAAGTCCAGCAGCAAGTCGCGGACACGGACCGCCGTCGAGCTGCTCGACGACAAGGCCCGCCGTGACGAAGTGGCGCGCATGCTGGGTGGTATCGAGATCACCCGCGAAACCGAAGCCCATGCGCGCCAGATGATCAAGCGCGCCCAGGCCGGCTGAATAGCGCCGTGAAGGCAGGACCGTTGCCCCTGGACAAACCAGGCCTCGCCCGATCTGCTTGCCTGAACGGTTTCTCAATCGGCTTGAAATGAATGCTGCCGGGTGACGGTCTGTTCCCACGTATTCCACACCTGGACAGCACATGAAAGCACCCAAGATCTTCAGCGTGTTCGCCGCACTTGCCCTGATGATGCTGGCTGGCCTTGCTTCGGCCACATCGACACCGCCCGCGCCGGATGGACTGCGCAAGGCGACCTTTGCCGGCGGCTGCTTCTGGTGCATGCAGCCCCCATTCGAGGGCCTGCAGGGCGTCGTCAAGGTGACCGCCGGCTATACCGGCGGCCACGTCCCGGACCCCACCTACGAGCAGGTTTCTGCCGGCGGTACCGGCCACGCCGAATCGGTTGAGGTGATCTACGACCCGAAGAAGGTGAGCTACCGCAAGTTGCTCGACGTGTTCTGGCACAACATCGATCCAACCCAGGAAAACCGTCAATTCTGCGATGTCGGCAATCAGTATCGCAGTGCCATCTTCTATCACTCGCCCGAACAGAAGCAGATGGCGCTGGCCTCCAGGGAGAAATTGCAGCAATCGCCGCGCTTCGCCAACAGTCGGGTGTACACGCAGATCGTTGCCGCCGGCCCCTTCTACGCGGCAGAGGACTACCACCAGGACTATTACCGAAAGAATCCAGTCCGCTACAAGTTCTACCGCTGGAACTGCGGACGCGACGACCGGCTGGAGGAGGTCTGGGGGCACGCCCCGGCGCACTGAAGCGAGACGCCTTGAGGTACCCATTGTTCGACTACCCGCCCCGTCCGCCTCACATATCGCATGGAGAACCGACATGAACAGACGACATTTCATACGGCATGCCGCCACCGGTCTGGCCAGTTTCGGACTGCTGACCACGCTCGGTTGCAGCAAGGCCACCGGTGGCGGCAGCGACGGCCGGCCGCCAGCCACTGATCCCAAGTGGCAGCTTTCCGACGCCGAATGGCGCCAGCGATTGTCGCCCGCGCGCTATCGCATCCTGCGCCAGGCCGGCACCGAACCGTCCGGAAGCAGCCCGCTCAATGCTGAAAACCGCAAGGGCATCTATCATTGTGCCGGCTGCAACCTGCCCTTGTACTCGTCCGAGACCAAGTTCCATTCCGGCACCGGCTGGCCCAGCTTCTATGCCCCCCTGCCCAACGCCGTGGCCACGCAGCAGGATCGAAGTTTCTTCATGACCCGCACCGAAGTGCACTGCCGCCGCTGCGCCGGCCACCTGGGCCATGTTTTCGACGACGGACCCGAACCGACCGGACTGCGCTACTGCATGAATGGACTTGCCCTGACCTTCGCCCCGGCAAGCGCCTGAGCCGCTGGCACCGCCTGACTCCGCTGACCGGCATTTTCCGGCGGCGGAATGCAAACGCGGAAAGTGACAAGCGTCGCCGGCGCTGGGACAATAGCCGGACTCATGAGCGACCTGTCCGCCCCATTGGCCCTGCTCGAAGCACGAGGCCTCGCTTTCCTGCGACGTGACGAGCCGATATTCGGGCCGTTGGACTTTGCCGTGCATGCCGGCGAGCTGCTACTGCTCGAGGGTGACAACGGCAGCGGCAAGACCACCCTGCTGCGCGTGCTGGCTACCATGCTGCAAGGCAACGAGGGCGAGGTGCTGCTGCATGGGCGCCGCCTCAACCGGGAAAATGCCGCCGGCGAGCTGCTCTACCTGGGTCATCAATTGGGCCTGAAAACCGACCTGACCTCTCTGGAAAACCTCACATACAGCCAGGGACTGTACGGGCGACGCCGCAGCGTGACACCGATGACCGCCATCGAAGGGGTGGGCCTTGCCGGCTACGAGCACGAGCCGGTGAAGCATCTGTCGGCAGGCCAGAAGAAGCGCGTTGCCCTGGCACGCCTGATCCTGGTGCCGGCGGCGGTGTGGCTGCTCGATGAACCCTGGGCCAACCTGGATCAACAGGGTATCGCCCTGGTCAATCGCCTGATCGCACGCCATGTGGACGAAGGCGGCGCGGTGCTGGCAAGCAGCCATGGCACCGTGTCCTACGTGGATCGCGCGTTCCGCCGCATCGGGCTGTCGTCATGAGCGTGCAGGCGCCAGGCGTTGGCCGGGCCGCTCTGGCGCAGTTGCGTCGCGATCTGCTGCTGGTGTGGCGACGCCGCGGTGATGCCCTGCTGCCCCTGCTGTACGCGCTGATCGTGGCCACGCTGTTCCCGTTTGCACTGGGGCCCGAATCGGCACTCCTGGCGCGCATCGCGGCCGGCGTGGTGCTGGTGACGGTGCTGCTGGCCATGCTGCTGAGCCTGGACAGCCTGTTCCGCGCTGATGTCGAGGACGGCTCCATGGAGCAAATGCTGCTGGCGCCGCAGCCACTGGCGCCACTGCTGGCAGCACGCATGCTGGCACACTGGCTGACCACGGCGCTGCCGCTGCTGATCATTTCGCCCTTGCTGGCAGCCATGCTGAACCTGCCCGATGGCGTGCTGCCCGTGCTGCTGCTTGCGCTGCTGGTTGCCACGCCGCTGATCAGCCTGATCGGCGGGACGCTGGTGGCGCTGACCGCCAGTACCCGCCAGTCTGGTATGCTGTTGGCACTGATGCTGCTACCACTGATGGTACCTGTGGTGATCTTCGCCGCCGGCGCAGTTTCAGCCGCTGAACAAGGCCTGCCGTGGCACGCTCCGCTGGCCTTTCTGGCTGCTTTCCTGGCACTCGCTCTGGTGCTTGCACCGCTGGCGTGCGCGGCAGCGCTCAGAATCGTACTTGACGCATGAATATCCTCACCACATGGTTCCACAAGCTCGGCTCGCCACCCAGCTTCTACCGCTTCGCCACTGTGCTTCGACCCTGGCTGCTGGTGCTGTCGCTGCTCATCGCCGCGGTTGCGCTCTACGGCGGCCTGGTGCTGGCCCCGGCCGACTACCAGCAGGGTGATGCCTACCGCATCATCTTCATCCATGTCCCCAGTGCCTGGATGAGCCTGTTCATCTACGGGCTGATGGCCATTGCCGCATTCATCGCACTGGTCTGGCGCATGAAGCTGGCCGAGATCATCGCCATGGAATGCGCGCCCATCGGAGCCGCATTCACCTTCATCACCCTGGTCACCGGCTCGCTGTGGGGCAAGCCGATGTGGGGCACATGGTGGACCTGGGACGCCCGACTGACCTCGGAGCTGGTGCTGCTGTTCCTGTATCTGGGCGTGATCGGCCTCTACCACGCATTCGAGGATCCTCGCCGCGGCGCACGCGCCGCCGCGTTCCTGGTGCTGGTCGGCGTGGTCAACCTGCCGATCGTGCACTACTCGGTGGTGTGGTGGAACACCCTGCACCAGGGCACGACCATCCGCATCCTGGGGCCATCGAAAATGTCTTCATCCATGTTGTGGCCCCTGTTGACCATGATGGTCGCCACCAAACTCTACTTCGGTGCCAGCCTGCTGGGCCGCGCGCAGGCGTCGCTGCTGTCACTGGAACGCGGCAAGAAATGGGTGCAGCAACTGGCCGGAGCGCCACAATCATGACTTCGTTTTTTGCCATGGGCGGGTATGCCGCCTACGTGTGGCCCGCCTTTGCGGTATTTTTCCTGGTGCTGCTGGCCGACTTCATTGCGCCGGCCCTGCGCCGCCGGCGAACCCTGCGCGAGGTACGCGCCATGCTCAGGCGCAAGCACGCCGGGAGGACACGCTGATGCGCAGCAAACGCAAGCGCCGCCTGATGCTGATCGTGCTGCTGCTTATTGCAGCCGGTGTCGCCACCAGCCTGATTGCCTACGCGCTGAGCCGCAACATGAATTACCTGTTCACGCCCAGCCAGGTGGCAGCCGGCGCGGCCAGGCCCTACTCGACCTTTCGCCTCGGCGGCATGGTCAAGGCCGGCTCCATCAAGCGCGCCAGGGACTCGCTGCGCATCGACTTCACCGTGGTCGATGCCGACGATCAGATGCACGTCACCTACACGGGTATCGCCCCGGATCTGTTCCGCGACAACCAGTCCATCATCGCCACCGGGCACATGCAGGGAAACCGATTCATCGCCAGCGAACTGCTGGCCAAGCACGATGAAACCTACATGCCGCGCGAGTTGAAACAGGCGATGGAGAAAGCGCATCACAAGGACGGGACCCGGGACCCGGGACCCGGGACTCGCTAAGAAAGACAGCGTGAGGATCACCACAGCATGACGATTTCACTTAGGCATTGCGCCCATCCTGAGACCCGCGGACTGGCTGGCGAAGTCGGGCGCTTGTCCGAGTCCCGAGTCCCGAGTCCCGAGTCCCGGTTCCACATCCGGGCCGCGAGCCCCGAGTCCCGACCATGAGCCCCGAACTCGGACAATTCGCACTTATCCTGGCACTTCTGCTGGCGCTGGTGCAGGGCGTGCTGCCGCTCGTGGGGGCGTGGCGCGGAAACGACAGGCTGGTCGCCTTGGCGCGACCGGCAGCGGCCGGTCAGGCCGTGTTCGTGCTGCTGGCATTCGGCATCCTGACCCTGGCCTTCCTGCAATTCGATTTCTCGGTTGCCTACGTGGCGCAGAACTCCAACAGCGAGTTGCCCTGGTACTACCGCATTGCGGCAGTCTGGGGCGCACACGAAGGCTCGTTGCTGCTGTGGATACTCATTCTCAACGTATGGACCGTGGCGGTAGCCGCACTCAGCCGCAAGCTGCCGGATGTCTTCATGGCCCGTGTGCTCGGCGTGCTGGGACTGGTCAGTGTGGGCTTCCTGCTGTTCATCATCCTGACCTCCAATCCGTTTGCGCGTCTGCTGCCGGCACCGCTGGACGGCGCCGACCTGAATCCGGTGCTGCAGGATCCGGGCATGACCTTCCACCCGCCGCTGCTGTACATGGGCTACGTCGGCTTTTCAGTGGCTTTCGCCTTTGCCATCGCCGCCCTGCTGGAAGGCCGCCTGGACGAAATGTGGGTGCGCTGGGCAAGGCCGTGGACCAACGTGGCCTGGTCTTTCCTTACCTTCGGCATTGTCGCTGGTAGCGCCTGGGCCTACTACGAACTCGGCTGGGGCGGCTGGTGGTTCTGGGACCCGGTCGAGAATGCGTCCTTCATGCCCTGGCTGGTTGGCGCCGCCCTGATCCATGCCCAGGCGATCACGGAAAAGCGCGGCGGCCTTCGTGCCTGGACCATTCTGCTGTCCATTTTCGCCTTCTCCCTGAGCCTGCTGGGCACCTTCCTCGTACGCTCCGGTGTCCTGACCAGTGTGCATGCCTTTGCTTCAGATCCCAGGCGCGGCATCTTCATCCTGGTCTATCTGGGCATTGTCATCGGCGCTTCCTTGCTGCTCTATGCATTGCGTGCCCCCAGGGTCAGCAAGGCCAAGCCGTTCGCGCTGTTTTCCCGCGAGACCGCCATACTTCTCGCCAACCTGCTGCTGACCACGGCATCGGCCATGGTCATGCTGGGCACGCTCTATCCTCTCTTTGGCGAGGCCTTCGATCTGGGCAGAATCTCGGTCGGGCCGCCCTACTTCGGTTTTCTGTTCGTGCTTCTCATGACGCCGCTGGTGCTGATCATGCCCACCGGGCCGTTCCTGCGCTGGGGCCGGGGCGAGCCTCGTCAAATCACCCGACTGCTATTGCGATGCGCCGTTGCCGCGGTGGTGATCATCGGTCTGTTTTCCCTGTTTGT
Organism: uncultured Gammaproteobacteria bacterium; assembly: GCA_963734945.1. Lineage (GTDB taxonomy): Bacteria > Pseudomonadota > Gammaproteobacteria > Xanthomonadales > Rhodanobacteraceae > DASSBG01. Next base: position 72,063 of record CAVTJF010000042.1, read on the forward strand.
GTCGCAAGGTCTGGGTTGGCGCGGCTGGCTTGGCGGCATGGCTGCGGTCTACATTCTCGCCGGGGTCGTGGCCTATGCGCTGAAACGCTGGCGCGACGCCCCTGCCGGGCAACGCTACCCGGCTGAAATGGCGGGCATGCTGCTCGCCCACGCGGGCGTGGGCATCTTCATTGCCGGCGCCATGCTGACCACCGCACTCAGTGTCCAGCGTGACGTGCGCATGGCGCCTGGCCAGGAGCAGACGGTGGGTGACTATCAGTTCCGTTTTGACAAGCTGCAGCACCGCGAAGGCCCCAACTGGACCGCCGAGCAGGGTACCGTCAGCGTGCTTCGCAATGGCAAGCTGGTGAGCGTGCTGCACCCGCAGAAACGAACCTATCCGCGCGGCCAGGTGCAGACCGAAGCGGCCATTCGGCCAGGACTTCTTGGCGACCTGTACGTGGCCCTCGGTGAACCCCTGGATGGTGATGGCAACGCGCAATCGGCCTGGTCCATGCGTATCTACGACAAGCCGTTCGTGCGCTGGATCTGGGCCGGAGGGCTGCTGATGATGCTGGGCGGCCTGTTCGCTGCCGCGGATCGCCGCTTCCGCCGTGTCACCGAGCTGCGCACGGCTCCGGCAGGTACTGCCGTGGAGGGCCGTGCATGAATCGCCTGTTGCCGCTGGGCGGTTTTCTGCTGCTGATGGCGCTGTTCGGTTTTGGTATCTGGTGGAATACCTCGCACGTATCCAACTACGTGCCGTCGCCGCTGATCAACAAGCCGGCGCCCGACTTCAGCCTGCCACGTCTTGACCAGGCACAGACCATGGTCAGCAAATCCGACCTGCTGGGCAAGACCTACCTGCTCAACGTCTTTGCCAGCTGGTGCTTTGCCTGTGGTGAAGAGCATCCCGTGCTGATGGCCGAGGCTCGCCATCTGGGTGTTCCGCTGATCGGCTACAACTACCGCGACCAGCGCGACGACGCCCGGGCCTGGTTGTCGCGCCATGGCAATCCGTATGACATGGTCATTGCTGACGCCAGCGGGCAGAAGGCCATCGACTTCGGCATCTACGGCGCGCCGGAAACCTTCCTGGTGGATGCGCACGGCATGATCCGCTACAAGCACATCGGCCCGCTAAGCCATGACATCATCACGCGCGAACTGGAGCCCGCCATCCGCAAAGCCGCCGCCGAGGCCACCCCATGACAGCCTTCTTGCGAAACCTGAGTCTGGCGCTGCTGCTGGCTGCCTGCGGCCTGGCGCACGCCATCGAACCCCTTCCCTTCAAGGACGACGCGCAACGCCTTCGCTTTCAGCACCTCACCAGCCAGTTGCGCTGCATGGTCTGTCAGAACGAGGACCTGGCCGATTCCAACGCTGATCTGGCACGCGACTTGAGACACAAGATTTTCGACATGATGCAGGCCGGCAAGACCGACGCTGAAATCAAGCAGTACCTCGTCGACCGCTATTCCGAATTCGTGCTTTACAAGCCACCAGTCAAACCGGGCACCTGGGCGTTGTGGTTCGGACCGGCTGTGATCCTGCTGCTGGGCGGGGCCGGTGCACTGGTCTGGCTGCGCCGCCGCGCCAACCCCGCGGCAGTCGCTGTAACCGAACGGACTGACGCCGACTGGGAGGAGAACTGGTGAACCCGCTGTTTCCCGTCGTTGTGATTCTGATGGCCGCTGCCGCCCTGGCATTCGTGCTCTGGCCGCTGCTGCGCAGGGGTGCGCGCGGCAAGGTGGTGATCCTGGCCATCGCACTGGCCTTCGCGCTGCCGGCAACCGCACTGGGCCTTTACTTCTGGATTGGCACACCCGCCGCGCTGGATGCCAGCGCAACGAAACCCTCCGGGCAACCGCAGGTCGAGCTGGCGGCCGCCGTCAGCCAACTGCAGACACGATTGGAGAAAAATCCCGACGATCTGGACGGCTGGACCTTGCTGGCACGCGCCTACGAGGCCATGCAGCAGCAGGACAAGGCCAGCAACGCCTGGGCCAGGGCCGTTCAGCTGGCTCCGGACAACGCCGACGTGCTGGTCGCAAGTGCCGAAGCCAGTTCACTGAGCCAGGCGCAGCACCAGATTACCGCCCAGGCACGCGCACAACTCGACAAGGCACTGAAGATCGACCCCGACAACCAGCGCGGCCTGTGGCTGATGGGCATCAGTGACTACCAGCAGGGCCGCTTTGCCGAGGCGGTCGCCACCTGGCAGCACCTGCTGGGGCAGATCGATGCCCGCGCCAACCCCAAGGTGGCCGCAGCGGTAAGCCAGCAGATCGCCCGCGCGCGCGAAGCGGCGGGCATGCCGGCGAGCGCGACATCAAGCGGCGCGGCCGGTTTGCAGGCTGGCAGCAGCCCGGCAACCGCCAACGCCACCGGGCTCACGGTGCATGTAAGCCTGGCCCCCATGCTGCGCGACAAGGCAAAACCGCAGGACACGGTCTTCGTCTTTGCCCGGGCTGTCAACGGGCCGCCGATGCCGCTGGCGGTGAAACGTCTTGTCGTGGCCGACCTGCCCGCCGACATCACACTGACCGATGCCATGGCGATGTCGCCGCAACTGAAGCTGTCGATGTTCGACAAGGTACGGGTCAGCGCCCGTATCTCTGCCAGCGGCCAGGCCATGCCGCAAAGCGGCGATCTGGAAGCAAGCCCGGAAACGGTGGCAAGCCGAACCAGGCAGGACGTCTCCCTGAGCATCGACCACGTTGTCCCGTAGGCCATCGCACTGGCCAATCCCCCATGCGTGACAACGCATACGGTCCGCCCGGCGCTGCGCCAGGCAGCGCCGGCATTGCCACGCCCGGTTGCAGGCATCGCAGACAGCGTCGCCCCGCAGCGAGTGGGCCTGCATTCGCATATTCAGTCAAGCCGCTGCATTGGCCGATCGTGCACGCGCTCGGTATAGTGCCGGCTGAACCGCCACCTCCACCCATGCTCGCAAGCCACCTCGATGCCTGATGCCCGCCGCTACTTTGACCTGCCCTCGCCATTTCCGATGAAGCGTGGCGGCGAGTTGCGCCAGGCAAGGCTGGCCTACGAAACATGGGGGTCGCTGAACGCGACGCGCGACAATGCCATTCTGATCCTGCCCGGCCTGTCACCCACGGCGCACGCGGCCAGCAATGCCGATGACCCGTCCGACGGCTGGTGGGAAGGCATCGTGGGACCCGGCAAGGCCATCGACACCAGCCGCTTCTTTGTCATCTGCGTCAACCCACTGGGCAGTTGCAAGGGCTCCACCGGACCGGCCAGCATTGATCCGGAGACCGGCCAGGCCTATGCCCTGACCTTCCCGGCCCTGACGCTCGAGGATGTTGCCGACTCGGCGCATGCCCTGGTGCAGTCGCTGGGCATTACGTATCTGGCAGCGCTGGTCGGCTGCTCCATGGGCGGCATGGCTTCCCTGGCCTACTTGTTGCGTCATCCGGGCAGTGCCCGCAGCCACTTGAGCATTTCCACTGCACCGCGGGCGCAACCATTCGCCATCGCCATCCGGTCCTTGCAGCGCGAGGCCATCCGCCTGGATCGCAACTGGAACAACGGCCGCTACGACGAGGATCACTACCCCGTTCACGGCATGGCCATCGCACGCAAGCTCGGGGTCATCACCTACCGGTCGGCCATGGAATGGAATGGTCGCTTCGCCCGTATCCGGCTCGACTCCGAGGAGCGGCCTGACGATCCGTTCGGCTTCGAATTCCAGGTGGAGTCGTATCTGGAGGCGCACGCGCGCAAATTCATCTCCAGCTTCGACCCCAACTGCTACCTTTACCTGTCGCGCGCCAGTGACTGGTTTGATGCCGGGGAATACGCCGGCGGCGACGTGATCGCGGCACTGCGCACCATCCACATCGAGCATGCCCTGGTGATAGGTGTGGAATCGGACATTCTCTTCCCGCTGGAACAGCAGGAGCAGATCGCCACCGGACTTGGCGCAGGCTACGCCCAGGTGGAGTTTGTGGCACTCGACTCGCCGCAAGGTCACGATGCGTTTCTGGTTGATCTGGCCCAATTCGGCCCTGCGATTGGCGGCTTCATGGCCAAACTCCGGGCATTTGGCGCTACAATGGCCTGATGCTGAATATCGATTTCCCCGGCAGCAGCCGGCTGATCAAGACCCTTGACGATGCCGTGGCCTGCGGCAGTCTGCCCGCCATCACCGACAAGCTGCGAAGCGGCCTGTGCCAGATGATCAGGGAGCAGGATATCCGCCTGCCCGACTGCGTTTTCGAACCCTGCAGCGAGCACTATGCGCGACGCGAAATCTACCGCAGCGAGCAGTTCGGTTACGCCGTGGTAGCCATGACCTGGGGCCCGCGCCAGGGCACTCCCATCCACGACCATAGCGGCATGTGGTGCGTGGAGGGTGTCTGGCAGGGCGAGCTGGAAATCACCCAGTATGAAAAAATGGAACAGGCCGAATCGAAGTTCCGCTTCCGGCCGGCCGGTACCATCCAGGCCGGAGCCGGCTCGGCCGGCAGCCTGATCCCGCCACACGAGTACCACGCCATCTGCAACCCGAGCGCAGAGGACGTGTGCGTCAGCCTGCATATCTACTCCGGCCCGATGACCGAGTGTGCGGTGTTCAAGCCACTGACAAATGACTGGTACGAGCGCGACCAGCGCCAGCTAAGCCTGGACCAGACTCACTGATCGGAGCCTCCTGACCGGCCCTCACCAGGGCGGCGTGCAACGCACCCGGCCCCTGTCGGCCGCGGCCTTGTGCGGCACATCCTGACCGTTGCAAACGATGCTGGATTCAATCACGGCTTGCCGTCATAATTGACGACTGCTTCATGCCGAAGTGGCGGAATTGGTAGACGCAGCGGATTCAAAATCCGCCGCCTTTAAAAGCGTGGGGGTTCGAGTCCCCCCTTCGGCACCACTCCCGATGATTGCCCCGTCGTGCGCCGGGAATTGAACTTTCAGGGAGTCCCGCGGTGGCATGCGTGTCCGGCGGGGAAGCCTCCAGGGCTTGTGCTCCTGCTGCCCATTTGGTCTGATGGTCGCGGCTGTTCCCCCAGGACCGGAAAACAGATCGTCCCGGGCAGTCGCCTTCACGCTCGACAGCGAAAAAACCCGACAGACGCCAGGCCGATGATCAGATGCCCGAACCGCAGACACTAGCGAACCTGATTGACGGTCGCATGCAGGCGCCCGTCAACGGGCAGTACCTGGACGTGTTCGAGCCGGCCACCGGCGCCCTGCTCGCCCGTTGTCCTCGCAGCAATATCGATGACGCAAATGCCGCGTTCGCAGCGGCATCCCGCGCCGCGCCGGCATGGGCTGGCCTGCCGGCGGTCGAACGCGCGGCCTGCCTGGAACGGCTGGCGCAACTGATCGAATCCCGGCTGGACGACTTCGCACGCGCCGAGTCGCGCGACTCCGGCAAGCCCGTGGCGCTGGCTCGTCGCGTCGACATTCCACGTGCTGTCGCCAACCTCCGTTTCTTCGCTGCCGCCATCCAGACCGACCACAGCGAGTCGCATGCCATGGGTGCCGGCGCCATCAACTACACCCTGCGTCAGCCCCTGGGCGTGGTGTCCTGCATCAGCCCATGGAACCTGCCGCTGTACCTGTTTACATGGAAAATTGCGCCTGCCCTCGCCGCCGGCAATGCCGTGCTGGCCAAACCCAGCGAAATCACCCCGGTGACGGCGGCGATGCTGGCCGAGCTGTCCATTGCAGCCGGCCTGCCCGCCGGTGTTCTCAATATTCTCCATGGTACGGGCACAGAACTTGGTGCTGCGCTGGTCGCGCACCCCGGCGTCAAGGCGGTTTCATTCACCGGCTCCACCCGCACCGGCGCCGCCATCGCCACGGCCACCGCCACCCAGTTCAAGAAACTGTCGCTGGAGATGGGCGGCAAGAACCCGGCCATCGTCTTTGCCGACGCGGATCTGAGTGACCGCAATCTGGATACCATCGTGCGATCGGGGTTTTCCAACCAGGGCGAGATCTGCCTGTGCGGGTCGCGACTGCTGGTGCAGCGCTCCATCTACGATGACTTCAGGTCGCGTTACCTGGACAAGGTCAGAGCGCTGCGCGTGGGCGACCCGCAAGAGCCGGACAGCGACCTTGGTGCGCTGGTGTCGGAAGCTCACTTCAACAAGGTCAGTGACTGCATTCAGCTCGCCCGCGACGAGGGTGGCAGCATCCTCACCGGTGGTCAGCCTGTCAGCTTGCCGGGACGCTGCGCGGGGGGCTGGTTCATCGCGCCGACCGTCATCGAGGGGCTTGCACCCGATTGCCGCAGCAACCAGGAAGAAATTTTCGGCCCGGTCGTGACCCTTATCCCGTTCGACGACGAGCGCGACGCACTGGCCATCGCCAACGGCACCCGGTACGGATTGGCCGCCTCATTGTGGACGCGCGACCTCGACCGTGCCCAACGCATGTCCTCGGCACTCGAATTCGGCATCGTCTGGGTCAACTGCTGGATGCTGCGCGACCTGCGCACACCCTTCGGCGGCGTCAAGCAGTCAGGGCTCGGCCGCGAGGGCGGCACCGACGCATTGCGCTTTTTCACCGAGCCAAGAAACGTCTGCATCGCCACCGGGGACATCTCGTGAATCGTATCCAGGACCTGATCCAGCGCAACAGGGCATGGGCCAGGCGAATCAGTGCAGATGATCCGGGTTTCTTCTCGCGGCTGGCGCACCAGCACTCGCCGGAAATCCTGTGGATCGGCTGTTCGGACTCGCGTGTCCCCTCGACCCAGATCGTGGATCTGGATCCGGGCGAGATTTTCGTTCATCGCAATGTCGCCAATGTCGTCGTGCATACCGATCTCAATGCCCTGTCCACCATCCAGTTCGCAGTAGAGGCGCTGCAGGTCAAGCACGTGCTGGTTGTCGGTCACTATGGCTGTGGCGGTGTAGGCGCCGTGCTGGAACACAAGCGGCTCGGCCTGATCGACAACTGGCTGCGCCACGTGGACCGGGTGGCACGTCTGCACCGCGACGCCCTGTCGCCCGACCTGCCCTTCGCGGTACGTCATGCGCGGCTGTGCGAGCTCAATGTCATCGAACAGGCCATGCAGGTTGCCGACACCACCGTTGTCAGCGATGCCTGGCAACGCGGCCAGCCGCTCAAGGTACACGCGTGGATCTATGGCCTTGAGGACGGCTGCATGCATGACCTGGGACTGGATATTGCCGGTAGCGACGAGCGCGAGCCCGCCTATCACAGAGCCCTGGAGAACCTGGCAAACCAATGGAACACGGAGACACAGGCATGAGTGATTCAATCCGGACCCGGACTGCACCCGAACCTGTCGGCGCCTATCCGCACGCTCGCCGGGTGGACAAGCTGCTGTTTCTTTCCGGGGTGGGATCGCGCCGCGCCGAGGACAACAGCGTCCCCGGCAACGTGTACGACGATGAAGGCCGGGTCATCGACCACGATATCGAGGCCCAGTGTCGTCAGGTGTTCGCCAACGTGCGCGCCGTGCTTGAAGCGAGTGGCGCACGCTGGGAGGACCTGGTCGATGTCACGGTGTTTCTGACCGACATGGAGCGCGATTTCAAGGCCTACAATGCCCTGTACAAGGAATACTTCGCGGGCGTCGACTGCTGCCGCACGACGCTGGGTATCGACGCCCTGCCCACCGCGATTCATATCGAGCTGAAATGCGTGGCGGCATTGAAATAGCGTCGCAGCGCAAGCCCTCATCCCGGTGCCGGATTCACGCGACCGTCATCCCGCCGCAAAACTCACAAACACGTCATCCCGGCGAAGGCCTCACACGCTCGTCATCCCTGCGAATGCCGGAAGCGCTTTACAACAGCCGAACGGCTGGTCATCCAGTTCAAGCACGCGTGCGCGGCACGACAAGACCCGTTCGAGTATCCGGCACAGTCCCATCAGCGCCCCCTGGGCAAAGCTCACACGCACGTCATCCCGCCACGCAACCCGCACCAGCACATCAGGCGTGCGCGCTCTCCTGGAGGTCACCTGACTGCACCCGCGGCCCATCCTTGTCGGTCCCAACCACCAGCTGATTGCGACCGTCGTTCTTGGCGCGATACAAGGCCGCATCGGCCACACTGAGCAGGTGCGGCAAGTCATAGCCCGAAGTCCCGCTGCAGGCAAGGCCGAAGCTGGCGGATACCCGGACGACGTCGCCGGAGGCCAGAAAAATCCGGGCAGATGCCAGCGTGCTGCGAATGCGGTTGGCCACTTCCTCGCCCTGCTCGCAGGTACTGTACGGCATCAGGATGCCGAATTCCTCGCCACCCAGGCGACCGAACATGTCCGAGTCGCGCAAGTCCTGGCGGCAAATGGCCACGGTGCGCGTAAGCACGTCATCTCCGGCGGCGTGACCGTAACGGTCATTGACCTGCTTGAAGTGGTCCAGATCCAGGAGCACGAGGCATGCCCCGTCGTTGCCCCTTTGCAGGCGATCCAGCGCCTTGCCGGCCACTTCCAGAAAGTGCTTGCGATTGAGCGTTCCGGTCATGCCGTCGTGCTGGGCCAGCCGCCGGAAGCGAATCTGCGCGTGCTTTATGCGATACAGCCAGAATGCGGTCGAGGCAATGATCACGAGCAGCAGCGCGATATACAGGTGACCGGTCTCGGTTTCCTGCTCGGCAACGGTCTGGCGCAGCTGCAGGATCCGGTTCTGCCTGTTGAGGTCCTCCAGGCTCTGCTGTTGCGCCATGACATCCTGTTTGACCATCTGGTAGGCCAGCGCGCGCTGTCGCGCATCGTCGGCTGAAGCCTGGCTCAGAGCAGCGAATTTCTCGTGATAGGCAAGCGCTGCGGCAGGATCTCCTCTTTTCTTCTCCACGCGGTAGAGCACCTTGTTGGCTTCCTGCACCGTCCAATTGGCAGCGTCAGGGGCATTGGCCTTCAGTGCGGCCAGCGCAAATCGGTGCGCCTTGTCCAGTTCACCCAGTTTTTCGTACGCTTGAGCGAACGTGACCCGCAGCGAGGCCACATGGAACTGGTAGTCTGCTGCTTCAATGTCCGGAGCAATCCGTTGCAGCATGGCAATGGCCTCCTGCGCTCGCCCGTCATCGACCAGCAGATCGCTAGATCAAGACGAAGTGCATTGGCCGCCACTATTTCATGCGCAGCCAGGCACCCGTTGATGGTTTCATGCAAACCGGGGCTATCGGGTGTCAGCTTTCCGGCATATAGCAGGGTTTGTGATTCCGCCAGCTCTCTTTCGCAGCGAGCCCTCCCGGCACCCGGCGCCATCTTGATCTGCCGGGCATAGGTCAACGCCAGATCATGCTGGCCGACACTGTTCAGCAGCTGTACCAGGGTACTCAGCGCGGACAGCCGGGCAATGGGGTCGTCGATTCCGGGCAGGGTCTTCATCAGCTTGTTGGCCAGTTGATAGGCCTGCTGATATCGATGCGCCAGAAAATCGTTCATGATCAGCTGGGTTCTGGCGCGCGCTATCAGCGCTGCATCGCCGGAATGGTCGATGAGGTCATGCAACAGGGGGCCGGACTGCTCACGGCGCTCGGTAAAACACAGGTGCATGGCGTCGAGCAGCATGAGATGCCAATGCTGTCTGGTCGTCAGCGTGGCTTCCATGCTGTGCAGCCTGGTCAGAATGCGGGAGAAGCGGGCGTGGTCCGAGGTTCTCACCTGCTCGGCCTGGGCAAACAGGGCCTCGGGAGTTGGTGAGACGGCATCGCTCGTGCTGGCGGCATGGGCGTCCGCCAGCAGCATCGCTGGCGCAAGCAGCGCAAGCAGAATCCAGCAAATCAGCGTATCCCGTCCCATGAGACCCTCGGTATCCCCTGGATTGGTGTCCTCATGGATTTATCACGCCCGGTTCAGCGCCTGTCCACACGCCCGAGTACACCGCATCAGACCACCACAAGCCACCATTCTGCCTGAGCCTGACAAAAGATGTCACCCCCGCGTAGTGCAGAGCAGCCTCGCCACAGACCCCGGCCAAAACCGGCAAATCACCTTTTGAACGGCACACTCAGACCAGGCAGGCCTCCAGCAGGCGTCGGATCACTGGCTGAACCTTCGCTGCGCGCTCCGGCAGATAGGCGAACTTGTCCTCGTCCATGTAGCAGGCCTGCACCATTTCCAGCTGCACCGCCTCGACCCCCTCGATGGCGCGACCGTAGTGGCGGGTAATGTAGCCCCCCTTGAAGCGGGCATTGCATACGTGGCTGTAGTCTGCCTGCGATTCGAGTACGCCGACCAGGCGTTGGGCAAGCGCCTTGCTGCAACTGTTTCCGTCCGCGGTACCCAGGTTCAGATCCGGCAGACGACCCTGAAAAAGCATCGGTACTTCGGCACGGATGGAATGGCCTTCCCAGAGCACAGCATGCCGATGCAGGCGCTTGAGGCGGGCAAGTTCCTCGGCCAGGGCATCATGATAGGGCCTCCAGTAGCCTTCCACCCTGCGAGCGACCTCGCCAGCATCAATGAAGGTGTCGTCGCGGTAGATGGGCTCGCCGCTGAACATCACGGTCGGAACAAGCCCGGTTTCCTTTTTTCCGGGATACATCGCGTGACCGTCACGGGGCCGATTGAGATCGACCACGTAACGCGAGAAATGCGGCTTGATGATGCTGGCGCCCAGATCCCGGGCAAAATCGTACAGCCTGCCCACATGCCAGTCGGTATCGGGAGAGCGCCGCGCCGCGGGCAACATATGCTCCGAGATCTCATCGGGGATGGCGCTGCCGTCATGCGGCAAACTGACCAGAAGGGGCGCCGAGCCCTGATGAAGCGTGAAGGTTTGCATCGCCCCAGTCTAACGCCTCTGCCTGCTCCGTACCCCCGGCTCATCTGCCGATGCTGCGCCATATGCCCAGGCGGGGCTTCAGCTTCGCGCGCCGAGCCCCTTGCCTGCCATCCCCGTGTATTCGGTCGCGCCCTGCGTCTCGGCCTGCGCCAGGCCGGGCTCGTCCTTCTCGGTGCCGACGACAAGACGGTTGCGCCCCGCATTCTTTGCCCGGTACAAGGCGGCATCGGCCACACCCAGCAGCTGCGGCAGGTCATAGCCGGAAATGCGAGTGCAGGCCAGACCGAAACTGGCGGACACCTTGACCTGGGCTCCCGTGTCCAGCTGTATCCGGGCCGATGCCAGGCTGGTGCGTATCCGGTTTGAAACTTCTTCCCCCTGCGCGCACGAGCACGAAGGCATGAGAATGCCGAACTCTTCCCCGCCAAGGCGTCCGAACAGATCCGAGTCGCGCAACTCCTGTCGGCATACGGCCACAGTGCGCGTCAGCACCTCGTCGCCGGCGGCATGGCCGAAGGTGTCATTGACCTGCTTGAAGTAGTCCAGATCAAGCAGCACCAGACAGGCAGTGTCACCAATATGCTGCATGCGTTGCAGGACCTTTCTGGCATCCTCCAGAAAGTGCTGGCGGTTGAATGCCCCGGTCAGGCCATCATGCCGGGCAATTTTTCGGAATCGCATCTGTGAATACTTGAGCCGGTACATCCACAGCACGATGAACACGATCACGACCAGCAGCAGCGCGATATACAGCCGACTGGTTTCACTATCCTTCTCGGCCACGGTCTGCCGCAACTGCAGAATCTTGTTCTCCTTGCCAAGTGCCTGCAGTTAAGCTTCTTTGCCAGAACATCCTGCTTCACCATCTGGTAGGCCAGGGCCCGCGCCTTGGCATCATCCATGGAGCTTTGCTTCAAGGCGACATACTTTTCATAGTAGGAAAGGGCCTCGTCGGCGTGACCCGCGCGCTTTGCCACTTCGTACAGGATCTGGTTGGCACCCTGGGTCACGAAATTGACCTTGCCTGGACCGTTGTCATCCAGTGCCTTGAGTGCATAAGCTCGCGCGTTATCGTCGTCTCCCAGTTTTGCATATGCCGAAGCCAGGCCGAGATGCAGTGAGCCGACATGAAACTGATAGCCTGCCTGCTCGATGCTGGGTGCGATCCGCTTGAGGAGCGCAATAGACTCTTTCGGGCGGCCCTCCTCGGTCAGGCGCTCGGCCAGCTCAATACGCATCGCGTTGGCCGATACCACCTGTCCGGCCTTGAGGCAAGCATCGATCGCCTCCCTTATCTCGGGGCTGGATGAGTCCAGCTTCTTCGCTTGCAACAGGGTCTGACCGATAGACAGGTCTCCTTCGCATTGACCCTTGTCGGAAGGAAATGACGACTTGATCTGACGGGCGTATTTGAGAGCAAGATCGTTCTGTCCGCCACCATTGAGCATCCAGACCATTTTGCTCAGAGCCGACCTCCGAGCTACCGGATCGGTGATTTCCGGCAGCTTCGACATGAGCTGGTAGGCCAGCCTGTACGCCTCTTCATAATGATGTCCCAGGTACTTGTTCTGCAGCGGGATGCGGTAGCGCGCGCCACGATATTCGGATCGCTGGCGTGATCAATGATATCCCTCAGGATGGGCTCGGCCTTGGCATACTCGCCTCGGAACGTCAGTTGCGAGGTATCCAGGTAACGAAGGTGCCAGCGTTGCGCAGGTGTCAGCAGGCTCTCTTGCTGATGCAGCCGCTCGAGAAGTGCCGGAGAATCGCTTCTGGTCGGTTGTCCTGACCTGCTCGGCCTCGACCGAGAAGCGCGGCAGGCGAGCTGCTGGCCGCCCACAGGTGCAGCCTTGCTGCTGGCGACAACAGGAAACATTGTCGCCAGCAGAAAGGCGAGAAACATCGGGCAATACGCAGCAAGGCATTTCATCGTGCATCCGAACACCCGTGGCCGGAAACAGAGACTAGCGGTCTTTTCGTCGTCCTCATCATCGTCATTGCGGCTGGGACCACCATCCTCTCGGCTCGAACGCAGCCACCGTCGTGCGGCTGATTGTTCGACCTGGACAGCCAGATTGACGTTGGCACCAAACTCCTGAATCAGGGGTGCCTTGTCGCCGTTTGCAGCAGCCATCCTGAGCGCCTCGCTTGCGTGCATGCCTTGCAGCGCCTTCTCAAGCACTTCCGGTGCAGCATGGCGAAGAGCGGCGTCGCGCCCGATCCCTTCAAGCAGTTCTATCGTGTTTGACATGAGAGTTCCCCTCGTTTGAGTTGCCGTGAATTCCAGTGCACATCGTCTACTACAAGATGCGCCAGTGTACTTGAAAATGCCCTATGCATCGGGCATATGCTTGCGATCAAGCTCCTTCAATCGCTTTCTGATCTCAGGATTGGGCTTGAGCCGGCATGCTGGTGGCACGACTACCGTGTCTTCGCCAAAGAGTTCCGCCTCGGGCAGATCACGCAGGGCAACATGATGG
>CAVTJF010000043.1:0-8389 GCA_963734945.1 uncultured Gammaproteobacteria bacterium
GCCTGAGCTGGCTCGATGGAACGCCACCATCCGGGGCGTGCCGGGAGCAACCGCCTGCGAAGCGCAAGCTCCGGGCGGCGATTAGCCCGGCCCGGTCCACGCCATGGCGTTGCCGGAATGGTGTTGTCGAAGGGTCGATCAGGGCACGGGGTATGCCGGTTTGCGGTCTTTCAGTGCCGTGTCGCGAGTGATGCCTGCCAGATCTGCCCAGGTTCAAGTCATCTGTCGAGGCGCATGAGAATGGCTGATTTGCAGGCAGGTGATCAGAGCCGCTGGTCATCGTCGCAGCAGCATTCGGGCTGGCATGCGCCCCCCGGCACGCTCCGATTCACTGTCAGGCGCTGCGTATCGTTGACTTGTCAGGTGATCGAAACAGGGTGTGCGATTTCCACCCTTTCACAGACCATGCAAACCGGCGCAGGCGGGAATCGCCGGCGGACCCGATTTCGCAGATGGGGTGAAAAAAGGGGCCAGGGTGAGCTGGCCCCTTGCACGCGTCGTTCAGTCGACCCTGCGCCTTGTGCTTCTCCGTTGCTGCAACACCCACGCGGCGATGACCAGCAAGCCGAGGATGAGAGCCATCAAGGCCCATCGGCCCAGTACCGGAACGGCAGTGGCGGCCGCCACGGCAACCGAGAGTGTGTACGCCTGCGACGCGCTGTATGGACCGGACGGGGGCGCCGAGCTGTCGTTGACGGTGATGGTGAATGCCGCGCTGCCATTGGTTCCGGGCACGCCGCTGATGTGACAGTCACTGGACAGTGTCAGGCCGACGGGCAGGGCACCGCTGCTGACTGTGCAGGTGTACGGAGCGGTGCCTCCGCTGGCTGTCAGCACCTGATTGTAGGCGCTGCCCAGTTGCGGCGCCGGCAGAGCAGTCGGCGTCAGGGTGATGGTCGGCGGCAGCACCGTCACCGTGACCGTGGCTGCAGCTGATGTCCCACCCGGACCGTCGGCCGTGTAGGTGAATGTGTCGGTGCCCGAGAAGCTGCCGACTGGCGTGTAGACAATGGACAGGCCGTTGACTGCAGCGGTGCCGTTGCCCGGCGCCTGCGCCACCGCGACACTGTTGATCGGGCCGCTGTCGTTGCCGGTGACATCGATAGTCACTGGTTGCTGCCACGCGGTGGATGCATTGTCATCCGTGGCGGTCGGCGGGTTGGCGGTCACAGTGACCGCATAGGCCTGGCTGCCCGAGTAGGGCGCGGCACTGCCAGTCGTGGCGTCGGTCGCCGTCACCGTGAAGTTGAAGGGGCCAGCCGCTGTCGGCGTACCGCTGATCAGGCCGCTTGAGGACAGGGCCAAGCCAGTCGGCAGCGAACCCGAAGTCACCTGATAGGTGTAGGGCGCCGTGCCGCCGCTCGCGCTCAGCTGCTGGCTGAAGGCCGTGCCCTGCTGCAGGTTGGGGAGGGTGCTCGGCGTCAGCACGATCGTGGGTGCACCCACGGTCAGGTTGTAGGTCACCGATGCGGTAGCTGGCGAACCGGCGCCGGTGCTGCTGTCGGTCGCAGTCACCTGGAACTGGAATGTGCCGGCTGCAGAAGGCGTGCCGCTGAGGACGCCGGCCGCCGACAGACTCATCCCCGACGGCAACGCACCCGAAGTCACCGCGTACGTGTACGGAGCGATGCCGCCGGAAGCAGTGAGCGCTTGACTGTAGGACGTGCCTGCGGTCGCGCTCGGCAACGTGCCCGGCGACAGGGTCATCGAGGCCGCATTGATCTGCAGCGAGAACGACTGGTTGACGGTGAACGGCGCGTTGGTGCCGGTACTCGAGTCGGTGCCGCGGACGCCCAGCGTGAAGGAGCCGCTGACCGTGGGCGTGCCCGAGATCGTGATGCTGGTGTTGTTGAAACCGGTGACGCTCAAACCAGCCGGAATGCCGGTGATGCTGTAGCCCTGATACGGCGCGTGGCCGCCACTGAAGGTGAAGGTCTGCGTGAAGGACTGACCCACGGTGGCCGTCAGCGACGTACCGCCGCTCGAACTCGTGATCGCGAGCGTCGGGGCGGACACGGTGATGCTGACCGTGGCCGGCGTCGGCGAAGTGCCGCCCGAGTTGGACCCGGTATACGTGAACGAATCCGGTCCCGTGTAACCGGACGTCGGGGTGTAGGTGATGGTCGTGCCGCTGGCCGTTGCGGTGCCGTGGCTGGCCGGCGAAGCGACGGCTACCGACGTGGGCGTGCCGCCGGAGAAACTCGTCGACACGACATTCGCCGTGCTGCTGTAGGGCACAGTGATCGTGACCGGCTGGGCGACGGGCACGATCGACTGCACATCGAGCGTGTACGAACCGGAAACCGTGAACGGAGAGCCCGTGCCCGTCGAGCTGTCGGTGGCCGTCACGGTGAAGTTGAACGTGCCGGACTCCGTCGGCGTGCCGCTCAGCTGGCCCCCGCCACCCAGCGAGAGGCCGTTGGGCAAGGTGCCGCCGGTCACCTGGTAGGTGTACGGATTGGTGCCGCCGCTGGCAGTGAACTGCTGGCTGTAGCTGCTGCCCTGGGTCGCCGCGGTCAAGGTCGTTCCCGAGGCGGGGGATATCGACAGTGTCGGCGCAGCGACGCTGACCGTGTACCCCTGCGAACCCGAGAACGGCGCGCCGGTGCCCGTGCTGTGGTCGGTCGCCGTGACCGTGAAACTGGCCGAACTGGTCGCCGAGGTCGGCGTACCGGAAAGCAGACCGGTGCTGGACAGCGTCAGGCCGACCGGCACCGTGCCCGAGGCCGCGAACGTGTAGCCGCTGCCCTGGGTGCCGCCGGACACGACGAACTGCTGGCTGTAGGGCACGCCCACCTGCATGTTGGATATCACGCCGGGACCGACCGTGATGGTCGGCGCGTTCACCGTCATGCTGATCGAGGACGTGGTGCCGGTGAAGTTGTTTGCATCCTTCGCCTGCACGGTGAAATTGAACGGACCGGCTTCCGTCGGCGTGCCGCTCAGCGTGCCGCTGGTCGACAGGTTCATGCCGGCCGGAAGGCTGCCCGCGGATACGCTGTACGTGTACGACGCGGCACCGCCGCTGGCGGTGAAGCTCACCGGGGTATACGCCACGCCCACGGTGGCATTGGGCACAGTGTTCGGCGTGACCGTGATGGTCGGTGCGTTCACCGTCAGGGTGATCAACGGCGTTGTGCCGGTCAGATTGTTCGCGTCCTTTGCCTGGACCGCGAAATTGAACGGACCAGCTTGCGTCGGCGTGCCGCTCAACGTACCGGCGGTGGACAGGCTCATGCCGGAAGGCAGACTGCCCGTCGATATCGAATAGGTATACGGCCCGGTGCCGCCGCTGGCCGTGAAGTTCGTCGAAGGATAGGCCGTGCCTGCGGTGCCGGCGGGGATCGCCGTCGGCGTCACGCTGATGGGCGCGAGGATTGATGGTGACGTTGACCGTGACGATATAGCCCGTACCGTCATTGAACGTGAACGTGTCCGATGTCGCGCCGTCCCCATTGTTGGCGTAGTAGATCTGTACGTTGGCGGGGGGAGCAAAATTGTTGTACGTGACCATGCCATGCGCTGTGGGGAGCGTAGTTGGCATGATGACGCCAGCGTATGCACAGTCGTTGTAATCGGCCGTGAGGTCAATGGTGTAGGTAGCCCCCGAGTCCACGGTGATGTTGATCGGGGATTCGGCCGCACAATTGGCGAGGGCTGTTCCCGACCATATTGTTGCCGCCAGGAGTACCAGCAGCGCGCTGAAAATGCGCATGCTTCCGGACATGCGGCTGCGCGCGGGGCGCACTTGAAATACATCGGTTATCCGAAACAACATATCCCCTCCATAGTGACTGGGCAGCAAGATCCATGACTGGAGTCAGCATGGAGAGGTCGAGCGTACCCGGTCGGCACATATTAGGCCAGGTTCACGCAATCGGGTGTCCATGGCCGAGCGTGCCCCGGATTCGCCGGTCCTGTGAATCGTGGATGGATGGATTTTCGTCATTCCCTGGCATGCCGCTGCCGGGTATCGCCGGTCAATGGCATGGCTTGTCCGGTCGGCGTGGACCGGATGCCTGCAAGCCGCTGTCGTTTCTGTCACCAGGTCTGAAGCCGGTACTGGCTCTGGCGGTCAAGGGTGACCTTGCGGCGGTACCTGCCAAGGTTCGCAAGCGCACAGACGAGAACCCACCGAGGGCATTGGACAACGGCGGACGTCAATCTGTCTGTGTCCGAGCGCGGCTACGGATTTTCGGCACAGCCCGGCGTCGAGGCAGAAAACCTGGCACTTGTTTCGCCACAGCCGCGTGCTGACCCCGATCTGGCCTCGGATACGTCTCTTGCAAGCAAGCACACGGCTCCCGCGATATTGCCGCAGACCGCCAGAAACATGCCGCTTCTCGCGCTTGCTGGGCTGTTCTCGCTACTCGTTGGCCTGGGCCTGACCCTGCGTCGCGTTCTTTGAGCGCAGTTCTCCGTGCACCCGGCCCGAAGCGGTCGGGTGTCGGTTTTGCAACGCAAACGAGGCGGGTTCCGCGGCTCGTTTTCTTGTGCCTGGAATACTCCGGCCATGGAGGAGCAGGCCGACGCTTCCATCCTGAGCGCGACAGACTTGCCTCGGGCCAGTTGTCTCGAAATGCCGGGCGACGGATGCCTTTGGCTCAGATCACCAGGGGTTGCGAGATGGTGCCCGACTTTGCTGGTTTTGCAACGCAGCCGGCCCGGCACGGCCGGCTGCGTCGCCGAGGTCACGCCTTGCGGTGACGCCGGATTATGATCAGGCCCAGCAGCAGCAGGCCGATGCCGAACAGCGCGATGGCAGCCAGACCGAGGGTCGGGACCGGGACAAATGGCGCAATTGCGGTGCCGGCCTCGACAAGTTCAGGCGAGGACAGCGTAAAGTCGCAGTTTTCCGCCGTGTCGCCGTTGGCTTCGCTCAGATTGAACACGACCAGGCCATTGGCCGGAACCTGGACCTCGAAGCTTTCCGACGAGGACGCGGAGAGCAGGCTGCTGCCCGAATCGGCCAGGTAGTTGGCTGAAAAGTCAGCGGCATTGAAGCTGTTCAGGTAGGCGGTCGCGAACACGTTGCCGACGCAGGACGCGCTGGTTGCCAGCGTCACCGTCGCGCACACTGGCGCGTTGGTCGGATTCTTGTATTGTCCACTGACAACGTGGACGTACTGGGTGCCGGCGTTGAAGATTCCCGGATACGCTTTGGGCGACGCACAGGTGCTCGGAATGCCGTCGCGAAACAGGCGGCCGTCCTGTGTCGGTGAGCTGGTGTCGAGCGTGAAATTGGTCGAGAAGGCCGCCGGGCTCGTCGGCGCAGGCTGATGGATTGCCGGTTTGCCGGCATCGTTGCTGGTGCCCGCAAACGCAAGTGATACAAGTGCCGCGGCAAGAACCACAGCGCCATTGAATTTCGCCAAAACTGATTTCATTTAAGACCTCCAAAAGCAATTCAGAGGCAGCCCCGCCACTCCGGGAGAGGCTGATCCGTTTTTCTCGTCTGACGTGGCTTCCTGCCACGCCCGGCTCCACATTGGTATCGGACTATACGCCAAGTTTTGCCCGTTTGCAGGGCAAATTTGGCTCAATGTCAGGCGGGACCACGCCAGGCTCACAACAGGGTCTCCGCAAAATGTGGGGAAATGACGGGGCGAGCCGGATCGGCCCAATTGCCTTGCGCCATGTCATGCTTCCACGCCCGCTCTCCTGCGGCGTTCTTGCCCGAAGTGCAGATGGGGCGGGAGGTGACGTGGCTTGCTCGGGCTGGTGCGTGCCAGGATATCCCTTTCATCTGGCTTGGCATGGTTTTCGCTTGTTGCTTCACCAGCCGTGAAAAAGGACGCGAATCATTGTTGAACTCATGTGCCAGCAAGGGGGCCAGGCCGGGCGGTCGATCCGTGCGTGCGCCGGCGTGCCCTGAAAGGCGGTGGGCCTTGTGTGCTGCGCTGGTACTGATGCTTGTCAGTGTCCCCGGCCTGGCACAGACGGCGCCGGCTGGTGACGTGATCGGGCAGTTGCGGGCACTTCGTGCCGTTGGCGGGGACTCGCCTGTTGCCGTGAAGGAACTGCGGCAGATCGAGGCGGGCATACCGGCGGACGCCCCTTATCCGGTCCGGCGTGCGCTGTTGCGCGCAAAGCTGGCCGTCGAGGACGAGTCCCTGAGTTTCGAAGACCGCCTGGCCCTGATGCAGAAGTTGCGCGACCTGGCGCAGGCGCACGGCGATGCGGACACGGTCAGCCTGATGGACATCGACCGGGTCTACATGAGTCACGCCGACGACGACATCGGCAAGTATCTGGATCAGCTCAATGAGGTGCGCTCGCACATCCGCCCCGATGCCTCGGCAGAGGTCATGGAGGCACTGGAGCGCAGCTACGGCAACATGTATTTCGACGCCGGCAATTTCGATATTGCCCTGCGCCATCAGTTTGCGGCGCTGGAGTGGGCCGGCAAGTTGCCGATGAACCGCCAGCGCGCGCAGCTGTATCGGCTGGGTACCATCGCCGAACTGTACAACGCGATGGAGCTGCCCAGACAGGCGCTCGCCTACGTCAGGCAAGCGTTTGCGCTGCCAATCGACAGCATGCCCGCGGGCAACCGCTTGTCCCTTCTGGGGGCGCGCGCCATGGCCCTGATTCAGCTGGGCCGCTTCGATCAGGCCGGCAGCGCCCTGAAAAGTGCGGAGGCGCTTGCCAGCCGCGACGGCTCGGCGTTTGATGCAATGCGCCTGGACACGGTACGCGCCAACCTGCTTCTGGCCACGGGAAAGCCGGAACAGGCGATGGCCATCAGTGATCGACTTGCCGACCTGGCCAGGCAGAAGGACAACAGCTACTACGTCGCCAAGGCGCAGATGCTGCGTGGACATGCGCTGATGCAAGGCGGGCAGGCGGATGACGGGCTGGCCCTGATGCAGAAGGCCACCGACTACTTCCGCTCGAAAGGGCAGATGGTCGATGTGCTCAGCGGTCTGAAACGACAGATCGAGACGCTGCGCAGCAAAAAGATGTATGCCCGCGCCATCGAGGTGATGGATCGCCGCCAGCAACTGTGGTCGCAGCTGTTCCGCAACGAACGCGGCCGCGCCATCGCCGAGGTCGAGGCCCGGCACATGGCCCGCGAGCAGGCGCAGCAAATCAAGACGTTGTCGGCGCAGAACCGGATGCAGGAACAGCGCTTGCGTGCGGAAAGACTGTCCAAGGCGCTGGCCTTCGTGCTGGCGCTGCTTGCGCTGGGCCTGAGCGTATTTCTGTTCCTGGCCATTCGTCGGGCACGGCGCGAGCGCGACACGCTGTCTGACGCGGTGCGCCTGGATGCGCTTACCGGTGCATCCAGCCGCTACCAGTTCCAGCGACGAGCCGATAGCGTGCCTGGCGGCGAAGCGTTGCATGCGCCGTGCACAGGCCTGCTGATGCTGGATCTGGACAACTTCAAGGCGATCAACGACCAGCATGGCCACGAGGCGGGTGATGCCGTGCTTGTTGCCGTGGTGGCGCGCATCCAGCAAGTGCTTGGCGAGCACGATGAACTGTACCGCTGGGGCGGCGAGGAATTCCTGGTCATTCTCAACAATCGCGAGCATCGTGCACTGAAGCAGGATGCAATGCGGCTGCTCAAGGAGATCGAGCAGGCGCCGGTCTCCTGGCATGGTCAGTCCATCCCGATCAGCGTCTCGGGCGGCTACGTCCATCACCCGCTGGCTGCCGACTGGCAATCGCCACTGGCCGACGGTATCCGCTGGGCCGACGCTGCGCTTTACCTGGCCAAGCACGCCGGCCGACGCCGCGTCGAGCAGGTGGACGTGACGGCAAGCGGTCGTGTGGCGCTCAGGGGGCACCGGCCCATCGACATGGCACAGCTGCAGGACTGGCAGCGGCAGGGATATGTCGAGGTGCACACCCTGCAGACCGGGTAACCTGCTGCGTGCCTTGCCCCCCGCCGGTGGTGGAATGATGGTGCTCGAACCCGCAGCCGCGACCACATGACCGGTGATCGGGGCCTTGCTGCACCGTGCGATCCGATGATCGGTTGCGAAAGAGTGGGCGCGAGTTCACATATTGAAGTAATGATGGTCCGAATTGGGCTCGCGTCGGCTTGCTTCACGGTTTCACCTGCTACGCTCCATGCAAGCGGAACGGCGGCAGGCGCCCAGGGCGCGCAACAGATCGCCTGTTTCGCGCCTGCTGCAAACGGCCATTGCCTTGCACAAGACGAAGTCCTCATTGCTGATGGTTTTCGTGGCTGTAGCCATTGTTGCGGCACTTGCCGGCTACTGGACAGGCCAGCGCGTGGCCATGCGCAACCTCACGCTGCTCATCCATGACGTGCAGGCCGAACTGCATTTCGACAATCTGCTTGATGACAATCGCATGCTGAGCGATTTGCACGCCGGATGCGTGAATGTCGTCGTGGCGAGACTTCACCATCTGAACG
>CAVTJF010000044.1:0-5951 GCA_963734945.1 uncultured Gammaproteobacteria bacterium
GGCGTAGATCGGCAGGTCCGGGTTGCGCTGGAAAGTGAAAATAAGACTGGTCTCGATGTGAGCGACCTCGGGCCGGGTCGTGAATGCGTCCATGGCAAAGTCACGCAGATGATTGCTGTCGCGCACTGCCACGTGGACCAGGTAATCGTTGCGCCCGGCTACATGGTAGAACGTCATCACTTCGCGCAAGGTCAGCAGCCAGGCATGAAATGCATCCAGATCGGTGCGTGAGTGGCGATCGAGACGGACGCTGACCATGGCCTGCAGGCCAATTCCGAGCGCATCCGGATTGATCTCGGCGTGATAGCCCTCGATCGCCTGATTCTCGCGCAGGCGGCGCACCCGCTCCAGCGCCGTCGATGGCGCCACGCCCACGCGTTGCGCCAGGGTCTTGTTGGGTAGCCGCGCATTCTTGCGCAGTTCCCGCAAAATGTCGCAGTCGATTCGATCAAGATGCATCAAATACGCCCTCAAAAAAATATAATTCGGCATGTAATATACATGGCATTTTATGTTCTACCATTAGGCCATTGCTCCGAACAGGATACCTCCAATGAGCCACATCGACACACTCGGCGTACACGCCGGCCGCGAGGACCTGGCCGATCTGGGGGTTCATGCCCCGCCCCTTGACCTGTCAACGACCTATCCCGTGCGCGATCTGGAAACGGGCACCGCAAGCTTCGACGCGCTTGTTGGCGGTGAAGCCACGGCCGCCAACCCGATCTACGCGCGCCTGCACAACCCGACCGTGGCCCGCTTTGAAAACGCGCTGGCGCAACTGGAAGGTACTTCCGATGCGGTGGCCTTCGGATCGGGCATGGCGGCACTGTCGGCATGCCTGCTGGCGGCACGCCAGCACGGCGATCATGTCCTCGCCGTACGCCCTTTGTACGGCACCAGCGATCACCTGCTCAACTCGCAGCTGCTGGGACTGCGCACGCGCTGGGTGGAGCCGGACGACGTGGCCGCTGCCATCAATGCAGACACGGCGCTGGTGATTATCGAGACACCCGCCAACCCGACCCTGAAGCTGGTCGACATTGCGGCAGTGGTGAAGGCAGCCGGCCGGGTTCCGGTACTGGTCGATTCGACCTTCGCGACTCCGGTCCTGCAGCAACCGGCACGTCTTGGCGCCCGCCTGGTCATGCACAGCGCGACCAAGTTCCTGGGTGGCCATGGCGACGTCATCGCCGGCGTGGTCGCCACCAACAGCGAGTGGGCTTCCTCCCTGCGCCAGGTACGTGCCGCCACCGGCGGACTGCTGCATCCCCTGGGTGCCTACCTGCTGCACCGCGGCTTGCAGACCCTGTCACTGCGCGTCCTGAAGGCGCAGGAAAACGCGCAGGTCCTGGCCAGCCGTCTGCTCGAACATCCGGCAGTTGCGCGTGTGAGCTACCCGGGTATTGCCGCGTGCGACCCTGCGGGTCTGGTCGCTGCACAGATGCACGGGCCGGGCTGCGTGATGGCGTTCGAGGTACATGGCGGACTGCAGGCCGCGGCACAGGTCATGGCGGCGGCCAGACTGGCAACGCCAGCAGTGAGCCTGGGCTCGGTTGATACTCTGATTCAGCATCCGGCAGGACTTACCCACCGCACACTGGATGAAGCCGCGCAGCAAGAGTGCGGCATTACCCCGGGCCTGCTGCGCCTTTCCGTCGGTATCGAACACGTGGACGACATCTGGGCTGACCTGGATCAGGCACTTGCCAGCGTCCGCAAGGATCGAGCTGCCTGAGTGACGCCGTAATGCGCTGGCTCGAATGTGGTCGTCGGTGTTCGGTTGGATGCTTTTCGACAGCACGGCCTGATCGCGTCTCCCGGAGCTGACGAACCTGATATTTGCCATGCCGATGTCCGGCAGGCTACCGTGCCCGTACAGGGAGTATGCACACGAGGCGCGTGGTCATGTCCGAAGAAACACTTGTGGTTTTCGTCCATGGCTGGAGTGCCACCAGCACCGCGACGTATGGCCAGCTGCCTGCACGGCTGAAAGCCGAGACGGCCCGCCAGAATGGTTCCGGGCTGGATATCCGCCAGATTTACCTGGGCGAGTATGTCAGCTTTCACGACGAGGTTCGCCTGGACGACATCGCGCGCGCATTCGACGCGGCGATCCACCGGGAACTCGGCCATCTGACAGCAAATCGGCGTTTTGTCTGTATCACGCATTCGGCTGGGGGTCCGGTCGTGCGCGAGTGGTTGCATCGCTACCACGTGCAGCCGCGCAAACTGGACAGCTGCCCGATGAGTCATCTGATCATGCTGGCGCCGGCCAACTTCGGCTCGGCGCTGGCCCAGCTGGGCAAGAGTCGAATTGGAGCCATCAAGGCATGGTTTGACGGCGTGGAGCCGGGACAGGGCGTGCTCGACTGGCTGGAACTGGCCAGCCCGGAATCCTGCGACCTCAACCTGAGCTGGATTGACGATTATCCCGGCCTGAATCTCAGCGGCGGCAGAAACCCGGTATTCCCTTTTGTCCTCACCGGTGACGCGATCGACCGAAAGCTCTATGACTTTGTCAATTCCTATACCGGGGAATCCGGATCGGATGGTGTGGTGCGCGTGGCGGCTGCCAACCTCAATGCCAGCCATGTGGTGCTGACCCAGCCGAGCACCCGCGTGGACGAGCCACTGCCCAGCGCCCGCAAGCGGTTGCGAATACTTGAGCTGAAGTCGGAAGCGCGTGCCGAGACCACCGCATTCAAGATCGTTCCCGGCCAGTCGCATTCGGGCACTGACATGGGCATCATGGCCAGCGTGCGCAACGATGGCGCACCCCACCCCACGGTCGAGGCCATCATGCGCTGCCTGCAGGTGGCCGATGGCACGGCCTACCGCTCATTGTGCTCGCAGTTCGATGCCGAAAACGAGGCTCACCAGCGGCCTGCGCAGCGGCTGGAGACCGAGCATGTCCCGGTTCTGCCGGACCGCGAGTACATACACGACCCGGCAAGCATGCTGATTCTGCGGCTGTTCGACTGCCACGGTGCGCGCATTCCCGATGTCGATATGCTCATGACAGCTGGTCCGGATGCAAGCCCGGATCAATTGCCCGAAGGCTTTCTGCTCGATCGCCAGGCATGCCAGCGTGCTCGCGGCAACCTCACCTTCTTTCTCAACCATGCGGCGCTGGCCGGCTGTCCGCCGATACCTCGTCGCGACGGCAGCAGCGCGCGTGTAGCCTTGCAGCCCCGCCCGCCCTACGGCCTGCTGTTGCAGCCACGGCACGACCAGCGGTTTGTCGAGTACTGGCGTGCGCAACTGGATGTTGCCCGGCATGACCTGCTGACCTGGCTGCGCCCCAACGAAACCACCATTATCGACCTGCACATGGCGCGTGTCGTGCACGAAGGTGTATTCCGGTTCACGCGACGTCTGGCTCCGGCGCAGGACTTCCGGCACGTTGAACCCGGTGGCATCGTCCGGTGACTGTCGGCACGGACAGCGTTGCCAGGGTACCCGCCAGCACCTAAGCTGCACTATCCCCACCCGGAGCATCCCGATGATTCGCAAGGTCGTGTTGATCACACTCGCTCTGAGCCTGTCCGCAGTCGCCGCATGCACCCAACAAGCCACGCCGCAATCGGGCGCGAATGCCCCTGAAGTCGCAAGCAAGGCGACGACCGCCAGCTCGGGTGATGCTGCCTTCGAGACGGCCGTCAGCGACTTCATTGCCGGGAGCTTCCGGCATGATCCGGTTTTTGCAGCCAATTCGGGCAAGCACGAATTCGATGGCCAGCTGCCCGATTTCAGCCCGGACGGACTCAGGGAGAAGGCCTCCTGGTTGCATGCGCAGCGCCGCACCTTCACCCATTTCAGCGACGACACGCTCGACGAAACTGCACGTTTCCGGCGCGACTATGTGGTGTCGGTAATTGACGGGCAATTGTTCTGGCTTGAGGACTCGGGGTTTCCCTACAGCAATCCTGCGTTCTACACCGGTCAACTGTCCCCGAGCATGTACCTGACCCGACCCTATGCTCCCCTGCCGCAACGCATGGCGGCGTTCGTCAAATACCAGGAAGCCCTGCCCCAGGCGATTGCACAGATCAAGGGCAACCTCCGCCTGCCGCTGCCCGCCTCCTACATCACACTGGGCGCCAACAGTTTCGGTGGTTTTGCCAGTTTCTTCAAAAATGATGTGCCGGCCATCTTCGCCGAGGTGAAGGACAAGGCGCTGCAGCAGCGCTTCCAGGCCAGCAACGCCGCGGCAATCAAGGCAAGCCGGGACATGGCCGAATGGTTCGATGGGCAAAAGCCCCATGCCACACAGGACTTCGCTCTGGGGGCGGAGAAATTCAGGCAAATGCTGCGCATGACCGAGATGGTCGACCTGCCGCTGGAGAAGCTCAAGGCCATCGGTGAGGCCGACCTGGCACGCAACCTGGCGGCGCTCAAGAGCGCCTGCGAGCAATACGCACCCGGCAAGTCCCTGCACGAGTGCGTTGCCAGGGAGGCTGCCGACAAACCTCAGGGTGGCGCAGTGGAAGGCGCACGCAAGCAACTGTCCGGGTTGCGTCAATTCATCATCAACAAGGACCTGGTAACCATTCCGGGCGAGGAACAGGCCAGGGTCGACGAGGCGCCGCCATTCAACCGCTGGAACTTCGCCTACATCGAGATTCCCGGTCCGTACGAAAAGAACCTGCCCTCGGTCTACTACATTGCTCCGCCGGATCCGAGCTGGTCCAGGGCGGTACAGGATGCCTACGTGCCCGGCAGGACCAATCTGCTGTTCGTGTCGGCGCACGAGGTCTGGCCCGGGCATTTCCTGCAGTTCCTGCACTCCAACCGCTCCGACTGGACCTTCGGCCAGCTGTTCGTGGGCTATGCCTTCGCCGAGGGCTGGGCGCACTATGCCGAGGAGATGATGTTCGATGCCGGCGTCGACGGGGCCACGCCTGAAGTCCATATCGGCCAGCTGGCCAACGCCCTGCTGCGCGACGTGCGCTATCTTTCCGCGATCGGGCTGCATACCGGCAGCATGACCATGGCTGAGTCTGAAAAGATGTTCCTGGACAAGGGCTTCCAGGACCCCGGCAACGCCAGACAGCAAGCGGCGCGAGGCACCTACGACCCGGCCTATCTCAACTACACCATGGGCAAGTTGATGATCATGCAGCTGCGCCAGGACTGGACCCGATCGCATGGCGGACGCAAGGCGTGGAAGGCATTTCACGACCGCTTTCTGAGCTACGGTGGCCCGCCCATTCCGCTGGTTCGTGCGCAGATGCTTGGCGGCAAGCCGGAGGCGAAACTGTGGACGGCTGCCAGCACAGTGCCAGCGTTCACACCTGCCGAAGCAGGCTCACCCTAGCCACGACTGCCTCAAGCGCCCATCAACGATCGGCAGACAGACCCGCCGCACAATCACCCGGCCCCCCGGGCAATCGCGCCCGGATTGGCGCAAATGCGCTCTCCTGACGCGCGGGCATGCCCGATGACCGGCACAGGGCAGCGTCCGCGTGAACGCACGTGGCGTCTGTTCCTGCCACAGGGCCTGGCCCCTATTCTCCGGCAGCGTCAAACAAAGCCATGGGTCTGCCATTCAGTAGCCAAGCTGGCGATCCACCAGGCCGGTGATCGCTTCACCCTTTTCCAGCTGGCGGATCTTCCGCGCTACCTGATCACAGGCAAGCTCATGCGGCGTCAGTGCCGCGATATGCGGCGTAATGTGAACACCAGCGTGCGACCAGTAGGGATGTGCTGGCGGCAGTGGCTCGTGCTGGAATACATCCAGCCAGGCTTCACCGATCCTGCCGCAATCGAGCGCCTGCAGCAACGCATCATCATCAACAAGCGCACCACGCGACAGGTTGAGCAGTACCGCTCCCCGGGGCAACCTTGGCAGATTCTCCGCTCCCATCAGCCCGGCCGTTTCCGGCGTCAGCGGCAGCAGCAGCAACAGCACCTGACTGTTTGCCAGCACCGCATCCAGCCCATCGGGC
>CAVTJF010000045.1:0-107434 GCA_963734945.1 uncultured Gammaproteobacteria bacterium
GTTGTAGCAAGCCGTCATGCGCCCCTGTCCGCAGATTCGCGTAGCACCTCAAGATTATCTCGCTGGCTTTCCTGTGGCCGGGCGTATGATGCACTGCGCCGCGGCTCGTCTCACTTCTGTTGCGGACTGTCGTTGTCGTTCGATGGAGAGGTCAGTCTGGCAGAAAGCTGTGCACTGGCCTGCTTGCGGGCCTGGGCCACCTGGCGTTCGGCCCAGCGCTTGAGAATGCGGGCCTTGCGTGCCCCGGTCTTCGGGTCGCGCACGACCTGTTCCAGGCGGTCGAGCAGGGCGTCCACGTTCTCGTGCGACTCCTCCGATTCTGCCGCCTCGGACCACAAGTCGATCCAGTGATCACTGAAGGCGCCAGTGCGCAGCACCCAGCGGAAGAAGCGTGGCTTCTGCCATGTCAGCAACAGCAGATCGGCCAGCGCGGCGACCAGCGCCACGGGGCTGAGAATCAGGTCGCGCAACGTATCCAGCAACAATTTCAGTTGCAGCACAGCCACTGACTTGAGCAGCGCAGCCGCGCTATCGGGATATTGGCTTGTCATGGCATGTTCCGTCGATCTCGGATGGGCTGGCAAGCCGATGTTAGCGCAGCTCGGGCGGCAAAGTCCGCGCGCAGGGCAGGTCGCTGCGGACGGTCACGCTGGCATGAACGTCATTCGCCCGCTTGCTGCTGCTCTATGGTCCGGGTGCGCGGATCGGTCACGTTGCCGGTATGCAGCGTGCTGACGGTTTCGATCAGGACAACCCCGCACTCCTCATCGGCAATCGGGTTGTGCAAGACGCCGCGAGGCACCACCCAGGCATCACCAGCCTCCAGATTGACCTCGCCATCGGTCAGCTGGATCTTCAGGCGCCCGTACACGACCAGAAACAGTTCGTCCTCGTGCTCATGCGCATGCCAGGTGAATTCTCCCCTGAGCCTGGCCACCTTGATGTACTGGTCGTTGACCCGACCGATGATCCGCGGTGACCAGAAGTCATCCAGTTCGCTCAGAGCCTTGGCGAAGTTCATTGGCTGACTGGGCTGCATGCTGTTCTCCAGATGAAAGCCAGGCGTGGCAGAACGCCCTGCCGGGCGCCACGATCAGAGACTGTCGCACACCTCAGCCGCGATTTCGAACGACTTGAGCCGGGCGGCATGGTCATGGATATTGGCCGTCAGAATCAGTTCGTCGGGATTGTGACGTTCGACAAAGTCCTTGATGCCCTTGCTTATGGTGTCCGGACCGCCAACCACTGCGCAGGCGAGCGCCCGCTCGACACCCGCTTTTTCGCTGGCGGTCCAGTAGCTGTCGATGTCGTCGATCGGCGGAGGAATCAGTCCGCGACGACCGCGGCGCAGGTTGATGAAGCTTTGCTGCTGGGTGGTGAACAGATAGCGCGCTTCGGCGTCACTGTCGGCTGCCACCACGTTGAGGCCGAGCATGGCGTGTGGCTTTTGCAGTCTGGGCGACGGCTGAAAGTCACGGCGATAATTCTGCAGCGCCTGCTGCATGGCGTCCGGCGCGAAGTGCGAGGCAAACGCATAAGGCAAACCGAGGTGAGCGGCCAACCCGGCGCTGAACAGACTGGAACCAAGCAGCCAGACCGGCACATCGACACCGGCGCCAGGCACGGCGCGAACCGGTTGATCCGATTCGGCCGGCTCAAGAAAGTGCAGCAGCTCGACCACGTTCTGCGGAAAGTCGTCGGCGCTGTCGAAATAGCGACGCAGCGCATGCGCCGTGGGCTGATCGGTGCCCGGCGCACGCCCGAGGCCCAGATCGATACGGCCGGGGTACAGGGTAGCCAGCGTGCCGAACTGTTCGGCCACCTG
Organism: uncultured Gammaproteobacteria bacterium; assembly: GCA_963734945.1. Classification (GTDB taxonomy): domain Bacteria; phylum Pseudomonadota; class Gammaproteobacteria; order Xanthomonadales; family Rhodanobacteraceae; genus DASSBG01. Next base: position 1,826 of record CAVTJF010000045.1, read on the forward strand.
CAAGGGCGAATGGTTGGGCAGCATGATGCCACCGGCGCCAAGGCGAATTCGTGAGGTACCACCAGCCACATAGGCGATCAGCACGGCAGTCGCTGCACTGGCGATGCCGGGCATGTTGTGATGCTCTGCCAGCCAGAAGCGACGGTAGCCAAGACGTTCTGCCGTCCGTGCCAGATCCAGCGTATTGCGAAAAGCCTGCCCCGGCGTGCTGCCTTCGGTAACCGGGGCGAGGTCCAGCAGAGAAATCGGAATCATGATGAGTCGTGTATGCCAGTGTGTGGCTACTGATATTGGGGCATCAGGCGACAACAAAAGGTCACCGCGCATGAGGTCACCGTTGCGCCTGGCTTTGCCGGATCCGCCAGCATGTCGGAAGGGACCATGAGGGCGAACGAAAACGCCCCGGCATGACTGCCGGGGCGCGTACAGGCGATTTCACATTGAAAGCCTGGTTACGGCATGAGCACCTTGTCGACGACGAAGATGACACCGTTGGACTGATTGACATCGGCAATGGTGATATCGGCCACATTGCCCTTGTCATCCGTCACCGTCCACTGATCGCCATCCTTGCCCACAGTCAGCGAGTCGCCTTCCACGGTCTTCAGCTCGGCCTTGCCGCCACCGGCTGCAACGGCCTTGGCCAGATCCATCGAGGTCATCTTTCCGGGCACCACGTGGTAGGTCAGGATCTTGGTCAGGGTCGCCTTGTTCTCGGGCTTCAGCAGGCTGTCGACCGTGCCAGCCGGCAACGCGGCGAATGCCTCGTTGGTCGGAGCAAACACCGTGAACGGACCAGGGCCGGACAGCGTGTCCACCAGGCCGGCGGCCTTGATGGCGGCAACCAGGGTGGTGTGATCCTTGGAGTTGACCGCATTCTGGATGATGTTCTTTGACGGGTACATGGCCGCGCCCCCAACCATGACGGTCTTGTGCGAGGCCATCTGGCCCGCAGCGGCCATGGGTGCGGTGGCAACGCCGGCGATGGCAAGGGCCAGGCCCATCGTGATTGTTCGCATGTGTCGATTCAGTTGCATGTCGTGTTCTCCGATTGTGTCCGCTTCGCGGCTTGGAAGCACTTGTAGATACGCTCCGCTGCCGTTTGCAGATGCACGGCCGGGCCATGCGGTTCAGCTGCGGTTGGGCATCGCCGCGCCGACAGCTGATCTCGGGCCAGGGCCTGCGCTATCTCCAGCGGAGAACCGTGCGCCTGCGACGGACCGGCCATGCACCGACACGCGCACCGGCATTCTGTTTCCTTCGGTCAACGCCACAACGGCTCATGCGTTAGAAATCCTGTGCCTGCCCGAGCGAGCATGGGTCGGCATCGTGCCAGCAAGGCCGGTGGCGATCCGCGTGCACTGGCATCGCTCGGCGTTTTTCCAGTCCATGGGTACCGGCCGGATCCGTTTCGCGTCTGGCTGGCCTTTGTTCAAGAAGGAGTAGATGTGAACGATTTGAAGAAGATGAACGTTGCGAGTGGAGCAGGGCTTGCGGTGGCTCGCAGCGGATTGCTGGCACTAGTGCTGCTGGCTGCTACGGTGATCGGAACAGCCGTGCCTGCGGTGTCGCACGCACAGGCCACGAGCGGTTCCATTGTGGGTCACGCTCCGGCCGGAGACACGATTCTCATTGAGGGTGCTGGTGGCGTTAAGCGCAAGACCAAAGTCAAGGAGAACGGTCGCTACGCCGTGCGGGCACTGCCCCTGGGAATGTATATGGTAACTTTGCTCAAGAATGGGGATGTCAGGGGAACGCGATACGGTGTTCAGTTGCGACCTGGCGGAACCGGCAGGGTCAATTTCGCCTGCAAGAATGATCATTGCAGTGCCAACCACACCTCGTCTCCGGGCTGATCACAGCCCGCCTCGACATGGCCTGCAAGACTGACATCAACACAACCGCCCTGGCCATCAGCTGGGCATGACCCGGCCGGGGCGGAAGCGCCTTCCGCTGCGCATCAGTCAAGGGCGTCCTCGAGTAATCCGGGGAACTGCGGCGCGATCAGCTGGCGTGCTTGCTTGCCGGATCGGGTTGCAGGTCAGTCGCCCGCGCGCTGCAGCAGCTTCGGAAAGGCCCGATTCCACAGGTCCCAGTTGTGCCTGCCGGGCAAGACAATCACATGGCCTTTAGGGAACAGGGGCGCGATCATGCCATCGGGCTCTCGAAATTTTTCGTCGGCTCCATAAGCCATCCATGCGCTTTCGGTGCGCGAAGGTGTCGCTTGCCAACTCTTGATGTAGCGCCACAGTTCGTGCTGGAAATTGCTGGCGTCAATGGCCTGTGGCGGGCCCGGATCCCACTGCGCCAGGCCGCCGGCGGCGCGAATCTGCTCGCGAATGCCATCTTCGCCCAGGTAGGGGGACATCAGCAGCATGCCTGCGGCATCACCGGAGTACTCCCGGTCATACAGGAGCACCCCCATGCCGCCAAGCGATATCCCGGCCAACCACAGCGGCTGCCCCGCCTTGCGGTAACGACGTATCACCTCGTCATGCAGACGCCGGGCGGCCTGGCCCTGTTTGTAGAAGGGCAGCGTCAAGCCTGTCAGGACAACATCTGCATGAGGCCATGCATCCTGAATCAGCTCGGCGACCCTGCGATCCTGCAAGGCCTCGAGATCATCTGCAATCCCCGGCAGCATGACGACAGTCCTGTCGGCCTTTTGCGGGGCGGGGTAGTAGGCACTCGGAATCGGTTTTGTGATGTCGCCGCCTGCTGCACAACCTCCGAGAAACAATGCAGCGACGAGGCAACAGGCAAACGCCATCATCGTCGCTGAGGTCAAGCCCGGATGCGGGGAAAGGTCGCGCGCGATGCCTGGCTCGGACAATCATCAAGATGCGCGCTGGCGTCGTGGTAGTCGATCATGTCTGGTCCATCTCCATGGTGGCATGTTCCGCCGCAAGCGAGCGGGTCCGATCAAGCCCCTGTATCGTCGCGGCCGGATCATTCCAGGGCAATCAGCGGGCCAGTGTCGCGTAGATCTTCCGGGCCATGTTTATGCTCCCTTGCTTGTCGTCGGCCAGGGACGAGGATACGACGATCACTTCGTCACCGTTGAGCACATGCAGGGAGCCGTTGCCCACCGGGACCCAGTACGCCGCGTCGCCGATGCCCTCGATAACCTCACGCTGATTGGCCTTGCGCAGGAGGCGTTCTGCCATGCCACCCATGCCGGTTTGCGCCATGGCCTGTTTCTGGCGCTCGGTGAGGCGCTCCTGCGTACGCTTGTTCAGACGATCAATTTGTGCCTGCAATTCACTTTCACTCAACTTGCGCGGTACAAAGTTGTCTGCCGAAGCATGGGTGTCCTGCAATTCCACTCGCACGGTGTAATTGAGCGCGTAGGCAGAGCTGTCATCCGGGCCGGTCTTCGCACCGGATTTCATGCGCGCCATCATGGCCTTGACCATGTTCTGGCGGCGCTCTTCCGCGTCTGGGCGAGGCCAGCTCCATGTGCATGATGCCCCTCGCTTGCTGGCGCTGCTGCGGGTCTCGATATCGCCCTTTGCCGAAAACATCGTGGCCAGCGTATTGCTGTCCAGCATGGCGCAGGGGTCAAGACGCGCGGCATTTTTCCCGTCGCCTGATGTGGCGGGTGCATCAACTGCGGCAGGGCGTGCGTCAGGTGCAGCATCGACGGCCTTGCCGGGTGCCGCGGAATCAGCCGATTGGCTTCCGCAAGCTGTCAGCACAAGGGCAAGAAACAGGGCGGCCGGAACGGCGTTCATGCGAGCTCGGTTCATGATCTCTCCAGATATCGTTTGGACCAATCGCTGCCCGGGTTGCAACGACCAGCCGGATCGCAATCGATGGTGCAGGGAGGCAGCAGCTTCTGCCAGTTCACTTCGGCGTTGAGTGTAGCGCAGGACCAGGGATAACGAAGCTGGGTACCCGGCGCAGGGGCGCGTGTCATCAAACCGTGACCAGGGCGGAGGCGAGCAGGGTCAGAGATCGCCCCGATTCTCCGACCAGGCGCGGATGCTGCTGGCAGGCAGCGGCAGGTAGCCGTTGCTGACAACCGGTGCGGCGGCATCCGGATCGGCCTCGAGATGGATATGCCAACCCTGCACAGTCGAGAGCTGCAGGCAGTCATCCACCACGTGCAGATCGTCCTTGTGCTTCTGTTCGCAATGCTGCAGCAAGGTCTGCCGGGCCCTGGTCTTGGCCTCGGCCTTGTTGGCGGCGACAAGGAACCACCAGGCGTGGCGCTCGCCGAATTCACCCGGGCGATAGCCCCCCAGATTGATGAAGTACAAGCCGGGCCCGTCATCTGCCGGATGACGCCGCAGGCGTATCCGGTGGCCATCGACCGCATCCAGGATTACCCACGCGTCAATGTGCAGGCCATGCGGATCACCAAACCAGCTGTCCAGCAATTGCCCGTGTATGGCATCCACGGATTCGCCAATGGCAAAGGCGACATCATGCAGTTCGGTCCTGGCTCCCGGTGCCGAACCACCCAGCACACAGGCGATCAAATGATCAGTCATGGCAGATTCTCCTCCCGCACGGTCAGCCTTTTGGCATCGTGGGATTTGCATGGCCGGATTCGCGCGTCATCCCAAGTTAATGCTTTGCATGCTCTGATGGCCGCAGAGTTGATACCCACCTGCCAGGAGAACAGCCATGCAACGAATCCCGACCAAAACATGGGTCCTCATTGCCGACGGAACCGAAGCCCGACTGCTGGTGAATGTCGGCACTGCAATGGACGTGTCCCTGAAGCAGGAACGGACCCTGGAGCCCAGGAACCTCGAGGATGATGGGCCATCCGGTCACAGGCCGCCCGAATCCGATGACCAGGCGACAGATGAAGCCACCTTTGCCAAGCAGCTGGTCAGGTGGCTCAATGCAGCTGCGCTGAATGACGAGTACGCGCATCTTGTGATCATTGCCGACCCGCAGACGCTGGGCCAGATGCGACCGCAGTTGCACGACGAGACGCGTCGGCGACTGATCAGGGAAGTTGCCAAGACCCTGACCAAGTCACCACTCCAGGATATCGAGAAAGCGCTGGCCTGAAGCGGGTACCCGACACCGGCATGATCAGGGCTGAGGCCCGCGCAGCTTGCTTCTGTGGAAACCGTAGGTGAAGTAGATCACGAAGCCGAGCACGGCCCAGCCGGCCATGCGGATCCAGGTGTCCACCGGCAGGCTGTAGATCAGATAGGCGCATCCTCCGGCACCGAGCAGACAGGTCAGCCAGGGCAATGGCACGCTGAAGCTGCGCTTCAGGTCCGGGCGGGTATAGCGCAAGATGAGTACCGCCACGCAGACCACGAAGAATGCCGACAGGGTTCCGATGTTGGTCATCTCGGCGAGAATGTCGATCGGCAGCAAACCGGCCATCAGCGTGGCTATGCCACCGGTGATGAGGGTGTTGATGTGCGGCGTCTTGTGTTTCGGATGCACCTTCGCGAACACCTTCGGAAACAGCCCGTCCTTGGCCATGGCGTAGAAGATGCGCGGCTGCCCGATCATCATCACCAGGATGACCGAAGAAAGGCCCAGGATGGCGCCAATCTCGATCAAGGGCGCCAGCCAGTATTTCAGTTGCGGCACCTGCTCCACGGCAAACGCGACGGGATGCGGCACATTGAGCTCGGAATAGGGAATCATGCCGGTCAGCACCCCGGCCACCACGATGTACAGGATGGTGCAGATAACAAGCGAGGCGATGATGCCTATGGGCATGTCTCGCTGCGGGTTCTTGGCTTCCTGCGCAGCCGTTGAGACAGCATCAAAACCGATGTAGGCGAAGAAAATGATGGCCGCACCCTCGAAGATTCCCAGCACGCCGTAGTGCGGGCCGGTGGCGTCGACGATGCGCTCGGGAATGAATGGGTGCCAGTTGTCCGGAACGATGTAGTAGGCGCCGAAGCCGATGAAGGCAATGATGACCGACAGTTTCAGCAGCACGATCCAGATGTTCACTTTCGATGACTGGCGGATGCCGAAGTAGCACAAGGCCGTGATCGCCATCACGATCAGCATCGCCGGCAGGTTCATGATGTGGCCGGTGGTGACAATGGCGACTGCGCCTTCACCCTTGGCCAGCGGTGCGGCACGCAGGGCCTCGGGAAAAACCAGCCCGAAGTGGCGCAGGAACGCGGTGAAATACCCCGCCCAGCCCACGGCAACGGCACCGATCGACACCAGATACTCGAGAATGAGGTCCCAGCCAATGAACCAGGCCAGCAACTCGCCCATGGTCGAGTAGGCATAGGAGTAGGCCGATCCCGAGGCCGGAATGAGGGAGGCGAACTCGGCATAGCACAAGGCGGCAAGGCCGCACACGGCACCGGCAACGACGAATGAGAGCATCAGTGCGGGGCCGGCGTTGTTGGCGGCCGCCACGCCGGTAAGCACAAAGATGCCGGTACCGATGATGGCGCCAATGCCGAGCGCGGTGAGTGCCCAGGGACCGAGCGATCGATCCAGTTCGTTTTCGGCGAGTGTCGCCGCCTCCACCTGCTTGATTGCGGTCAAGCGCTGCCAGATTGCCATGAATCGAGTACCCCTGTGTGCCAGTTTGTTGGCGGTCCGACAACGCCGGCCCGTGTCACCCGTATCGCAACATACGCGATCTTGGGAACCGCCACAACTGCCGGATGACTGGCTGACGCCAGCCGCTCAGATCCAGTTCTTGCGACGGAAAACGAGCAACAGGCTGATGGCCAGTGCGAGCATGATGCCGACCACCACAAAATAGCTGTAGCGCCAGTGCAACTCCGGCATGAATTCGAAGTTCATGCCATACACGCCGGCGATGAAGGTCAGGGGAACAAACAGCACGGTCACTACCGTCAGCACACGCATTACATTGTTGAGCCGGTGCGCGGAAACCGAAAGGTAGCCATCAATGAGATTGGATGTGATCTCCGAGTGCAGTGTGGCCAGGCTGTTGAGACGCTCCGCATGTTCCAGCAGGTCGGTCAATTGAGCGCGCCTGAGACCATGCAGCGCGGGATCGTGCGTACCCAGACTGGTAAAGCATTTCTCGTGATAGGCGCTGATGCGCCTCAGCCTCTTGAGCTGACTGCTGTATTCCATCAATTCCGAAAGCAGTCGATCTTCCGGGCGCTGCAGCAGCACCTCCTCGATCTCCTCGAGGCGGCCTTCCAGCTTCAGCAGAATGGGCAGGTAGCGGTCCAGCAGGCGTCGCACAATCGCATAGAGCAGGGCACCCGTGCCCTCGGGTGGCGTCTGCGAGCCGTCGGAAAGTGCCTGCTCCACTTCGCGAATGCTTGCCGACGGTTTGGCGTGGCGCGTCACCAGCAGGTTGTCACGCCAGAACATGGGCAACTGGATGGTACCGAACTTTACACTGGTACTGCGGGCGTCAAAGCCGCGCAGAAGCAGGAACAGCCAGCCATCATCCAGCGCCTCGAGCTTGGGAGGGTGCCTTGCGTGCATGGCATCCTCGATAGCCAGTCTGGGCAGGCGGAGGCGCTCTTTCATGAACCGGCGATGCGCGTCGTCATCATCGCCTGAAAGGTCAACCCAAACGGTTTGCCAGGACCCGATTGCGGACAGGTCGAATGTACCCGGGTCAATGTCTTGTGCTGGCTGGCCACCGCCAGCCCAGGCCTTGATGCTTGTCATGACAGCTCCGTGAGGCAGGTCCGCGCCATTGTTCCGATCAATTGTCGGCCTGCTCATCCGCGGGCGCGGCAGATCTGGAGTACAAGCCATCAAAGACCGTGGACCAGTGCTCGCCCCCGTCACGCGACTGCTGCCAGTGCTGGCGCACGCTGCCATCGGCCTGCGGGGTCCAGCTTATGCGCTGCTTTACGTCCTTGCCTTCAGGTCCGACCGTCCTGCCTTCCAGTACCATGCTGCCGTCACGCAGTTCGCCGGCCAGTTGCAAAAACATGCCGCCGCTGCCAAGCCATGTCTGATGCCAGTGACCATCCTGCCGCGACCACGCGTTGATGCTGCGGCCGGTTACCCCGGCAGTGCTGCGCCAGTTTTCCTGGATGCCACAGCCGTTTTCGATCCGCTCGACACGGTTATGGCCAACAATCTTTCCTTGCGGATTGGTGACCTGCCAGTCGCCAAGCCAGAAGTCGAACTGATGGTATGGCGTTGCATTGCAGCGGGAAGCCTGATCTGACTGACTATCGGCCAGGGCAGGGCACGTGGACAGCAAGGAGATAACCAGGACCATCCACAGACACCATGCACCGCTAACAGGCTGTTTCATGTCAGGCTCCACCGGCATGCCGAGATGCGGCAGCTGCCCAGGCAACAGAATCCGGGCAGCCATCCAATTGCACCAGCAGTTTAACGCAGACTCCTGAGCGTGCCACCCAGCTCCGGGCAAGGCGATCAAGCGCCTGCCTCGCGGTTTGTCGTGGCTACACCGTGGTATGGCATCTGTGCATGGACCGGTCCACAATAGAGCGTGGCAATTCCGGGGCAGCATGTGATTGCGTTTGAACCCATTGCCTGAAGATGAATGGCCTGTCGTCGCGGCCAGGCATCAGGTATACGCTGCGATCCGGGCTGCTGCGACGCCGCAAGATGACTTGTCGCATGCCGACGCTGACCAGGCGCCTGGGGTGCTGATGGACTTGGCATTCATGATTCTGTTTGAGGACCACCCTAATTGACTGATTCCGGCACGCCGCAATCCACGGCAAACAACAGCACAGCGGTATCCATTTCCGACATCGGCAAGACCTACGGCTCCGGGTTCCAGGCTCTGAAAGCCGTGAATCTGGAGATCAGACACGGCGAAATATTCGCACTGCTGGGCCCCAACGGCGCCGGCAAGACCACGCTTATCAACATCATCTGCGGCATCGTAAATCCCAGCAGCGGGCGGGTGCTGGCGGCGGGGCATGATGTGGTTGCCGACTACCGTGCCGCGCGCAGCCGCATCGGGCTGGTGCCCCAGGAGCTGACCACGGATGCCTTTACCAGCGTCTGGGCCACGGTCAACTTCAGTCGTGGCGTATTCGGCAAGCCAGGTGATCCGGCAAAGGTCGAGAAAGTCCTTCGGGACCTGTCCTTGTGGGACAAGAAGGACAATCCGATAAGGACCCTTTCCGGTGGCATGAAGCGTCGCGTGATGATCGCAAAGGCGCTTGCTCACGAGCCGGACATCCTGTTCCTGGACGAACCAACCGCCGGTGTCGACGTCGAGCTGCGACGTGACATGTGGAACGTGGTCAGTGGCTTGCGTGAGCGCGGGGTCACCATCATCCTGACCACGCACTATATCGAGGAAGCCGAGCACATGGCCGATCGCATCGGCGTGATCAACAAGGGGGAAATCATGCTGGTGGACGAAACCAGCGAGCTGATGCGCAAGCTGGGGGAGAAGCGCCTGGTGCTGCAGCTGACACAAGCGATCGATTCGGTCCCGGCGGACCTGGCCAGACACCGGCTTGAACTGTCCAGCGACGGATGCGAGCTGGTCTATACCTACGATACCCAGGGAGAACGCACCGGGATCACATCCCTGCTGCAGGACCTGGGCAGCGCGGGCATCCAGTTCCGTGATCTGGACACCAAGCAGAGCTCCCTGGAAGAAATCTTTGTCAGCCTGGTCAGTGACAGGAAGGTGACGCCATGAACTGGTATGCAATTCGCGCGATCTATCTGTTCGAGATGGCTCGGGCCTGGCGCACTCTGCTGCAAAGCATCGTCGCACCGGTGATCTCGACATCGCTGTACTTCGTCGTATTCGGATCCGCCATTGGTTCGCGCATCTCCGATGTGCAGGGGGTCAGCTATGGGGCATTCATCGTGCCGGGCCTGATCATGCTGTCCTTGCTGACCCAGAGCATTTCAAACGCCTCGTTCGGCATCTACTTCCCCAAGTTCACCGGCACCATCTACGAGATCCTCTCGGCACCCGTCTCCCATGTCGAGATCGTGCTCAGCTATGCCGGAGCGGCAGCCACCAAATCGGTGATTCTCGGCCTGATCATTCTCGCCACCGCTTCCCTGTTTGTGCCTATGCACATCGTGCATCCGGTGTGGATGGCCCTGTTTCTGATCCTCACGGCAATGACTTTCAGCCTGTTCGGATTCATCATCGGCATATGGGCTGACAATTTCGAGAAATTGCAGCTGGTGCCCCTGCTGATAGTCACCCCGCTCACCTTCCTGGGTGGCAGTTTTTATTCCCTGGACATGCTTCCGCCCATCTGGCAGAAGATCACGCTGCTCAATCCGGTGGTATATCTGATCAGCGGATTCCGCTGGAGCTTCTACGGCATTGCCGATGTCCAGGTCGGTCTGAGTCTGGGCATGATCGTGCTGTTTCTGGCGCTGTGCATGGGTATCGTGTGGTGGATATTCAGAACCGGCTACCGCTTGAAGGCGTGAGCATTGCAGCGCACGGCTCGATGCCCGAAAATGGGCGACTGATTCTCCGGAACCACGCGCCATGACCGAACAAGCGACCAAAACCCGTCCCGCAGCAGGCAGCAAGTTCACCTCGCCGCAGGGTACACGCGCGGTCAAGGACGGCATCAAGCCGAACCCCGGCAGCAGCAGGCCCGACGCCGGCCGCAAGCCGCCCTGGCTTCGGGTCCGGCTGCCCACCGGCAAGCGCTACCAGTCAATTCAGGACATCGTAAAGACGCACAATCTCAATACCGTATGCTCGGAGTCCAAGTGCCCGAATATCGCCGAATGCTGGACCCGCGGCACGGCGACCCTGATGCTCATGGGCTCTGTGTGCACCCGTGCCTGTCGATTCTGCTCGGTCAATACCGGCAACCCAAAGGGCTGGCTGGATCCCATGGAGCCCCTGCAGGTGGCCGATGCCGTTGCCCTGATGGGGCTCGAATACGTGGTGCTGACGTCCGTTGACCGGGACGACCTGGACGATGGTGGCGCCGGTCATTACGCCGCCTGCATCGAGGCCATCCACAAACGCTCACCGGATACCGCGGTCGAGGCGCTGACGCCGGATTTCTCGGGCAACATGCAGCATGTTGCTCGGGTACTGGATGCGGGCCTGGCGACCTTTGCCCAGAATGTCGAGACCGTTCGTCGTCTCACCCATCCGGTGCGCGACCCCCGCGCCGGCTACGATCGCACGCTGTCGGTGCTCGAGTTCGCCAAGCAGCATGCACCCGAAACCATCACCAAGACCAGCATGATGCTCGGCCTCGGGGAAACGGATGAAGAATTGCAGGAGGCCTTCCGGGACATCCGCGCCGCCAATGTCGATGTACTGACACTCGGCCAGTACATGCGCCCGACGAAGCATCACCTTCCCGTGGAGCGCTTTGTCAGCCCGGACGAGTTCAGCAGGTATCGCGAGCAGGCACTCGAGCTCGGTTTCCTCGAAGTTGTTTCCGGCCCGCTGGTGCGCTCCAGCTATCGTGCCGAGCGGGTGCTGGAGAAAAACAACGCGGGCCTCTGACCAGGGCCTGCGTGACGGCTGGTACAGACGGATACTGCTGTAGCACCGCATGGGGGCGTACGCCGGGCAGTGCTCAGGAATTCCTAACACGCACCCCGCAATTCCGGTAATTCGTTTACCGCCCAGGACAAGTCGGGAGTAGTCTGACTGCGCATCTACCGTACAGGCCATGTCGGGTCTGGCCGGGGATAGATGCGGAGTCAACGCGCAGGGGAGTACGCGGTTTGGTATCGCGGCGACACTGCGTCCTTCCACCTGGAGGTAGAACCATGAACACACCATTTGTACGAACAGGTCCCCTGGTCGAGCTCGGAAGCTATCCGCAGTGGGCACAGGACATGGTGGCGCATTGCAACGCCAGCAAGTTTCATGTGACGCAACATCAGCTATGGGACGTGATGCGTGCGCGGCAGATGAATGACGAATCCACACGCAACTTCATGATTGGCATCTGGCCGGTTATTGAGCGTTTCCCCGGCTACATGGCACACAGTCTGCTGAAGACCCGCTATGGCCGCAGCGCCGGCGATGACATGGCGCGGCGCTGGCTGGTGCGCAACATCCGGGTCGAGCAGAATCATGCCGAATACTGGTTGCACTGGGCCGAGGGTGCCGGTATCTCGCGCCAGGATGTGCTGAACAGCCCCTCGCCGAGCGGAACGCAGGCGCTGGCTGACTGGTGCGAGGAATCGAGCAGCAAGGCATCGCTGGCCGCAGGCATCGCCGCCACCAACTATGCTGTCGAGGGGGCAACGGGTGAATGGGCCCAGATCCTGTACTCCAGCGAAAGCTATCGTCAGAGTTTTCCCGAGGGGCGACGCAAGGCCAGCTTGCGCTGGCTGCAATTGCACGCGGCCTATGATGACACCCATCCATGGGAGGCCCTGGAAATTGTCTGCACCCTGCTGGGCAATGACCCCGATCCCGACGAGGTGGCTCATGTGACCGAGTGCATTCGGCGCACCTACATCTGCATGCGAATGCTGGCTGATCGCTGCGTCAGGCCCAGCGTTGAGGTCGAAAAGGAGAGGCAGGAAGCCGCAGCATGAAACCTTCGCGCATGGCATGATAGGCACGACCGGGCCGAAGGCGCAGTGGTATGGATGCAATGCACACCGGGACTCGACCATCACTGACCAGGCGGCTCTTGCCTCTTGCCTGGGCACTGCTTGTCCTGGTCGCCCTGATCGTGCTGCTGGTCTGGCAGGCACTGCGCATCCAGGTTGCTCTCGCCGGCATGATGAACGGCGAGAGCATCTGGTCCAAGGCACAGAAGCAGGCCGTGATCGACCTGAACAGCTACGCCACCCGGGGCAACCCGGGTGATCTGGCTGGCTACCGGCGGAATTACGCCATTCTGACCTACGACCGCTTTGTACGCGACGGTTCCGCAAGTGGTGAAGTTTCCTATGAGGCGCTGGCAGAGGCCCTCGGGCACGGCAATGCGCTGCCGGAGTCCGTTCCCGGTGTCATTTTCCTGTTGCGGCACCTGACCGGTGCGCCGTACATGACCGAAGTGCTGAAGTTGTGGCGGTCCACGGACAAGCCGCTGGCCGAACTGAACACGATTGCTGCCGAGCTTGAGCGCAGCTATGCCCGGGGCAGGCCGGACATGGCCGAGATCGCGCGCCAGAGAGAACGCATCCGGCGCCTGAATGCCTACATTGAGCCACGCAGCAACCGCTTCTCCGAGCAGATTGCGCGTGGCGTTGTCTGGGTATCCCGGGTACTTTTCGGTGTCGTGACGGGCGTCGCGCTATTCGTGGTTCTGTTGTGGCTGTTCATGGCGCGCAGCATCCTCGCCGGCATTCGCGGCACCGAGGAGCGGTATCGCCTGCTGTTCGACAGTGCTGCCGACGGCATTGTGATGATTGATGCCGCTGACGAACGGATACTGGAAGCCAATCGTCAGACCTGCGAGTGGTCGGGACACGAGGCCTCGGAACTGCAAGGCATGCCGATAGCCCGGTTGTTCATGCCGGATGGCAGCACGCGCTCGCGCACGGACCACTACACGCTCATGAAACAGGCCGGCGGCACGCTTCTGCCTGTTGAAATCCAGAGCAGCACCGTGATCTGGGCCGGTCGCACGGTGAAGCAGGCCATCATCCGGGATGTGTCGGAACGCCTCGCCATGCGCCAGGCGCAACGCATTGCATCGGAGGCCATGGCCAATATTGCCGAGGGTGTCATCATCGTCGATGTCGACCGGCAGGTATTGAGCGTCAATGCGGCGTACACACGCATGACGGGAGCGGATATCGAAAGCCTGCGGGGCTCCCGTCTCGAAGACAGCCGCCGCATGCCTGACGGACAACCCCTGCCAAAGGAAGTCTGGGACACGATCCGGCGCGAAGGCAACTGGCTCGGGGAAGTCAACAGTGAGCGGGTCGATGGCAGTATCTATTCCGAGTTGCTCAGCATCAGTGCGATTCGTGACGGCAATGGCAAGATCCAGAACTATGTCGGGGTCATCACGGATGTTTCGGGGGCCAAGGCCGACCGCAGGAGACTGGAACATCTTGCCCGACACGACACCCTGACCAACCTGCTGAACCGTGCCGAGTTCGTGCGCCAGTGCGACCGGGCGATCCTGGCTGCCAGTGGCAGCGAGAAGGTCGTGGTACTGCTGTTTGTTGATCTGAACAATTTCAAGATCGTCAACGACAGCTACAGCCACGCCGCGGGTGACCAGCTTCTGATCCGGGTTGCCGAGCGCATTCGTGATGAGCTTTCGCCGCGCGACCTTGCCGGTCGGATCGGCGGCGACGAGTTCACGATCCTGGCCACCGGCCTGGATGAACGCGAGGAGGTCGAGGATCTCGCCTGTCGCCTGACAGCGAGCCTGTCGAGACCGATCGAAGCCGAAGGGCAGGTGGTCACGCTTGGCGCCAGCATTGGCATTGCGGCCTGGCCGCTGGACGGTCTTGACGCGGTGGCCCTGATCGCCAGCGCAGACGCGGCAATGTATGCGGCCAAGATGGAACAGCGCGACACGCACCGATACTACACACCCTTGATGCAGGCCGATGCCAAGCGTCGCCTGAAACTGGTGGATGACCTGCGCAACGCACTCAGGCGTGATGAGCTGCGGCTGGTGTATCAACCGAGCGTGACGATGCGCAGCGGAAAGCTTGCGGGTGTCGAAGCCCTGTTGCGCTGGGACCACCCGCAACGCGGCGAAATCATGCCAGCGGAGTTTGTCCCGCTTGCCGAGGAAGTCGGGCTTGCGCGTGACATAGACGAGTGGGTGCTGACGCGGGTCTGCGCCCAGATCAAGACGTGGGAAATGGGCGGGATGGCCAATGCCCGGGTTGCGGTCAACATTTCGGCCATCTGGTTCGGTCATCAGGAATTCATGCAGGTGCTGCACAGGGTGCTGGACGAGTACCGCATTGCGCCTTCCAGCCTGGTGATCGAGATCGTGGAAAGTGCCAGCCTTCATCTGGGCGGCCGCAGTGTCGAGAACATGCGCGCACTGCATGATCTTGGCATCGGTGTGGCGATTGACGATTTCGGGACCGGCTATTCCACGCTCTCCTACCTCAAGCTGCCTTCCGTGAACTACCTGAAGGTGGACAAGAGCTTTGTTTCAGGTCTTCCGGGAAATACCGACGATGCGGAAATCGTTCGCGCTACCCTGGCGATCTCCCTGAACCTGGGCCTGACGGCCATAGCCGAAGGTGTTGAAACCCAGGAACAGCATGACTTCCTGCTGGCGCTGGGTTGCCAGGAAGCACAAGGTTTCTTTTATGCCCGCCCGATGTCAGCGGAGCGCATCCCGGCGCTCATGGACTCCCCGCAGACAACACGCATTGAAAGTTGATTGTCAGCACCGGACGGGGCGATTTTTTCAAGGCTGCATGGGCATGCCCCCGAACTCAAGGTGCGAGCGGCTCCTCTGAAACCCGACCTGCCGAGGCAAGCATCACTGCCAGGGCATCCAGCTCCTGGCTGGGCGATGGGGGCAGTCGCCGACCCATGGAATCACGTGGTCGCTGGTAGCGATCAAGAGTGATGGCGAAAGCGAGCCGGCGATCCCTGGCATCGGTGACATAGCCGGCCAGAGCATAAGCGTGGGTCAGGGTGCCTGTCTTGGCCCGGAGATTGCCTTCAGCCGGCGTGTTGTTCATGCGATGCTTCAGGGTGCCATCGACACCGGCAATCGGCAGGGCATCGACAAGCAACCTGGCAAACGGCTGTCGCTGTATCCAGACCAGCAAGGAGGTGGTGGCTTCCGGGCTGACCAGATTGCGCCGTGACAAACCGCTGCCTTCGGAAAAGCTTGCCTGATCCCCACTCAACCCGATGCGATGCAGCATCGCGCGCATGGCACACAGGCCCCACTGTTCGCTGGTGGCAGGAGTGCGCGCGCGATCGGGGCAGGACCCGGTCCGTGCCACCTTCTTGCCAACCTGGAGCAGCAATGTTTGCGCATAGAAATTGTCGGACTTCTTGAGCATGTGCTGCACCAGCTGGCTCAGTGGCGGTGAACTGGTGCGCATCAGGACCGTTGTGCGCTGGCTGCGCGAGCCGGCTCCGTCCTGTGGCCAGTGCACTACGCGGACCCGACCCTGCACCGTGATGCCATGGTGGGAAAGCGCGTGCCTTAGCTGCAGCGCGGCCAGGCGGGCAGGGTCGGGGACAGACTGCGCAATGCGCTGTACGCTGCGCTCGTCTGGCAGGCCGCCACTGATCCACAACTTGTCGCTGCCATTGATGCGCGCGATCACCAGGTGATTACCCTCGATGGCTGCGGATTTGCGGGTGAGGTTCACGATATCGTCGGCAAGTGCCTGGGGCTGAACCTCGATCTTGCAGCAGCCGCGCTTGTCGCGCCGTGCAATGACGGCCATTGCGTTGCCGTCGCTGCTGAGCGCGCTCACCGGTGGGGCGTACGTGCTCTGCAGGTCATCGGCTTCCCAGCCATTGCCGAATGCCGGGCCGCTGAAATAGGTATCGTCACCAACCAGGTCACCCGCGACTCTGGTGATACCTCGACGACTCAGTTCGGCAGCCATGTCATCGGCCCACTGCGCGGTCAGCGGTGAAACGCGCGGATCACCCAGCGATGGGTCACCGCCACCCTTGAGTATCAGATCCCCACGCAGGACGCTGCCCTGCAGGGAGGTCGCCGTGGTCAGCAGGGTGGTGGCAAAACGGGCCTCGGGGCCCAGGGTGTCGAGCGCGAGCGCCGCGGTATAGAGTTTGGTGTTGGAAGCCGGCACGAAGAGCTTCTGCGCCTGGTGCGAATAGCGAACCTGCCCGCTGGCAAGATCGACGACATCGATACCCCACTCGGCGTGTCTGAATCGCGGTTGCGCAATGAACGCGTCAATGGCATCGGCCAGAGTGGCCCCCAACTGATGCGCCGGGAGTTGCGCGCCCTCCGCGGGGGACGGGAGCACGGCGGCGGGAAACGCGGAACTGGTCGATGCGGGCTGAACCGAACTTGTCGACTGCATTCCCGTGGTCGCCGGCGTGGCCTGCCTCTCTGGGCGGGCTTGCCGGGTGGAGCAGGCTCCCAGGACAAGCAGCAAGCCGGCAACAACAGCATGGGTGAACAGGGTTTTCGGGTCGGGTCGGGTCATCAGGGGAACTCGGCGAAGCGAGAATCGGGCTGCCACGGTCGACGATGGGCAATCGGTTGTCCGATTCTAGCTGACTGCAACGGTGCCATGCGCCGCGCTGTACTTTCCGCCACCGGATCGTTGCCACCAGGCATCCTGCTCGCCTTGGCCTGGCCTGGCGGCAAACACCGCAGGACGTGTCCGGCAATGCACGCGGGCAGCAAAAAGCCGAGCCGGCACCAGGCCGACTCGGCTTTCAGCGGGTGGTCATTGCGAAGCATCGATCAGATCGAGTTCTTGAACTCCTCGACCTGCTTCTTTGCCTCGTCACGTGCGATGCCGTAACGCTCCTGCACTTTGCCGACAAGGTATTCGGTATCACCCTCGGCGGCCTGCACATCGTCATCGGTCAGCTTGCCCCAGTGGCTCTTCATCTTGCCGGACAACTGTTTCCATTGACCCTGTATGCGATCTTCATTCATGGTTTGACTCCGTTGGTTTGAGTGAAATTCATGTGCGCCGACACGGCAAACATGGCCTTGCGCCAGTGATTCTCTCTTGCTGGAGGGGTCCGATGCGGACTGCATCAGGTGCTCTGAACCGGCTATCGCTGCAAACTGCCTCGGCGCCCGAGGCGAGGTGCCGGAATCAGTGCAATCCGGTTTCGGCCCGGACTGCCTGGCGATTGCCCCGATTTCATCGTCCGCCGGGGACGGGCACCACATGCCCTGAAACGGTCAGGCCTGCGGACAATGATCGCGTCTGCTCCGGTCGGCACGGGTTCCACCCTAAGGGCCCAAGCATGGCCTTGACCTGAATGATTGCCATTTGGCTTCAGCACCTGTTCACCGGCCGAGCAGGATCCGGCCGTGCCGAACAGCCACCTCAGGAGCGCAACTGGCAACGGGAAAGTGCTGCAATTCAGGCTATCATGTGCCCCACAACAAAATAGCTGGAACATGTATGACCGAGACGACAACCCGATGGCACCCGGTTGCCGGTTCAGATCAACTGGCGCAGCTTGCCGCGCAGAGAATCCTCGCCTGTGCCACAGCCTCGATTGCTGCCAGCGGCCGATTTCTGCTGGTGCTGGCTGGTGGCAATACGCCGCGCCCAACCTACACGCTCTTGCGTGACGGGGATACCGACTGGGACGCCTGGCATGTCTATTTCAGCGATGAACGCTGTCTGCCGTCGGATGACCCGGGGCGCAACAGCAGCATGGCCAGGGAGGCCTTGCTGGCTCATGTACCCATCCCCGCGCAACAGGTACATGCGATTGAGGCCGAGCGCGGGGCCTACGCGGCGGCCAACAGCTATGCCCGGGAACTCAAGGGCCTGGGACACTTTGATCTGGTATTGCTGGGGCTGGGTGAAGATGGCCACACCGCCAGTCTGTTTCCCGGGCAGTACTGGGGCATCGAACATGACTCGCGATTCGCACTGCCGGTTTTCAAGTCGCCCAAACCGCCAGCCGAGCGCGTCACCATGAGCGCCAACCGCCTCAGTCGTACAGCGAACCTGCTGTTTCTGGTCCAGGGCGAAGGCAAGCGCGACGCGGTGCAACGCTGGCGCGATGGCAGCTCCATACCGGCTGCAGCCATCAAGCCCAGCGCCGGTGTCGACGTGCTGGTCGACGCCGACCTGCTTGCAGGCAGCTGAACCAGCCAGGTTGCGATCTGGCTGCCGGAAGCTGCGGCTGCAGGTCGGCGCGTCAGTCCTGCTCGAGCAGGGCGCGCGCCATGGCAATCACGTTGTCGACGCTGAAGCCGTACTTTTCCAGTACCTGTGACCCGGGGGCCGAGGCGCCGTAGCGGTCAATGGTCAGCATGTCACCGTGATCGCCCACGTAGCGGTGCCAGCCCTGGCTTGCGCCCGCCTCGATGGCCAGGCGATGCCTTACCCCGGGTGGCAGCACCTTGTCGCGCCAGGCTTGCGGCTGGGCATCAAAGATCTCCCAGCTCGGCAACGACACAACCCGGGTGGCGACGCCGCTTTCCTCGAGCTTCTCGGCGGCCGCCACGGCCAGCGACAGCTCGGAGCCGCTGGCGATCAGGATCAGCGCAGGCGTGGCAGCACCGGCTTCCTTGAGGATGTAGCCACCCTTGCGAACGCCATCGGCAGAAGCATAGACATTGCGGTCGAGAGTCGGCAGGTTCTGACGCGACAGAATCAGCGAGGTCGGCCTGTCCTTCGTTTCCAGCGCCACTCGCCAGGCTTCGGCAGTCTCGTTGGCATCGCCGGGGCGTATGACGTTGAGGTGAGGTACCGAACGCAAGCCAGCCAGCTGCTCGATCGGTTCATGCGTGGGGCCGTCCTCGCCTACAGCAATCGAGTCATGGGTGAATACGTGGATCACCTGCAGACCCATGATGGCCGCCAGGCGCATGGGCGGGCGCATGTAATCGGAAAACACCATGAAGGTGGCGGTATAGGGTATGAAGCCGCCATGCGCTGCCATGCCATTGGCAATGGAACCCATGGCATGTTCGCGCACTCCGAAGTGGATGTTGCGGCCGGCGTAACTCCAGACCTCGTCGGCGGAACCCTGTTCATCGGGTGCTGCAGCAGGCTCGAAATTGCCAAGTCCCTTGACGAATGTCTTGGTGGACGGGTCCAGGTCCGCCGAGCCACCGCTCAGCGCCGGCAATGCCGGGGCGATGGCATTGATGATCTTGCCGCCGGCAGCGCGACTTGCCAGGCCCTTGCCATCAACCGGAAATTCGGGGATTTGCGCATCCCAGCCCGGTGGCAGTTCGCCGTCCAGAGAGTGCTTCAGCTCGGCCGCACTTTCCGGTAGCGCCTTGGCCCACGCATCGTGACGTGCCTGCCAGTCCTTTTCGGCCTGCCGGCCCCGCTCAAGAATCTTCCGGCCTTGCTCGCGAGCCTCGTCGGGGACCAGGAATGCCGGCTGCTCCGGCCAGCCCAGCGTGCGCTTGGTAGCGGCCACCCCGTCCTCGCCCAGGGGCGATCCATGCGCCTTGAAGCTGTCCTGCTCGGGTGAGCCGTAGCCGATGTGGGTGCGCACCAGAATCATCGACGGCTTGTCCGTGATCTCCTGCGCCTTGCGGATGGCCTGGTCGATCGCATCCAGGTCGTTACCGTCGGCGACGGTCTCGACGTGCCAGCCGTAGGACACGAAACGTGCCGCCCGGTCCTCGCTGAAGGTAATGTCTGTACCGGCAGCCAGGGTCACGTAATTGTCGTCGTACAGGCAGATCAGCTTGCCCAGCTGCAGATGACCCGCCAATGAGGCGGCTTCGGCGGCCACACCCTCCATCAGGTCACCGTCGCTGACCAGGGCCCAGGTCCGATGATCGACTACGGTGTGGCCATCGCGGTTGTAGCGCGCCGCCAGTTGCGCTTCGGCAATGGCCATGCCAACCGCGTTGGCCAGGCCTTGACCAAGGGGGCCGGTGGTTGTCTCGACGCCCGGCACGTCACCACGTTCCGGATGCCCGGGGGTTTTCGAGCCCCACTGGCGAAACTGCTTGAGATCTTCCAGGCTGAGGTCGTAGCCGCTCAGGTGCAACAGGCTGTAGAGCAGGGCCGAACCATGACCGGCCGACAGCACGAAGCGGTCACGGTCAACCCAGTGCGGGTTGGCGGGGTTGTGCTTGAGATACCTGTCCCACAACACCCAGGCCATGGGCGCGGCGCCCAGCGGCAGGCCGGGATGGCCACTGTTGGCCTTCTCGATCATGTCGATGGACAAACAGCGCAGGGTGTTGATGCAGGTCTGGTCGAGGTCGTGGCTCATGCGGGTACCTTGTTGAAAGCGGCGGCGCAAAGAGTCCATTGTACCGTCAAGGTGTCTGTCGTTGCTGACGGTAGCGATGGATCAGCGCCTGGGTGGAGCTGTCGTGGTCCTGGCCGGCCTCATCGGCGGCTTCGATGTCGGCCAGACTGCGATCGGCCAGTTTCTTGCCGAGCTCGACGCCCCACTGGTCGAAGGAATCGATATGCCAGATGACGCCTTGCACGAAGATGCTGTGCTCGTACAAGGCCACCAGCGAGCCGAGGGAGTAGGGCGTCAGCGACTCGGCCATGATCGTGGTGCTGGGACGATTGCCCTTGCAGACACGATGCGGAATGAGCGCAGGGTCGGCGCCTTCGGCGCGCAGATCCTCGGCGCTGCGCCCGAATGCCAGTGCCTCACCCTGGGCAATCATGTTGGCCACAAGCATGTCGTGCTGGCGACCGATTGGATTGAGTGCCCGGTCGAAACCGATGAAATCGCAGGGCACCAGCCGGGTGCCCTGGTGCAGCAACTGATAGAAGGAATGCTGCCCGTTGGTGCCCGCCTCGCCCCAGTAGATCGGCCCGGTCCGGTAATCGACCTCGAGACCGTCCAGGCGCACGTGCTTGCCGTTGGACTCCATTGCCAGCTGCTGCAGATAGGCGGGAAAGCGCTTCAGGTACTGGGAGTAGGGCAGCACAGCATGTGTTTCGGCGCCCAGGAAGTTGTTGTTCCAGATGGAAAGCAGGCCCAGCAGCACCGGCAGATTGCGTTCCGGCCCCGTGTCACGAAAATGCATATCCATGGCATGAAAGCCTGCCAGCATGCTGCGGAACTGGTCGCCGCCAATGGCCAGCATGGTGGAGAGGCCAATGGCCGAATCCATCGAATAGCGTCCGCCGACCCAGTCCCAGAAACCGAAAATGTGATCGGTGGCGATGCCGAACTCCCGTGCACCCTCGATATTGCTCGAGACCGCGACAAAATGCCTTGCCACCGCGCTGTCATCGCCCAGCGCATCAATGCACCATTGCCGCGCCGCATGCGCGTTGGTCAGGGTTTCCTGGGTGTGGAAGGACTTGGAGCAGACGATGAACAGGGTTTCAGCTGCATCCAGGTCACGGATCGCCTCGTGCAGGGCGGTCGGATCGACATTGGACACGAAGCGGAACTGCATGTCACGGCGGCTGTAATGCTTCAATGCCTCATGCGCCATGACCGGCCCGAGATCCGAGCCACCGATGCCGATGTTGATGACGTTGCGGATGCGCCTGCCGCTGTGCCCGAGCCACTCGCCGGAGCGAACCCGGCTGCAGAAGCTGCTCATGCGGTCGAGCACGGCATGCACTTCCGCCACCACATCAACGCCATCAACGATCAGGCTCTCCTCACGCGGCATGCGCAAGGCCACGTGCAGCGCGGGCCTGTCTTCACTGACGTTGACGTGTTCGCCGGCAAACATGGCGGCAATCCGCGATTCCAGGGAGCAGGCGCGTGCCAGATTGAACAACAGGCCCATGCCCTGGGCGTCAATGCGCTGCTTGGCATAGTCCATGCTGAGCCCGGCGCCCTCGGCGCGCATGCGGCTGCCACGATCCGGCTGATGCTGAAAGAGGTCGCGCAGGGTGACGCGCCTGCTGTGCAGGCGGTAGGCATCCAGTGCCTGCCATTCCGGACATTCGGTGAGTTGCGGTTTGTCCATGCCGTTCTCCAACTCAGTTGCCGGCTGCCTGATCAAGCCGTTGCCGCTCGCTGGCAATATCGGTGATGAGGGCATGCCAGGATTCGGAAAACTTGTCCGCCCCCTCGCGCTGCAACTGCTCGGCCAGGGCATCCAGATCGATACCGGCATCGCGGAAACGCGCCAGTGTTTGCTCGGCCTGCCCAGCATCCACCGCCATGGCGCCGCTCAGTTGGCCATGATCAGCGAATGCGTTCAGGGTCTTGTCCGGGATGGTATTGATGGTGCCAGGCGCCGCCAGCGACTCCACGTACAGGGTGTCGCGTGCTGCCGGATCCTTGGTGCTGGTACTGGCCCAAAGCAGGCGCTGCGGTTTCACACCGCGTGCGGTCAGCGCCTGCCAACGCGGCGAGCGGCAAAGCTCAAGGTAGTCGGCGTAGGTCTTGCCGGCCACGGCAATGCCCAGCTTGTCCTTGAGTGCATCGGGGACCGTGTCCGCCACCGCCACATCCCAGCGACTGACGAAGAGCGAAAGTACCGAGGTCACGTGCGGATCCAGTCCGGCATCGATACGGCGTTCGATGCCGCGCATCCATGCCTCGGCCGCGGCTAGCGTCTGCTGCGCTGAAAACAGCAGGGTCACGTTGACCGGGACCCCGGCGAATATCGATGCCTCGATCGCATCGCAGCCGGCCGCCGTGCCCGGAATCTTGATGAAAAGATTGTCGCGCTCGGCACGCCTGTGCAGGTCGGCTGCTGCCGCCTTGGTGGCTTCGGCGTCATTGGCCAGCAGGGGCGAAACCTCCAGCGATACCCAACCGTCAACGCCGTCGGTCTGGCGGTGCACATCGGCAAACAGGTCCGCTGCCCGTCGCAGGTCTTCAATTGCCAGTTGAAAGAACAGCGCTTCGGCCGAGTCTGCGCTGCTGCTGCGGATGGCCTTGTCGTATGCATCGCTGTCCACGACGGCCTTCTTGAAGATCGAGGGGTTGGATGTCAGGCCGGTAACATCGAGATGCTTGATGTAGTGCTCGATGGTGCCGTCGTCGAGCATGGTGCGCGTGATGTTGTCCAGCCACAGACTCTGGCCCAGGTCGTGAAGTTGTCGGGTAGGTTTCATGTGTTCTCCGTAAGCTCGCGCGATAAGTGCAGGATAGCCCGGCTCATGCCGTCTGCGCAGGAAGAGTGTCCGGTGCCACCGGTTGCCAGTGCTTGCCTGCTTCAAGCAGGGTGGAAGCCTCGGACGGCCCCCAGCTTCCGGGCGCGTAGGGGTAAACGGGCGTGGCGTTGCCCAGCACCGGATCCAGAATGCGCCAGGCCTCCTCGACCGAGTCGTCCCGGGTGAACAGGGAATTGTCGCCGCGAATCGCATCGCCCAGCAGTCGCACGTATGGAGGCATGTCTTCGCCGGGGTCATCGTGGACGATCAGCTCGACCTCCTCGCCGGCCATGTTTTCGCCAGATTGCTTGAAGCGGGCGCCCATCGCGATCTGCACCTCGGGGCTCAAGCGGAACCGCGCGTAATTGGGGTTGCCGGTGGTTGTGCCGAAAACGGCCTTGGGCGGCTCCTTCAACTCGACACGCACTTCGCAGCAGGTGACAGGCAGTCGCTTGCCGGCGCGAATGTAGAAGGGCACTCCCGCCCAGCGCCAGGAATCGATGTCCAGGCGCAGCGCGGCAAAGGTCTCGACCGTTGAGTCGCTGGCAACACCGCCGACGTTTCTGTAGCCATCAAACTGTCCCCGCACCAGATGCTCGGGTCGCAGTGTGCGGATGGAGCGGAACAGGCGCAGCTTCTCGTCACGCATGGCGCTGGCCCCGGCATTGACAGGCGGATCCATGGCCAACAGGCTGAGTACCTGCAGCATATGGTTCTGCACCACGTCACGCACCGCACCAACTTCGTCGTAGAAGCTTCCGCGATTGGCCACGCCAAACGATTCGGCCATGGTGATCTGCACGCTGGCAACGTAATCCCGGTTCCAGATGGGCTCCAGGAAGCTGTTGGCGAAGCGGAAATAGATCAGATTCTGTACCGGCTCCTTGCCCAGATAGTGGTCGATACGGAAAATCGAGTCTTCACGGAAAGCGCTGTGCAAGACGCGATTGAGAGCGCGCGCTGACACCAGATCACGACCGAATGGTTTTTCCACGATCACCCGTGCACCGCGATTGCACCGGGTATCCTTCAGTGCCTTGACCACCACCGGGAACATGCTCGGCGGTATGGCCAGGTAATGCAGCGGGTGGTGAGCGTGGCCGAGCATGCGTTGCAGACGCTCGAAGGTCTCGCGTCTGGTGTAGTCACCATCGATATACGCCAGGCGCTTGCACAGCCTGGCAAAGGCATCTTCGTCCACGCCGCCATGAGCTTCCAGGCTTTCCCGCGCGCGCCGCCTGAGATCGTCGGCAGTCCAGTCGGACTTGGCCACGCCAATGACCGGCATGTCCAGACGCCCTTGTCGCGTGAGTTCCTGCAGCGCCGGAAAGATCTGCTTTCTGGCCAGGTCGCCGGAGGCGCCGAAGAAGACAAACGCATCGGCGTTGGCCATGTTCATCTCGAGTATCCTTGCGCAACGAAAGCCAGTAACGATACAGCCAGACGCCGGCCTGAGCCAGTCGCTCCGCTGTCGCGCGTGCAGCACCGCACAGGCGTCAGATCAATGCCTGGCAGGCATCCGATCAGGGCTGCCATCGCCTGCCACATCGAAGGCGGAATCGGGCAGGGCGACAAATGCAAACCAGAGGCGCTGCTGGTCGGCGGCCTGATCAGCCGCGTCATCAAGGATATCGAGAAGCGTGTTGAACTCGTCGGTGAGCGTGTTGGCAAAAGCGTCGGCATGCTCGAAAACCAGCACGTGGCCCCGAGCGGGCAACCAGTCCAGATCCTTGAGAAAATCCGCCAGCGCATCCCAGTTGCCGCCAAAGCTGGCAGGAAACTGCAAGGCATTCGCAATGCGCTCCAGCAATTCCTGCTTGCCCAGGCAGTCGCCCAGATCAACGCGGCTGACCGACAATCCCTCGGCCACGGCCATGTCGGCAATTTCATCCAGATCCGCACGGCCCACGAAATACACACCGTTCTGGCCGCTGTCGCCGAGATTCAGTCGCTGATCGGATCCGCTCATGGCCGAACCTCGAACTGCCGAAAACTGCGGTAGTGATCATTGCTGTAGTAGTACACACTGGGCGGGTTGCCGCCAGTGACAATGCGGCGAGCGCCCCGATTGCCGGCACCCGGCGTCACCACCGTGTACTCATGGTAGTAGCCGCGCGCCCTGGCTGGCAGCACATGCTCGCGATTGCCGAAAACGCCATCGTCCTGGCGGAACGGGTAGGGTCCGCCCTTGCGGATCAGTTCCAGTGTGTGCCCTGCCTCGGGCGGCAGGAAGGCAGGCAGATCCTCGCCTGCCCGAACCGCGCTGTTCGCTGTTGTGGCTTGCGTGGGTGCGGCTACCCGCGGCTGCTCGGCATGCCACCAGGCGAGCAGGCCAAGCAGCAGCATCAGGCCTAGCAGCGATTTCAGTCGGCGTGGTGACATGAGCTGGGATTTCATTTCCGTTTGCGCAGTGTACCTGTTGCCCGGATCAGCGCCGTTGTGCTGGCGCCATCAGGAGACCGGCGCGTGCGCCAGCAGCGATCGCTACTGGTATCCACGTGCCTGCAGGCTGAAGAGGTGAGCGTAATGACCGTCCAGCGCGGTGAGGCTCTCGTGATTGCCCCGTTCAATGATGCGTCCGTCCTGAATGACAATGATCTGGTCCGCCATGCGCACGGTGGAGAATCGATGCGAAATGAGAATCACGATGCGGTCGCCGGCAAGTTCGCGGAAGTGCTCGAAAATGGTGGCCTCGGCCGCAGCGTCCATCGCCGCCGTGGGCTCGTCGAGCACCAGGATGTCCGCTTCCGAACGCATGAAGGCCCGCGCCAGAGCAATCTTCTGCCATTGCCCGCCGGACAGTTCACGACCATCCTTGAACCAGCGCCCGAGCTGCGTGTCGAAGCCGGCCGGCAGGCTGTCGATGAATTCGCTTGCCATGCCCTTGTCACTGGCCAGTCGCCAGCGGTCTGCATCCTCGAAGTGCTTGACGTCGCCGGCGCCGACATTCTCGCCCACCCGCATCTGGTAGCGGGCGAAATCCTGGAAGATCACGCCGATGCGCTGCAGCAGACGGGTCTGGTCCCACTCCTGCAAATCCAGGCCATCCAGCAGAATGCGACCGGTATCGGGCTTGTACAGTCGCGCCAGCATCTTGATCAGGGTGGTCTTGCCCGAGCCGTTCTGCCCGACCAGCGCCAGCGATTCGCCCGGCCGGATATGCAGGTCGATGGCATGCAGGGTCGGTTCGTCGGCGCCGGGGTAGGTGAAACTGACGTTCTCGAAGCGCACGCCATCGTCTGGCAGCGGCCCGGCCAGCGCGGTACCTGTGGCTGCCGGAACCGGCGTTTCCAGGTATTCGTACAGTGTCGACAGGTACAGGTTGTCCTCGTACATGCCGCCAACGGAAGAGAGAATGGCCGATACCGCCGACTGACCCTGGCGGAACAGCATCAGGTACATCGTCATCTGGCCCAGGCTGATCCGCCCGGCCACCGTGGTCATCGCAACCCAGGCATAGGCGGCATACAGCGCAATGGTGCCTACCAGGCCCAGGCCGAAGCCCCAGCTGTCGCGGCGGACGGTCAGGTCGCGATCGGCCTGATACAGGGTCTTGAAGATGCGATGGTAGCGATCAAGCAGCAGTGGCCCCAGGCCGAAAAGCTTGACCTCCTTGGCGTGGTCCTCGCGCGCCAGCACCGTTTCCAGGTACATCTGCATGCGCGTTTCCGGGGAACGCCAGCGAAACAGGCGAAAGGCATCGCCGGAAAACTTGGTCTCGGCAAAGAACGCAGGCAGGCCGGCGAGAATCAGCACGGCCACGGCCCATGGCGAAAAATGGATCAGCAGTGCGCCATAGCTGATCAGCGAAATCAGGTTCTGGCCCAGACCGAAGGTGCGTGTGACCAGGGAAAGCGGGCGACTGGAGGCCTCGCGTCGCGCCCGGGTAAGCTTGTCGTAGAACTCCGAGTCCTCGAACTGGGCCAGCTCCAGGGTCAGTGCCTTCTCGAGAATCATCTCGTTGATGCGGTTGCCAAGCTGCGCCCGCAACAGCGACTGGCACAGCGACAGGCCACGCTGCGCACCGGCCAGGGCTGCAACCAGGACGCCCTCCAGGATGACCCATTCGAATACCCGGCCAAGGAACGCGTCACCGCCCGCGGCCACTTCGCGGCTGGCCGCCACCACGGCATCGACAATCTGCGCGCCGGTCCAGGCGATACCCGCAGGCATCAGGCCTGCCGCCAGGGTCAGCAACGCCAGCGCCACGGTCAGGGCTCGGCTGGTGCTCCATACCAGCTCCAGGGCGCGGCCGCTGAAGCGGAATACACCAAGAAAGCCGCGCGCAAGCCCGGCGTCCTGATTGCTGCCCGTATGGGGATGAGTGCTGTTGGAAATGGTATTGGCCCGTAGTCCGCTGACCACCTGATATGGGGTGCACAACGCGCCAGCACAAGAAGCGTGACCAATGGCAGCCTCGGTGGCTGTCTCTTCATGGTAAATATGCGCCTTCCCCTAAACGGAGCAGCTTCATGCGACGTGTTCTGATTCGGTCCGGCATGTCTCCATGCCAGCTGCCATTCGCCCGGGCGCGAAGGCTCGCCAAAGACGGCGCGATCAACCGCACGCCCGGCACCCGCGAGCTGACAACCATGATGAGGTCTCCCTCCATGCAACGAGTGCAGCGCATGCTGGGAGTTGTCGCTGGCATGCTGGTCATGTGCGCGGCCCAGGCGGCATCAGTGCCCGGCTACAACCCGCTCGAGACCTTTGCCCCGTATCAGTTCCAGTACCCGGTCAATCGCTACCGTTCGGCCAACGGCCTGCCGGGCCCCGACTACTGGCAGAACCGCGTCAACTACCAGATTGATGCACGGCTCGATCCAGAGCGGCGGACGCTGGCCGCGACCGAAGTCATTGACTACGCCAACCACAGCCCGGACGCACTCGACATGCTGTGGCTGCAGCTCGACCAGAATCGCTATCGCAGCGATGCTCGCGGCAATTTCGGCGGCGCTGCCATGCCCGCGGCCGATCAGCACACGCGCGGCTACGACATTGCCGAGGTCAGCATCTTCAGCGCCGGCAAGTGGCAGCCTGTCCATCATGTGTTCAGCGACACCCGCATGCGCGTGGATCTGCCCGAACCGTTGCCGGCACAATCCGGAGCGCTGAAGTTGCGCATCCGTTACAGCTACAAGCTCCCCGCCAGGTTCGGCGGCCGTACCGACTGGTACACGACCCGCAACGGTGACGTATACGAGGTCGCGCAATGGTTCCCGCGGCTGTGCGTGTATGACGACCTGCGCGGCTGGGACACGCTGCCTTATCTCAACAACGAGTTTTATCTTGAGTATGGCGACATCGACTATCGGGTCACGGTGCCGTGGAACATGCTCGTGGTCGGTTCCGGGGAACTGGTGAACCCCGACGAGGTGCTGACCGCCGTGCAGCGTGAGCGCCTGGAAAAGGCGCGTGCAAGCGACGCCACAGTGATGATACGGGGCAGGGACGAGGTTGCCGACCCGGCCAGCCGGCCCAAGCAGAGCGGGACGCTCACCTGGCATTTCCGCATGCACGATACCCGCGACGCAGCCTTCGGCGCCTCGGCCGCCTATATATGGGATGCCGCGCGCATCAGCCTGCCCAGCGGAAAAACTGCCATGGCCATGTCCGCCTATCCGGTGGAAAGCACGGAAGGGGACAACCGCTGGCAGGACTCGACCCAGTATGTGAAAAGCACGGTCGAGTACTACTCGCGTCGCTGGTTCGAATACCCCTGGCCCAATGCCATTGCCGAGGCGGGCGTGGCCGGCGGCATGGAGTATCCGGGCATCGTGTTTGACTGGTGGAAAACCGGTGGCAGCAAACTGTTCGGTCTCACCACGCACGAGATAGGCCACGACTGGTTTCCGATGATCGTGGGATCCAATGAACGGCGTGACGCATGGATGGATGAGGGCTTCAATACCTTTGTCAATGTCCGGGCGACACAGGACTACCAGAACGGCAAGTTCGCGCCCAAGCGCGATAGCGAGTACGCCCCCGGAGGTGGCAACCCCGTGGACGAGATTCTGCCGACCCTGGCAGACCCCGATGCGCCGCCTATCCTGACCCGGCCCGATGCCATCGCCGAGAAGTACCGCCACCCGGTGACCTATTACAAGGCGGCGCTGGGCATGGTGCTTTTGCGCCAGCAGATCCTCGGCCCCGAGCGTTTTGACACGGCGTTCCGACGCTATGTGCAAGCCTGGGCCTTCAAGCATCCTTCACCGTCGGACTTCTTCCGCGCAATGGACAGTGCGGCCGGCGAAGACCTGTCCTGGTTCTGGCGCGGCTGGTACCGCCACAACTGGCAGTTCGATATGGCAATCCGGAATGTACAGCGGGTGCACGGCGATGATCGCAACAGCATCCGTGTCACTGTCGCCAACCTGGACCGTCTTGTCCTGCCTGCGACACTTCAGGTGGAATGGGCCGATGGCAGCCGGTCGCGGCTGCGGATTCCGGTGGAGACCTGGCTGCAGCATCGTCAATTTGACGTGAACGTGCCGGGCAGCAAGCGACCTGCCTCCGTCACGCTGGACCCGGACCACGTTCTGCCTGACAAGGATCGATCAAACAACACGATCCGTGGCAAGTTGCTGCCGCAGTGATGTGTCGACAGCGGGGTGACAGCAACACACCTTCTCAGCATACTGGGCATGTATATTCCACGCGGGGAACCATGATGCACCTTCACACATTCCGTCGTCGTGTCGCGACGATGCTCATCGTTGGCCTGGCCTTCTGTCTTGGCGCCACGCCCGCGCTCGCCAGCCAGGACGGTTCCTCTGCAGCGCCCGTCGCGTCTTCTTCGACAGGCCTGCCACCGCAGCTGCAGGACTTCGATGCATACGTCAATGGCGTGCGCAAACAGTTCGACGTTCCCGGCATTGCCGTGGCCATCGTCAAGGATGGCAAGGTGGTTCTGGAGAAAGGTTATGGCGTCCGCGACCGGGGCGTCGATGGCGCTGCCAGCAAGCCGGTGGATGCGCGAACCCTGTTTGCCATCGCATCCAACACCAAGGCGTTTACCGCTGCGTCCCTGTCGATGCTTGCCGACCAGGGCAAGCTGGATATGGGTGACCGGGTAATCGACCATTTGCCCTGGTTCCGCATGTCGGATCCCAACATCACGCACGAAATGCGCATCCGGGACCTGCTGGCCCACCACAGCGGCCTGAGCCTGGGTGCCGGTGACCTCTTGTACTGGCCCACAACCGACTACACCACCAAACAGGTGGTCCAGCATCTGGCAAACGTGCCGATCAAGTACGGATTCAGGGAACGCTATTTCTACGACAACATCCTGTTCGGCGTGGCGCAACTGGTCATCGAGAATGTGTCGGGCATGAGCTACCGGGACTTTCTGAAAAAGAATTTTTTCGAACCGCTTGGCATGGATGACACCCGCTTCAACTACCACTACCTGAAGCCCACCGACACCGACGTTTCGGTTGGCTATGCCAAGTATGATTTCAAGGACCTCAAGCCCACCGAGAAGCTGGCCTGGGCCAACAACTCCGGGGCAGGGGGTATCTACTCCAGCGTGCACGACCTGTCCAGGTGGGTCATCGCCCAGCTCGCCGGCGGAGTGTACGGCAAGGACGCGGACGGCAAGGACAAGCGGCTGTTCAGCGAAAAGCGGCACAAGGAAATGTGGTCGGTGCAGACGGCCATTCACCCGCGCAAGGCGCCGGTACCGGAACTGGCGGGGCTCGAGTCCAACTTCGAAGGCTATGGCGAGGGCTGGCACCTTTCCGACTACCAGGGACACAAGCTGGTCTGGCATACCGGCGGCTGGCCAGGCTTCGTGTCACGCGTAACCATGGTGCCCGATGAGCATCTGGGCATGATCGTACTGACCAACCAGGAAGTCGGATCGGCTTTCCAGGCGGTTACCTATCGC
Organism: uncultured Gammaproteobacteria bacterium; assembly: GCA_963734945.1. Classification (GTDB taxonomy): domain Bacteria; phylum Pseudomonadota; class Gammaproteobacteria; order Xanthomonadales; family Rhodanobacteraceae; genus DASSBG01. The sequence continues at coordinate 33,261 of CAVTJF010000045.1, forward strand.
ATACTCGATGCCTACCTGGGGGCGGAAAAGACCGACTGGGTTGCAGCCTACCAGGCATACGAGGAGCACAAGCTGGAAAAGGCCGACACCAGCTGGGAAAAGCACGAGAAGGCGCGCGACAAGCACAGCACGCCGTCGTTGCCCTTGTCCGGCTATGCCGGCACCTACGAGGACCCCTGGTACGGCAAAGTCGACATCAGCAAGCAGGGCGATCACCTGGTCATGCAGTTCGCGCATACCAGGCAGCTGCTGGGTGACATGCGGCACTGGCAGCACGACACCTTCATCGTCCGCTGGCGCGACCGCGCGCTGAATGCCGATGCCTTCGCCACCTTTGCCCTGGACGAAGACGGCAAGGTGCGCATGCTGCGCATCAAGCCGGTGTCGCCGCGTACCGACTTCAGTTTCGATTTCCAGGATCTCAGGCTGACACCTGTCAACTCGGAGGATGCCCCGGAGGATTGATCAGCGCCGGTGGCGGCCACGTATATCGCTCCGATGCAAGCGCATCGGCGGCGATTCCCGATTGATCGATCCTGTGCGATGATCCGCTCCTGTCGGGGAGCGCAGACTGCCATTGCACGAGCATGGCCGCGGTGCGCGCGTTAATTGGGGAAATGTGTTGAAACAGAATCGCTTGATCAAGTACGCGTCCGGGCTGCTGGCCCTGGCGCTGGCCTCCACTGCCGTCCTGGCCACCGAGCCTGACTACTGGCAGGACGTGACGGTCCAGCCGCTCTCGGCTGCCCTGGGTCCCCCTGCAAATTACCGCTCGGTGACACTGGACCGGTTGTCGCTTGACCGCGACATGACCAGTCAGGGCGGTGCAGGCATCAGCCTGTTGCTGCCGCGCCCCGATCATGGCTATGCCCGGTTCGTGCTATCCGACTCGGGCGTGATGCCGGCTGCACTGGCGGCAAGATATCCCGCGATTCGCAGCTACCGTGGTGTCGATGCACAGGGCAACCACGCCCGGGTCGACATATCGCCGCTGGGCGTCAATGCCATGGTGTTCGCGCGCGAGGGCATCTGGATGGTGCGCCCGGTCGCATTCGGTTCGGGCAGCGATTACATCGTCTTCCGTCGTCGCGACGTGAGCGGGGGCAGCGCCCTGAAATGCGAGACGCCGCCGAACGCCACCGATGCTGCGGCGCTGCGCCCCATGGGTAGCACCAGCCAACCCACCTCGACCGGCGTGGTCAGACGCAGCTACCGCGCGGCGGTGGCCGCCAACCACCAGTGGGTGCAGGCGTATACCGGCAACGCCAGCAATCCTACCGTGGCCGAGGGCCTGGCGGGCGTGGTGGCCGCCGTCAATCGGGTCGATGAGGTCTACGAGAACGACTTTGCCATCCACATGACTCTGGTGGCCGACAATGACCAGCTGATCTTTCCGCTGGCGGTCAACGACGGCAGCAATGACCCTTTCGGCGACAGCGGCACCAACAACGGCAATGGCCTTGGGCAGTTCACCAACCGCATCGACACGATCATCGGCTCAGGCAACTACGACATCGGCCACGTCTTCACCACCGGCAGCGGTGGCGTGGCTTATCTTGGCGTGGTCTGCGACAACAACTACAAGGGCGCCGGCACCACGGGCCTGACCAACGGCGCGCTGCTGTCCACCGACGTGTTCTATATCGACTACGTGGCACACGAAATGGGCCACCAGTTCGGCGGCAACCACACCTTCAACGGCAGCAACGGCAGTTGCGGTGGCGGCAACCGCCATGGTGGCACCGCGTACGAGCCGGGCAGTGGCTCCACCATCATGGCCTATGCCGGTATCTGTGGGCCCGACAACAATCTGCAGTCGCATTCGGATCCGTACTTCCACGCCGCCAGCCTGGACGAGATAGGCACCTATACCAGCGCAAGTACCGGGTCCACCTGCGGCACCGAGACAGTCAACCACGCCTTGCCCGTGCTGGCACCACTGAACGACTACACCGTTCCGGCCGCTACTCCGTTCGAACTGGTCGGCGCGGCCAGCAGCGCGGCGCCTGGAGCCGATCTCAGCTTCGGCTGGGAGGAATACGATCTGGGTTCGCCCAACAACAACCTTGAAAACGACCCCGGTTCGGGAGCGATTATCCGCTCGTTCAATCCGACGGGTCCTGTGCGCTACGTACCCCGTCTGGCCGAACTGTTCGCGGGCACCCATCCGTTCGGCGAGATCCTGCCGACGACCAGCCGCAGCGTGAACTTCGTCGAGACGGTGCGCGACAATATCGCCGGCGGCGGTACCAGCCAGAGCGCACGCAACCAGATTACCGTAACCAGCGCGGCCGGCCCGTTCCTGGTGACGTCTCCGGATAGCTCATCGGTGTGGCTATACGCCGACGGCGCTGGCCAGGCAACAGTTCTGTGGAACGTGGCCGACACCGATCTGCCACCGGTCGCGTGTCCGCTGGTAGACATCGACCTGACCACTACCGCCGATTTCGACAGCGTGACACCGCTGGCGAGCAGCGTCGCCAACAGCGGTTCGGCGCTGATCGATGTCCCCAACGTGCAGACCGGCACGGCCCGGGTACGCGTGAAGTGCACCAACAACATCTTCTTCAGCATCTCGCCGGCGGACTTCAGCATCGTCGGTTCGGACATGATCTTCGCGGATGATTTCGAGCTGACTCCCTGAACCGGAATACACCGGTCCACGCGAGCCCGACCTTGGGTGAAAGCCGGCACAGGGAAATCCTGTTCGCCCCGCCGGGGTGAACCATGTATGTTGCAGGTCCAGACAGACTCGCGAAGGAATGCACGCCGCATGATCATTGTCCAGGCCCTTGCCGTCATTGGTGTCGGCGCCCTGTGTACGCTTGCCTACTTCTGGTTGGTGCCGGATCAGTCGGAGGTGCCTCCGGACCGCGTTTCCAGCGGCCCCAGGCTCGACGACGAGGAATCGGCACGGGCTCTGGCCGCCAACCTCAATGCGCCGCTCCTGGAGGGCAGCGCCATCGAGCTGCTGCTCAACGGCGACGAGATATTCCCGGCCATGCTGGAGGCGATCGGCCAGGCACGCGAGTCGATCAACCTGCTGACCTATATCTACTGGGCCGGACCGATCGCGCGGCGTTTCGCCGATGCGCTGGCCGAAGCGGCACAGCGCGGCGTGCAGGTGCGTGTGCTGGTCGATGCCATTGGTGGTGACCGGCTATCGGACGACATCATCAAGCAGCTGCGCCAGGCCGGCTGCGATTTCGCATGGTTCCGGCCGCTCCGCTGGTACAACCTGGGTCGCTACAACCACCGCACGCACCGCAAGGTGATGGTGGTGGATGGCACGCTGGGTTTCACCGGCGGTGTCGGCATCGCCGAAGTGTGGACTGGTCACGCCCAGGACCCGGACCACTGGCGCGACAACCACTACCGGGTGCGCGGGCCGGCCGTGCGCTACCTGCAGGGCTCGTTTGCGGTCAACTGGCGCCAGGCTACCGGCGAGGTGCTGGCCGGCCAGGGTCTGTTCCCCGATCTCGAGCCGGCCGGGCAGGTGCGCACGGTAGCCATTGATGCCGCGCCCAGCTCGCGCATCTCGGTGATCGGCTTCACCTACTGGATGCTGTTCCGCGGTGCACGCGACTCGATCACCATCACCACCCCGTACTACGTGCCCGATCCCCGCCTCGAGCTCGGATTGGGTGCGGCGGTGGAGCGGGGCGTCAGGGTACGGCTGCTGGTTCCCGGCCCGCACACCGACTCGATGCTGGCATCCAACGCCGGCCGCAGCTACTACCTGCGGCTGTTGCAGCGGGGCGTGCACATCTTCGAATTCCAGCCGACCATGATTCATACCAAGGCCGTCGTGGTTGATGGCCAATGGTCGATCCTTGGCTCGCCCAACTTCGACAATCGTTCCTTCTCGCTCAACTACGAGGAGGCGATGGTGGCCTACGACCGTCCCCTGGCCGAACGCCTGCTCGAGGTATTCGACGAGGATATTGGCCGTGCACGCGAGATCACCCTGGAGGAGGTGCATGGCTGGTCGCTGCAGCAGCGGGCGGGCCACATGCTGGCGCGCATGCTCCGGGCGCAGATCTGATCGAGAGTGTGCGGCACGATGGTGTCTGGCTGAATCGTGCCTGGGGCGCGAACTGAATCGGCGCCCAACTTCACACGAAATTGACACGCCGCGGGTGGCGCCGCACCTAGGCTGGTTGGGCGCCGTGCGAAAGCGCGGCCACAGTCAACTCGCACAGGAGGAGTCCACGCATGAGTCATGCAGCAAGCAACAAACGCGTCGCCATTCTTGCCACCGACGGATTCGAGCAGGCAGAGCTGACCGAACCGAAAAAGGCACTGGCCGATGCCGGTGCCGAAGTGCATGTGGTCTCGCTCGAGCCCGGCGAGATCCGGGGTTTCAGGCATTTCGACAAGGGTGACAAGATCGCCGTGGACCGGGTTGTGGGCAAGGCCGACGCAAACGATTACGATGCGCTGGTGATCCCGGGCGGCCTGTTCAATCCCGATGCCCTGCGTCGCGATGACAGCGCCCTGACTTTTGCCCGCAGCGATTCTCGATGCCGGCAAGCCGGTGGCGGCGATCTGTCACGGCCCGTGGGTGCTGATCAACGCCGAGCGCGTCGATGGGCGCACTCTGACGTCGGTCGGCAGCATTCGCAAGGACCTGGAAAATGCCGGGGCCCGCTGGGTCGACAAGGAGGTGCAGATCGACGGCAACCTGATCACCAGCCGCACGCCGGCGGATCTGGATGCTTTCAGCAAGGCGCTGATCGACAAGCTGTCTGGCAAGACGGAGCAGCGTTCGGCCGCCTGACCAGTTCCTGCTTGACAAGATCGCGCCCGCTGCGAAGGCACTCGCAGCGGGCGCTTCTGCTCCAACGTTGGCGAGCCCTCAGCCCGCAGGGTTGTACTCCCAGGTCCAGGGGAAGTCGGTATCCCCGAGAATGTATTCCACGATCTCGGGGTACATCCGGTCGCCGTTGGCGCTGTTCGACATGAGGATCACGCAACGCCCGGGACGTTCCAGACAGACCATCATGTTGTCAGTGAATTCATTGTGCCCACCTTTCATGAAGGCCAGGCCCCAGGGGCTGCGCCAGCGCACGACCCCGAGGCCCGCCGCCAGTCCAATCCGGGCGTGGCGCGGATCGGTGGCCGGATCCAGCGGCGGGAACTTGTGCATTGAAGTGACCGGGATCTGCGCATGAAGCATCTCCTGACGCGCTGATGCCGAGACCACCTTGCCGCGCAGCCAGGCAGACACGAAACGAGCGTAGTCGGCCAGGGTGGTGTCCATTGATCCGGCAGCACGCACATTGTCCTGCAGCTCATGACCGCGGCGGTTGCCCTCCTGGTCGTAGCCTGCGGCAAAGTCGGAGGCAAAACGCGGCTGCCACGTCATACTCGTGTGGAGCATGCCCAACGGCTGAAAGAGGCGTCGCCTCATGTCGGCACCCGGTTCTATACCCAGGCCCGTCTCGAGGATCCGCTGGGCCAGAATGTAGCCCTCTCCCGAATAGCCGTAGCGCGTTCCGGGCTCATAATAGAATTTCAGTTTGGCATCGGGATGGTAGCCGCCGCCGGGCGGGAAGAAACGAAAATTGGCCCATCCAGTGGAATGATCCAGGAGCATGCGCAGGGTCAGCTTGCGCCAGCGCGGATCATCGCTCAGGTCAGACCATTCCGGGTAGTCGGTCAGCGGCCTGGGGAAATAGTCGCCCACCGGCCGATCCAGATCCAGCCGACCCTCATCGACCAGTTGCATCATGTAGCTGGCAAACACGAACTTGGTGAGCGAGGCGCCATACATGATCGTGTCCCTGTGCAGCGGCCTGGGCGGATCCAGGTCGCGCTTTCCGTAGGTTCGCATCGCCTTGATGTGAGCGCCATCGATGATCGCAAGCGCCAGACCGGGCACGTGATTGCGGACGCGGATGCCATCCACGAATCGATCAATCGCCGCCATGTCAGGCAATGGTGGGGCAGGTGCGACGGCAGGCTGGCTCCGCTGACTTGCGCAGGCAGCCAGCAGCAGGGATAACGTAGCGGTCATGAGCAGGCGTCTATGGATCATCTCGGTTCCTTTTCGCGGCGAGAGAAAAGTGCTCAGCGGTCGGCGGGAATGGCCGCCACCACCCTGTTGACGTGCGAGCGGAACCATCCATTACAACGACATCCGGCAAGGCAACCGGAAACTTCAGGATTTGCTGGCGCGCGAGGGCACACGATCGCAGCGCAGCTAATGATCCGAGAGCGCCTTCTCCAAGGTCGCGAGCCGGACTGCATGCCGACGCATGCCCGACCAGGGATCGTCGCGCTGGCCCAGTCGGCGGAAGATGTTGCCGGCATCGAAGCTGCGGGCGTTGATCGAGCGATCCTCGAGCTCATCCCAGGCCAGTGGCGTGGCCACCGGCGCCCCGGGCCTGGCGCGCAGCGAGTAGGGTGCCACTGCGGTCTGGCCGAAGGCATTGCGCATGATGTCCAGATACAGGCGGTTGCCGCGCTTGTCCTTGCGCTGCGCTGTGGTCAGCGTGTCGGTATGGCGCCTGGCCAGCGCCTCGACCATCGTGCGCACGCATTTGCGCACGCGGTCGAAATCGGCTTCCGGCCCTGATCGGTGCGATCACGTGCAGACCGCGCGAGCCGGTGGTCTTCACGAACGGGGTCAGGCCCAGTTCGCGCATGAATGCAGCCACCTGCAAAGCCGCCTGCCGCACCGGTTCGAAGTCGTCGCCGGGCGGATCGAGGTCGACGATGATCTGGTCAGGCTGATGCAGCTTGTCTCGGCGACTGAGCCAGGCGTGCAGCGCGATCACGCCCTGGTTGGCAAGATAGGCCAGTGCTGCCGCGCTGTCGCATAGCACATGGCACACGTTCCCGGTATCGCCGCCATGCTCGATCTCGAGACCCGGTAGCCAGTCGGGGAAATGTCCGCCACGCGCTTGCTGGTAGAAACCCGGCTTGTCGATGCCATCCGGGAATCGATGCAGCGTCAGTGGCCTGTCCTCGATATGCGGGAGCATGTATTCGGCGATGCGCTCGTAGTAGTCGACGACTCCGCGCTTGCTCATGCCGATGTCGGGGAACATCGTCTTGTCCGGATGCGACAGTTGCACTGCATGCCTGCCAATTCTGCGCTCAGTCATTGGCTGACACTTCCGTATCACGCCGCAGGCGGACTTGTTGTCGCTGCAACCCAAAAATCCTGCGCGACACAGCTGCCGGTGCCGAGCGCAAGAGCCTTGGCAGGTGAGCGAGGTGCGCACCATGTCGATGCGTGTGGCCATTGCGCGACGCTGCAGCGGCACGCTCGACGCCGCAGCCAGCAGCCTCGCGCCATTTGCCGGTCATGCGAGCCTTGTCCTGCTCACCGGTCATCGGCAATGTCCTGCATGCCGCGTCCGGAGGCGACCGAGCAGGTCTCGGTGGAAACAGGATTGCGGCGTGCGTCGGCGCCCGCATCCCTCATCTTGATCAGCAGCCACTGCGGCTTGTCGCCTTGTTCGATGCGCTTCAGCGCGTAGCCGCCATGCAGTTTCTTGCCGTGCAGTTCGACCTCCACCAGGCCCTCGCGCAGGCTTGCGGCCATGTCCGTGCCGCCATCCTTGTCCTGGCGCAGATTGCGATAGCTGCCGCGGTCCCAGATCATCACCGTGCCGGCGCCGTACTGGCCTTTCTCGATGACCCCCTCGAAATCGGCGTAATCGAGTGGATGGTCCTCGACTTCGATCGCCAGGCGCTTCTCGGATGGATCGGTGGATGGCCCCTTGGGCACAGCCCAGGACTTGAGGACGCCGTCGACCGCCAGGCGGAAGTCGTAGTGCAGGTGACTGGCGTCGTGCTTCTGTACCACAAACACATGGTCGCGACCCGTGCCGCCTTGCGGCTCGTCCGTCTTGCGGAAATCGCGCTTGTCGCGGTAGCGTTCAAGGCTGTCTTCACTCATGGGTAGCTCCTTGCCAGCGACAACAGCATGCCAACACGAAGCTGAATCGGTGCTGCGCACCGGTTTCCGTCCTCACAGATCTGCCTGCTGTCGCGGTCAGCGCGGCACAGGCCTGGCCGGGTGAGGGTCCTTGCTGTTTCAGGCAGTCTGCGGGAGCGTTCGTCGAACACGGCACTACTGCGTGCGGCGGCACGACTGGCACCCGCGCACATGCAACTGGGATTGAGCGACGCGCCACGCCATCTGCCGTTGTTCAATCCGGACCTGGAGGCAAGTCTGCGCCCCGACTGCGCCCAGGGCAGGGCCGTGGATGGCTGGAATGCCGAGGTCCGCGACGCCGACGCATTGCTGGTGGCGTGCCCGGAATATGCGCGCGGCGTGCCCGGCGCCTTCAAGAATGCACTGGACTGGCTGGTCGGGACTGACGCCTTCATCGAGAAGCCGTTCGTACTGTTCAACGCCTCGCCGCGGGCACACCATGCACAGGACGCCCTGCGCATCACCCTGGAAACGATGTCCGGCATCCTGGTCGAACGCGCCTGTGTTGCAGTTCCCTTGCTCAACCGCAGACTCGACGCGGAGGCAATCCTCGCCGATCCGCATCTGGCTGGGCCCGTTCGCGCTGCACTTGCCGCCCTTTCGGCTTTCATCGACGCACGCCCGTGCTGAGCTCGTGCGTCTGTTGCAATCGTGACACCCGATGCAGGCCGACCGCAGTGGCCGGACTTGGCAATCCACGCATTACAGCGCATAGTGTTGCCGTTCTTGACTGGGGAGAAGACGATTATGGGTATCGAAGCAACCATGTTGGCCTGGAGCGTTGTCCTGGGGCTTGTGCTGATTGCGCTTGCGGCTACCGGCGCTATTGCACAAAGGGGCCTGGGCTGGGCCATCAGCTCTCGTGAGGGCAAGGCACCGGCACTGACCGGAGCAGCGGGGCGCCTGGCACGCGGAACACAGAATTTCCTGGAAACCTTTCCCTTGTTTGCGGTGGCCGTCCTGGCCTTGCTGATTCTTGGCAAGGAGGACGCCATGAGTGCGCTGGGGGTCCAGCTCTACTTCTGGTCCCGTGTGGCCTATGCCCTGGTCTACGCGGCTGGCATAAACTATCTGCGTACCCTGGTGTGGGCGGTGTCGATTGCAGGGATCGTGCTGGTGCTTGTGGCACTGCTGTGAAACCGACCTGCGAGCAGAACGCCGCGATACCGCGAGAGAAGGAGTCGTACTGATGAAGTGGCAGAAGGGCCGACGCAGCGACAATGTGGTGGAGGCATCAGGGGGTGGTGGCCAGCGCCGTGGATTCCGCCCGATCCATGGCATGAGCCTGACGGGACTGCTGGTGTTGATGGGCATTGCCTGGCTTTTCGGCATCAACCCGCTGCAATTTCTGGGTCTGATGGGCGGTGGCGGCAATGGCGCCGGTTCCACGGCACAGGTAGCTACACAACCGGCTACCAGTGACAGCGAGGACAAGGACTTTGTCCGGGTGGTAGTGGGCAGCACCGAGGATGTATGGAAGCGCGTGTTCCGACAGCGCGGACTGCAGCCCTACGTGGATCCGACCCTGGTGCTCTACAACGGCTACGTACCCACGGCATGCGGGGCAGGGCAGAGCGCCATGGGCCCGTTCTACTGCCCCGGTGATCAGAAGGTGTATCTGGACCTTGGCTTCTTCGATGAAATGAAGTCGCGCTTTCATGCCAGCGGCGATTTCGCGCGTGCGTATGTGATTGCGCATGAAGTCGGCCACCATGTGCAGAACCAGCTTGGCATCTTTGCCGCGGTCGAGAAGGCTCGTCGCCAGGGTGCGCCCATGCAGGGCGCTGCCGGCCTTTCGGTACGACAGGAACTGCAGGCCGACTGTTTTGCCGGCGTATGGGCCAAGCTGTCGCAGCAGCAGTATGACTGGCTGGAACCGGGTGATATCGAGGCGGCCATGAACGCCGCCAGTGCCGTCGGCGATGACACCCTGCAAAAGCAGAGCCGCGGGCGGGTGGTGCCGGACTCGTTCACTCACGGCACATCGCAGCAGCGCCAGCGCTGGTTTCATGCCGGCTTCCAGTCCGGCGATATCGGCGACTGCGACACCTTCAAGGCCAATCAACTCTAGCGAACGCCCGATTGCGCCGGCTGGCGCATTGCTTCGTTCCCGTGTCCCCGGGGGCCCTCTGATTAACCCTGAGCAGGTGTCACCCATGGTGTCTGTTCGCAAGTCAAGGCGCACTGGCGCGGGCAGGCTGGTTGCCTGTCGAGTCAGTGCAACGCAGGATTGTGGACAGACACCATGGGCCCGACTTGTTGATTCTGAAAGCCTGGGTGACGTCCGGAAAGCCCGCATCCCGCGCCGCGCGGCTTGTCCAGGCAGCCCAGCCTGCACGGCGCCACGCGGCACGAACTGCAGACTTTCTGGACGTCATGCCACCTACTCAGGGTCAATCAGATGGTCCCCAGGCTGGCAGTCGGCGCGCTTCGGCACGTGGGATGCGCCATTTCGGCCTGGCAGCGCATGCAGCCGACCTCGAGTCAGCAGTGCTCCAGGGCGGCGCCCGCCGAAATTCCCGGAAGTGCACTGCGCCCCACCGCGTGGGGCCACTTCACCAGGGCGAGCCCGGATCGCTCGCAAGCCGGTGAAACCATTCGCCTGGGGTTGCATCGGGCTTGCCTGGGCTCCTTTTTCATGTTCCAATGTACTAACGCGTTAATACATTGGCTGCGAGCGACAACATGAAACAGCGTCACATCAAACCCGAAACCAGCGCCAGAAAGGTGGAAGAAAGTCTCTGCCGCGCCCTGCTCAGCATGACCACTGTCGCCGAGATGAGAGCCTTGTTGCGGGACCTGTGCACGCCGGCCGAGATCGAAGCCATCACCGATCGCTGGAGCGTGGTCCCGTACATCCTCGATGGGATGCCCTACCGCCAGATTCACGAACGTACAGCGGTCAGCATCACCACGATAGGGCGGGTCGCACGATTCCTGAAATCCGGCAATGGCGGCTATCTGGAAGCTGCCGCTCGCGCCAGCAAACCGCTGTCCGGCAAACCCGGGAGCAAGCGGGCATGACCGCCCCCAGGGAGCGTCTTCGCATTGCCATCCAGAAGTCCGGGCGACTGGGTGAATCCTCGCGCCAGCTGCTGGACAAATGCGGACTCAAGTTCCGATCCAGCCGCGACAAGCTGTTCTGTTTCGGCGAGAACATGCCGGTCGACCTGCTGCTGGTGCGGGATGACGACATCCCGGGCCTTCTCGCCGACGGGGTATGCGATCTGGGTATCGTGGGCCGCAACGTGCTTGATGAGGTCGGCATGGGATATGCCGGGCAGGCGCCATTCGTCGAACTCAGGGCACTGGGTTTCGGTACCTGCCGCCTTTCCATCGCCGTTCCGCAGGAGCAGCAAGGTACCGGCAGCGGGGTGCTGGCCGGGAAGCGCATTGCAACCAGCTACCCGAACCTTCTGCAAGGCTGGCTCACCGAGCGCGGCATCGATGCCGAAATTGTCACGCTTTCCGGTTCGGTGGAAATTGCGCCACGACTGGGCAGTGCCGACCTGATCTGCGACCTGGTCTCGAGCGGCGCCACCCTGGTGGCCAACCAGTTGCGGGAAGCCGATGTCATCATGAGCAGCGAAGCAGTCCTGGCAGCCAGCAGACCGCTGCCGAAGGACGAACGCGGCGACCGCATCGATCTGCTGTTGCGGCGACTGGACGGCGTGCTGGATGTACGCGAATCCCGCCTGCTGATGCTCAAGGCGCCGCGCGCGGCGCTGCCCATCATCGTCGATCTGCTTCCCGGCAGGCCGTCGCCAACGGTAACCACCATAGAAGGGCGTCCTGAAGACATTGCGCTGCAGTGCGTGTGCAGTGGCAACGTCAGCTGGCAGGACCTGGAAGCGATGAAGCAGGCCGGAGCACACGGCATGCTTGTTCTTCCCGTGGAAAAGATGCTGGCATGAAGATCGTCGACTGGAACCGGCTGGATGCGACCGAGCGGGAGGCCGTGCTGCAACGCCCGGCGCAAGACCAGCACAGCGGACGTGCCGAAGCGGTAGCGGCGATCATTGCGCGGGTGCGTCACGAAGGCGACGCGGCCCTGAAGGCGCTGACCGCGGAACTGGACGGCTGCGAGCTGGATGATCTGGCAGTTCCCGAGCGCGACTTCGAACTCGCTGCCGCCAGCCTGAGCGACACGCTGAAGCAGGCTGTCACCGAGGCGCGCGACCGGATCGCCGCCTTTCATCGTGCCACCGTCCCCGGGTCGATCCGGGTGGAGACCGCCCCCGGCGTGGTATGCGAACGCATGCCGCGCGCCATCAGCAGGGTCGGCCTGTACGTGCCGGCCGGGAGCGCGCCATTGCCATCGACCGCGCTGATGCTGGGGGTGCCCGCGCAACTGGCGGGCTGCGAGGACACCGTCCTGTGCACACCGCCGAAAGCGGATGGCAGCGTCGACGCCGCAGTTTTGTATGCGGCGCGCCTGTGTGGCATCGAGCGCGTGTTCCGCCTGGGCGGCGCGCAGGCCATTGCCGCCATGGCACTGGGTACGGCTACGCTGCCGTCATGCCACAAGCTGTTCGGGCCGGGCAATGCCTGGGTAACCGAAGCCAAGCAGCAGGTCGCCGCCATCCCGGGAGGCCCTGCCATCGACATGCCCGCCGGGCCGTCGGAGCTGCTGGTGATTGCCGACGCGACGGCCGATCCGGTATTCGTGGCAGCCGATCTCCTGTCTCAGGCAGAACACGGTCCGGATTCCCAGGTCCTGCTGCTGTCCAGCAGCGATGAGCTGATCGCTGCGGTCGTAGCCGAGCTGGAACAGCAGGTCAGCGCGCTGCCCCGACAAGCAATCGCACGCCAGGCATTGGCCGGCAGCCGGATCATCCGGGTTGCATCACTGGCGCAAGCCATGCAGGTCAGCAATGCCTACGCACCCGAGCACCTGATACTGAATGTCAGCAGCCCCAGGGAGCTGCTTGCCGCGGTCGAGTGTGCCGGCTCGGTATTTGTCGGCGCCTGGTCGCCCGAGTCCGTGGGTGACTACTGCAGTGGCACCAACCATGTTCTGCCCACCTATGGTCATGCGCGCGCCTGGAGCGGCGTGTCGGTGGCGAGCTTCATGAAACAGATCACCGTGCAGGAACTGAGCAGCGACGGCCTGCGGTCGATCGGCGACTGCGCCGTGACACTTGCCCGCGCCGAGGGCCTCGAGGCGCACGCTCGCGCGGTCAGTCTGCGCTTGCAGGCCATGGCGGTGAGCGCATGAGCATCCTGGATCTGGCTCGCCCGGAAATACGTGCGCTGCAGCCGTATTCGTCGGCGCGCATGGAGGCCGGCAGCGCCGCCATCATGCTCAATGCCAATGAATCACCCTGGCCACTACCGGGACAGGGTCCTGGCCTCAACCGCTATCCGGATCCGCAACCCGAAAGACTGCGCGCGCAACTGGCAGGACTGTACGGGGTGGACGTGGACAGGCTTCTTGTCGGTCGTGGCAGTGACGAGGCCATCGACTTGCTGGTACGCGCGTTCTGCCGTCCCGGTGTTGACGCCATTGCGGTCAGTCCGCCGACTTTCGGCATGTACGCCGTGTGCGCCGGTGTGCAGGGCGCTGCCGTCGTCAATGCGCCGCTGAATGAACAGTTCAGTCTTGACCCCGAGGCGGTACTTGCGGCGCTTTCCCCGGACGTGAAAGTACTGTTCGTGTGCAGCCCCAACAATCCCACTGGTGGTCTGGTGCCGCTGCAGGTGATCGAGCAACTCGCCGACGCCCTGAGTGGACGCGCCATGGTCGTTGTCGATGAGGCCTATATCGAATTTGCCAATGCCGCCAGCGCCACCGGACTTGTGGCTCGCTACGCCAACCTGGGTGTATTGAGAACCCTGTCCAAGGCCTGGGCACTGGCCGGAGCGCGGATCGGCTGTCTGATTGCCGACCCTCAGGTCATTGCGCTGCTGCGCCGGATCATGCCGCCATACCCCTTGCCCACGCCATGCGTCGCTGCTGCGGAGGCTGCGCTCGACGAGGGCGGTCGACAAGCCACCGCACGGCGGGTGGCAATGACAATCGCCGCGCGGGAGAGCATGGCCGGGCTGCTGCAGCAGATGCCGGGAGTGAAAGAGGTTTTCCCCTCACGAGCGAACTTCCTCACTGCGCGACTTGCGCGTGCAACCGAGGTGTGTCGTCAGCTCGCTGCGCAGGGCATCGTGGTGCGCGACCTCGGGCGACAGGCAAGGCTTGCCGACTGTCTGCGCTTCACTATCGGCACCGCACAGGAGAACAGCCGCCTCGTCGAGGCCCTGAGCAAGATGGCGGAGATGGCATGAAGCGCAAGATCCTCTTTGTTGATCGTGACGGTTGCCTGATCGAGGAGCCCGCTGATCAGCAGATCGACTCGTTCGAGAAACTGGCGCTGTTGTCTGGTGTGATTCCGGCCCTGCGCCGCTGCGTTGATGCCGGCTATGAGCTGGTCATGGTGACCAATCAGGATGGTCTGGGCAGCGACAGGTTTCCGCAGGAAGATTTCGATGGTCCGCACGAACTCATGCTGCGCATTCTCGCATCCCAGGGCATCGTGTTCCGCGAGATTCTTGTCGATCGCAGCCTTCCCGAGGAAAACGCCGGCACACGCAAGCCGGCAACCGGACTGGTCCGGCACTACCTGGCCGACGACGACTGGAGCCGGGGTGACTCTGCCATGGTCGGCGATCGGGAGAGCGACATGCAGTTTGCCGCCAATCTTGGCGTGCGGGGCTTGCGAGTAGGCGAATGAAGGCATGTCATGGGAAGCGGTCGCACACATGCTGTGCGACGCACCGCGTCTTGCCGAGGTGCGACGGGAAACACGCGAGACACGCATACGGGTCGTGGTGGATCTGGATGCCGTGGCCGAGCCGAGCATCAGCACCGGTGTCGGTTACTTCGATCACATGCTGGAGCAGCTTGGCAAGCACGGGCGCTTCTCCCTGAGCCTGCATTGCGACGGTGATCTGGATGTGGATGAGCACCATACGGTCGAGGACAGCGCACTGGCGCTGGGCCAGGCCATGCGACAGGCACTGGGTGACAAGCGCGGTATCGCCCGCTACGGCTTCACCGTACCCATGGACGAGAGCCTGGCCAGTGCAGCGCTGGACCTTTCCGGTCGCGCCTGGTTCGAGCTGGACGGTCAGTTTCCGCGCGACAAGCTGGGCGACCTGTCTCTGGAAATGGTGCCGCATTTTTTCCGTTCCTTCTGCGACGCGCTGGGCGCCAACCTGCACCTGCGGGTGCGCGGAGAAAACGCGCACCACATGGTGGAGGCCTGCTTCAAGGCACTGGCGCGCTGCCTGCGCCTGGCCATTCGACGCGAAGGCACCGACATGCCCAGCTCCAAGGGGACGCTATGAAACCGCCATCGAACGGGTTGCAGCAACAGTCAATGGCTGGCCCGGCCGGTCTCGTGGCCGCGACTCGAAAGCCCATGTCAAAGCCGGATCTGGACGTCGTCCTGGTGGACGCGGGTGGCACCAATATCGGTTCGGTCTGCTACGCGCTGGAACGCCTCGGCGTGGCGGCAAGCCCGGTATGCGACGCGAATAGAATTCGCGCCGCCAGCCATGTCATTGTGCCGGGTGTTGGTGCGGCAGCGCAGGGCATGCGGCGCTTGCGCGAGAGCGGCCTGGACGCGGTGATCTGCTCGCTGCGCCAGCCGGTGCTGGGCGTATGCCTGGGTATGCAACTGCTGTTCGAGCACTCCACCGAGGGTGACACCACCTGTCTGGGCCTGATCCCCGGCCAGGTTCGGCATTTCCCGAGTCGACCCGGCCTGCGCGTTCCGCACATGGGCTGGAACACCCTGCAGGTACTCAAGGCCGACGCCTTGCTGGCCGGTGCCGAGACGGGGTCCCATGCCTATTTCGTGCACAGCTATGCGGTACCCATTGGCGACAGCACGCTGGCAGCAAGCAGCCACGGCCAACCATTCTCCGCGGTTGTCCGCCGCGGCAACTTTTGCGGCATGCAATTTCACCCCGAGCGTTCAGCCGACCTCGGCGCGCGACTGCTGGAAAACTTCCTTTGTCTGTGAATTTCACTGTCTACCCGGCCATCGACCTTCGCGCCGGTCGCGTCGTTCGCCTGTACCGGGGCGACTACGATCGGCAGACCGACTACCCCATTGAGCCCCTGCAACTGGCAAGGAGCTATCTCCGTGCCGGTGCCGAATGGCTGCACGTGGTGGACCTGGATGGTGCACGTCACGGCCGCCTCGAAAACCACACGGCGCTGGCCGAGCTGGCACAGGCCGGTCTGCGCGTTCAGGCCGGCGGCGGCGTGCGTTCAAGTGACGACCTGGAGCGTCTGTTTGCTGCAGGCGTGGAGCGCGTGGTGCTGGGCAGCGTGGCCATGCACCAGCCGGAGCAGGTGTTTGCCTGGCTGGACACCTACGGTTGCGAGCGCCTGACCATCGCCCTCGATACGCGCTGGCGTGATGGCGAGTGGCGCTTGCCCAGTGACGGCTGGACGGAAGACACAAGCACGACACTGGACCAACTGGCACCGCGCTATGCCCGCGCCGGAGCCCGGCATATGCTGTGCACCGACATTGATCGCGACGGCACCCTGGGCGGCCCGAACCTCGAACTGCTTGCCCATCTGCGGCGGATCGCGCCCGAGCTGGCCGTCCAGGTATCCGGCGGCGTGCGCGAACTCGCGGATGTATCCGCGGCCCGGGCTGGTGGTGCTGCGGGCATCGTGCTGGGCCGCGCCCTGCTGGAAGGGCGTTTCACGCTGGACCAGGCGCTCGCTGATATCCGGGGAGCCGGGCCATGCTGACCCGACGCATCATTCCCTGTCTGGATGTCCGCGACGGCAAGGTGGTGAAAGGCGTGCGCTTTCGCGATCACGTGGTGATGGGCGAAATCGTGGATCTGGCGCTGCGATACCGCAATGCCGGGGCCGATGAACTGGTCTTCTACGATATTACCGCAAGCCCGGAAGGGCGGCGTGTGGACCGCGACTGGATCGAGCGTGTTGCGCGGGTACTGGACATCCCTTTTTGCGTCGCCGGCGGAATCCGCAGCGTGCAGGACGCGCGCGAGATTCTCTTCGCCGGCGCCGACAAGGTGTCCGTCAATTCACCGGCACTGGAACGTCCCGCGTTGATTGGCGAGCTGGCTGACGCGTTCGGAGTGCAGTGTGTGGTGGTGGGAATAGACAGCATGCGCGATGACGACCGGAACTGGAGGGTACGCCAGTACAGCGGTGATCCGGACAAGACACGTGCACTGACGCGTACCACCCTGGAGTGGGTCCTGGAAGTCCAGCAGCTCGGTGCCGGCGAAATTGTGCTCAACTGCATGGGCAGTGACGGTGTGCGCGACGGCTACGACATCGAGCAGCTGCAAAAGGTGCGTGACCTGTGCAAGGTGCCGCTGGTGGCGTCGGGCGGAGCCGGGGCCGTTGGCCATTTCGCCGATGTGTTCGCGCAGGCCGATGTCGACGCCGCACTTGCCGCCAGCGTGTTCCATTCCGGAGAAATTGCCATTCCGCAACTCAAGCGGCAGCTGGCCGCAGCGGGGATACCGATGCGCCAGACAACGCCAGCGCCTGAACTTCGCCCACAGCCCCTGCCTTCCTCGGCCAACCTCCCTCGCACCTGAAACCGGGAACCACAACGTGCGCACGAATCTGAATCCGCAAAACCGGCAACCCATTGATGCATCCAAGCTTGACTGGGACAAGGGCGGCGGCCTGCTGCCGTGCCTGGTCCAGCACTGGCGTGACGGCCGCGTGCTGATGCTGGGCTACATGAATCGCGAGGCGCTCGGGCGCACGCAGACCAGCGGCATGGTCACCTTCTTCAGCCGCAGCCGACAGACGCTGTGGACCAAGGGCGAGACGTCGGGCAATTTTCTGCAGCTGAAATCGCTGCATGTCGACTGCGATGCCGACACGCTGCTGGTACTGGCCGATCCGCAGGGGCCGACCTGCCATCGCGGCACGGCGACATGCTTTGACGATCAGGCGCAGCCGTCCACGGCGTTCCTGGGCCAGCTCGATGCACTGGTCGAACAGCGCGAGCGGGATCGCCCGGAGGGCAGCTACAGCACGCGGCTGTTCGATGCCGGTGTACGGCGTATCGCGCAGAAGGTGGGCGAGGAGGGTGTGGAGACCGCGCTGGCGGCGGTGGCACAGGATGACGATGCGCTGCTGGACGAGTCCGCCGACCTTCTTTACCACCTGCTGGTACTGCTGCGCGCTCGCGGACTCGGACTGGCCGATGCA
Organism: uncultured Gammaproteobacteria bacterium; assembly: GCA_963734945.1. Taxonomy (GTDB): domain Bacteria; phylum Pseudomonadota; class Gammaproteobacteria; order Xanthomonadales; family Rhodanobacteraceae; genus DASSBG01. Next base: position 51,431 of record CAVTJF010000045.1, read on the forward strand.
GTGCGGGTGCTGCGTCAACGGCACGCCTCCTGAGCGGCCCCTTCATGCACCAGGCGTGACAACGGTCACTGGGCATGCTGTCGTGCCACGGCGATAATGGGTAAACCTGCACGGCAACAAGGTATCGCCGCATGAATTCGTTCAAGTTGGCCTGGATCATCTGGCTGCTGATCTGGGTTGCCATTTCCTTCTGGAGCAAGCGCACCCGGCGACACGAGCCGCTCCTGTCACGTGCGATGCACATGCTGCCGCTGATCATTGCGGCCTACCTGCTGGCCATGCCGAATGCAGCCGGTCTGCTGGGCGAACCGATCATGCCGCGCCTGGTCTGGTTCCACAGCGCGGGCCTGGTCCTGACCTGGGGCGGACTGGCGTTTTCGGTCTGGGCACGGCTGTACCTGGGCAGCAACTGGAGCGCCTCGGTTCAGGTCAAGCAGGATCACGAACTGGTACGCAGCGGACCCTACCGTTACGTGCGCCACCCGATCTATACCGGCATGCTGACAGGATTCCTCGGTTGCGCACTCGCGCTGGATCAGTGGCGCGGCCTGCTGGCTCTGGCGATCGTGCTGGCCGGCTTCATCTACAAGCTGCGCCTGGAAGAGCGCTGGATGCTTGAGACCTTCGGCGAGGCCTATGCCGACTACCGCCGGCACAGCCACGCACTGATTCCGTTTGTGCTCTGAGCGTTTCCCTCATGCCGCGGCGCGGGTGCCGCGACCGCGCACTGCGGGCACTGCCTGCGCGGCCAGGCCGCACACCGCCAGCATCCACACGATCAGCGCACCGCTGGGCAGGTCCAGCAGTGCCGACAGCACCAGCCCCAGCACATAGCCGAAAATCCCGATCAGGTAGGCTGCCGCGAGTCTGGACTTTCCGGCAAGATTGACCGTCGCCAATGCCGGCACGATAAGGCTGGCGAACACCAGGTACACGCCGACCAGCTGCACCGATACGGTGATGGCAATGGCGAAGGCAGCATAGAAGGCCATGCCGTTCATGCGTCCGCGGCGCCAGCCGACGAAACCCAGCAGCAAGGCCGAGATGATCGCGGCAGGCACCAGCTGGCCGTAGCTGACCCACAGGATCTGGCCTACCAGCAGGTTCTTGAGGTGCTCGCCGCCGTGCGGGTTGTTGGCCAGCAGCAGCAGACCGCCGGTGGCCGCCAGCACGAACAGGATGCCGATCAGCGGTTCCTGATAGCGCGACCAGCGGCGGTCGGTGAAGCTGAGCAGCGCCGCGCCAAGCAGGGCAGCGACGGCGGCCGCCAGCTGCACGGCCAGGCCATCATCGCCGAAATTCATGTACTGCGCGGCGATCACGCCCAGCGCCGCCACCTGGGCCAGGGCCAGGTCGATGAAGATGATGCCGCGCTTGAGCACCTGCTGGCCCAGCGGCACGTGGGTGGAAAGCACGATCAGCCCGGCCACGCAGGCCGGCCCCAGAATGCTGATGTCCAGACCGGAAAGGTTCATTTGGAGCCTTCGCCCTTTGCCGCCTTGAGCAGCCGATCAATGGTGACGTCATACAGGCTGAACAGGTCGGTGGCGCCATCGGTGCCGCCGACCGTGAACGGCAGCGTCACCGCCGGCACATCGGTGCGCTGCGACAGCCAGTCGGCGGCCTTGGGGTCCTGATAGGCGGCGCGGATGATCGCCAGTGTGTTGGAGGCCTTGGTCACCGCAATCAGGCTGGCCAGGTGAGAACTGGTCGGGGGCACGCCGGGCTTGGGCTCCAGCGCACCGACCTGGTTCAGGCCAAGCCAGTCCTCGAGGTAAACCCAGCTGTCATGGTGGACCACAATGTTGCGGCCCTTGAGCGAGGCTGCCCTGGCTTCCCATTTCGGGATGGCGGTCATCCAGCGCGACTTGAAATCGGCGAAGCGGCTGCGGAAGGTGGCAGCATCGGCGGGGTCGAGCTGTTCAAGCCGGGCCTCCAGCGCAGTGGCCACCGCCAGCATGCGATACGGATCGAGCTGGATATGCGGGTTGCCGTCGGCATGGATGTCGCCGCTGGCGCGATCGAGCTGGGACGGCTTCTCCAGCAGTTGGACCTGGTCGTCGGCCATGAAATAGCCGGCGCCCGAGGTCACCTTGCTGTTGCCGGCCTGGCGCAGCAGCTGCGGCAGCCAGCCGATCTCCAGCTGGGCACCGGTGCACACGATCAGGTCGGCCTGGCGCACCTGCGCGATCAGGCTGGGCCGGGCCTCGACATGGTGCGGGTCCTGCAGCGCGTTGGTCGCGGCATCGACATGCACGGCATCGCCACCAATCTGGTGCAGCATGGCGGCCCATTCGGGTTCGCAGGCGAAAGTGCGCAGGGCGGCATGGGCGGGCAGGCTGGTCACGGCAGCCAGGCCGAACAGGGCAAGGGCAAGCAGTCGGTTCATGTCATGGATCCTCGGGTCAGAACTTGTGCGCGCCGTGCGCGCCGATGGCGACCTGGTATTGCAGCACCAGGGCATTGTCACTTTGCCCGGGAGCGGGCTTCTCGTGGCTGTACTGCAGCCGCATCAGGCTGAACTCGCTGTTGCGCCAGGTCAGCATCACGCTGTGCTTGCTCGGATCAAAGCCGCTGGCGAACGGACCGGTGTCCGCAGCCCACAGCTTGTCGTAGCGGTAGCCGGTGCTCCAGGTGCGGTTGAAGTTGTACACGCCTTCCAGGTACAGCCCATGGCGCTGGCCGACCCAGGGCTGATCGAGCATCGCCACAGCCGGGTCAGTGGTGGTGACGGGGGCGCTGGCCGCCGTGTAGCGGCCGTCGCGCTTGTCGGTCATGTATTCGCCGCGCAGCAGCAGGCCGCCGTCCTTGAAATTGCCGTGATGCGACCATTTCCAGGTGGCGTCGGCGATGTACAAGGTATTGCGACCGCTGAAGCCGTCGTCGGCGCCGGTGGTGTCGGCGCGCAGCATGGAAAGGCCGGCGAACCAGGCATTGCTGTCGCCGATGTCGCCGCCGGTATGCACGAACAGGGTGTGCGCGCCGGTGCCATGATGGTTTGCTCCGGCGGTGGGGTAGTTCTGGCCGCGGAACAGCTCGCCGCCGACCTGGATGAATGTATTGGTCGGTGCCACCCACTGCACGCGCACGCCATCATCGCCGTACTGCTTGCCGAGGAACGCCTGATAGACCAGCGGCCGCACGCTGAAGAAGTCGGTATGCGGGTGGTGGCTGTTGAGATAGCCGATGTCGGAGTAGAAGCGGCCGGCACGCAGGCCCAGACCGGCGGGCAGGGCGGTGGTGTCGATGAAGGCTTCCTCGACACCGATGTGGTCCTGGCCGTCCTCGCTGGAGGCGGTCACCGTCAGCTGACCGTAGAACTTGTCGTCGACATTGGCCGACATGGCAATCTCGCTCTCGCCCAGGGACAGGCCCTGCGGCAGCGGCCCGGACTCGCCGCCAGCCGGGAACCCGGCCACAGGGTAGTCGCCGTGATTCAGGCTGTGGTGTGCATAGGTGCCGTTGAGAATCACCGCGATGGCCGGATTGAAGTCATTGCCCGTGCCGAGTCCCGAGGCTTGTGACGGCGGCGCCTTGCGGGTCACGGCGGCCATGCGCTCCGCGAGCTTCTTCTGCTTCTGCTCGGCTTTCATCTGCTCCAGTTCCTGGCGCGCCTGGGTGGCTGCTGCCAGCGCCTCGGCGGCTTGCTTGCGCAGGGTCTGTGCATTGCTCTCCAGCAGCTGGATACGCTTGCTCAGGTCGGACAGGCTTGGCGCGCTGGCCTTGCCATCGGTCCCGGCCAGGGCTGCTCCCGGCACGCACAAGGCGGCCAGCAGGAAGGTGGTCAAAAGGTTTTTTTGCATGCGATGCGGTTCCCAGGGCGTCGAGTTCGACCGTATGAATGTTACAATATAACATTGCAATAACCAGGGTCAACGACTTTTCATCGCCATGCGTCCGGGAACGCAGTCATTGCATCGTCGTCGGATGGCACGTATGCCGGCCTCGCCGTGGAGCGCACGCTACGCCAGTGGCAGCAGCGGGCTCATGCGGGGAAGGGCAGCACGGATTCGCACACCGGCCGCCGTGGAACGCAGCGCAAACTCAGTCCTGCAGGCTGCGCGACTCGGAGGTGGCCAGAACCTCGGGTGAAGGGATTTCCAGCGGACGCCGACGCAGCAACGGCTGCGCCAGGACGCTGGCGACAATGATGACCACGCCAACATAGAACGGCCAGTCGAGCTCACGCTGCTCACCCAGAAGCAGCATTGCCAGCAAAACGGCATAGACCGGTTCGAGGTTGGTAGCCAGCTGGGTCGCGAAGGCACTGACATGACGCAGTGCGCGCAGCACGATGGCAAAGGGCAGCAGGGTGCAAACCAGTGAAAGGATCAGCAGCAGCAGCCAGTCGTGCAGGTCGGGCCAGGGAAATGCAGCCCCGGCATGCGGCACGAACGGAGCCAGCAGGGTCAGCAGCAAGGTTCCCGCCCCCAGTTCGATGCAGGTCACGGTCAATGGGTCGCCGCGGTCGACCATGCGCTTGTTGAACGCGCCGAAGAAGGCCACGAAAATCGCCGAGACAAGGCCCACGGCGAGACCAAGGCGCATGTCGGCGGGAATGCCGCCAACGACCAGAGCCACACCGGGAATGACTCCGACACCCAGCAGCAGCTCGCGTGGCTCGAAGGGCCGTTTGGCAATCCACGGTTCGGCCACCGAAAGAAAGATGGGTGCAATGGCAATGCAAATGGCACCCACCGACGCGTTGGCCAGTTTGATTGCGCCGTAGAAGGTCAGCCAGTGCAGCGCCACCAGAACGCCAATACCGGCGTAGGCGAGCAGCACCCGCAGCGGCATTCGCCGCAAGCCGTTCCAGACCGCAGGAACCAGGAGCAGGGCAAGTACCACCAGCAGCATGCGCCACCACACCAGTTGCAGCGCACCCAGGGTGATCACCTTGCCCAGGATCGCGGTAAAACCCCATAGCACCACGCACAGGTGAATTTGCAGCTGGGCCTTGCTGGCAGGGTTCAGGGGCACGCCTTGCTATCCTTCTCGGTGGTGCAGGGTGCGGGCATTGTAATCATCGGCAACAACGGCTGAAAGCGGCTATCGGCGCCGCCCTGACGTCATTCGGCGCCGCCCTGACGTCAACAGGGCCACAAACGCCGGCCCGGGATCAGTCAGAGTTTGCCGCGGGGGTTTCGCGCACCGGCAGGGGCACGTCACACAGGCCGATGTGTCCCACCGGGAATCGATAGAAGGGCCCCTTGCGGTTGCGCTTGGCCTCGACCAGACGCGCAAAGGACGCACTGTCGCTGCGCAGGACCTGCAGTCTGGGGCGCTGCGACGCAGGCAGACTCGAGGCCAGGCGTATCGACTCGATGCCGGTTCGCATATCGGGGTCAGTGTAGACGCCCATGGGCTCGGGGCCGCGCGGCAGCGAGGCCAGCCAGGGCATGCCCTCCACGACTCTCCCGACCACGGCAAGCTGATGGTCCAGACGTCGTGGTGCCTGACCGATCGGCACGTACAGCGTGTTGCCGTTGCCGCTTTCGGGGTCGACGTCGCGCGCCACGCCCACCATGCCGTAGCAATGTGCCAGCCAGGCCTTGCCCGCCAGGCGGTTGCGTGCCACCGGCAAGCTGTCGCTGAAGCCGACCTCCGGCGCATACAGGTCGCCATCGGCAAGCAGGGTAAACTCGAAATCACTTTCAGTGTCGCGTGTAAACTCCGGAGGAAGCTTTGTTCTGGCCTTGCCCATGGACTTGGCCTTGGCCGGGTCGTCGCTGTCGGGATCACCCCACTGGGCGACGAAGTTGTCCTGCACCCGATATACACTGGTGTGGTCAAAATAACGCTGCTGCACCAGCGTCTTGATGTTGGCCACATGCTCGGGGGCCCAGCCCGGGGCCAGTTCGATAATCACCCGGTGATTGCCCTGGAGCTGCATGACCAGGGTCTGCGCGGGATCCAGCGAACGCCACTCTGCCGGCGTGGACTGTGCAAGAATCTCCTTGCTGGTCGGTGTGTCGGCGCGGACCGTCGATGCCCAGGGCATGAGCAGCAGCAATGCACAGAAATACGGAGTGTTGCGCCTGTAAGCCATTTCATTCCCCGGTGGTCTGCCAGAATCAGGCAACCTTAGCAGACTGGGTCGGGCAATCGAATACCAATGCAGTCGCAAAGGGACCGGGCCGGGAACAGTTGGCGCCACGGCATCGGATTTCGGCCGGCGAGCATGCGGCACTTACCATGCATGGACGGGGTCGTCTTATGGAAAGTCGTGAACCGAGACCGCATGATGCCGTCAACGGGCGGGTGTATCTGGCCCCCGACATATACCGAAGGTATCAGTCACGACGTGCACTGACTCCTGCGGAAATGTCCGCATTGCTGCGTTTCCATCGCGCCTGGGTCGGCAAGGACGTGCTCGACATTGGTGTTGGCACGGGCCGCACGACGGCCTGGCTGGCGCCGTACTGTCGTCGCTACGAGGCCATCGACTATTCCCCGGTCATGGTCCGCATCATGCGCCGCTCCAGGCCGGCGATTCCGGTGCATCTGGCCGACATGAGAGACATGTCGCTGTTCGGGGACGGCCGCTTCGACATGATCATCGCCCCGGACAATGTACTCGATTCAGCCGCCCACGCGGGCCGCCTGCGAACACTGTCCGAATGCGTCCGCCTGCTGCGCCCGGGCGGCCTGCTTGTGGCCAGCAGTCACAACCTTCAGTGGCATCATGCTGGCAAACCGCCGCGGTACGAGTGGAGCGGCAACCCCGTCACCCAACTGCGCTTGTTGCGTCTGCTGGCACGACGCTGGCGCAATTACCTGCGTCTCAGACCACGATGCGGCCGGCGCGGCGATCATGCCGTGTACACGGATATCGGCCACGACTACGCTCTGCTGCACTACTACATTGATCAGCACTCGCAGCGGGACCAGCTTGCCGCGTTCGGCTTGCAGGTGCTTGCCGTTCTCGACCAATCTGGCGCCGAGCTGTCGCCAGAAAGCGACAGCCGGCACTCTCCTCATCTCATGTACGTGGCCAGCAAGCAGCCATCAGCCTGACGAACGCTGTCGACTCGGACCACGCTTGCGCCCGGGCCGCTTCGCCTGTGCGCCGTTGCGCTTGGTCTGCTGCGCCTTGCCGCGACGCTTGCGCGGCGACGAGGCTGGCTTGTTGCCGCGCCCCTGGGCAGGCTTGGCCTTGCTGTCCATGCGCAACGGGCGGCTGGGCTCGAAACCCTCGACCGGCGTTATGGCGACATCCTGCTTCAGCAGGCGCTGGATCTGCATGAGCAGACCGGTCTCCTCCTGGCTGACCAGGGACACCGCCAGACCCGTGGCCCCGGCGCGGCCAGTGCGGCCGATACGGTGCACGTAGTCCTCGGCAACCATGGGCAGATCGTGGTTGATGACCAGCGGCAGCTGCTCGATATCCAGCCCGCGCGCGGCGATGTCGGTAGCCACCAGCACCGTGACCTTGCCGCTCTTGAAGTCCTTGAGGGCGCGGGTGCGCTGGTTCTGGCTCTTGTTGCCGTGGATGGCGGCACAGCTCAGGCCGGCGCGATCCAGGTGTCGACACAACTTGTCCGAGCCGTGCTTGGTACGCGCAAAGACCAGGGTCTGCCGACGGCTGTCCTCGGCGAGCAGGTGCAGCAGGAGATCACGCTTGCGATCGGCATCCACCGGATGAACCTGATGGCTGACGGTGTTGACCACGCTGTTCGGCGGCGTGATCTGGATTTCATGCGGCTGGCGTGTGAACTGCTGCGCCAGGGCCTTGATCGGATCGGCGAACGTAGCCGAGAACAGCAGCGTCTGACGCTTCTTCGGCATGGCTGAAAGCAGGCGTTTGAGCGCCGGCAGGAAACCCATGTCGAGCATGCGGTCGGCTTCGTCGAGCACCAGGATTTCGATACCGGACAGGTCGACGTTGCCCTGCTGCATGTGATCGATCAGCCGGCCGGGTGTGGCGATCAGCACATCGACACCACGTCGCAGGTTCTGCACCTGCGGACCCATGCCAACACCACCAAAGATCGTGGTGCTGTGCATGCGCAGGAACTTGCCGTAGTCCCGCAGGGAGTCGTGCACCTGCATGGCCAGCTCTCGGGTCGGTGTCAGCACCAGCGCGCGCGGACGCCTGGCACGGCCTGGGTTGGGGCGCTCACCGTCGGGGAACAGGCGTTCCAGCATGGGCAGAACAAAGCCTGCGGTCTTGCCGGTGCCCGTCTGTGCCGCGGCCATGAGGTCGTGGCCGGCGAGAGCGACGGGAATGGCTGCTGCCTGGATGGGGGAGGGCTTCTTGTAGCCTTTGTCGGCAAGCGCGCGCAAAAGCGCGGGCGCCAGCCCGAGCGAATCAAAATTCATGGGAAAACTCCTGAAACTGATGGTACCCGGAGCGATCCCTGAGATCCGCGCTGCGAGCGAAATGTTGCGGACAGGCGCGGCGCGCCATCCGGTTCGAGATCTGCCGCCCAGCGGGGCCGATGCCGGCAACAAGCCGGAAATCATCAGCGGAGAAGGGAAATGCGACGTTCAGATCACGAAGCGAGCTACACGATACATTGAATCAGGACAGCAAGCTACTGTTTTTCATTGGCGGTGCCCGCCACGTATTGTGAATTGGTTAAGCCAGGAGCCTGTCGGACCGTACTCGGCTGGCCTGCGAATGCTTCCGAGCGGTCCCTGTCTCTGCCACGTTTTGACCCATGGAACCACCATGGGCCTGCAATGCGTCGAAAATCTGTCCTCGCACAGCCGAACTCTCGACTCGACCGACAAAATCTGACAGGCTCCCAGCTGAATCTGATCCGGGGAAACACTCTTGAGCAGCACGCGCCGGGTGCGACGCACCCATGCCGAAGGCACGCTACCGGTCCGACGCCGCGAGTTGTGGGCCTGGGCCATGTTCGACTTTGCCAACTCCGGCTATACCACGGTAGTCATCACGGCGGTGTTCAACGCCTACTTTGTGGCGGTGGTTGCGGCAGGCGCTGCCTGGGCAACCTTGTCCTGGACGCTGGCCTTGTCGCTGTCGTATGCCCTCATCGTGGTCACGGCGCCGGTACTGGGAGCATGGGCGGATCTGCACGCACGCAAGAAACCACTGCTGCTGCTGTCGAGCATTGTCTGCATCCTCGGCACGGCGGCCCTGGCATGGTGCGGGCGTGGCGACGTGGCCCTGGCGCTGGTGCTGGTGGTCATCACCAACACGGCATTCGGCACCGGTGAAAACCTGATTGCCGCGTTCCTGCCCGAGCTTGCTGACAGCAAGGCCATGGGCCGGCTGTCATCGTGGGGCTGGGCCCTGGGCTACGTCGGCGGGCTGCTTGTGCTGGCCCTTTGCCTGGCCTGGATCCAGAGTGCCGACGCCCGTCATGCCACGACCGACTCGGCCGTGTCCGGGAGCATGCTGATCACGGCCATTGCCTTTGCCCTGGCGTCACTGCCCACGTTCCTGCTGCTGAAGGAGCGGGCCCAGCCGCAAGCGGGTGCGGCATCGGCCTGGCGCACCGCACTGAGCCGGATGCGCAAATCGCTGGCGGGAGGCCATGATCTTCAGGACCTGCAGCGATTCATGTGGTGCATCGTCTGCTACCAGGCCGGGGTAGCCACCGTCATCGTGATTGCCGCCATCTACACACAGCAGGCGCTGGGCTTCGACACCGCCGACAGCATCAAGCTGATTCTGGTGGTCAACATCAGCGCCGCACTGGGTGCATTGGCATTCGGCTGGATCGAAGACCGCATCGGGCACCGTGCCACCCTGGCACTGACACTTGCTCGGATGGCTGCTGGCCATCGCCCTGTTGTGGTACTCGCAGACCCGACCCATGGTGTGGCTGGCAGCGAATGTCGCCGGGGCCTGCCTGGGCGCATCACAATCGTCGGGCAGGGCCCTGGTCGGATATCTTTGCCCGCCACGGCGCGAAGCCGAGGTATTCGGTCTGTGGGGCCTCGCCGTCAAGCTTTCCTCGATTCTCGGTCCGCTGGGTTACGGCCTGGTGGAGTGGCTCAGCGGCGGCAACCATCGCATCGCCATGCTGGCGACATCGGTGTACTTCATCGGCGGTCTGCTCCTGCTGGCTCGGGTAGACGTGCAGCGTGGACATGAGCTGGCCAGCGCCAACCGGGCTCTGAACCTTGACGGCGTGGCACCCTAGTCAGTCGGCATCGCCGTCGGCAGCGAGCTTCTGCTCATACAGGGCATGCAGGTCGAGAGCACCCGAGTCGAACCGGAATACCGGGCGGGTGCCGGCGGTGACGCCGTTGAGCGCACCGTCGATGAGGGTCATTGAACTGTCGTTGTTGATGCGCAAGCGCGCCCGACGTGCAGGATTGCTCGGGTTCAGTATGATCACGGCCGCAGGCCTGCCGTCGATCCTGCCCGCCTGCAGGACCCAGTTGCCGCTGATCACCGCCGGTACAGTGTCGGGCTGCATGCGCTGGTAGCGCAGCACAAAGCTGTTGCCACCACGCTCGTCGCGCTGAAGGTTGAGGCCCAGTTCAATCCCGGCGCAATCCGGGCAGGGCAATTTTGCGCTGAATCGCGCATCGCGACTCGTGAGCAGTTCGGGCGCTGCCTGCGATTGCTCCTGCACTGTCGCGACTGCAGCCGGCGCCTGCGCCGCAGTACTGCTCGGGGCAGGCGCGGGCTGTTGCCGGTCGCTGCAGGCAACCAGGACAGTCGCCGCGACAATCGACGCAAGCATGCTGAAAACGGTTCGCTTCATTTGCTGGCCTCCTGTCTGTCGTCCTCGGGTGGGCGTCTGGCAAGAATCATGTAGCTGTTGTAGGGGGTATGTCCCCACAAGGGTTCGACGGTCACCGTCAGGCCGTGTCTCTGCAAGGGTTCGGCAATCTCCTCGCGGGTAGGGAAGTGCTGCGCACCTACCTGCATCCAGCTGCTCCAGTGCAGGAATTTTTCCTCGATCACCGTGGCCCAGTAGCGCCAGCTGGAATCACGCAAACAGTTGCGGATCATCAGCACGCCCCCGGGAGCAACCCGGGCTGCGGCTGCCTCAAGAACGCGCTGCTGCAACTCCCCGGGCATGTAGTGCAAGGCGTCAAGCAGGGCAACGTCGCCGCTGAACGGCGGTAGCTCGCCGGCATCCGTTTCGATGAATTGCATGTGCGGATGCCCTTCGGCAGCAAAGGCGCGCGCACTGGCAATCTTGCGCGGGTCACTGTCCACGCCAACATAGTCGGGGCAGTGATCGTGACGGGCCAGAAACATGCCCAGCAGGCCCATGCCGCAGCCGATGTCCAGCAGCGGCTGGGTCGACCCGGCGAACACCCGTACCGCACCCTGATAAACAGGGTCAATCCACAGCTTGCCGCGCACGTACTGGCGCTTCCAGTGGTCCTCGAACTGGCTGGATATGCTGCGACGCAGACGGGCCCGCTTGATGCTTTCAGTGCTCATATGTGCTCTTCAAATTTTTCTACAATGGAGTCCAGCGCCATGGTTATCATCTCCAGGCGCTCGACGAGCTCGCAAAGACCGCTGTCATCACCGACAGCGACCATCTCATCACGCAGTGTAGCGGCGCACGCGCCAATGTCATGAATTGGCGAATTCGCGATTGGCTGCCCGTTCATGCGAGCGCCCAGTATTTGCGCATGCTCGGCCAGCGCCTGCAGAAGATCCTGCAGGCTGGCTCGCTCGCGGGTTTCGGGATGCTCCAGCAACAGCGCATCCAGACTGATGACCGCTCGCGCCAGGCGATTGCCGGCAACGAAGAAGTCCTCGCCGTTGCGCAACAGTCCCTCGCCGGTACGCGGCTCTTCGCGCAAGCGGTCCAGCGAGGCTTGTGCATTGCTGCGGGCGGTGCGGGCAGCGCGACGCATCTCGCCCTGTGCCGCTTCATTCTCGTCACGCAGGCTGTACAGGTAACCCGACCAGGACAGCAGCATCCCGGCCAGGGCCGGCCGCACCCGACTGCGTTCCCAGCTCGGCCAGGCCAGATAGGCGGCAAGGCCCAGCAGGCAGCCCCCCGCGGTTCCTGTAGCGCGCGCCAGCACCAGCTGCATCGCCGGTTCGCCGGCCAGGGCCAGCATCAGCACCAGCATGCCGCTCAACGCCGCAATGCCGATGCCATAGTGGCGCGGCGCCATCTCCCGGAAGGCAAAACACAGCACCGCCATGGCGGCAACCCGCGGCCCTGTGCTGAGCAGGACGGTGTCCAGCAGCAGTGACATCGCCAGCAAGCCGATCAGAGTACCCAGCATGCGCAAGACGCCGTAGCTGATGGTGGCCCCAAAGTCGGGCTTGAGCACGATGGCCGCGGTCATCGCGATCCAGTAGCCGTGTTCGAGCGCATAGAAGCGTGCAATCGCAAGTCCGGCCACTACCGCTACGGCGCAGCGCAGCGCGTGACGAAATGCAACGGCATGCCAGTGCAGGTTTGCGCGCAGGATATCCAGCGGTCGGCCCGCCCGGGGCACACGCAGCAACGCCGCTGCAGAACGCGGCCCGCCACGATTTTCAGCGCTGCCGGCCTGACTGCAGTTGCGCTGCACCACACGAACATGCCGAGCCAGCGCCAAGGCGCTGGCCAGAAGGGGCCTCGCCGCGGGCTCCTGCGAGGAGCCATCGGCGTCCTGTGGTTCGGGTTCCATGGCGAAATCCATGAGCTGGACTGTCGCCTCCGGCAAGTACTTGTCCGGTCTGGCAATCGCGTCTGCAGCAATCTCCAGTGCCCGCGCCACCTGCAGCATCCATTTGCGCACCGTCTGCGCAGACCCTTCATCCAGTTTCGGCAGATGCTCGCCCAGTGCCACAATCGCCAGGCGGATCTGCTCATACTCGTGAACCAGAAGACAAAAGCGTTCCCGGGTGGGGTTGCGCGGGGTCGCCTGGCCGAGCAGGGCAGACTGCAGCGCGTTTATGGTGGCCGATTCGGGTGGCGGCGTATCGCCATGCGGCAGGTCGCGCACCGTGCCTGCGAGCGCCCTGAACGCTTCGGCCAGCATCAGGCGTTGCGGCCTGTGGCGATCGACCGGCCACAGCAGCACGGCGAGCAACGTCTGCAACAGGCCACCGGAGAAGATCAGCAGACTGGCCTGCACAACGCTGGCCGGTGCGGCACGCGAGGCAGTGATCAGCAGCACAATGATGCTGGTCAGGCCCACGCGGGTTGCCGGCGCGCCCAGCGCTACCAGCAGACCAGCCGCAAAGGTCCAGACGCCGACCAGCGGCAGAATCAACGCTGTGTTTCCGCCCAGGGAAAAGCCTGCCAGTGCAGCCAGCGCACCCGCAGCACTTGCCAGCAGCAGGCGACGGAAACGGGCTGCGTAGGAGCCCGGCTGATCGGAAAACATCACCGTGAGAGCGCCGACGGTCATGCCCAGCCCGGCCTGCAGGTGTCCGTAGAAAAGTCCCACTGCAAGGGGCAGGACCACCCCGACCGTATTGCGCAAGGCCACCGTCCAGGGAACCTGTCTCTCTTGTACGGTCAGCAGGCGCGCCAGCAGATGGTGATACCAGCGGGTGGAGCTCATTTCTCCCGGAGCCGCACACGCAAAGCCGGAATCATTGCCCGGGAGCCGGGTTCAGATGGCCGCACTGACCACAAGTGCGCGCATCGAGGGACTGATAGAAGCGCTCGAACACAGGCGGGAAATCCTGCTCGATGCTGTTGAGCGTGAAGAATTCCTCGAAAAGCTTGTGGTTGCAGCGCTCGCAGTACCAGAGCAACCCGTCTTTCTCGTGCGCCAGGCGGCGGCGTTCGACGACCAGACCGACCGAATCGGCCATGCGTTGCGGCGAATGCGGCACGCGCGGTGGCAGGTAGAACATCTCGCCGGCGCGAATGGGAATATCCCTTGCCTGGCCGTCGTCCTGCACCTTGAGAACCATGTCGCCTTCGATCTGATAGAAAAACTCGGGCCCCTCATCAAAATGATAGTCGCTGCGCGAGTTCGGGCCGCCCACGATCATGATGATGAAATCACCGTCGACCATGCACTTGTTGCCCACGGGCGGCTTCAGTAGGTGGCGATTTTCCTCGATCCACGCGTCAAGCTTGAACGGAGCAGACAAGGGCATGCGAAATCCACAACGGCGAATGGTGCGGGTACTTTAACGCCGCTGCGCTCGCAGCGGAACCAGTCGGCGCGCCCGGACCGAGGGTTGGTCTCATCAAGAATCTCCGCCATGCATCCAAACAGCTTGCGCTTGCGTATATGCATACAAACCCGGCACAGGCTCCAAAATGTCCAGCAGCAAGCCCAAATCAGCCAATAGCGACATTGAAGCGCCGCCTTCCGCTGCCACCCGCGCTCCCTCGGCATTCAGTCGCTTGCGAAGCTGGTTCGACACCTCGGCCACAGCAACAGCGGATGGCCGTGCAAGGCGCATAGACTGGCTGCGCGCGATCCCGTTCATCGCCCTGCACCTGGCCTGCCTGGCTGTTTTCTGGGTTGGCGTTTCCCCCGTTGCACTGGCAGTCGCGGCGGGGATGTACGCGGTGCGGATGTTTGCACTGACCGGTTTCTACCATCGCTATTTCTCGCACCGCGCCTTCAAGACCTCGCGCGGTGTGCAATTTGTCTTTGCCATGCTTGGTGCGTCCTGCGTACAGCGCGGACCGCTGTGGTGGGCGGCCCACCACCGCAACCATCACCGCCATGCCGATACCGGCCTGGACCCGCACTCGCCGTCGATTCGGGGCTTCTTCTGGAGCCATGTGGGCTGGTTCCTGACACCCGAAGCGTTTCGCACCGACATGCAGCGGGTACCTGACCTGGCGCGCTATCCGGAGCTGCGCTGGCTTGATCGCTTTGACACGGCAGTGCCCGTCGCGCTGGCGGTCCTGCTCTACGGTCTCGGCGTGCTTCTGTCGCACCTGGCACCGCAGCTGGGTACATCGGGTGGGCAGATGCTGGTATGGGGCTTCTTCGTATCCACGGTGGTACTTTTCCACGCCACCGTCACCATCAACTCCCTGGCGCACCGCTACGGTTCACGCCGTTTTGCCACCCGGGACGAGAGCCGCAACAATGTCTGGCTGGCTCTGCTGACCTTCGGCGAAGGCTGGCACAACAACCACCACTTCTTCCCCGGCGCCAGCCGCCAGGGATTCCGTTGGTGGGAGATCGATATCACCTGGTATGGTCTCAGGCTGATGGCCGCTCTGGGCCTGGTACGCGACCTGAAGCCGGTCCCCGCCTGGGTGCTTGAGCGGGCAGAGGGCTAGGGGATGCGTATCGCCATAGTGGGATCCGGCATTTCCGGCCTGGCGTCGGCTTGGCTTCTGTCGCAGCAGCACGACGTGACTCTTTTTGAAGCCGACTCGCGCCTGGGCGGCCACACCCATACACACGACGTCCTGCTGGATGACCGGCATCATCGCGTGGATACCGGGTTTATCGTTTTCAACCGAAGCAATTATCCGTTGCTGAGCCGGATGTTCGACACCCTGGGGGTCGAGTCGCAACCGACCACCATGAGTTTCTCGGTGCACAACGAGGCCACGGGGCTGGAGTACAACGCAAGCTCCCTCAGGCAGCTGTTCTGCCAGCCCGGCAATCTGCTCTCACCGCGCTTTCTTGGCATGATACGGGACCTGTTCCGCTTCTATCGCGAGGCAGGCAAGCTGCTGCGTTCAACCGACAGCAATCTGACCCTGGGACAATACCTGAGCCGCGAAGGCTATGGCGACGCCTTCCGCGATGATCATCTGGTGCCCATGGCCTCGGCCCTGTGGTCCTCGCCGTCGCAGCAGATTCTGAGGTTCCCTGCACGGTATCTGGCCGAATTCATGGCCAACCATCAGATGCTGCAGGTAAGCGATCGTCCGCAGTGGCGCGTGGTAAAGGGCGGTTCGTCGTCCTACATCGAAGCCATGCGCCGGCAATGGAACGTGCACGAACGCGTCGCGTGTCCCGTGCATTCGGTGCGCAGAGTCCGCGGTGGCGTGGAAGTCAGAAGCGGTGCAGGAACCGAAGCCTTCGATCAGCTGGTGCTGGCCTGCCATAGCGACCAGGCCCTGCGTCTGTTGCTGGACGCCACGGTCGCGGAGAAACAGATTCTCGGCGCCATTCCCTACCAGAGCAACGACGTGGTGTTGCACACCGACCCCGGCGTACTGCCCTCGCGGCCCCAGGCCTGGGCGGCATGGAACGCCTGGGTACCGCGTGCCCCGGAGGATGCCTGTACCGTCAGCTACTGCATGAATCTGTTGCAGGGGATCGAATCGTCGCAGCCGCTGGTGGTCACGCTCAATCGTACCCATGCCATTGATCCCGCAAGGGTTCTGCGGCGCATGCACTACCGTCACCCGGTCTACACAAGCGAATCGGTAGCTGCGCAAAAGCGCAAGGCCGAGATCCAGGGCCAGCACGGCACCTGGTTTGCGGGCGCCTGGTGGGGTTGGGGCTTCCACGAGGACGGCATGCGCAGTGCGGTGCAGGTCGCCGAAGCACTGGGCGTCGGTTTCCATGAGACTACCCGGACCCGGACTCCCACCCATGGCGGTGATTCGAAGGCTGAAGCAAGGCAGCAGGCCGCATGAGCAGGTCAGCTCCCAGCATGAACGGACAGTCCCTGGCCAGTGCGGTCTACGAGGGCAGCGTGCGCCATCGTCGTTTCCGGCCACACGCGCATGTGTTCGACTATCGCATGGCGCAGTTGTACCTGGACCTTGACGAGTTGGACGCCGTGTTTGCAAAGCGCTGGTTGTGGTCGAACGAACGCGCCAATGTGGCCAGCTTCAGACGCAGCGACTACCTCGGCCCTGCGGACAGGTCATTGGCCGAGACCGTGCGAGATCGTTTCCACGAGGCGACCGGCGTTCGACCGGCCGGGCCGATACGTCTGTTGACACATCTTCGCTACTTCGGGCTTGTGTTCAATCCGGTGAGCTTTTACTACTGCTACCACGAAGACGGCCTCAGCCTTGCAGGGATAGTGGCTGAAATCACCAATACGCCCTGGAATGAGCGACATGCCTATGTGCTGCCGGTCGACGCAGCCGAGTGCCATGGTCGTGCCCTGCATTGGCGCTTCGACAAGCAGTTTCATGTCTCACCGTTCATGCCCATGCAGCGGCGCTATGCATGGCGATTCACTGCCCCCGGCGAGCAGCTTCATGTGCACATGGACGTGATGAACAAGGACGAACGCTGCTTTGATGCCACCCTGCAACTGAGACGACACGCCCTTGATGGCCGTTCACTGGCGCGGGTGCTGTGGCGCTACCCGCTCATGACCGGGCAGGTTGTCGGCGCAATCTACTGGCAGGCGCTGCGTCTTTGGCTCAAGGGCAACCCGATACACGACCACCCCGGCAACGAGGCCGCGAGCTCATGAATGCAATCATCAACGAATCAGGCAACACGGCAACGGCGATCAGGCCACTCAACCGCTTCTTGCGCCGACGCCTGCTTGCCCAGCTGCAAGCCCTTCGGCATGGCCAGCTGATCCTCGAGGACGCTGACGGAAAGCACCTGCTGGGAGATCCGCGGGCAGCCGCGGACCTGAGCGTGCACGTGCGCATCATCGAGGACGACTTCTATCGCGCGGTGGCGGCCAATGGCAGCGTCGGCGCAGGCGAAGCCTACATGCAGGGACACTGGCAATGCGACAACCTGGTCGGATTGATACGCCTGCTTGTTCTCAACCGCGAACTTCTGGACGACATGGAAACCGGACTGGCCCGGCTGGGTGGCGCTGCCATGCGCCTGATCCATGCATTCAAGCGCAACACACGCAGCGGCAGCCGACGCAACATTGCGGCCCACTATGACCTGGGCAATGACTTCTTTGGTGTGTTCCTGTCCTCCGATCTCATGTACTCCTCGGCGATCTGGAGTGGCCCCGGCGACACGCTGGAATCGGCCTCCCAGCGCAAATTGCGACGCATATGCGAGCAGCTGCAACTGAGCGCCGATGACCATGTGGTGGAGATCGGCACAGGCTGGGGTGGATTTGCCGTATATGCCGCGAAGCACTACGGCTGCAAAGTGACCACCACGACCATCTCGCGCGAGCAGTTCGCGCTGGCCAGCAAGCGCGTTGCCGAGGCAGGTGTCGCCGACAGGGTCACACTGCTGCTTGACGACTACCGTGATCTCGAGGGTCAGTACGACAAGCTGGTGTCCATTGAGATGGTGGAAGCCATTGGTGCCCAATACCTTGACAGCTACTTCAGCCAGATCGGTCGCTTGCTCAAGCCCGATGGCCTGGCCCTGGTACAGGCCATCACCATCGAGGACCATCGATACGCGCAGGCGTTGAAGTCGGTCGATTTCATCAAGCGGCATGTATTTCCCGGCAGCTTCATCCCTTCGCTTGCCAGCCTGATGGCCGCCAAGACCCGTGCCAGCGATCTCGCATTGCTCAGCCAGAGCGATTTTGGCGACAGCTACGCACGCACGCTTGCAGCCTGGCGTGAGCGCTTCATGGCGCGACTGGACGTGATTCGGGCGCAAGGGTACGACGAGTCCTTCGTGCGCATGTGGGAGTTCTACCTGGCCTACTGCGAGGGCGGATTCCGCGAGCGCTCGATCGGCGTGTCCCACCTGCTCATGGCCAAACCCGGGTACCGCTACTCGCCGGAGGCGTCCGGATGAGATTCTGGGGCAACCTTCTTGGGTATCAGGCGGTCTGGTTCTGCGCCGTCATTTCGGCCTCGCAAGGCTTCGTCTGGCCCGGCCTGGTGACCACGGCCCTGTTCGCGTTCTGGCAGGTGCATCGCGCTGCGCGGCCTGACATCGAGCTGCGCCTGATGGCCTCGGCGCTGGCTTGCGGCCTGCTTCTGGATGGCAGCCTGTCCATGTCCGGCCTGCTGCAATACGTTCTGGCCGATGCGGCCGTGCCGCCCGGTGGCGCACCGCTGTGGATTCTTGCCCTCTGGCTCAGCTTTGCCCTGACCTTGACGCAATCCCTGCGCTACCTGCAGACACACCTGGGCCTGGCGGCATTGTTTGGCGCCGTTGGCGGACCACTCGCCTATCTGGGCGCTGCGCATGCCTTTGCCGTCGTCCATTTCGAGGCGCCGCAATGGCACGGCGTACTCGCACTGGCCGCGGGCTGGGGCCTCGCCATGCCCTTGCTGGCAGGTCTCGCACGGCGCTGGAGCAGGGCGCGGCCAATGGACCTTGTCTTGCCTCGGAGTGACTCGCCATGAGCATCTGGCTGCAGCTTGCCCTGATCTGGGTCCTGGCCGCGCTGATGATGCTGGTCGGCTGGTGGTGGCAGCGCCAAAACGACAATGCGGGCATTGTCGACGTGTTGTGGGCATCCGGCCTTGCCGGCGCCGCACTTCTGCTGGCATGGCTGGGCGACGGTGCCGGATGGCCGCGCATCCTGCTCGCCGTTTGCGGTGGCGGTTGGGCTGCTCGACTGGCATGGCACCTCCGCGGCAGGGTCCTGAGTGAAGACGAGGACGGACGCTATCAGCACCTGCGCAAGCACTGGCAAGGCAACCAGACCAGGTTCCTTCTGTTCTTTCAGTTCCAGGCAGCACTGATCGTGCTGTTTGCCCTGCCTTTCGTGGCGGTTGCCGGCAATACCAGAGTGCAACCGGCATGGCTGGCTACCGGCGTGCTGATCTGGGCGTGCAGCGTGCTCGGCGAAACCATCGCGGACCGCCAGCTCGCCCGTTTCCGCCGGCAACCCGGCAACAAGGGCAAGACTTGTGACCGTGGCCTGTGGCGCTACTCGCGCCACCCGAACTACTTCTTCGAATGGCTGCACTGGTTTGCGTACGTCGCCATGGCGGCAGGCGCGCCATGGTCATGGCTGGCCTGGTGCGGTCCGGTGATCATGTACGTGTTCCTGCGCTGGATCAGCGGCATCCCCTTCACGGAAGAGCAGGCCCTGCGCAGCCGCGGCGACAACTACCGCGAATATCAGCGCCGAACGCCGATGCTGATTCCCTGGTTTCCCAAGACGGACAGAACACAGAGGGTCGACGAATGAATGCAGCCACCCATGACCAACCCCTACTCGCACAAGACGCGCCAGCCCGGGGAATGCTGGGCCTGGCCGAGCGCGGCCGCATACCCGACTGGCTGCTGCGCCAGGGGATACGCCGTTTGTGTGCCCGGCGGCTTCGGGATGAACGCCGCAGCGGA
Source organism: uncultured Gammaproteobacteria bacterium (assembly GCA_963734945.1). Classification (GTDB taxonomy): domain Bacteria; phylum Pseudomonadota; class Gammaproteobacteria; order Xanthomonadales; family Rhodanobacteraceae; genus DASSBG01. The sequence goes on from CAVTJF010000045.1 coordinate 71,468, forward strand.
GTGCAGGAGCAGGCCGATCGTTTTGCCGATCTGATTGCCGAACTGCGGCGCAGCCCGGTCGCCATCCATACCGATGCCGCCAACAGCCAGCACTATGAGCTGCCGGCAGAATTTTTCCGCCTGTGCCTCGGCCCGCGTCTGAAATACTCCAGTTGCCTCTACTCCAGCCCGCGCTCGACCCTGGCCGATGCCGAGGACGCCATGCTGCGACTCAGTTGCACCCGCGCCGAGCTGGCCGACGGACAGGACATTCTGGAACTGGGGTGTGGCTGGGGATCGCTGACCCTGTGGATGGCCGAGCAGTACCCGCATTCACGCATCACCGCGGTTTCCAATTCGCGCATGCAGCGCGAACACATCGAAGCCGAATGCGATCGCCGCAAGCTGAACAACGTGAAGGTGATTACCCAGGACGTCAATGTGCTGGAAATGGAGGCGTCGCGCTTTGATCGTTGCGTGTCGATTGAAATGTTCGAACACATGCGCAACTACCAGACCCTGCTCGGCAACATCGCTACCTGGCTGAAGCCGGGCGGCAAGCTGTTCGTGCATATCTTCGTGCATCGCAACCTGATGTACCCGTTCGAAACGCAAGGCGAGGACAACTGGATGGGCCGCCACTTCTTCACCGGCGGCTTGATGCCTGCAGCCGACACCTTGCTGTGGTTTCAACGTGACCTGGACATGGAACGCCGATGGCTGGTGGCGGGCACGCACTACGAGCGCACTGCAAATCACTGGCTGCAGCGCCAGGACGCCCGGCGCGAGGAGGTTCTTGGCGTTCTTGAAGCCGCCTATGGCGAGCATGCATCGCTGTGGTTTCAGCGCTGGCGCATGTTCTGGATGGCGTGTGCCGAGCTGTTCGGCTACGCCCAGGGCAACGAGTGGATGGTGGCGCATTACCGCTTCCGCAAGAACTGACAGCACGTTTGTGCCACCCCGGAGAAAAAGACATGAAGACATTGATAGTTGCAACCCTGTGCGCCGCCATGGCGTCCATCACCGCACTGGCAGCCGCAGCCGAGCCGATCCCGACCGTCAAGCACGTGGACCTGCAGCGATTCATGGGCCGCTGGTACGTCATCGCTTCAATCCCGACACGCATGGAGCGCGAGGGCTACAACGCCGTCGAGCACTACACGCTGGAGGACAATGGCGAGGTGTGCACCCGGTTTCGTCTGCGCCAGGGCGGATTCCGCCAGCCGGTCAAGCAGATCAGCTCGACAGGCGAGGTCAGGGACGGAACCGGCAACGCCCAGTGGAGCATCAAGCTGTACTGGCTGCTGCATCTGCAGTACAAGGTTGCCTGGCTCAGCGATGACTACCAGCAGGTCATCGTCGCGCGCGACAAGCGCGACCATGTGTGGTTCATGGCTCGCAATCCGCAGGTCTCCGACGCCGACTACCAGGCCATGCTGCAGCGGGTCGCCGCCATGGGCTACGACACCAGCAAACTGGTCAAGGTGCCCCAGCAATGGCCCGAGCCGTATACCTCACCTGAAGACGAGAAAGCGAAAAGCTGCGACTGAGCCGCCGCACCATGGTCACGGCGGTACTCAGAACCCGAATAGCGGTTGCAGAGTTCGCGCTATCCAGCCCGGAAACCGCAGTGGAGCGTCGGTAGCGGCGACGCAGATGCAGGGCACGCCCGTGGCCGCGACCGGCTGGTGCAGCGTGTCCTCATCCAGATCAGCCGCGTCGCCCGGACCAAAATGGCCGAGCATGTCACTGTAGGCACCGTCCAGCACCACCGTCAGCTCGTTGCACTGATGGCTGTGCAGGGGCAACCGACAACCGGGCGCTACCCGCAACAGCATGAGATCACCGCCGGTGATTCCCCGGGCACGAATACGGTGCAGGCCGGGCGCGACCCAGCGCCAGCGCAAGCGACGCATGGATGACCCGAACCAGGGATGCAGCGGTGCCGGCAGCCGATCCGGATCCGGGCCGGGTTGTTCGGACTCGAACACCGGCGGCAAAGTACTGCTCTGCTCGCCCTCATCCAATGTATCGAGCCTGTCCAGCATGGCGGCGCGCGCACCTTCTGGCAGCGCGCTGCCCAGCTGCTGCTCCATGAGTACGCCACCAATCTGATCGATTTGCAGCAGCCGCTCGCGACACTGGCTGCAACACGCCAGGTGGGTTGCGCTAACCACAGCCAGGGCGGCCGGCAGGGAACCGGCCGAATGGCTGAGCAGGGTGGTGTCATCCAGATGATGTTTGGGCGTCATGGCAAGGTTCCCATGCGGGTCTGCAGTTTGTTCAGTGCGCGGCGCAGGGTGGATTTGACCGTTCCCAGCGGCATGTCGAGGTCGTGCGCAATTTCGCTATGGCTTCTGGACTCCAGAAAGGACATGCGTATCAGCTTTGCCTGCAGCGCCGGCAGCTCGGCCATGGCGCGGCGAACGAGGTCCTGTTCGGCAAACAGCTCCGGTCGATGATCAGCCCGCCGGGTCTCATCCTGATCCAGGCGCCTCACACCATCGTCTTCGGGCAGCCAGCACGGTTCCCGCCGTACATGGTCGATATACAGGTTGCGAGTGACCCTGAAAAGCCAGGTGGAAAGGTTGGCCCGTACCGGGTCGAACAGGTGGGCCTTGCGCCACAGCTTGAGCAATGCTTCCTGCACCAGTTCCTCGATGACCGACTCGGCAGCGCCGAGCGTCCCCAGATAGCGATGCAGCCGCGGCGCGTAGAAGTCATAGATGCGCATGAAGCTCTCGCGGTCGCGCTGGATGGCAACCTGTGCGACCTGGGCACGCCAATACGCTGCGCCATGACTTGACTTGCCGGGTTGGGAATCCATGGGGGACTTGGCCCTGAAATGAGCCAGCTCCGCGACGCGTTGGGGATGCTTGATCATACTCCATCAAGCCCTTTGTGCTTGCGCGGCGGTGCGAAAATCAGTGAGGCATGGCGCATTGTCATCACCCTGGGTCCCTCTTCAACGGATAGTGATTCGGCAGCAGGGGCGGACAGGCCCCGCGGGCATGCCCGCGGGCTCACGGGCACACCTGTTCTTCTCTATACGAGACTCTCGGGCAAATGGATCCCGATACAGGGTATCGGGTCAAGCCGGGGCGGGAAAAGACGCCTGGTCAGGCCGAGGGAGCGGCCTGAATGGCACCCTTGCCGATTACCGGCCCGGTTGGCTGGCCGGTTGGCGAGCCGCCCAGAGGCTCCACGGACACGGCGAGCAGGGCATCCGGGCCAAGCTTGGCGGCAATGTCGGCAGGAAGCTTCATGCGGGTGGCCTTGTCCACGGGAAAGACGCCCAGCGCAATCGGCTTGCCACCCTTGGGTATGAGCCAGAGCTCGGTGGAGCGGTCGCTGGCGACGGCCTGGGGCGAAGCCGGTTGCACAATCATTTCGCCCTGCGCGGCCTCCATGGTGGCATTCCAGCCGGCTTCGCCACTGTCCAGCACAATCTGTGCGGTCATGTAGTTGCCGGGCATGGGCACTTCAACCACGCTCGGCTGGGGCTGCACTGTTGGCGGACTCGGCGCCTTGGTGGGCATGAAGAACAGCAGCACCAGGCAGGCAGCAGCCACGGCGCTGGCGCCGAGACCCAGCCAATGCCAGAAGCGCAGGCTGTTCCACAGTCCGCCGCGTGCCGCTGTTTCGGAAGCTGCGGCACCAGACGGTGCCAGCGAATGCCCCAGCGCTTCGCGGATGCGCGCCCAGACATATGCCGGAGGGACGACGGCAGCCAGATCCTCGCTGAGGGGCGTGAGGCGCGCCTGCCACCAGCGCACTTCGTCGGCGGCGTGCCGGTCCCTGTCGATTTCCCGCTCGACGCGGTCACGCTCATCGGCATCCAGCACACCGAGCACATACTCGGCGTAACGCAGGTCGGGATGTTCCTGGTCAGATGGCGTGTTCATTTTTCCAGACAGGTTCTCAGTTGCAAGAGGCTGCGACGGATCCAGCTTTTCATGGTACCCAGAGGTACTTTGCAGCGGTCCGCCAGTTGTTTATACGTAACTCCGCTGAAAAAAGCTTCACGAACAGCCGCCTTGTGCTTGCTCTGCAACTGATCCAGGCAGTCCTCGATGCGCTGTCGCTGCTGGCTGTGCTCGGCTTCGCTGCTCGGAGACGGATCGCCCGATTCCAGCTCCACGAACTCGATTGGCGTCGACTCGCGCCGCCGGCGAAGGCTGTCAATGGCCTTGTTGCGGGTAATGGTGATCATCCAGGTCATGGCGCTGGCGCGATCGGGATCGAATCGCGAGGCGCGGTCCCAGATGGTGACAAAGGCTTCCTGCAGGATCTCTTCAGCCTGGCTGCGCTGGTGCAGCATGCGCAGGCACACCCCGAACAGCTTGTCCGCGCTGTGCTGGTAGATCCGGGCAAAGGCGTTCTGGTCGCCGCGACCTGCAGCGCGCAGCCAATCAGCCAACTGCTTCCTGTCAGCATCCTGTTTTGCTGTCATGGGAGATTCGTACCCTTGTGCGTTCAGGCAAACCAAGCGACTGTTGTTGCCGCACGACGCGCCCATCATGTCGGAACAAGGCCCGGCTGACAATACGGGCACGGACAATGCCGTTGTTCCGGATCAAACCTTCAAGGTGGCCAGGTCACCCTTCTGTTCCAGCCAGGCACGCCGATCAGGCGCTCGTTTGCGCGCCAGCAGCATGTCCATGAGCCCATGCGTGGCCTTGCTGTTCTCTACCGTCAACTGCACCAGCCGACGGGTATCGGGGTGGATGGTCGATTCGCGCAACTGCGACGCGCTCATTTCCCCCAGGCCCTTGAAGCGGGTGGTGCTGACGGCGCCGCGCATCTTCTCGCGCTCGATGCGATCAAGCAGGATGCGTTTCTCTTCCTCGTCAAGGCAGTAGAAGACCTGCTTGCCGACGTCAACGCGGAACAGCGGCGGCATGGCCACGTAGACATGCCCCTGGTCCACAAGAGCAGGGAAGTGCCGCAGAAACAATGCCGCCAGCAGGGTGGCGATGTGCAGGCCGTCGGAGTCCGCATCAGCCAGCACAATCACCTTGCCGTAGCGCAACCCGGAAAGATCATCCTTGCCGGGGTCGCAGCCGATGGCAATGGCCAGATTGTGCACTTCCTCGGAGGACAGCACGGCACCGGACTCCACCTCCCAGGTATTGAGAATCTTGCCGCGCAGCGGCAGGATCGCCTGGAAGTCCTTGTCACGCGCCTGCTTGGCGCTGCCTCCGGCTGAATCACCCTCCACCAGGAACAGTTCGGTGCGCTCCAGGTCCTGGCTGGCGCAATCGGCCAGCTTGCCGGGCAGGGCGGGCCCCTGGGTGATCTTCTTGCGTTTGACCTGCCTGGACTTCTTCAGCCGCAGGCTGGCCCGCTCGATGGCCAGTTGCGCAATCTGCTCGCCCAGCTTCACGTTCTGATTGAGCCAGAGGCTGAAGGCGTCATGGATGGTGCTTTCCACCAGGGCAGCGGCCGGCCGCGAGGACAACCGCTCCTTTGTCTGTCCGGCAAACTGCGGGTCCCGCAGGCGCACGCTGAGGACGAAGGCGAGGCGCTCCCATACATCGTCAGGTGCCAGCTTGATGCCGCGCGGGAGAAGGTTGCGGATGTCGCAGAACTCGCGCACCGCACTGATCAGCCCGCTGCGCAGTCCGTTGACGTGGGTGCCGCCCTGCAGGGTAGGAATGAGGTTGACATAGCTCTCCTGCACCAGTTCGCCTTCGGGCACCCAGGTCAGCGCCACATCCAGGCCCTCGCTGTCGCGTTCGCTGTGCTTGACGAAGATGTCAGCCGGCAGGCATTCGAGGCCCTCCAGTGCGCCACCAAGATAGTCGACCAGGCCGTCCTCGTAGCGCCAGGTTTCCTCCGCATCATTCAGCTGGTCGTGCAGGCGGATTTCAAGGCCCGCACATAGCACGGCCTTGGCTCGCAGTAGATGCTTCAGGCGCGACAGCGCAATCCTGGGCGAATCGAAATACTGCGGATCGGGCCAGAATCGCAGCCGTGTACCGGTGCGCTTCTTTGCCACGCTGCCGATTTCGCTCAGCGCGTCCTCGGGCTCGCCGCCGGCAAAGCTCATGCGGTATTCGGTGCCGCCACGGCAGATGTTGATTTCCAGCTTTTTCGACAAGGCATTGACCACCGACACGCCGACACCGTGCAGGCCACCCGAGAACGCATAGTTGCGATGACTGAACTTGCCCCCGGCGTGCAGGCGGGTGAGGATCAGTTCGACGCCGGGGATGCCTTCCTCGGGATGAATGTCCACCGGCATGCCGCGGCCATCGTCGCTGACCTCGATCGAGCCATCCTTGAACAAGGTGACCTCGATGAGCGTCGCATGGCCTGCCAGCGCCTCGTCCACCGAGTTGTCCACCACCTCCTGCACCATGTGGTTGGGGCGGGTGGTATCGGTGTACATGCCCGGACGGCGGCGCACCGGATCCAGACCGGAGAGGACTTCGATATCGGCAGCGTTGTAGCGGGTATTCATGCGTGTCTGGTCAGGGTCGGGAGGGAAAGAGGGGAGTGTATCAGTCACTGCGTTCGCATTGACGTCAATCGGACCTCAGCGCCGGATCAAACGGATTTGCAGCGCTCCTGCAACCACGCACGATCGTCTTCGTCCAGCATGGGCGACAGTTCCGCGACCACCCGCCGGTGATAGTCATTCAGCCAGTCGCGCTCGGAGTCATCCAGCAAATCGATGGCCATGGCGCGCGTGTCGAACGGGCACAGGGTCAGCGTTTCGAAGGCCAGAAAGCTGCCGAACCCGGTCTCTCCGGCTTCCACAACAACGGCCAGATTCTCATGCCGCACCCCATGGCGCCCCGAACGATACACACCCGGCTCGATCGAACTGATCATGCCCGGCTGCAGCGGTACCAGAGCGGCGCCGGGTGCCGGCGGCCGGATGCCATGCGGCCCCTCGTGCACGTTGAGAAAGTAGCCGACGCCATGACCGGTGCCGTGGCCGTAGTCCAGACCCGCCGCCCAAAGCGGCGCGCGTGCCAGAGCATCGAGCTGCGGGCCGCTGGCGCCTGCGGGGAAATGCGCTCGGCTCAGGCCGATCATGCCCTTGAGCACCCGGGCGCAGTCGCTGCGCTGCTCCGGCGTGGTCTGGCCAAATGCCCAGACCCGGGTCACGTCCGTGGTGCCGCCGAAGTACTGGCCGCCCGAATCGACCAGAAGCAACCCGTCGCGTTGCAGCTGCGCGTGGCTTTCCGGTGTGGCCCGATAGTGGGGCAGGGCGCCGTTGGCCATGTACCCGGCAATGGTGGCGAAGCTCTCGCCAACGAACCCGGGTCGCCTGGCACGTGCCGCGTGCAACCAGGCATCAATGTCGAGTTCGGATACTGTGTCGCCGGATCGCAGCGCACGCTCGACCCGATGGAAGACCTGCACCAGGGCAACGCCGTCCTCGCGCATGACCTGGCGAATGTGCTTCAGCTCGGACGCGCGCTTTATCGCCTTCATCCGGGTCACTGGCCCGGGATGTTCAAGGCAGGCAAACCGATGCCGGTAGCTGCTCGGTCATCGCCACCACGACGTTTGCCGGATCCAGCAGCACACGCGCATCGCCGGACAGCCCGGCGAGGTGCGGCGCGGCCGCGTCGTAGTCGGCAAGGGCGACACCATGCTTGGCCAGGCTCCTGACCGCCTCCGGTACCAGCCTGTCCTGGCGGACAAACAGCGTTGCCGATTCGGCCTCAATCAGCATGTGGGCCAGAAACACGGGATTGCATTCGACATCCGATCCCCGCAGGTTCACCAGCCATGCAATCTCGTCCAGGGCGCTGATCAGGTGATGGCTGGCGCCAACATCGCTCATCGCCTCGCGCACGCGCCGCAGCTTCTCCCCGGCGGACTCGGCCACGTACTCGGCCGGATGGGGATATACCGGCGCCGAGGGCAGTGCGGGCCGCTCCTTCCACGCCTGCCCTGGCAAATCGAGATCCGTGCGCAAGCGCACCTCGCGCCCGGACAGCACGCTCTGCAACCGTCGCTTTGCAGCCAGTGACAGGCATGCGCCGTCGACGGCAAGCTGGTCACCGTCACGCAGCTGGCTGGCCAGCCACTCGAGGTGCTCCGGCTGGTGCGGCACGCGCAGACGCATCAGGGTGATATCGCTCCCGGCAAGCTGATTTTCAGCCTGCTCGAAATAGCGCGAGTCAGTCCACAGACCGGCGAAACCCTCGGTGACAACCAGGGTGCCGGCCGACCCGGTGAAGCCGCTCAGCCAGGCGCGCGCCTGCCAGTGTTGCGGCAGGTACTCCGAGAGGTGCGGATCAGCGCTGGGCACGACGCAAGCGGCAATGTCTTCGCGGCGCATGGCGGCACGCAAGGCGGCGATGCGTTGGGCATGAACATGGGTAGTCATCGGATCATCCTACCAGCGTGGTCAAGTGGCCGGGCGGTTACACTGGCCGGGTTCCACAGCGGAGGCAGGCGAGCCTTGAGTAGGGAGAATCTGTTCATTGCCGCATTCCCGGGCCCCGAGTGCCGGGATCACCTTCAGGGACGGCTCGAATTGCTGCGCGTCCGGTTTCCGCAGTGGCGCTTCGTGAAGCCGGTGCGCTGGCACATGACCCTGATCTTTCTGGGCCGGCACGAGCAGCCGGACGTGGCATGCATCGACAGGGCGAGACAAGTACTCGGTTCCATCGACGCGCCGGCTGCCACCGCCAGCCTTGACAAGGTGAGGGCATTGGGGCATCAGCAGCGACCGGCTGTTGCCCTGGCGTGCGCGGAACCACCGCCCGACTTGAAGGCCCTGCACGACCACCTTTCTGCCGAACTTGGCGGCGCATGCGCCGGTCACAAGACGCAGTATCCATTCATGCCGCATGTGACCATGGCCTACGCCAGTTCGCCGCTCGGGGAATCGATCGAGATACCTCCCGTGACTTTTATCGCTACGCAGCTGCATCTCTTGCGAAATGTGGCCGGCAACCCGCACTATGAGGTGCTGGCAAGTGCGCCGCTGGCGAAGGAAAAACCGAATCGCTGAGGCGGGGACCTGCCGGCCGGGTACTGGCACAGGGGCGATCGGAGTACCTGGGCATGACGAGAACCCGTGCGGGCATCGGTGATAAGGTGATATGTGCTCGAAACCATGCATGTAGGGAGATCGCAATGTGCAAAAGGATTCTTGTGGCGAGCGGCAATGGCCCGCTGGCCTGGTGCAGTCTGCTCAGTTGCGCCGCATAGGTAGCGCATCGTGCGTGCCTTCCGCATTGCCCTGTACTTCATGCTTGTCGTGGCCTGTCTGCCTGCGGTTGCGGGCGCGCCGGCACGCGGCACGCCCGACCCGCCGGGACCGCTGTTGCGGCAGGCTGATCACATCCGGACCGCAGACAATGCGCGTTTTGCCGAGATCCTCGCACAGCTGCAAGCCCGGCGTGACAGCTTGTCGGCTTCGCAACGGCAGTGGCTCGACTTCCTGCAGGCATGGCAAACGGCTTACCTGGGCCATGTCGACAAGGCCATCCCGCAACTTCAGGACCTGGCCGAACACGCGACCGATACCGCTGTAGGGTACCGGGCACAGAGCACCCTGGCAGACATTCTGCATAATGTGTCCCGATATCAGGACGCTTATGCTGGTCTCGAGAAAATCATTGATCAGGCGCCCTCGATAGAAAATGCCTATGACCGGGCACAGGGGTACATCGCTGCCGGAATCATCCTGGCCGACGGTGGCCAGAACAAGTTGTCATTGGAATATGCCCGGAAAGCCTCGGAGGCCACCGACCTGCCGTCGGTGAAGTGCTACGCAAACTACATTCGCTTCCTGGTCTATTCGAGGGAAAAAACGCTCGGCAAGGCCTCCGCCCGGCTCAATCGTGCCATAGCCCCCTGTCTGGCGAACAACAACACCCTGTACGCCAACTCGATACGCGCCTTCTTCATCAAGAAGTGGCTGAACCAGGGAGAATTCCGCAGGGCTCTCGAGGAACTGCACGCGCACTACCAGGAAACCCGGGATACCGACTACTGGGAGCTCAAGGCTCAGTACGACTCTCTTCTGGCCATCGCCTACCTGCAGGCACATCAGCTGCAGAAAGCCGAATCGTTCGCCTTGCGGGTGGTCCAACCGCAATCGGGCCGAAAGAACACGCTCGCCACCCGCGATGCTCTGCAGGTGCTGGTGAAGGTTTCCAGCCAGCGCAGGAATTGGCAGCAGGCGCTTGCCTGGGAAAAGCAATACACGGCAGCCAACAAGAGCTACATGAACGAGGTCAGCACCCGCGCCATGGCGTATCAGAAGGTGCGCCAACAGGTGCGCGCCAGCGAGACGCAGGCACAAGCCGCCCAGCGGGAAAACAGGATACTGCGCCTGCGTCAGACCCTGATGCACAAGTCCGCCGAGACCAGCCGCCTGTACGCAGTCATATTCGCACTGCTCGCTGTTTTCCTGGGCATCTGGATTTGGCGTCTCAACCGTTCACGCCACCGCTTCCGGATACTGGCGCGCCGCGACAGCCTGACCGGCATTTTCAATCGCCAGCACTTTCTCGCCGTGGCGCAGAGCCGGCTGGAGTATTGCGAGCGCGCGGAACGCGACGCCAGCCTGATCCTGATTGATCTGGACCACTTCAAGCATGTCAACGACGACCACGGGCATGCAACCGGCGACGCCGTTCTCAAGCGGGCCGCGGCCGTGTGCATCAATCAGTTGCGATCGGTGGATGTGTACGGGCGGCTGGGTGGCGAGGAATTCGGCATTCTTCTGCCGGAATGCGACCTTGAATGCGCACTCGCCTGCGCCGAGCGCATCCGCGCAGCAATCGAGAATTCCGTGGCTCGTGATGGCGAGGTCGACGTTCCCGTCACTGCCAGCCTCGGTGTTGCCGACACGCACGGGGCAGGGTATGGACTCAAGGACCTCATGCGGCAGGCCGATCGTGCGTTGTACCTGGCCAAGGATGCCGGGCGCAACTGCGTGGCACGGTGAGCATGGTATTTGCCGCAGCCGCCAGAGTCTGGAAGGCGGCGCCACGAGTGGCCTAATTCTTGAACGCTTCAGTTCAGATTAACAATCGGCAGGCATACTGAACGCTCGGAACCCCTGCGGAGAACTGTCATGCTCATCATGCCCCCCGGCAAACTGCGTCGCGGTCTGGTCACCACCATGGCCGTTCTTGCCCTGGCTATCCTGTCGCCGGCGGCGCTCGCGGGCCACGCAGACCGGTACGGAGGACATGGACGCGTCCATGTCCAGCGCAGCCATGTCTATCGCTCGCACGCCTATCGGCCGCGCGTCTACCGTTACAACTCGCATCACCGCTATTCGGCCTACCGTGCACCGGTGCGCTACGGTCACTACCGGCACAACCACTGGGGCCCGGGTGAAGTTCTGGGCGCTGTGGTGGCCGGAGCCATTCTCACCAACGTGATCAGCGATGCATTCGAGCCGCGTACCACGATTGTCGAACGCCGCGTCTATCGCGACGACTATCCCGACTATTCGCGCGAGACCCGTTATATCGGCCCGGACAACGGCTACTACGAAGACCGTCGCTGACTCATTCTCCGCCTGCGAAAAGCCCGGCATGACGCCGGGCTTTCTTGCATGCGTGGCAAGCCGGTTGCCTCTGACGCATTTATGGCATCATGTCGCGAGTCCGGCACCAGGGAGCCCAAGTGGCCACCACGCTGATCATCATCGCGCTGACCTGCATCATTTCCTTCATGGCCTTCAGCAACCGGCAACTGCTGGACTCGCTGATCCTCTGGCCTCCCGCGGTGCAGCGCGGTCAATACTACCGCTTGCTCAGCTACGGCCTGATCCATGCGGACGGCACCCACCTGCTGTTCAACATGTTCACCCTGTTCTTTTTTGGCCGGGCGATGGAACCGCTGTATACCTCGTTGCTGGGTCCGCTCGGCTTTGCGGTGTTCTATGTGCTTGGCCTGCTGGCATCGATCCTGCCGACATGGCTGGCCAATCGCAATAATGCCGCGTATCGCTCGCTGGGCGCATCCGGCGCGGTGTCGGCAGTGCTTTTTGCCTACATTCTCATTGCGCCATGGAGCCTGATCTACCTGTACTTCATCCCGGTTCCCGCCATCGTGTTTGCCGTGGCCTACATTGCCTACTCGGTGTACATGGATCGCAAGGGCGGCGGGAACATAAACCACAGCGCGCATCTGTGGGGGGCTGCCTATGGCGTGCTGTTCACCATCATCATGCAGCCGCGGGTTCTGACCCTGTTTCTGGATCGCCTGTTGCACCCGGTCTGGGCTTGATCCACCATAGGCGTCATTGTCCGCCCATGTGTTTCCGGAGCTTGTGGCAGGCGGGCCGGCACCACCCGAGGATCTGATCATGGCAACGTCCCGTTCTGCAAAATCCACACGCAGCAAGCGTGCTCCCAGCAAGAAGGCCGCCGCCAGGAAGGCAGACAGCGGCAGCAAGGCGAGCCGCAAGAAGACTGCTGCCAGCAAGTCGACCGTGAAGAAGGCAGCAGGGCGCAAGCCGGCTGCAGCGAAAAAGGCGACTGGCAAGAGTACCGTCCGCAAGGCCGCGAGTGCCACAAAGACAAGCACCAGGAAAACCGGGAAAAAGGCGCCGGCCAAAAAGTCGGCACAGAAGAAAACATCGGCGAGCAGGAAGTCCGCGGGCAGGAAGTCGACGAGCAAGGCCGCTGCAAAGCGGCATTCAGCAAAAAAAGCGCCCATTGCGAAGAAGCCCACGGCTGGCGCCACGGCCAGGAAGAAAGCCGGCAGCAAATCCAGCGCGAAGAAAGCCGCTTCAAGCGCCAAACCGGCAAGAAAGTCTGTCGCCAGGAAGGCTGTGGCCAAGACGCCGACAAAGAAAGCGAAGAAGGCGGCAGCCAGCAGCACGGCAGCAAGCAAGCCATCGGCAAAGAAGGCGGCAGCCAGGAAGTCTGCGACGAGCAAACGCGCTTCCCGCAAGCGCCCCAGACAACCCATGTCCAAGGCGCTGCTGAACATGAAACCGGGAAAGAGCGCGCGTGAGGTTGCTGCCGAGCGCAGGGCCGCCGCCAATCGACGGGCGCTGGATCGGGAGCAGGCCGCGGCCGATTTCCTGGCCAAGGTCAAGTCCAAGCAGAAGCGGCGCCGCGCCGAGCCCGTTTGGCCGGTCGATACGCGCCACGCCGGCGCCCTGGCATCAGCAGGCAGCGGGCACGACAGCCTGCATCCAGCGGATTCGTCCAGTACGCGCTCGAAAACCAGTCGCAACCGGCAATCGCGCGGCGGCAAGCGTTAGCCCCAGCGGGCCTGGCCCACTCAGGAATCGAAGTTGGCAAACAGCAGCGTGTCTCCGGGCAGCACGCTGGAGCCTGCGTCCGTGCAGAAGTTCAGCACACCGGCGTGACTGGCCCTGATCGGGCCACCGGGACTTACCGTGACGGTCTGGGTGCTGCCGCTGCGGGTTACCGAAACGGTCCAGCTGCTGTTGGCGGCAACACCAAGAACGATGTGCTGCGTGGAGGCTGCCGGAAGGCTGTAGCTGAAGCCTGTACTCAGCGATGTGTCCTGATCCGTGGTGCTTGCCAGCACGGCAACAGGAGTGCTCGCGTTGTCATCCAGGCGGACGCCCAGAACACTGCCTGAAGTGACATTGATCTTGCTGCTCGCACCCACGGCACCTGCCGTCGCCGCCGTATCGAATACGCTCAGCCAGCGTTGCGTCAGGTTCGAGTCGGGCGGTCGTACCTGCACCTGCCATGCCTTGACCGGATTGCTTCCCGGATACATGGCCTTGGTGGAAAGCGTCGGATTGTCCGGGTAGACAAAGGTCGCACTGCCGGCGAAATGGCCGTTGTAGGTGACATTAACCCGCTTCTGTCCCGTGGGTGCACTGGCGTTGGTCGGCATGGCCGGAAAATGAAAGGCCAGATACTGGTCGTAGCTGCCTGCGCCCTTCCGGGTCCGGTCATAGACGATGAATCGGTGCGGACGGAGGAACAGAACTTCGCGTGACCACGATGCAACCCCGGCGCCTGCGGCGAATGGCTTGTACATGTCCTCGAGATGGCTGCCCTTGCTGTAAACCCAGCTGCCGGCATCCTCGAACTCGCTGAGGGCAGTGCGCACGGTGCCGACGTTGTAGCTGCGCTGGCCGAAAGGCTCGACCAGCGCACTGCCACTCATGTGGCGCACATAGAACACGTTGTACAGCTGCGAGTTGCCCGAATACACATTGCTCGAGGAAAACCCACCCCGGTTATCGGTGTAGATCCGGTTCTCGTCGCCTGTGCCGCCCGGCTCATGCACGATCCAGCCACTGGCATTGATCAGCAGCGGCGTGCCGCCGTGCACCAGCGCCAGGGACCCCTGATCAGGGTATTGCTCACCATGGTCGGGGCTCTCCACATAGGGACCGGAACGGAATGACATCCAGCTGGCGTCTGTAGTCCAGTCGCTGCGCGCGGCCACCATTCCCATGCCCTGAGCCAGGTACGACCGGGGCAGGGTGGACAGCGGAGCCTCGGGCGCGTTGGGGTCATCAAAAAGGAAATCCACCCACAGGCGGTCGTCGCCATAGCCGCTGGTGGCCTGCCGCACCTCGCTCAGGTAACGATGCATGACCGGTGCCAGGGGCGACCCATTGAATGCGAGGCTGCCATACAGGTGGGTGAACATGCCGGTATCGGCGGTCCCGGGTGGCTGCACGGTATTGCCGCTGGAGCGGTTGGTGTCGCGGTCGTCGGTGTAGTCGCGCGAGGGCCAGGTGAAATGCATGGCATAGCGCGGCATGTCCAGGGGATACAGGTAGGGCGTGCTGCCATCGTCCGGGTTGATCAGGTCAATGCCGGTGGCGGTGAGAATTTCACGGGCCGGCAGAATCATTGCCAGGGTCGCATAAGGGCCATAGTTGGCGAAGCCTTCCGGCCAGCCGCCACCCTCCATGTGCTCAGCGAAATACGGCCGGACCCGCTCGCCGAACTCGTGCCCGATCAGTTCGTTCCACTCACTGGGCGCCGCAGCATTGTCACCGAAGGTGCCCAGCGCGATGGTGGTCTTGGCGTGAAAGTAGCCCGCGTAGTAGTTGCTCAGCGGGTGGATGTACTGGTAGTAGCTGCAGGAGCTGGTCGAGGTATTCTCGAAACTGGTCAACCAGTGGTTTGCTGCGGCAATGATCTGGGTCTTGAGCGAGCTCTGCAGGCGATCATAGCCCCAGTCGTAGCCGATCCCCAGCGCCACGCCGTAGTTGCGGATGCCGTACCCGGAATCGGTGCACGGATTGGGACCGTTCGGGCCGGGGTAGGGCTGTGAAATGATGCTCAGCACCTGCGCCAGCTTGTTGCCGTAGGCGTTGGCCGTGGTGACGTTGATGCCCTGCATGGTGCGGTAGCAAAGGCCCAGATTCATGACGGCATTGATGTAGCCGTGGCCCTGATAGTTGCTGCCGATATTGGGCGGCGAGGCCCAGCTGGTGTTGTTGGGCTGCTGGATCGTGCCGCCCAGGACACTGTCGCAATAGCCTTTCAGCGCCTGCCACTGGGCCGTGTTGGCATTGGCGCGCTGCCGCAGGGTCGCCAGGGTGGCGTTATCCAGAATCATGCGCGGATGACTGCTTGTGATCTGCGCAAGCGCAGCATTGCTGAAGAGCAGCAGCGCCATCGCTGCCACAGCCAGCACGATGGCGATCAGCCAGCGGCCAGCCGGATTTCGGGATACATGTCGAATCATGGTTTGTCTCGAGCAAGAGTCGCGCCGGAAGGGAACCGGCGCGGGGACTACCTGGGATGCCCGCCATGATGCGCCGGAGGCGCTTTCACGACCAGCGACGAGTCGACAGTTTCTCTTTTTATTCAGTGCGTTGCATCACATTACCACGCACTTTCCGGGGGAATTGTGAAGTGCATGCAAAAGTACGGCAGAAAGACCCACGGCATGATCAGCGCTGGCGCGTCAAGCTTCGGTTAGCTGCAGGTAAAATTGCGCGTGCCGGCGGCTACCCCCAAGGCCCCGGCAGGAGCAGTGGGCAAGCCCGCTTGACGCCTGCAGTCGCACCGGGTGTACTGGGTGCATTACCTTTCGCGCAGGTGCCTGATGACCCGACTGCCCCCGTTCACCGTGGCGATACCCGCCCGATACGCCGCCACGCGCCTGCCCGGCAAGCCACTGCGCCTGCTTGGCGGCGAGCCGCTCATACGTCATGTGGCGCGTCGAGCTCTGGACAGCGGCGCACGCCGAGTAGTGGTAGCCAGTGATCACCAGGACGTGCTCGATGCCGTCGCCGACCTGGACGTGGCCGTGTGCATGACGTCCAGCGACTGCAGCAGTGGCAGCGACCGTCTGGCCGAGTGCGCGCGCATCGGTGGCTGGGACGATGATGAGCCAGTGATCAACCTCCAGGGTGACGAGCCATTTGCCCCGGTCTCGGGTATTCACGCGGCCGTCGCGGCCCTGGTCGAGGGCGATGCGCCCATGGCCACTCTGGCCACGGAGCTGCGTTCGCGCGATGAGCTGTTCGACGTCAACTGCGTCAAGCTGGTGCGCGACCGGCATGGCCGCGCGCTGTACTTCAGCAGGGCACCCGTGCCCTGGGCACGGGACGCCCTGGCAGCCGACCCTTCGACATTGCCAGCCGGCGTGCCACTGTTGCGCCACATCGGCTTGTATGCCTATCGGGCGGCATTCCTTCGCACCTTCAGCCAGCTTGATCGGGGCGCGCTGGAAGCTGCCGAGTCGCTGGAGCAGTTGCGCGCGCTGGAGCATGGCTATTCGATCTCGGTGCGCGTGGTGTCCGACCCGTTCCCGCCAGGAATCGACAGCGCCGCGGACCTGGCCCGAGCCGAGCGCCACCTGCAAGGGGCCGGTCATGAATGAACCGGACAAATCGGTACTCTTTGTCTGCCTGGGCAATATCTGTCGCTCGCCACTGGCCGAGATCATTGCGCGCGACAAGTTCGCGCAGGCCGGGCTGGACTTTCAGGTGGCGTCGGCCGGCACAGGTGACTGGCACATAGGGCAGGGCGCCGATGCACGCGCCTGCGCCGTGGCCAGCCGTCATGGCTACGACCTTTCAGCTCACCGGGCGCAGCAGGTCTCGGTTGCCGATTTCGACCGCCATGACTGGCTGCTGGGCATGGACCGCAGCAATGTGCAGCATCTGCTGCAGATGCAACCGCGAGGCAGCCGGGCCCGGGTCGGGCTGATGCTTGATGTCGCAGGGATGGAGCAGCCGGTTGAAGTACCGGATCCGTATTTTGGTGGCGACGACGGCTTTCTCGAGGTCCTGAAACTGCTCGAGGGCGCCATCGACAGACTTGCCGGTCATCTTGCCTGACCTTGAATATACAATGGGCAGATGCCCAAGCAATCCATCGCATTTGATGGCAAGGCCTACGTCAGGACGCTGAGCCAGTCACCGGGGGTATACCGGTTCTACGACAGCAACGACGAACTGCTTTACGTCGGCAAGGCCGCCAACCTGAAAAAGCGCGTTGGCAGCTATTTCCTGCGGCCCAGCATGCAGCCCCGCATTGCAGCCATGGTGCAACGCATCGCCCGTGTCCAGGTGACCGTGACGCGTACAGCCAGCGAGGCACTGCTGCTCGAATCGCAACTGATCAAGTCGCTCAAGCCGCGCTACAACATCATGTTGCGCGACGACAAGAGCTACCCCTGGATCCACTTGTCGGGACATGAAGACTTCCCCAGACTGAGCCTGCATCGCGGCCCCCGCAACAAGCCCGGCGAATATTTCGGGCCGTATCCCAGTGCCAAGTCGGTACGCCAGAGCCTGAGCCTGTTGCACAAGCTGTTCAAGGTCAGGCAATGCGAGGACAGCTACTTCAACAACCGCTCGCGCCCGTGCCTGCAATATCAGATCGGACGTTGCAGCGCCCCGTGCGTCAACATCATCAGCGCACAGGACTACCAGCGTGACGTGCGCCATCTGCGCATGTTCCTGAAAGGACAGAGCAGCGAAATCATCGACGAGATGGGCGCCGACATGGACCAGGCCAGCAAGGCCCTGGACTTCGAGCGCGCGGCGCGCCTGCGCGACCAGATTGCCTCGTTGCGAACCTTGTATGCCGAGCAGCACGTGCGCGGCAGCGGCCAGAACATGGATCTGCTTGATTGCCAGATAGAGGGCGGGGTGGCCTGCGTCAGCGTGATCTCGTTCCGCAACGGAATCAATCTCGGCTCGCGCGACTTCTTTCCCAGACTGGTGCTGGACCACGAGGCCGAGGAAGTGCTGGCGCAGTTCATTGCCCAGCACTATCTGGACAACCCCATGCCCGACGAGATCATCTGCCATCTGCCTCCCGGCGAGGCTGACCTGCTTGCCACCGCGCTGAGCGTTCACCGTGGCAGCGCGCTTGCCATCAAGACCAGCGTACGCGGCGAGCGCGCCCGCTTCCTGGCCATGGCCGAGCGCAACGCGCACGCGGCGCTGAAGGCGCGCATGGCCAGCCGCCAGTCGCGCGAGAAGCGCTGGCTGGCCCTGGCCGACCTGCTGCAGCTGGAGCCGGCACCGACCCGCATCGAATGTTTTGACATCAGTCACACGCGGGGCGAAGCCACGGTCGCATCCTGTGTCGTGTTCGGCCCTGACGGACCGCTCAAGTCACACTACCGCCTGTTCAATATCCAGGGGATACAGCCCGGCGACGACTACGCCGCCATGCATAGTGCCCTGACAAGGCGGTTCCGCCGTATCGCCGAAGGGCAGGGCGAGCGCCCGGATGTGCTGCTGATCGACGGCGGCAAGGGCCAGGTCAGGCAGGCCGTGACAGTGATGGAAGAACTGGGACTGACGGGAATACGGATAGTGGGCGTGGCCAAGGGACCCACCCGGCGTGCCGGCCAGGAGTCGCTGGTTCTGGCCACGTCCAGCCGCCTGTTGCGCCCGGGGCCGCACTCACCGGCATTGCATCTGGTCGACGAAGTACGCGACGAGGCCCACCGATTCGCCATCACCGGACACCGACGCCGGCGTGCCGCAAGCCGACAACGCAGCACCCTGGAAGGCATTCCCGGCATCGGCGCACAGCGACGTGCTACCTTGTTACGCGCTTTCGGTGGCCTGGAAGGCTTGCGCGCGGCTGGTGTGGAAGAGCTTTCCACGGTACGCGGCATCAGCCGACATCTGGCACAGAAAATCTACAAGCACCTTCACGACTGAGCAGCACGGCTGCCGCAGACAAGGAACCCGACACGACGATGCGCATCAGCCTTCCAACCTGGTTGACCCTGTTCCGGATCCTGCTTCTTCCCATCATGATCCTGGTGTATTACTCCCATGCCATCGTGGACGCCGTGCCACTGCGTTTTTCCAACCTTGGTGCGGCCATCATTTTCAGCCTTGCCGCTTTCACCGACTGGCTCGACGGCTACCTGGCGAGGCGCTGGAACCAGACCTCGGACTTCGGTGCCTTTCTGGACCCGGTGGCGGACAAGCTGATGGTGGCTGTGACTCTGTTTCTGCTGGTGCAAAGTCATCCCACCGAACTGCTGGCCATAACCGCCGCCGTGATCGTGGGCCGCGAAATCGGCATTTCCGCCTTGCGCGAATGGATGGCCGAAATGGGTCAGCGCACTACGGTACGGGTGGCGATGGTGGGCAAGATCAAGACAGTCATGCAGATGATTGCCCTGGTCGTACTGCTGCTCGAACACGACAAGGATGCCGAACTGCTGCGCTACTGGCGGGTAGGCGAGTCGTTGCTGGTCGTGGCCGCCGCGCTCACCATCTGGTCCGGCCTGATCTACCTCAAGGCGGCGTGGCCCACACTCAACAAGGGTGGCAGCGCAGGCAGCAAGGCCGAGTGAAACGCGTTGCAGATGGCACGTTGCGATGCAATCTTGCTTCAAATGCTTGACAGTCACGATTGAGCAGGTAAGATACGCTGCTCGCGGGCGGGAATAGCTCAGTTGGTAGAGCGCAACCTTGCCAAGGTTGAGGTCGCGAGTTCGAGCCTCGTTTCCCGCTCCAGAGTTTCCGGACTTTGCACCGGTCCTGCGCAAAACCTCGGTCCGCCGAGGTTTTGTTGTTTTGGACAAAAGTCGCTAAGCTGCCCATGCGTGGTCTCACGCGCAGCAGGCCAGGTGATCCGGAAGGCGATGGCCAGGTGGCAGAGTGGTTATGCAGCGGCCTGCAAAGCCGTGTACGCCGGTTCGATTCCGACCCTGGCCTCCATTGCCCTGATGTCCCGATTGCGCTGCAGACTGCGGTGAATGCATCACGCCCGGGTGGCGGAATCGGTAGACGCAAGGGACTTAAAATCCCTCGGATTTTATCCATGCGGGTTCAAGTCCCGCCCCGGGCACCAGTCTGGCACTGCTTGCCGCGGCATGTGCTGCGGAACCCGTCCCCGTCCTGCTATGATCAAGGGCATCGATTCACCAGCGAATCGAGCAACTGGAACAAGGCACAAGGCCAATCGGGGAGTGGGCATGGTGGATCTGGTAATCGTGGACGACCACGAACTCGTGCGTGCCGGTTTTCGCATGATCCTGGAAGACGAGGATGGTTTCCGGGTTGTTGGCGAAGCTGGCGATGCCGAGTCCGGCCTGCGCATGATCAAGCAACTGAAGCCGGATGTCGCGCTGGTTGATGTGCATCTGCCCGGCTGCAGCGGTCTGGAGCTCACCGAACGCCTGCATCGTGCCGAGTCACCTACCCACGTGGTCGTACTGACCGCGATCGAGAACTCGCGCCTGCCACGCCGGTTGCTTGAGGCCGGCGCATTGGGCTATCTGACCAAGGGTTGCCCTGCCAGCGAGCTGCTGACGGCGGTACGCATGGCCGCGCGCGGCAACCGCTACCTGGCGCCAGCGGTAGCGCAGCAACTGGCACTGGACAGCGTCAACGGCAGCGAATCGCCTTTTGACAAGGTCACCGCGCGTGAGCTTGAAGTGGCACTCATGCTGGTGCGCGGCGTGATGGTCAAGGACATCGGCACGCGGATGAGCCTGAGCCCCAAGACGATATCCACCTACAAACAGCGACTGTTCGAGAAGCTGGAAATCGACAACGCCATTGCGCTGGCGCATCTGGTCAACGCCTACGGCCTGGGTGAGCCCGAGCAGGCGCCACCGCAGCCCCGAGCCTGAGCTCGGCGAACCGCGCCACTGCACGGCCCGTCCGCTGCGGGCAGGCACCATCGTGTCCAGGCAGGTACGGTTGGCGCGTGACCGGGAACCCGGCCAAACGCAGGCCACGCCGAGCACGCAACCGAACCGGCCAGCACGCCGGTGCCGGGACGCCTGATGTCGAGCGAGGAGAGCTTCGCAGCAAGCGCAACGGGCGGCACATGCGCGCCAGCCCGTTACCTGACAGACGATCCTCAGCGGTCGGAGGTGTCCTGATTCGGCTGTGATTCAACCGCCGGAGCCGGCGCCTGGTTCGCTGCCGGCTTGCTCGCCGCTGGAGCGGGGGCTGGTGCCGGAGCTGGAGCTGGAGCCGGTGCCGGAGCCGGTGCCGGAGCTGGTGCCGGAGCTGGTGCCGGAGCCGGTGCCGGAGCCGGAGCCGGAGCTGGTGCCGGGGCTGGTGCCGGAGCTGGTGCCGGAGCTGGTGCCGGAGCCGGTGCCGGAGCTGAAGCCGGGGCCGGAGGCCGGGGCCGGGGCTGGAGCCGGAGCTGCAGGCGTGCTTGCCGCAGACTGTTGCGCCGACGCCTCTCCACTGCTGGTCGCATGCGATTGCCTGGGCTTGGCCGGCTGGCCGGGTGCGCCATCAGACGTATTCTTCCGCTCGGACTTGTCCGCAGCCGAATTTGCCGAAGCCGAGGCTTTCTCGGCCGGAGCCGGCGCCACCGCATCCTTGCCGGCGCCCTTGTTCGGCGCCTTGGTCTGCGTCTCCGACTTGTCGTGAGCCTCTCCGGCAGCCGCAGGCGGCTTGTCCGGCTGCGAACGCTTTGCCTTGTCAGCCTTGTCTGACTTGTCCGCGCCCCTGCTCGAGGCCGCAGCTGCATCGCCTCGATCGCTGTTGCCCTGTGATTCGTCTACCTCGCCCCAGGGAGCACGTATACGCGTGTCCTTGCCGGCATCGTCATCCTGATAGCCGCTCACGGCTTGCTCGGTCGGGTTCGAACCGGCCTGGTCGCTGCTCTTGCTGCCACCGCGACGACGACGACGGCCACCGCGGCGGCCACGGCGGCGGGAGCGACCGCTCCTGTTGCCGCTGCCATCGCTCTTGTCATTGCCATTGCTGGACCCTTCGCCACCGCCTGCTGCCTTGCTGTCATCGGCATGATCTTTCTGCGATGTGGCCTCGGCTGCCGCAGGGGCTGCCTTGTCCTTTGCATCCGGCGAATCAGCAGGCGACTTGCGCGGCCTGGCGCTGTCCTTGCCTGTCTGCTTTTCACTGCGGGATTTGCCAGCGCTGCCCTGATCAGACGCGTCGCTCTTGTTCTCGGACGCGGCCTTCTGTCGGCTCGAAGCATTCTGGCGCGTGCTGCCGCCCTTGTCCTGGCCGCGGCCTGCCGCCTTGCCAGCGCCGGAGCGCTTGTCGTCGCTGGCGGACTTGCCGGAATCACTCTGCTTGCCGGACGAACTGGAACGCGACTTGCCACCGCGGGCACCCTGACGCGAACGGCTGCGTCCCTGGCCACCGCGTGAACTGCCATTGCTGCCACGCCCCTCCGAGCCGGAGGTGCTGCGGCGACGGGACTGGCCCGACTTCTTGTCCTTGCTGTCGTCATCCGAGTCTTTCGCCGCTGATTCCTTGCCGGACAACCAGCCCACGAGACGGCTCAGCAAGCCGGTCCCGGACACGCTCGCGGCCGGCACCAGGGTTTCCTCGGCTGTCTCGACTTCCGGCTCCACATGCAATGGGGCAGGCTGTGAGGGAGTGATGCGGCTCACCGCAGCTTCTTCATGCGACCCGATATCCACGCCCATCTTTCGAACCGGGGTTGGCTCGGACGCAATCAGGCGCTCGTAGCTGGGCTTGTTGTGCTCGCCCAGCTCGGATGTGCGCAGACGGGAGATTTCCATGTGCGGCGTGACCAGCTTGTCGTCGGCCACGATCACCACGTGGGTACCGTGACGCATTTCGATCTCGACCACGGCAGCGCGCTTTTCATTGAGCAGGAAGTTGGCCACGCTCGTCGGCACCTGCACCAGCACCTGGCCGGTGGAGTCCTTCATGGCGTGCTCTTCCACCACACGCAGGGTGGAGAGCGACAGGGACTCGATGCTGCGAATGCTGCCATGGCCATCACAGCGCGGGCAGACGATCTGGGTCGATTCGCCCAGGCTGGCACGCAGACGCTGGCGCGACATCTCCATCAGACCGAATCGCGAGATGCGCCCGATCTGCACGCGGGCACGGTCGAGCTGCAAGGCCTCGCGCAGCTTGTCCTCGACTGCACGCTGGTGCTTGCCCGCGTCCATGTCGATGAAGTCGATGACGATCAGGCCACCCAGATCCCGGATGCGCAACTGGCGTCCGATTTCCTCGGCCGCTTCCAGGTTGGTGTTGAAGGCTGTTTCCTCGATATCGCTGCCCTTGGTGGCACGCGCCGAGTTGATATCTATCGCGGTAAGCGCCTCGGTATGATCGATCACCATCGAGCCACCCGACGGCAGGCGTACGACGCGGCCGAACGCCTGGTCGATCTGCGATTCGATCTGGTAGCGCGAGAACAGCGGGGTAGTGTCCTGATACAACTTCAGCTTGCGCAAGCTGTTGGGCATGACCTGCTGCATGAAGTCATGCGCCTCGTTGTAGAGGTTCTCCTCGTCAATCAGGATTTCGCCGATATCGTTGCGCAGGTAGTCACGCAGGGCACGAATGAACAGCTTTGACTCCTGATAGATCAGGAAGGGCGCCTTGCGTTCCTCGGCCGCCTTGTCAATGGCCTTCCACAACTGCAGCAGGTAATCCAGATCCCATTGCAGCTCCTCGGCATTGCGTCCCAGACCGGCCGTGCGCACGATCAGGCCCATGTCGTCGGGGACTGTGACATGCGCCATGGCCGCCTTCAGCGCCTGCCTGTCCTCACCCTCGATACGGCGGGACACGCCGCCGGCTTTCGGGTTGAGTGGCATCAGCACCATGTAGCGCCCGGCCAGGCTGATGAAGGTGGTCAGGGCGGCGCCCTTGTTGCCACGCTCTTCCTTTTCCACCTGGACAATCAGCGAGCTGCCTTCCTTGATGAGCTCGCGAATACCCGCCTTGCGGTGGTCCACACCGTCCACGTAGTACTTGTGGGAGATCTCCTTGAGCGGCAGGAAGCCGTGGCGATCCGCGCCATACTCGACGAAGCACGCTTCAAGGGAAGGTTCGACACGAGTGATGCGGCCCTTGTAGATATTGGCCTTTTTCTGCTCGCGGGAGGGGATTTCTACGTCGAGATCGTACAGACTCTGGCCATCGACGATGGCAACACGCAACTCTTCACGCTGAGTTGCGTTGATCAACATGCGTTTCATTGTAATTCCTCGGCCGCGCCAGCGGGCCGCGCACCGGGGCGGCGCACGTCAGCGGCCAGCCAGGGAATCGCGCCACGCAGGAGTGGCAATGACCGTGCAGCATGTTGCAGGCTGCAGCGGCGTGGATTGTAGGGATGTCACACTTCGGCAGGCTACCGATGGAACAGGAACCTGCTTCCCCGCGCAAGCGCGCGGGCAGCCGGATTGCGCAATCAGTACAATGATCGGCAAATCCACCCAGACGCTTGGCGCAGGGGACTGACCCGGAAAATCGAAATCCGGCCAGCCTCGCGCCGTGAAAGTGTATCAAGAACGGAAACATATGCCAACGCAAACAACCACGCCATCGCCTTCCGAGGGCGGCGTCCAGCACGTGGAAATCGGCCAGGACAGGGAGGGTCAGCGCCTGGACAACTGCCTGCATGCCCTGCTCAAGGGTGTGCCGCGCAGCCTGGTCTATCGCCTTCTGCGCTCGGGCCAGGTACGGGTCAACGGTGGCCGCGTCAAGCCGAGCCGGCGCCTTGCGGTGGGCGATGTGGTGCGCATTCCCCCGGTACGCCAGTCGAATCCGGGCGACTCGCGGCCGCCACCGGCCGACCAGATCCGTCTGATCGAACAGGCCATCGTCCACGAGGACCGGCATTTCCTGGTGGTCAACAAGCCTTCCGGACTGGCCAGCCATGGCGGCAGCGGCATCAGTCACGGCGTCATCGAACTGCTGCGGCACGCACGGCCTTCGGAGTCGCTGGAGCTGGTCCACCGCCTGGACCGGGAAACGTCCGGAATCATGGTCCTGACCCGCAAGCGCGCCGCGCTGACGGCGCTGCAGGCGTTGATACGCGAACACAAGGTCACCAAGCAGTATCTTGCGCTGCTTGACGGCAGACCCGATACGGCACGCTTCGACGTCAACGCACCGCTGGGCAAGTTTGCCCTTGCCGGCGGCGAGCGGGTGGTACGGGTGGAGCAGGGCGGCAAGCCATCGCTGAGCTTTTTCAAGCGCATCGAGGACTACCCGTCATCCAGCCTGCACGAAGTCACTCTGGCCACCGGCCGTACCCACCAGATCCGCGTGCATGCCGCGCATGTCGGACACCCCGTGGCCGGGGACGACAAGTACGCCAGCCGCGAGTCCGTGGCTCGCTTCCGCCAGGCCGGACTCAAGCGCCTGTTTCTGCACGCCGCGCGTTTCGAGTTCGACTGGCAGCAGCAGAGTTACAGTTTCACTGCGCCGCTGCCCGACGAGCTGAAGCAGGTGCTCGACGCACTCCAGTGACCCTCTGATTAACCCCGGGCAGGGCGCTCGCCCATCGCGTCTACTGCAGGAACCGCGCACCTACCTCCAGGGACCGCAACGGCAAACCGGACATGGCAGCGGCCGTCAGCAGGCCGGCAATAGCGTGTGCTAACACCACGGGAAGCAGAACCGGACGCTTCAGAAAGTGCCATGCCCACAGCACTTCGGCCAGGAGCGCCAGCTCCATCAGCAGCGCATTGGGCGCGTGTGCCAGGGCAAACAGGGTGCCCAGAACCAGGGCACACAACCACCGCGGCTTGAGCATCGCATGCAGGCGCGGTGCCAGCACGGCCAGGATCAACAGCTGCTGCAGCGCCGCCCAGGCCAGGTAAAGCACGGCCTTGCCGATGCCGGGGCGCTGCGGCGCGCTGTCTGCAGCCAGTACCAGAAGGACGGCCAGCACCAGCGTGACCGCCGGCATCAGCCAGTCGCGCCAATCCATGCGGCCTTGCCAGGCAAGCCAGCGCCAGTCGCGCGCGTAACTGCGCCAGGCCAGCCATGCCGTGAAACCCAGTGCCGCCATCATCGCGCCCATCCAGGCGACTCCCGGATTCGGGTCACCGTACATGCCGACCGCCCAGGCCAGCGACGGACCGGCGCAAACCGCAGCCTGCAGCAGCGGCAGAAGCCCGCGTCCAGGGCGCCCGTGCTCGAGTCGCCGCGTGCGCTGCAAGGTCAGCAGCATCACCAATGCGTAGGCCAGCAGGGCGGCGATGGTCTGCATGGCATCGTCGACGTGCGCTGACCGGGCCTTGAGCGCATCAACCGAGGCCACGACCACCGCCGCGGGCTGCGCCTGGGCCATGGCGTCGCGCAGCGTCAGCATCGTTTCCACCCCGGCCCGGGGCAGCAAGAACACCGGAACGACCGACGTTGGCCGCGACGCATCGTGGCGCAGCGCCGACCACGGGACGGGCTGCCTGGCGAGCATGGCTCCACCCTTGTTGCCATTGCGCCAGCGCAGCGAACGCAGCCGCGCGATGGTGTTCTTTGGCTGCGACAGCTTCAGCCTGAGCATGGCCGCCGTGCGCGGCAGCGATGTCGCCTCGCCGCCATCGGCCCGGTACCAGCGCAGCGAACGAAAGTCCACGCGCATGTCGTGGTCCCCGGGCTGCATGCGGATGGTCTCGGAGATCAGCATGGGTCCGGCGAGTCGCTGGCGAACGAGCCACTGCAGCCGAACCGGGCCTTCGTTGTCCAGTCCGAGCTGAAGCACGGGAAAGTACTTCAGATCTACCGGGTAGGGCAGCGGAACACCCAGCTCGTAGGGCGCTGTATTGCGGCTGCGCGCAATCAGGCCGCGCTGGTCATGAGTGATGCTGACCGCGCCGAACGCGCGCCCGGCAATCAGATCCTCGACCGAACGCGGCGCAAAATCCCATGGTGTGCGTCCGGCGTCGTAGGTGGCAACCTTGCTGCGCGCCTGCCGATCAATACCCTGGCGCGTCAGCTGCCACGCCAGGGCGTACAACAACGCCGCCGCCAGGGCCACGGACAGGATCGGCAGCAGCCATTTCTTCACGTCCTACCCGGCCGCAAGCGCTTCGCTGCGTGCCGCGCAGATGAAGTCGTTCATGGACAGGCCGTCGACGTCATGAGTCGACCAGAACAGGCGGCAATGGCCGTAGCCGGCTTCGATATCGGGGTGGTGGTCCTGCTGGTTGGCCATCCAGCCCACGGCCGTGATGAAGCCCAGCGTGTGGTAGAAGTCCTTGAATGAAAAGTCCTTGTGCAGGCCCTTGCCGTCCTCGCTCAGCTGCCAGCCGGGCACCGAGGGCAGCAGGCTCTTGATCTGCGCATCGGAAAGACAGTCCTCGGGCGCCTTGCGCCCATGGCAGGTTTGCTGTGCAAGCGGGGTATCGGTCATCGTGTATGCTCCGTTCATTGAAAGTCGAATCCTGATGGCAGCTACTTTAGCCGCGTATTGCAGCGCAAGTCATCCCGGCACCGCGGCGGCCAGCACACGCAGCCCGGCGTCGAGCAGTCCTTTTTG
Source organism: uncultured Gammaproteobacteria bacterium (assembly GCA_963734945.1). Taxonomy (GTDB): domain Bacteria; phylum Pseudomonadota; class Gammaproteobacteria; order Xanthomonadales; family Rhodanobacteraceae; genus DASSBG01. The sequence goes on from CAVTJF010000045.1 coordinate 99,076, forward strand.
GCGCGGATGCCGCAGGCCTGACAATGACGCTGCAGCCTTCACAATGAAGTGACAACCAATCAGCCGAGGCCGGCCCATGTCTTTCACAACCAGATCCATCGCCGCCAACACGAAAAGCGTGCTTCTTGCCGCCGCACTGATCAGCCTGGCGGCCTGCGCCGCCACGAGCCCGATCACGCCGGACGCACAACCGGGTCGCGCCGGCGTCACCGCCAATGGCGACATGCTGAGACTTCTGCCTGGGGAGTATGACAACCATGCCCAGGTCTGGCAGGCAAGCCAGAGCCAGGCGGCATTGCCACCGGTGCATATCCGCCAGCGCATTGTGGCAAGCAAGGGCCTGGACAACACCTGGGACTGGCAACTGACCATGACCGGCGCCGATGGCAAGCCCCTTGTGGCCCATTGGCGCTACCACTTGCGCAGCCTGCCTGACGGACAACTGATGATGACGCCCTCGCGCCCCTTGCCCGCCAGGGGCAGCACCGCGGACCCGCAATGGGCGGAACTGACCCCATGCGCAATGCAGGGCAGGGCAACCGGTGGCAGGTTGCAACTGGCAGCCAGCAAGGATGCATGCAGCGCCATCATCGCCGGCCTGGGTAGTGCCGCAGCGCTATTACCTCTTACTTTAGATTTCGACGGCAGGAAGCTGATAACAAAGACTTTTTCTGATCTGGCTCGAGGTGATGACGCGCACCAGGAAGCACGCGCGGTTCGCTGGTACCACGGCTGGGCCGCCATCAACGGCGCCGGGCCCGATGCCAAGGCCGACAGCAAGGACTGGCACATGCAGCGCGAGCTGCGTATCGGCAACCAGGGACAGGATGTGCCTATTCGCTGGCGGGACGGCAACCCCAGCGGCTATTCCCTGCGTCTGGAGTCGTTGCACTACCTCAAACGCGACATGCAGATTCTTCGCCTGTCGCTGGTGCGCGACCAGGATGACACCACCGTCGCCTACGCGTGGGCCGATCCCGAAGCCACGCACATCGGCCTCAATCTGGGCTGGGTGCAGGCTGGCCTGTCTGCCGACACGGGCGAGAACGCTGCGCAGCCATGATGCGCACCGCGACTGGCCCCGACCAGCGTGTCTTCTACACGGCCAGCATGGGGCAACGTCCGGACTACCCGGCACTGGCTGGCCGGCACGACGTCGACACCGTGATCGTGGGTGGCGGGTTTGCAGGGCTGAACACGGCCTTGTCCCTGGCCGAGTCCGGCAGCAGCGACGTGATGCTTCTGGAAGCCGACGGTCTGGGTCATGGCGCATCGGGGCGCAACGGCGGCTTCGTGTTTGCCGGCTACTCCCTTGGAGAGAAGGCGCTGCTGCAGAAACTCGGCAGCCAACATGCCAAACGCCTGTATCAGCGCAGTGTCGACGCGGTCGATTGCATACGCCGCCGGATTGCCGAATACAAGATTGACTGCGAATGCATCGACCAGGGCGTGATCTGGGCCAACTGGTTCAGGGACCCGCGCATTCTGCAGCGCCGGCAGACACTTCTCGCCAGGCATTACGACGTTCACTGGGCATGGTTGCCGCAGGATGAACTGCGCCAGCAACTGCACACGCAACGCTACAGTGACGGCCTGTTCGAACCCAATGCCATGCACATTCATCCACTCAAGTACGTGCTGGGCCTTGCCGCAGCCGCGGCAGGGAAGGGTGTGGCCATTCACGAACACAGTCGTGTCACGGCGATCACGCGCGACGGGGCGTCCTGGCGTGTCGACAGCGCACAGGGCAGCGTACGTTGCCGGCATGTGGTTCTGGCCTGCGGCGGCTACCTGTCCGGCCTCGTATACAAGGTGGATCGAGCGGTCATGCCGATTGCCACCTACGCCATGGCCACCGAACCGCTGGGTGAGCGGGTGCATGATGTCATCAGCACGCGCGCGGCCGTCTACGACACCCGCTTTGCCTTCGACTACTACCGGGTACTGGCTGACACCCGCCTGTTGTGGGGCGGACGCATTTCAATCCGCGACCGCCGTCCGCAAGATGTTCAGCGCCTGCTGCGCCGCGACCTTGCCCGTGTCTACCCGCAACTGGCCGATGTCAGGATCAGCCACGCCTGGTCCGGCTTGATGAGCTACGCCCGTCACCAGATGCCGCAAGTGGGCACCCGCGGCGATGGCCTTTACTGGGCGCAGGCCTTCGGCGGCCACGGCCTGGCACCCACCACCGCCGCAGGCAAGGCCGTGGCCCAGGCAGTGCTTGGCGATGCCAGTGGAATCGACGACTTTGCACCGTTCGGCCTGGTCGAGAGTTTTCGCCCGATCGGCCTGCTCGCAGCCCAGGTCAACTACACCTGGCTGCAGACGCTCGATCGATTGAGAAGCCGCTTGCAGCCGCCGGCGGGCGGCGACAGCGGCGAGTAGCGCAGATAGGAGCGCTTGCAGCAACCGCAGAACGACAAGGCGAACATCCATGTGCTGGTAGCGAAACCCAATGTCATGGCCAGTTGGATTCTTGGAATACCGCCTGAAACGTCGTCAGAAGGCCAGCTCCAGGCCAAAATCACGCTCGGCCGACCAATGCGAACCGCCGTATCTAACTTCGCATAATGTATATTATGTCAAATCCTTTCATCGTCTAGTTCTATAGTTGAAAGTCAGGGATTGGCAATTCGTGACCAACACTGCTGGCGAGAACTGCACGGCACCATGGATTGGCGAGTATGGGGAAACCTGGGTAAGAAGCTGGCTAGGACGGGACTACCAAATGCACCCATAGTCACGGCAAACGATCCCGCAGCGAATGACCCAGCACAAATCCTTGCGGATACCGTTCACCAAGCCAAGGGCAAAAGTTTGGACGCGTTGTTGTATCTGGCCACCAAGAAGGAGCATCCCGGTGCGCTTCTCGCTGGGGTGGACACGGAGCTAGGACGAATCGGCTACGTACCATTGACTCGTGCGCGCAATCTATTGTGGCTTGGAATTCCCGCTGACTCATTGGAAGAATTCCGCCCCGCACTTCTTGCCAGAGGTTTTCAAGAGGTCCGAGCAGTCGCGTCAGCTTGAGGGCGAAGATGCAATGGCCGCGTTGGAAAGCAACGCGCGGATACGTGCACTGCCGCACTATATAAAGGTAGACAATGGATGCTGTCTGAACTCGCCCGGCGGTGCTCGCTTCCGACGGAACCGATATAACCTGACAAGCCGGATTTCACTACCTCTAACCGATACTTATTTGGGTCAGCTCATAGGTGGGAACCATGCGAATCTTCTCGTACAACCCTGGCCATGATGGCGCTGTCGCCGTTCTTCAAAATGCCAGATTGGTATTTTCTGTCGAAGAAGAGAAGGATTCAAATTATAGATACTCCCCGCTATCTAGTGCGAGCATTCTCAAGGTTATCGGTGAAATGGAAGGTGCTCCAGACGTAATGTGTGTCGGGGGATGGTGGCCGCGCGATCATCATGAATTCATTCATGGATCCAACAGAAATGTTGGGTATAGGGGCGTCACCGCGAATGATGTGATCGTGGGGCAAACTCGTTTCATGAAACGATCAGTGAAGCTCTTCTCGTCCTCTCATGAGCGATCACACATACTCTGCGCTTTTGGTATGTCCATGCTACCAAAGGGCACACCGTGCTATGCCTTGGTATGGGAAGGCGGTATTGGGGCCTTCTACGAAATCGATGCCGCGCTCAATATCTCGCTGATTGGTGACGTGTTGAGCCAGCCTGGTAATCGATACGGACTCCTCTACGGCCTGGCCGATCCGACCTTTGCCAAGGACCGCCCCTACCCCCGCCTATCCGACGCAGGAAAACTCATGGCGCTGGCTTCATTCTCGACCCGAACTGAACCGTCCAGCGATGAGAGAAGACTGCTCAGTTTTCTGTTGCACCAACCTTTCCAACCCCTTAGCGCGTACAAAGATCTATCTGATGCCCCGCATCGCGATGTTGGACTGGATGACCCCGAATTTCGAAACTTCGCAGGTATCTACAGCAATGCCATCTTCAACACCTTCTATCGGTTTGCGCAGAACCATCTGACCAAGGGCCGCCCGTTAGTGATCGCCGGTGGCTGTGGTCTCAACTGTGACTGGAACAGTCAGTGGAGGGAAACAGGGTTCTTCTCCGACGTCTTCGTGCCACCCGTCGCCAACGATTCCGGCTCCGCTATAGGTACTGCGATCGATGCGCAGTTTCACTTTACGGGGAATCCAAAATCGAATGGGACGTATACAGTGGGCTACTGTTTAACATGGATGGGCCAGTCGACACCGAACGCTACGATATTCACGACGCCACGCCCGACGAGATCGCCGAACTCTTAGCGAACGATCTCATCCTCGGGTGGGTCACCGGACGATATGAGATTGGTCCCCGCGCACTGGGTAACCGATCCATCATTGCCGCACCATTCAGTGTCACCACGAGGACACGGCTGAACGCTATCAAGCAGCGCGAGCCATTCCGTCCGATCGCACCGGTCTGTCTACAGGATGAGGCTAAGAAGTGGTTCGGCTGCTCACGAGCGAGCCCCTACATGCTGTTCACTTACCGGGCCACGACCGAGAAGCTTGCCGCCGTCACTCACGTCAATGGCACCGCCCGAATCCAGACGGTGACCGCTGCAACGAACAGGCCAATGCATGATTTACTATGTGCGTTCCGGTCACGCACAGGCTACGGCGTTTTGTGCAACACGTCACTAAACTTCAATGGGCGAGGTTTCATCAACAACCTTCACGATCTTGACGCGTACGCTTGCGAGCACAATTTGGACGGTTTCGTTGTTGAGAGTCATGTTTACTTAAAGAAGTCTTCCAACCACTATCAGGAATACATGAGAGCGGTCTTGAACCGGAGAACGACGCGATGATTGCCCGCCTGTCACTACCGTGGCACAAGGCATGCCGCGGGCCGATCCTGCGGTTGATCGACCTAGATTGCAGCCGTTCATGATCAGGATTGAGGACTACCCGCCCGGCTTCGAAGAGGATCATCGCCTGCGCTCGGCATTTATGCGCGAGCTGACGCTTCATATACTGAATCACCGTGCAACACCAAAAGATGATGGACCGAAGAGCGCCGTGAGTGTGCCTCGAACGGTGATCCGCTACTGGCACGATCCCCACGACGTCCCGGATGACGTCGCGGACTGCCTAATCAGCTGGGACCGCCTACATAACGAAGGCTGTCAGTTTCGGATGTTCAGCGACGCCTCGGCCGCCACTTACATCGGCGAGCGATATGGCTCACGTCGACCTGAAAGCCTTCTCCCGTTGCCACCACCCGGCGATGCGTTGCGACTATCTGAGACTGTGCTTTGTATTTGCCGAAGGTGGTCTCTACGTCGACGCAGACGATGTTCTGATAAGCGATGGCTGGAAAACGCTCTTCATCGATGATGCGTTGAAGTTACAGCCGCTTTGTTACGACATCGCCTCCGCCGGTATGATCCCGGCGTCCAAGATATGGCAAGGCGATCTATCGACCACAGACCGGATCTTCTATGTCAACAATGATCCTCTCGCGGCACCCGCTGAACACCCCGTGCTGCGACGCGCGCTTGAGCGCGCTACCGACAAGCTACTTGGCGACGATCCGCGTCCAGAGATCCAGTCGACGACCGGCCCCGGAAACCTGACTGCCGCCTTGGCGGCGCATGCGCGCGAGCTCGTTCTAGCCGACGAACCTTTGGACTTCGTATTGCTGAAAGATTGGGGTGCCATTGCCGAGACGCGGTGGGACCTGAGTTACCGGGGAGACGCTCGCAACTGGCGTAATATGGACGCTTTAGATTCCCAACACTACCGGAAGCAAAGTGAACATCAGGGACGTGTCGGGCGCGTTTAACAGGCTGATCTTCAGCCTCTTACGAACGCTGGTGAGGCTCCTTCCAGGGGGGCGCATTCGCGCCTTCGGCCTGGGCGACACGAAGATCGGGGCGATTGTGGTGATCAATCTAGACCGCCAGCCTCGGCGATGGCGACGCGCACGTCGCGAGCTGGCTCGTTTCCGAACGGTCGACGGCGCCCCACTTCTCTCAATCACACGACGATTGCCGCCGTGGATGCGCGCGACGGCCGCGCGGTCGCGGCGACCGCCGATGTCGACACGATTATCGCATTGGTGACCACATGCACGTCCAACCCGACCCTCGGCTGTTGGCCTGCTTCGGGGTTGACGAAACGGTCCGAATGACGCGTCAGGAGGTCGCCGTTGCGAAGTCACACGTGGAGGTATGGAAGAAAATTGTGGCCGGCGCTGACGAATACGTGCTCGTACTCGAAGACGACATCTGGTTCACGCGCGGAGCTGCCAAGATGATCGATCGGGGTTGGAGCGCCGCCCTCCGGCACTGCGCGGACATCGAAGGTCCTAGACTCCTCTATTTCTCCTACGCCGATGCCGATGGTAGCGCGGAGCGAATCAATCTGGATGACATCGTGTTCCGACCGCTGCGAGGTTTGTGGTTTCTTTCTGGCTACGTCCTCTCTCGAAAAGGCGCTGCAACCTTATTGCGAGCCATGCCCGTGATCGGTCCAGTCGATATGTGGATGAATTTTCGCTTCGAAGCGTTAGGCGCGCTTGCCTTGCATTCTCCAGTCATATTACAGCGACAGGATACTGCCTCCGACAACGCCTATTCCATCCTGCCGTATCTGGCGCGAGCTGGAACCGTTGATGCAGGCGCGGCTCTTGCGTCACCTAATCGAGAGACATCGGGGTCAGTTCTTGCCTGGACGGCCGGCGGTTCGCATGAGGGTCTTGCCATGGCGCTGTCTATGCTTGGACTGCGCGTGCGAGTGTATGACGGCGATGAGGAAGACATCCAAGCGAACGACCTCCCCGTCTTGCTTGGAACCTTCGACGCAATCGTGGATGCCCCACTCGCCCCGAGCGCGCTGTCTAGCATCATCACAAATACCGAGGCCAAGTTTCTGCTGGAGTTGGCGCCCCCTTTCGGTAGCGGGCTCGAGCTTCTGCCGCACTCACGAACGCTAATCCTTTCAAGGCACAAGCCAAGCGATAACCGATGGCTGGACTTGTGCGCCTTCCTTGGGCTCAACCAGCCTGCCGAGGCATTCCCCGTAGGCGCAGCAAGAAGCTTACGCGTCTTCAGGGATGACCGCCCGTCGCTGTGCGGAAAGCCCATGCCGATTCATTCCGATGGAACCTATTTCAACTGGATCCTTCGCCTTGGGTCTTACCACCACGAAGCCACTGGCGACCGTCGCCCCACGTCGCTGAAATGGCAGCAACTTGTGGCCAATGTCTGGCGGACACGGCCACGGCGACGGGCGTCTCTCCGTTTCGGGCACTCGTCGAAACGTTCCCTGGGAATCGAGCCTCGTCGAGATCGAAGGCGTGGTACACGTGGAGGAAGGGCTACACCTCACCATGAGCAAGCGCGGCGCCGGAGATGGAAGACCTTACCGCTCTGGCGCTTTTGCCTCCGTGGAGGTCTTTGAGCACGGACGCTTTGAAGCCGAGATCAAGGCAGCTTCGGGACCTGGTCTAGTCACCGGATTTTTCTTGCATCGAAGCCAGCCCCGCCAAGAGATCGACATCGAACTCGTGGGCGGCGACCCAACGGGCATGCTGGTCAATGTCTACTTCAATCCCGGTGACGATGGGGCAACCATGGCCTATGGCTATCGTGGTACACCATACCGTATTGAGCTTGGGTTCGATGCGACGTTGGAAGTTCATCGCTACACGATCGAATGGCGACCTGGCTACATTGCGTGGTCGGTGGACGGCAACGTCGTTCATAAGCGGGTCGGATGGGACCCGACGCCACTGCCTCACCTTCCCATGCGCGTGCATGCCAACCTGTGGGCTCCTCGTTCGGAGGAACTCTCCGGAACCATCGATGACAATGCTCTGCCTGCCGCGGCAATCTTCAACGCGTATCTGTATGGGACTAATGCACTCATAAGAAGCCATTAAGCGGCGGGGTTCTACCCCTCATAGGTTTGGCAGCGCAGCGACCGGAGCACTCGAGCGGTGCGCCGCCGAGACCCAGGACTCGGGTGTAGGCGTTGCCCTTGTCAGCTAGGATGCGGTCGCCGCGGTCGCTTTTCTGTCGCTGGCGGGCGTAGGAGCTCGAAGGATATCTATCCCCAAGAGCAGTTCTACAAACTTTTAGGCGGCCTTGAGCGGACCGGCACGCTTGATCCGCTTCTGCTCCTTGGGGCAGTGCATCTGCACACTATCCGGCTAACGAATAATGCACGTGCTCTCCTTTACCATGCGAAACTGTTCGAACACACTGGAAACACACTGGCTCAGCCACCTGATATCGCGTTGACCAATTCAAGGGCCTGTTCGATTTGGCCCCGCTCTGACCACAGCAAAGACTTTCGCACCAGAGGTCCGACAT
>CAVTJF010000046.1:0-39179 GCA_963734945.1 uncultured Gammaproteobacteria bacterium
TGGCGTACTCCAGCAGCGCCCGTGGATGCACGCCGATATGACTGGCGATGATCATTTCCAGGCGCGCCAGGCCGATTCCGGCGTTGGGCAGCTGGCCGAAGTCGAACGCGCGCTCGGGGTTGGCCACGTTCATCATGATCTTCAGCGGTGCCTCGGGCATGTCGCCCAGGTCCGTGGTGATGCGGTCAAAATCAAGTGATCCCCGATAAATGCGCCCGGTATCGCCCTCGGCGCAGGAGACGGTGACCGGCTCGCCATCGGGGATGGTTTCCAGGCCGCTGCCGGTGCCGACCACGGCCGGTACGCCCAGTTCGCGGGCGATGATGGCGGCATGGCAGGTACGGCCACCGCGGTTGGTGACGATTGCCGCGGCGCGCTTCATGATCGGCTCCCAGTCGGGGTCGGTCATGTCGGCCACAAGCACATCGCCTTCCTGGAACTGGTCCATATCCTTGATCGAGCGGATCACCCGGGCCTTGCCGGCACCGATCTTCTGGCCGATGGCGCGACCTTCGATCAGCACCTCACCGGTTTCATTGAGCTGGAATCGCTCGCGCTGGGTGGCGTGCGCTCGCGACTTCACTGTTTCCGGGCGCGCCTGCACGATGTACAGCTTGCCGGTGCCTCCATCCCTGGCCCACTCGATATCCATGGGCCGACCGTAGTGCTCCTCGATGATCAGCGCCTGGCGCGACAATTCCTCCACGTCCGCGTCACTGATGCAGAAACGGTTGCGCAGCTCGCTCGGCGTCTCCTCGACACGCACGCGCTCGCCGTCGGCGTCGGAGTAGACCATGCGCTGCTGCTTGGCGCCGAGCTGGCGACGCAGGACGGCGGGCTTGCCGGCCTTCAGGGTCGGCTTGAACACATAGAACTCATCCGGGTTGACCGCGCCCTGTACCACCATCTCGCCCAGCCCGTGGCTGGCCGTGACGAATACCACGTCGCGGAATCCCGATTCGGTGTCCAGCGTGAACAGCACGCCCGAGGCGCCGATATCCGAGCGCACCATCAACTGCACACCCGCGGACAGGAACACATCCTCATGCGCGAAGCCGTGGTGTACGCGGTAGGCGATGGCACGGTCGTTGTACAGCGAGGCGAATACCTCTTTCACCGCATGCAGCACATCGTCGATGCCCACCACGTTGAGGAACGTCTCCTGCTGACCGGCAAAACTGGCGTCCGGCAGGTCCTCGGCGGTGGCGGACGAGCGCACTGCCACGGCGACGTCCTGGCCGCCCGCATCGGCGCACAGGCGCGCGTAGGCCTGGCGGATGGCCTCAGCCATGTCGTCGGGTAGCGGCGTGTCGACGATCCAGCCGCGAATGTCCTGGCCCGCTGCGGCCAGCGCGTTGACATCCTCGACATCCAGGTCCTGCATGCGCGCGACAATGCGCCCGGCCAGTCCCGTATTCTCAAGATGCTTGCGGTAGCCATCGGCAGTGGTGGCAAAGCCGCCCGGCACGGATACACCCAGCGCGGCCAGATTGCCGATCATCTCGCCCAGGGAGGCATTCTTGCCACCGACCTGAGCGAGGTCATCCATGCCAAGTTTGTCCAGCCACAACACAAGATCGCTCAAGGGGAGTCTCCACCGGGATAGGAAACGTGCATTTTAGCGGGTACCCAGCCCGAAAGACACCGGCCCGCCCGGTCAGAACCCAGGCGGAAAAGCATTTTCCCCATGGCAGACCCTGACGAGACAGCGCTTCGCAATTTCGACCGCGCCTTGGCGCGATCCCGGCGAAGGACTGGGCCCTGCCTGCAGTACAGCAAAACGAAGAAAGCGCCGGTGCACCGGGAACGGGCCAGCCAATCCGCCCGATGGCTGGCCTTGTGCGCCCGCAAATCCACCGCTCATCCGTCATTCGCAACCGCTTGTCAGCTTTCTTGCGCCATCCTCGCGCGCAGGATGCTAGATTTGCCGGCAAATGCGGGACGCCGCATCTCAACGGGGAAGGGATCCATATGCTTCATCCAACAGATCAGAACCCTGCCAGACGAAAGCAGCGCGGCTTTTCGATCGTCGAGCTGATGATTGCCCTGGCCGTGGGCGCCATCCTGATGACCATTGCCGTGCCCAGCTTCAAGCGGCTCATGTCCAAGACCGATGTGACCGAGACTGGCAACGACGTGGTTGGCGATGTCGCGACTGCGCGCACCCAGGCGGCCAACCGCGGCCAACTCGCCTGCCTTGTTCCGGTGGACGGGTCCTGGCTGAAGGGTTGGCAGGTCATGGTGGACAGCGACAACAGCGGCACCTGCGGTGACGGAACTGATGAAGTGGTGCGGGAGCATGCTGCCCTCAGCCCCGAATTCACCATGTCCGCAGAGCGTGGCGGCACAGCCGTCAGCCAGATCGACTATTTGTCCGACGGCAGTGTGAGTGGCACCACGGCCGATACCGACGTCAAGTTGTGCAAGAAGGCCGATGGCGAGGCGCAACGCGTCGTGGTCAAGTTGCGCGCCTCGGGTAGCGCCGAGGCACGGCCCGATCACAGCTCCACCGGCCCCACTTGCTGACAGGATGCACGCATGATCTACCGAAAAGAATCGTCTGCCGGCTTCTCCCTCATCGAGGTCCTGGTGGCACTGCTGATCTTCAGCCTTGGTCTCATCGGGCTCGCCGGTTTGCTGGTGATGTCCACCCAGGCCAACAACGGCGCGCTGATCCGTACCCAGGCGACCTTCCTGGCGCAGAACATGGCCGATCGCATGCGCGCCAACATAGGCGCTGTCTGTGGCAGGGGGACTACGACGACACCTGGCCAGTTTCCGCCACGGCTCCGGCCTGTGATGCGGCAAGCCCCTGCAAGCCCGCTGATCTGGCGACGCGGGACAAGGTGATCTGGGGCGACATGTTGAAACGAGTTCATGCCCGATGACAGCAACCTGACCGCCAGTGTTGCGTGCAACAGCCCGACGGCTGGCGCATTGGCAGCCAGCGTTCCGGATTTCTACGCCAAGCGACCGCCATATCAGGGCATGTGCACCATGCACATCACCTGGACCGAGCGCAGCCTGGCCATTGGTGGTTCTGCCGCCAAGCAAACCTTCGACTGGGTGTTCCAGCCATGAAAAAACCTGATTCCAGACATCCGCAGCCCGGCCCATGGCGCGCCTGGCGGGGCTTCTCGCTGATCGAGCTGATGGTCGCCATGTTTCTCGGCATCATTGTGTCGGCGGGCATCATTACCCTGTTCACGTCCACCAGCAAGGCGAATCGCGTGCAGGCACAACTCGCGCGCATGCAGGAACAAGGTCGCTTCGCCGTGGCGCGCTCGACGATGATCTGCGCATGGGCAGCGCCGAGTACTGCAGCAACAGCGGAGGCCTGCCAACAATGCCGGCACCAGCGTTTCTCCGGTTGTATTCCAGGATAGATACGCACGCCTCTGGTATTCGCAAAAAGCTTCAGCCTGCCGATGAACACGATATCGCTCTCGGCGGTGACCGAGCCGTTCCCCATGCCCGCCAGCTTCTACATGCGCGGCTATGACTGCGACAGCAGCAGTTGCACGCCCAGCGCACCGCCGACCTCCAGTGGAATTCCATCGATGGGCACCAGTGCCGGTGACCGTATCAAAGGCACTGACATCCTGACCGTGCGCTACCTTCAAGGCACCGGCTGGTCCCTGGATGCCGGTATTCGACTCAGCAGCCGGCTACTGGTAGCACCAGTGGCAAGATCGAGTTGACCAGCGTCACCCTGGCACCGTCAAGCTCGGTCGAGCCACCGGCCAGCCATTTCCAGAGTGGCGACCTGGCCATGCTGGCCGAATGCTCCAAGTCGCAGGTGTTTGCCGTGTCCAAGTCCGGCAATGTGTTGACACCGGACAAGACACTGAATTTCAGTGGTGCCGGGATCCAGGAACCGAAGCTGGCCAGTCGTGCATCCACCGAAGATGCACGGCTATACGATTTCAGTCGTGACTTCGTCACCGTGACCTACTATCTGGAACTGAGGGCTGGACGACAATCCGGATGCACCAGCGGGACATCTGGTCGGTGTGCTCATGCGCAAGGTCAACAATCAGCCGGCACAAGAGCTGGTGCGCGGGGTAGAGCGGCTGGACTTCCGCTATGGCGTATCCGACTTTAGCGGCAAGGTGGCTTATCTGACCGCCGATGACGTCGATGATCGCGCAGGCGATACCATGGTCTGCCCCAAAGGCGCCAAGAATCTGCCCAGTGCCTGGCTCGACAGCAAGGGACAACTGCCCGGGTGCATGTGGCGGGCAATCAAGACCATCGAGGTCAGCATGCTGATGGACAGTGTCGACTTCTCGCCCATGTCCGAGGGAGAGCTTGCCTATACCTACCCACCGGATGGCAGCTCCGTGATGACGCCGCCTGCGTCGCCATCCAACGGGCTGGAGCGCAGCATGATGCGCCGCAGCTTCACCGCGCTGGTGTCAGTGCGCAACAGCAACTTCTGAGTGAATGACATGAATAACAGACTTCAGACTTCACATTGGGCATACAGGCGTGCGAGCGAAGGGTTCAATGCCACATCAGCGCGGCGCGGTATTGCTGGTTGCACTGATCTTCCTGCTGCTTCTGACGATTCTGGCACTGAGTTCTTCAGGCTCGTCCCTGCTGCAGGAGAAGATGGTCGGTGCCGTGCGCAATCAGCAACTTGCCGAATTTGGTGCCGAGACGGCCTTGCGCGGTGCCGAGGCACGACTGTGGACAGCGTCTGAAACCAAGGACCCCTTCATTCGCATCTGCTCCGGTTCGGGTCAAATAAAGGACGTAAATGGAGATCCTGTCTTGCAGGCCTGTCGTGCCTACAACAAGAAGAGCCCGGATGCGAGTTTCAGTGCTTTCAAGCACACGTCCGGCCTGGATCTCACATCGGACAATGTGAAGAACAATTCGTTCAAGTACGGTACTCAGCTCACTTCAAGTTCCTTGGATACGGGCAAGCTTGCGGCTGAGCCGCGGTACATCATCGAATACATGGGTATCGCCCGTCCGCCCGGTGGCGGCGGCCCGCAGGTCGAATCTGGCTATTCGGGTCCCGGTACGGTGGGAGTCGGCAGCCAGGATGTACGCATGTTCCGGATCACTGCGCGCAGTGTTGGCGGCAATTACAAGGCAAGCCGGGTAGTGCAATCCACTTTCGGCGCCCTCGGCCACGACTGATCAAGGAGTATGGCCATGCAAGCAATGCATCAAATTCAAAAGTATCTGGTTAGTGCCAGCATTGCGCTCGTGCTGACCCTCGGCGGTGGTTGGTCGGGCCTGGCCCGCGCGGATGTGGTCGACCTGAGCCGCACGCCGCCCGATCTGACCAAATCGGTGGACCCGAACATCGTGGTCACCTTTGACGATTCCGGCTCCATGGCGAGTGACTACATGGGTGATCGCAGGCCCTTCGATGGGGGGTCCTGGGCCTACTACAACGCAAGATGGTTCTGCGCCGGGGTCATCGATCCCCGCGTCACGGATCCGAACGATCTTCGATCGCATGCGATGAACGGGGTCTTCTACAACCCCAATGTCTACTATGCGCCCGCGGTGCGGGCCGATGGCACCTCCATGCCGAATGCCGATGCGACGCTCAACAGTGTCTGGAATGACGGCATCTACGAGAATCGGCCCCGGTACAGCGGCAATTCGAGTACCACGGACTTCTTCCCGAAGTATGGCAGGTGGTCCTGCTATACCGACTACAGTAGTCCGCTCAGTGGCGGCGGTCCCTACTATTACCGTCTGAAGAAGGGTGTGGATATTGGTACTCCAAGCAATCCGAATACCGGCAACCTCTATGACAAGGACAACTGGGAAGTCGTGCCGCTCACCAATAGCACCGTGACCATTGACGGGCACAAAACCACCACGTACCAGAACTGGGCCAACTGGTGGGCCTACTATCGAACCCGTAATCTGATGACGCGTACGGCACTTTCGCGCGTGTTCGGTGGACTCGGTGGCAACATCCGTGTCGCCTGGCAGAACATCAACGACGGAACATTCAAGCTTCCTGACAGCGCCATTATTTCAGCCTTGCTGGACAAGCCCAGTTGCAACTCGGGTTCGATCGATCCAAAGGATACGCAGCGAAAAGGTGGCGCGACCACGCCGCCCCGACTGCTATCGCAGTGGATTCTTCAACTGGATATTCGCCACGGGCGCCAGTGGTGGCACGCCCGACCGTGCCTCCACCATCCGCGCCGGCAAGTTCTTTGGTCGGGGCGAGACGAGGAACCTGAAAGATCCCTATTGGAACGGGCAGACTACAAGCGGTGAAAGCAAGGACCTGAGTTGTCGACAGAACTTCCACATGCTGGTAACCGATGGCTACTGGAACGAGGGAGATCCGAGTATAGACAACTGGAACGAGGGAGATCCGAGTGTAGACAACTCCATCTTCTATGACTCCGAAACGAGCATAACCCTGCCAGACGGCCGGGCCTATAACACTGGTGACCTGCAAACCAAGGTGTTCTGGAACGTCGAAGGCAGCAAGTACCAATCGTCGCTTGCCAATATCGCATTCAACTACTGGGCGCATGATCTGCGCAAGGATTTGGACAACAATGTTCCGGCCTATGTACCGGATACCAGCACGGGTGTGACCGACAGTCAGCCTTACGATCCCGATGCCACGCCTCCGGCGGACAACCCGCTCAACAACAAGGAAATCTATTTCAACCCGCGCAACGATCCCGCCACCTGGCAGCACGTGGTGCAGTTCATGGTGACCCTGGGTATCGCGGGAGACCGCAACTTTCCCGATGATGGCCCTGCACTGCGCGATGGTTCGCTGGCGTGGCCACGGCCAAAGAACAACTCCGCACCTGCCGTAGATGACACATGGCATGCCGCGTTGAACAGCCGCGGCTCCTATTTCAGCGCAAACAACCCGGGTGAGCTGGTAACGCATCTGACCGAGATCATCAACAGCATTTCCACCCGCGGTGCGGCATCGACGCTGGGAAGCCTCAGCTCCAGTGTCATCTCCACCGGCGCCAAGAGCTACGGTGCCGGCTACGACAGCTCCGACTGGAGCGGAACCGTGGTGCAGAAGGACATCAAGGCCGATGGCACGCTGGATCCCAACGCGGTTCCCAACTGGGATGCTGCGTGCCTCCTGACAGGTGGCGCCTGCAAGTCCACGGGAGGCAGCGTCACCGGTCGCGATCCGGATGATCGCGTGATCCTGACCAGTACGGACGGTTCGACCAACAGCGGCGTTGCCTTCGAATGGTCGAGTATCGGAAGCTCCAACCAGGATGCATTGAATGCTGGCGACGGCAACGGCAAGCTGCGTCTGAAATACCTGCGTGGTGATCGCACCCAGGAAAGCGACACGCCGCTGATGCGTCACCGCGGATCCGTACTGGGCGCAGTGATCAATTCCCAGGTTCAATACGTGTCCTATCCGGCTTCGGGCTATCGGGACGACTTCCCGAGCGGTTCACCCGAGGCGACAGCTGCAGCATCCGACAACACCTACGAGCAGTTCGCCTACGACCACCGTGATCGCCAGGCCACGCTTTATGTCGGCGCCAACGACGGCATGTTGCATGCATTCAACGCCGATACCGGCAAGGAAACCTTTGCCTACGTGCCGCGCAGCATTTATTGGGAAAAGTTGCCCACCGATTCCTCCGACCCGACCACCGGCACGCCGTTTCTCGCGCGCCTGACCAAGCCGGATTTCGTGTTCACGCCTACCGTCGACAGCACACCCGTCACACGGGACGTGTTTTTCTCCGGCGACAAAAAATGGCACACCATCCTGGTCGGTTCGCTGGGCCTGGGCGGTCGTGGTGTCTATGCGCTGGATGTGACTGATCCGACTGCCGTCGACGAGACCAGTGCCGTGGCCAAGAAGACCGTGCTGTGGGAGTTCAACTCCCACACGGCCTCCAATGCCAATGGCAATCCTGCCGATCTCGGCTTTGTCTATGGGACGCCCAATATCGGCCGCCTCGCCAACGGCAAATGGGTGGTGCTGATTCCGGGTGGCTATTTCCCGGATTGCGACAAGCTTGGCACCCTGGTGCCATGCACCAGGAACATCCCGGCCGCCAGCAACACCTTCAGCTCGCTGTTCGTGGTCGATGCGGAAACCGGCACGCTGCTGAAGGAACTCAAGACCAGCAGCGCCATGACCGGTGCATCGGTCAAGAGCTATGGCCTCGGGGCTCCGGTGCTCGGCGACTATCAGAGTGATCAGATCGACGATGTCGCCTTTGCCGGCGACCTGATGGGCAATATGTGGCGATTTGATCTCAGCAGCACCAGTGCATCGGATTGGAAGATCGACCTGGTCTACAAGGCCGATCCGGACGACGAGCAGCCGATCACGGTGATGCCGCGTCTGTTCCCGGACGCCAATACCGGCCGTTTCATGGTGGTGTTCGGCACCGGCAAGTATCTGGGCCTGAGTGATCGCAACCTCAACAGCGAACCGACTCAGGCGCTGTATGGCGTGCGTGAACAGGGCGCCTCGGACCGGGGCGGCAATTTCCCAGCGGTTATTACCCGCTTCAGCAAGCTGATCTGCAGGCTCAGACTCTGAGCGAAGCGCACTGACGGCACACGTTTCCTGACAGACAAGGCGTTGCCGGGTACGGATACTGATGGCAATCTGTTGAAAGGCTGGCGTGTGGATCTGGAGCATTCTCACTGGTGAGCGCGTGGTGGTGCAGACCCAACGCACTGTTCAGCGTGAATCTGGCGGTATTCGCAACCCTGATTCCAGGCGGCAATGATCCCTGCAATCCGGGTCGCGAAGGTTCCATACTCGTGGTTGATGCGACTACTGGCGGTGCTCCGGGAGATTCGCTGGATGGCCTGGCCTTCACTGCCGGTACAAATATACCTACCGATACGCATGTCACCGGCAAGCGCACCAAGGGCGTGCCATCAGGCGGCGCCTACCTGCCGACGCTGACACCGATTGGTGGTGGTGAGGTGATTATTCCAGGGTATTCCCGGCCTTCCGCCACTCAATATCCAGCCTATCTATCACCGCGGATCATGGCGCGTGCTGATGGACGGCCAATAGGGGACAAGGCATGCAAGAATTCAAGTTGATGAAGTTGCGTCGTGCTGGTTCCGGCGACCCTCGCCGCCTTGCGGCGGGGTTTACCCTGCTGGAACTGATGATCGTGGTGGTCATCATTGCCGTACTGTCGGCAATCGCCATTCCGGCCTACAGCCGCTATGGCTTCCGCGCCCGGCGTGCCGATGGCAAGGACCAGATCATGCGCATGGCCAACCAGCAGGAGCGCTATTACACGGCCCACAATGCCTACGATGTTTCGGCATCGGATCAGACGTCCGAAAAAGGCTATTACAAGGTATCCATCGCCAGCGGCAGCTCCAGTGGCGGCGCGCAGAGCTACATCATCACCGGCACCCCGCAGACCGATCAGGTCGGCGACAAGTGCGGCAACCTGACCTATACGGACAGCGGCGTGAAAGGCTGGAGTGGCGACGAGTCCAACGGGGCATGCTGGTAACGGCACAAATCGCGAAAGCAAAAGGCCGGCAGATTTGCCGGCCTTTTTCATGATGGTGCCGTTGGCCGGAATCGAACTGGCGACCTACTGATTACGAATCAGTTGCTCTACCGACTGAGCTACAACGGCGAATGGGTCTGCCCGTGCGTCAGGGCTGTTGTCTCGCCACGAATCTGCCGGAGCAAATCCTGGCAAGCCATCGTTCTCACTGGTGGGCGGTACTGGGATCGAACCAGTGACCCCTGCCGTGTGAAGGCAGTGCTCTACCGCTGAGCTAACCGCCCAGTGAACGGGCAATTTTACGGCCTGCACGAGGTTCGGTCAATCATTCAACGGGGGTGAATTGGCCGGCGCCGGGCACGCCAGGGCAGGAATGGCTACCGGCCGGCCGGTTTGCTGCCAGGGTGTTGCGCGCGCTCCCATTGGTCCACACGGGTGACCAGGCCACCGGCGGCCAGCTTCAGCTTGGCCAGTGCCTGCTCCCGATTGCCGTCACGCAGCTGCTGCCAGGCGCTTCGTGCCAGCGCCTCCTCGGGGCCGATGACCCCGGCCTTGCGCAGCTGCTGGCAGGCCTGCTCAAGTGCCCAGATGCATTCAGCCAACTGAGTCTGGTCAAGCTCCCCGCGTTGCAGCGCCATGAGGCAGGCACCGTCTGCTGCTGATGCAAGCGCTTGTCTTGTGTGTTCCGGGAGATCGTCGTGCTCGGCCAGGTAGTCACGGGCAAGATGGTCCACCAGCACTCTCAGGGCAAGCATTGATGGCATGTCGTTGAAGAGATCCGGGTCGCCGCGCACTGCAGCGAGCTCGGCGGTGATCTGCAGCGCCGGAGACACGATGAGATGGTAGTCGCTTGGCTCCAGTGCGGGGATATC
The DNA here is from genome assembly GCA_963734945.1 of uncultured Gammaproteobacteria bacterium. Lineage (GTDB taxonomy): Bacteria > Pseudomonadota > Gammaproteobacteria > Xanthomonadales > Rhodanobacteraceae > DASSBG01. The sequence continues at coordinate 10,358 of CAVTJF010000046.1, forward strand.
GGTCGGTGCCGTGTCGTTCGATTCGGGCATGGTCTTCGGGGATTTGCGCTGCGGACTGGCCGCCATTGTAGTAGGTGAAGGCATCGGGAAGGCTGCGGATCGATGGTAGTGGCTGAGGATGGGAGTGACCGATGCCGATACGGGCGTACAATGTGCCGTTCTGTTTTGACGAGGCACGATCATGCATCTGGACATGCCGATGATGCAGCAGTTGCTGCACAAACTGGCCGAATTCGAATTGACTCCATGGAAGGCGGTGGGGCTCGTCGGCTCGCTGATGTTCGCCAGCCGGTGGTTTGTGCAGGTCTACTACACGCGCAAGCTGCAGCGGGTGGTAATGCCCATGGCTTTCTGGCTCTTGTCCGTGGCAGGAAGCACCATGATGCTGGCGTATTTTGTGCTGGGCAAGAATGATTCGGTCGGCATTGTCTCGACTCTGTTCCCTGCGTTTGTCTCCGTGTACAACCTGAGTGTGCACCTGCGCCACCGCAAGAATACCTTGACCGGAGATACCAGGGACGACGCCTGAGCCTGCAACTGGCATGCGGCGCGCGAGGCATGGTTCTTTCCGGTTTGTCGTCGGGCGACCGGGCACAGTGTGGCGCGCATGGCGGTCATCCCGGCACAGGCCTGAAGCGCTTTACAACAGCCGAAGCCGAACGGGTGGTCATCCAGTGAGGCTATTCTGACGGTCACCCGATTGGGCCTTGAGTGCTGCGCACGCCCGAATGGACTGGATCCCGGCCTGCGCCGGGATGTACAACGCATGAAAGCCGCGTCAAGACGACCGGAAAGCGGGTCATCAGGGCCGGTCTCCGGCTTGCGCCGGGATGTCAAAGAAAGAATGTCCTGAGCCGGGAGGAGGACGCCCGCGCCTGGGGTGCGCGCTACTCGGGTTCGTAGTCGAGGTTGGCCGCGAGCCTGCGTTCGGCTTCTGCCAGGGTCCAGCCCTTGCGCGCGGCATAGTCTTCAACCTGGTCCTTGCCGAGATTGCCGACGACAAAATATTTGCTGTCGGGGTGGCTGAAATACCAGCCAGACACCGACGCAGCCGGGTACATGGCAAACCCTTCAGTGAGTTCGATGCCGGTGTTGTCGGTAGCGTCGAGCAGGTCGAAGAGTCCGAGTTTCTCAGAATGATCGGGGCAGGCAGGATAGCCGGGGGCAGGGCGGATGCCACGATACCGCTCTGCGATCAGGTCGGTGTTGTCGAGATTCTCATCGGCGGCGTAACCCCACAAGTCGGTACGAACCTTGCGATGCATGAATTCAGCAAGTGCTTCGGCGAGTCGATCCGCAAGCGCCTTCAGGATGATGGCCGAGTAGTCGTCATTGTCCTGCTCGAAACGCCTGACGTGCTCCTCGATGCCGATGCCGGCAGTCACCGCAAAGGCTCCCACCCAGTCCTGCTTGCCACTGTCGGCCGGTGCGATGAAGTCGGCCAGGCACAGATTGGGCCGATCCTTCGGCTTGTCGGCTTGCTGGCGCAGGCAGTACAGCGTGGCCAGCCTTTCCGGCTTCTGCTGGCCAGGGTCCCTGTACAGATGGATGTCATCACCGACCCGCTGTGCCGGCCAGAAGCCGACGACGGCACGCGCGCCGAGCCATTTCTCGTCAATGATGCGCTTGAGTATCTGTTGTGCATCATCGAACAACTCGCGCGCCTGGGCGCCCACCTTGTCGTCCTCGAGGATGGCGGGGTATTGGCCGTGCAGTTCCCATGCCTGAAAGAAGGGTGTCCAGTCGATTATGGGTAAAAGGGCCTCGAGGTCGATGTGCTCGAACACCGTGATGCCCGGTTTCCCGGGTGCTGGCGGCGTGTAGTCGCTGAAGTCGGGCTGCAGGGTATTGGCCCTGGCGTCGGCCAGCGACACGAGCCGCTTGTTGCTGCCCCGCTTGCGGTAGCGCTCACGGACGTCGCTGTAGTCCTTGCGGATGCCTTCGAGAAAGCTTCCGACCTGCTTGCCGACCAGCGACTGCGCGACGCCGACCGCGCGAGAGGCGTCCTTGACCCAGACACAGCCGTGCTCGTAGTTGGGTTCGATCTTCAATGCCGTGTGCGCGCGCGATGTGGTAGCGCCGCCGATCAGCAGCGGAATCGCGAAGTTCTGCCGCTGCATCTCGCTGGCCACGTGTGCCATCTCATCCAGTGATGGTGTTATGAGGCCGGACAGGCCGATGATGTCGGCTTTCTCCTTCATGGCCGTTTCCAGGATCTTCTGTGCCGGCACCATCACTCCGAGGTCGGTCACCTCGAAGTTGTTGCAACGCAGTACCACCGCGACGATGTTCTTGCCGATATCGTGCACGTCGCCCTTGACCGTCGCCATCACGATGTGGCCGTTGTTCCTGGCGGTGTCGCCGGTGCGCTGCTTTTCCTCCTCGATGAACGGCAGCAGGTGGGCAACCGCTTTCTTCATCACGCGCGCGGACTTGACCACCTGCGGCAGGAACATCTTGCCCGAGCCGAAAAGATCGCCGACCACATTCATGCCGTCCATGAGCGGCCCTTCGATGACGTCCAGCGGCCGCTCTGCCTGCAGACGTGCCTCCTCGGTATCCTCGACCACAAACCTGTCGATGCCATGGACCAGCGCATGGCTCAGCCTCGCGGCTACCGGCTTCTCGCGCCAGCCCAGGTCCTCCTCGCGATTGCTGCCTTTTTCACCCTTGTACTTTTCCGCCAGCTGCAACAGTCGATCGGTGGCGTCCCGGCGCCGGTTGAGAACCACGTCTTCCACCAGATCCCGCAGTTCCGGGTCGAGTTCGTCGTAGATCGCCAGTGCGCCGGCGTTGACGATGCCCATGTCCATGCCTGCCTTGATGGCATGGAACAGGAACACCGAGTGGATGGCCTCGCGCACCTTGTTGTTGCCGCGGAAGGAGAACGAGACATTGGACAGCCCGCCGGATACGTGCACCGAGGGCATCTTTTCCCTGATCAGTCGTGCCGCCTCGATGAAGGCAACGGCGTAGTTGTTGTGTTCCTCGATACCCGTGGCAATGGCAAAGATGTTGGGATCAAAGATGATGTCTTCAGGGGCGATGCCGGCTCGCTCGGTGAGCAGCGCATAGCTGCGCTCGCAGATTGCCAGCTTGCGCTCGACCGTGTCCGCCTGGCCGTCCTCGTCAAATGCCATGACCACCACCGCGGCGCCGTAGCGCCGCACGCGGGCTGCATGCTCGAGAAACGGGGCCTCGCCTTCCTTCAGTGATATGGAATTGACGATGCCCTTGCCCTGGATGCATTTCAGGCCGGCCTCGATCACGCTCCACTTGGAGGAATCGAGCATGATCGGCACCTTGGCGATGTCCGGCTCGCCTGCCACCAGATGCAGAAAGTGCACCATGGCCTGCTCCGAGTCCAGAAGGCCTTCGTCCATGTTGATATCGATGATCTGGGCGCCGTTCTCGACCTGCTGGCGCGCCACTGACAGCGCCTCGTCGAAGTCATTGTCCATGATCAGGCGCTTGAACCGCGCCGATCCGGTCACATTGGTCCGCTCCCCGACATTGACAAACAGCGTGTCGGGCGTGATGACAAAGGGTTCCATGCCCGACAGGCGGCACCAGGGCGCCGGCTCGGCCAGCTGGCGGGGCGCCGCACCCTCGACTGCCCCTGCGATCGCCGCGATGTGCTCGGGCGTGGTGCCGCAGCAGCCGCCGACGATGTTGAGCAGCCCCGATTGTGCGAACTCGCCGATGATGGCCGCCATTTCCTGCGGGCTTTGATCGTACTCGCCGAAGGCATTGGGCAAACCGGCGTTCGGGTGGGTGCTCACATGGCAGTGGGCGACCTTGCCCAGCGCCTCCACGTACTGGCGGAGATCCGCGGCCCCGAGCGCGCAGTTGAGCCCGATACTCAGCGGCTTTGCATGCCGCAGCGAGTACCAGAAGGCTTCGCTGGTCTGGCCCGAAAGGGTGCGACCGGACTGGTCGGTAATGGTCCCCGACAGCATCAGGGGCAGGCGGCCGCCAAGCTCCTCGAACACCTCCTCGATGGCAAAGATCGCCGCCTTGGCGTTGAGCGTGTCGAAAATGGTCTCGACCATCAGCAGATCGGCTCCGCCTTCGATCAGGCCGCGGGCGGCGTCGCGATAGTTGTCCGCCAACTCGTCAAAGCTGGTGTTGCGAAATTCCGGGCGATTGACATCCGGGCTGATCGAGGCCGTGCGGCTCGTGGGGCCCAGCACACCGATAACGAAACGCGGTTTGTCCGGAGTCGTGGCCTGCATCTGCTCGCAGGCCTCGCGTGCCAGCCGGGCACCCTCGAAATTGAGTTCATGCACCAGGTGCTGGAGTCCGTAGTCGGACTGGCTGATGGCCGTGGCATTGAAGGTATTGGTCTCGATCAGGTCGGCGCCGGCGTCAAGATAGGCACGGTGGACCTCGCGGATGATGTCGGGCCGGGTCAGCGTCAGAAGGTCGTTGTCACCCCTGAGCTCGCGTTCATGCCTGTCTTCCGGGGGGTGCTCGCAGTCAAACCCGGCAGAGAAGCGTTCGCCCCGGTAGCCGGCCTCGTCCAGCTTGTAGCCTTGCAGCATGGTGCCGGTGGCGCCGTCGATCACCAGGATGCGTCTGGCCAGTTCCGACTCGATCAGGGCCACGCGCTCAGGGTGCAGCCAGGGAAGGGTGGTCATGACTTCCTGGCCAGCAGGCTCAGCACTTCAAAATGTGGCGGCTTGCGTTCGCGCGAGATGCGTTGGCACTCCAGCACCGTGAGACCGCAATCATGCGCCATGCGCGTCAGGTCCTTGGCGTGAAAGCCGAGGTTGCGATGATCGAACGGCTCGACCACGGCGCGGTGCACGTGACGCGCCAGCGTGGTTACCAGAAGCCGCCCGCCGGGTTTCAGTACCCGCGCGGCTTCGGCCATGACCCTGGCCGGATCATCGGTATGCGTCAGGGCATGCATGATCAGCACCAGATCAAATTGCTTGCGTCCGAGTTTCAGTGCATGCATGTCGCCTTCTGTAACCCGCACGTTCTTGAATGTCTCAAGCCGCTTGCGCGCAGCCTCGACCACGCGCGGGCTGGAATCCACGCATACCACCGAGCGCGCGTGCGGCGCCAGCAATTCTCCGAGCACGCCATCACCCGAGGCGATATCGAGCACGTCGCCGGTTTCCAGCAGTTGCAGCAGTGCTCGCGCCAGGGTTTCCCAGGTGCGGCCGGGCGAGTAGTGCCGCTCCATGTCGCCGGCCACCGAGTCGGCCCAGCCCTGCTCGTCGGCACGCTTGCCAAGAACCACGGGAAGGCGCTCGCGGTCCTGGTCAAGTGTGGCATCGTCGAGACTGTCGGTGATGACGGCCAGCAGGCCGTCCAGATCCGAGCCCGGATCATTGTTGAGGCGGTAGTACGCGGACACACCGGCGCGGCGATCATGCACGAGACCGGCTTCCTTCAGTTTGGCCAGATGGGTGGAGACTCTGGGTTGGGCCAGTTGCAGCACCGTGGACAGCTCGGCGACCGTCAGTTCCTCCTGCTGCAGCAGGCTCAGAAGACGCACGCGGGTAGGGTCGGACAATAGCCGCAGCATGCTCGAAGTGGTCGCCAGATCCAACGTGATATCCTTTTATCTTGATATAGAGATGCAAGGCTAGAACGTGCACTGCTGCGCGTCAAGCTGCTATTCGGGTACCATGGTGGGCCGTGCCGGTCATGCATACCAGCATGAGCACAAGGCAGGCTGTCGAATCAGGCATCCTGCCAGGGCAAGCCAGCACGGTTCGCCGCGCAACAGGGGCCGCCCGCGCCTGTTGTGGGCGCGCGGACAAGTGCCGGGCCTGGCGGATTGGCAAGCGCAGACGGTGTGCGTGTGCATCAATCCGCCAGCGCACACCTGAACTGACCACTTACGCACCGCCGCAAGCGGTGTCATGGAGAACCCGATGGATTTTGCACTCACCGATGACCAGCTATCGATTCAGTCGATTGCCCGTGACTTTGCCCAGAAGCGCATCGCGCCTGTCGCCGACAAGTTTGACGAGTCGGGCGAGTTTCCCCTCGACAACATCCGGGAAATGGGTCAGCTGGGCCTGATGGGTATCGAGGTGCCTACCGAATACGGTGGCGCCGGCATGGATTCGATCAGCTATGTGCTGGCCATGATGGAGGTTGCCGAGGCCGATGTGGCCCACTCCACCATCATGTCGGTCAACAACACGCTGTACTGCAATGGCTTGCTGATGTTCGGCAGCGAAGAGCAGAAGCAGAAGTATGTACGGCCGATCGCCTCGGGTGAAGCCATCGGCGCATTCGCCCTGACCGAGCCGCAGTCCGGCTCGGATGCCACGGCCATGCGCTGCCGTGCGGTCAAGCAGGATGATGGCAGCTACATCATTGACGGCAAGAAGAGCTGGATCACGTCCGGTCCGGTTGCGCGCTACGTGCTGCTTTTCGCCATGAGCGACCCGGACAAGCACGCGCGCGGAATTACCGCGTTCATGATCGATACCGAGCGTGACGGTTTCAGCCGCGGCAAGACCGAGCCCAAGCTCGGCATCCGCGCATCGGCCACTTGCGAAATCGAGTTCGACGGCTATCGCGCGCAGCCTGACGAGGTGATTGGTGAGGAAGGGCACGGGTTCAAGATTGCCATGGGCGTGCTCGATGCCGGCCGCATCGGCATTGCTTCACAGGCTGTGGGAGTTTCCCGTGCGGCCTACCAGGCCTCGCTTGCGTATTCGCGCGAGCGCAAGGCATTCGGCGAATCGATCGGCAGTTTCCAGATGATCCAGCAGAAGATTGCGGACATGAAGTGCAAGCTGGATGCATCGCATTACCTTACCCTCCGCGCGGCCTGGGCCAAGCAGCAGGCGCAGGCGAATGGCGGTCGTTTCTCCACCGAGGCTTCGGTGGCCAAGCTCACGGCTTCCGAATCGGCGATGTGGATTACCCACCAGGCGGTACAGATCCACGGCGGCATGGGTTATTCCCGCGAAATGCCGCTGGAGCGCTATTTCCGTGATGCCAAGATCACCGAGATCTACGAGGGAACAAGCGAAATCCAGCGCATGGTCATTGCCCGCAACGAGACCGGTCTGCGCTAATCAGAGGTTCCCTCAAAGCCATTGCTTGTCCGCAAAATACGCCAGGGGCGCAAAAAACCTGATCGGATCGGTTGCAGGCGACCTGCCGGCAGTGTGCTCATCCGGGACCCGGCGGATGGCCTCGGATCGAGATGTCCGTCATCCCGGGGCCGCCGAAGGCGGAACCCGGGATCCATTTTCGGACTGCAGTGAACCGTGCATGTCTGAAGTATCACGCGAAAAGCCAAAATGGATCCCGGATCGGCACTACGTGCCGTCCAGGATGACGGCGGAGGGGCCTTCATTCGCACATCCATATGTGCCAATGAACAACGTGGTGGACATATTCAGCTAGCCACCTCGCCCTTGATTCGCGTCATTTGCGTCCCTGGCGGATCGAGTGCTTGTTGGCGCTATTGAACACGGGCAACCCCACGCTCGGTGCCTTTAGAGCGACGTCAGCGCGGATCGGAGTCGAACGGCTGCATGCCGCCGGATGATCCGGATGCCTCCTCGGTGCCGTCGGATTTGTCACCGATCATGCGTCTGACGACGACGTAGAACACCGGTATCAGCAGGACCCCCAGGGTCGTGGCGACAAGCATGCCACCGGCTACGCCGGTGCCGATGGCGTGGCGGCTGTTGGCGCCTGCGCCGGTGGACAACGCCAAGGGCATGACACCGAAGATGAACGCAATGGAGGTCATCAGCACCGGTCGGAAGCGCAGGCGGCATGCTTCCATGACCGCCGCGATGGCGCCTTTGCCCTGCAGCTGTTCCTCGCGTGCGAACTCGATGATCAGAATGGCGTTCTTTGCCGCCAGACCGATGATGGCGATCAGGCCCACCTTGAAGTAGATGTCGTCGCTGAGTCCGCGGGCCCAGGTGAAGAACAGCGTGCCGAGCACGCCCAGAGGCACGACCATCAGCACCGATAGCGGAACCGACCAGCTCTCGTACAGTGCCGCCAGGCACAGAAACACCACCAGCAGGGACAGGGCATAGACAATCGGGGCCTGGGCACCCGACAGAATCTCCTGCAGCGACTGCCCGGACCACTCGTAGCCGATGCCCTGCGGCAGTTCATCACGAACCAGACGCTGCATGGTGTCCATGGCCTGGCCGGAACTGTAGCCCGGGGCCGCATTGCCCGTGATACCGATGGACGCCAGGCCGTTGTAGCGGTCAAGGGTCGGTGACGCGACATCCCAGTGGGTTTCCACCACACTGGAGATGGGCACCATGGCACCCTTGCTGCTGTGAACGTACATGTGGTCGAGGCTTTCCTTGCCCATGCGATAGGGCGCGTCGGCCTGCAGCTGCACCCGCTGCACACGTCCCTGATAGTTGAAGTCGTTGGCATAGACCGGTGCCAGCATCAGCTGAATGGTCTGGTACACGTCACTGACCGACAGCCCCATCGCCCGGGCCTCGAGACGCCTGACATCCACTTGCAACTGCGGGGCGTCTTCCAGGCCATTGATGCGGACATTGCTCAGGGCGGGCTCCTTGCCGGCGGCAGTCACCAGCGTTGCGGCAGCGTTCGAGAGCGCCTTGTGGCCGGCACCGGAGGCATCCTCGAGCTGGAAGTCGAAGCCGCCGAACCGACCCAGACCACGGATCACGGGCAGGTTGGTGGCAAAGATGCTTGCATCCCGGATCTGGTGCAGATGCTTGTTGGCCCACTGGATTACCTGTTCGGCGCTTTGTTCGCGCTCGCCCCACGGCTTGAGCCGAACGAAGCCCATGCCGACGTTCTCGCCGCTGCCGACGAAGCTGAAACCGCCCACCTCCATGACGCCGTCGATGGCCGGGTTGCTGCGCAGGATTCGGGTCATGCGGGTCATCACGTCGGTGGTGCGCTGCATGGTGGCACCGGGAGGCAATTGCACCACTACCATGATGTTGCCCTGATCCTCGGCCGGCAGAAAACTGGAGGGCAGGCGCCAGAACAGCAGCGCGCAAAGTCCCAGTACGGCAACAAACACCATCATCCAGCGCGGCGCATGGTGTACCGCACGGCGGACGTGGTGCAGATAGGCGCGCGTGGTGCGATCAAACTGGCGATTGAACCATGCCAGAAACCGATTGGGCTTGTTCTGCTGCGGCTTGATAATGCTGGCGCACAGTGCCGGTGTGAAGGTCAGCGCCATCAGGGCCGAAAGCGCCATGGAAATGGCGATGGTCAGGGCGAACTGGCGATAGATGGCACCAACGCTGCCACTCATCAATGCCGAGGGAATGAACACCGATGCCAGGACCGAGGTCACCGCGACGATGGCGCCGGTGATCTGCTTCATGCCCTTTTTGGTGGCTTCGCGGGGGGACAGTCCTTCCTCGCTCATCAGGCGCTCGACATTCTCGACCACCACGATGGCGTCGTCGACGACGATGCCAATGGCCAGAACCAGGCCGAACAGGGTCAGCACATTGATCGAGAAGCCGGCAATGAACAGGCCGGCGAAGGTGCCGGTCAGCGCTACCGGCACCACCAGGGTCGGGATCAGCGTGGCGCGCAAATTCTGCAGGAACAGCAGCATTACCAGAAATACCAGCACAACCGCCTCGAACAGCGTTTTCACCACTTCCCGGATGGAGATGCTGACGAAGGTGGAACTGTCGAAGGGCGTGAGCCAGCTCACTCCCGGAGGAAAGTTGACTGCAAGCTGTTGCAAACGCGCTCGTACGGCCGCGGCCACCTCCAGTGCATTGGCCCCGGGAAGCAGCTCGACGCCCATGCCGGCGACGGGCTTGCCGTTGAAGCGGTTGAAGTGCCCGTAGGTTGCCGGACCAAGTTCGATACGTGCCACATCGCCCAGGCGAACGTGGGTGCCGTCCGGGTTGGCCCTGAGGATGATGTCGGCGAACTGCTGTGGCGTGCTGAAACGGCTTTCGCCGCTGACCGTGGCGGTGAAGCCCTGCTCATCGGTGGCCGGTGCGCCGCCGATCGATCCTGCCGCAAACTGCACGTTTTGTGCACGCACGGCGGCGAGCGCATCGGTAGCCGAGAGGCCGTAGCCATGCAGCTTGTCCGGGTTCAGCCAGATACGCATGCCGTAGGCCGAGCCGAACTGACGGACGCTGCCGACGCCGTCCACGCGCTGTATCGGGTCGACCACGCGCGATGCCATCAGATTGTTGATTTCGCCCGAACTCATGCTGCCGTCGGTCGAGCGCAGGGCCACCAGCATCAGGAATCCGCTGCCCGATTTGCTGACCTGGATGCCATTGCGGCGCACCTCTTCCGGCAAACGCGGCTCGGCACGCGCAACCCTGTTCTGCGTCTGCACCGCGGCAATGTCCAGGTCGGTGCCGTTGACGAAGTTCAGCGTGATGCTGACCGAGCCGGTGGAGCTTGAGCTGGAGCTGAAGTACAGCAGTCCCTGCAAACCGGTGAGTTGTTCCTCGATCACCTTGGTTACCGAGTTCTCAAGAACCTCGGCGTTGGCGCCCGGATAGGACGCGCTGATACGCACGCTCGGCGGCGCGATCTGCGGATAGGCCTCAACCGGCATGTTGAGCATGGCGATGCTGCCGCCAAGCGTGATCAGGATCGCGATGACCCAGGCGAATACCGGTCGTTCGATGAAGAATTGCGGCATGGCCCGGCCTCAGTCGCCAGCGCTGGCTGTCGAGCCTGCTTGCGCCGGTTGCGGCGACCATGGCACCGGCCTGACCTTGCTGCCGGGTCGGGCCCGCTGCAGCCCGCTGGCAACAACGCGCTGGCCGTCGGCAAGCCCGCGGTCGATGACCCAGTCACCATCGAGCGTGCCACGGGTGTGCACCGGTGTCCGCACGACCATGTTCTGGTCATCGACAAGCAGCACGTAGGCACTGTTGCCATCACGCAGCACCGCCGGCTGCGGCACTCGGATCACGTGGTGCAGGGTGCCCGCATTGAGTTCAATCCCGATGAACATGCCCGGCAGCAGGGTGCGATCGGGGTTGTCGATGCGCGCCCGCAAGGACACCGAACCGGTGTCCGGGTCCACCCGCATGTCAGTGAAGTCCAGGTGGCCGGTGTGGGGGTAGCGCGTGCCATCCGGCAGCTTGAGGGTCACGGTCATCTGCTGCGGCTGGTCCAGTTTCACCTTGCCGCTGGCCTGTTGCCGGCGCCACTGCTCCACCACGTGCAATGGCTGGCTGAAGTCAATATAGAGGGGGTCGATTTGTTCGATGGTGGTCAGCTGCGTGGCTGCACTCTGGCTCACAAGCGCTCCCTCGGTCACCAGAGCGCGGCCGGCGCGGCCGGCAATGGGAGCGGTGACCCGGGTGTAGGAAAGGTTGAGCTTCGCGGTTTCCACAGCTGCCCTGGCTCTGGCCACGGCAGCCTGGCTGCTGCTCGCCTCGGCGTTGGCGTCATCCAGTGCCTGCCGGGCGATCACCCCACGCTCGGCAAGGGTGCGGGCGCGCTCGGCCTTGCGGCGGTCATTGCGCGCCTTGGCCAGGTCCTCCTGCAGCGCTGCCTGCTGCTCATCCAGCGCAGCCTGCAGGGGCGCCGGATCGATGCGGAAAAGCAATTGCCCGCTGCTGACATCGCTGCCTTCCTGGTAGGCGCGTGTCATCACTATGCCGGTCACCCGCGCCCGGACCTGCGCGATCCGCGTGGGCGCGAGACGGCCGACCAGGTCATGCCGCAAGGGCAGGTCTCCGGCATGGACAGCAATCACCCCGACTTCGGGCGCGGACTGGGCGGGCTGTTTCTTTTCCTGGCAGGCACCGAGCCACAGCGGCAGGGTGGCCAGTGCAAGCAGGGAAGCGGCGATTCTGGTGTTCATCATCATCCGGGGCGTGACGCTGTCTGGCGACGGCGTCGTGGGGATCCGAAGGTGCACAATGGGGCGCGAATCGGCTTGGGTCAACCGCCAAAAGTCAGGGCAACGGTGGATTAAGTGCGCGCGCAGTCCTAGACTGCGCGCCATGGGCCGAGCATGCCCCTTGTCCGTTTCACAAACAACCCTACAACTCGCACGGAAAACATGATGTCTGCAATTTCATCCAATGATGCAAAAGTCGATCTGAGCCAGGTTGCCAAGGCTCTGGAGGAGCATGCGACGGGCGATCGGCTTGCCCGGGGGCGGGTCATGGTCGAGTCCTTCCTCGAGGATGTGCTTGCGGATGAATTCAGCGTGCATTCGCCGGATGAGTGGTCGGACATCGTCCTGGAGCTGCTGGACTTCGTGCAGGACCGCAAGCCGGGACTTGCCAAGGTGGATCTGGTGGACCAGGGCGGGAGCGGGCGCGATGGCCGATCGGCGCTGCGCATTGTCACCGATGACATGCCCTTTCTGGTCGACTCGGTCAACATCGTGCTGGGTCGGGCACAGCTCGAGGTGCGAGTTCTGCAGCACCCCATCGTCAAGGTCGTACGCGATGCCGGGGGCAAGCTGACCTCGCTGGCGCGGCAAGGCAGCGATGGCGATGGCATCGACGAGGCCATCATCTATTGCGAGATCCGGCGTATCAGCGATCCCGAAAAGCGCAAGGAACTGCTGGATACGGTAAGGACAGTGCTTGCCGACGTGCGCGTCACCGTGGAGGATTGGGTGCCGATGCGGCACAAGATGCTGTCCATTGCTGCCGACTTTTCCGATCGCACCCTGCCGCTGGGCGAGGAAGGGGTTCGCGAGGGCCAGGCATTCCTGCGCTGGGCGGCGGACAACCACTTCACCTTCCTCGGCTACCGTGAATACCGGGTCGTCGAGAAGGACAATGACGAGATGCTGATTGCAGACGAGGAGACCGGTCTGGGTCTGCTTCGTGGGCTCAATCGTGCCGGTGCGCCGCGTTCACTGAAAACCCTGGTCGCCGCCCAACTGCCCCAATCCGGCGCCATGGATGCGGTCATTCTCACCAAGACCAATGCCACATCGGATGTGCACCGTTCGGGCTACATGGATTACATCGGTGTGCTGAAGTTCGACGACACCGGCAAGCCCGTGGCTGAGCAGCGCTTCATCGGCCTGTTCACCTCCAGCGCCTACATGCGCCGTCCCCAGGATGTGCCCCTGATTCGCAAGAAGGTCGAGGCGGTGATGCAGCGTTCCGGCCTCAAGCTGGATGCCTACTCAGGCAAGGCACTCCGCCACATTCTCGAGTCCCTGCCGCGCGATGATCTTTTCCAGTGCAGCGAGGATGAGCTTTTCTCCACAGCCATGGGCATTCTGGATCTGAAGGAGAGGGCGCGCCCGCGGCTGTTTGTTCGCCGTGATCGCTACGGACGGTTCTTCTCGTGCATGGCCTTCATTCCGCGGGATCGCTTCAACACCAAGATTCGCCAGAAAGTCGAGAACCTTCTGCGGGAAGCCTTTCACGGCGTGCGCCTCGATTCGGCGGTGAACATGGGCGAGTCGGCGCTGGCACGTCTGCATATCACCGTGCGACCGCGCGCTGGTGAGCACCTGTCCTACAACGTCGAGGATCTGGAAAAGCGGCTGGTCGCCCTGCAACGCAACTGGCACGACAGCCTGCGCGACAGCCTGAGCGAGCGCCTGGGCGATATCCACGGGGCCGAGCTGGCCAACCGCTATGCCGGCGCTCTGCCTGCGGGCTATTCCGAGGAGGTCTCGCCCGAGGTGGCGGCCATGGACATCGAGACCCTGGATGCGCTGGTCGACCACAATTCGGTGAGCATGAAGTTCTATCGTCCCGAGGAACGCCCGGGCGAGCTGCGGTTCAAGATATTTCGTCGTGGTGGCGACATCATGCTGTCGGAGCTGTTGCCGCAACTGGAAAATCTGGGGCTGCGTGTTCATACCGAGCATGTCTATGAGATCGAGCACGATGCGACGCGCATGTTCATCCAGGATTTCGAGGTACGGCCCATGGATGAGCTGGCCTTCACCGTCGAGGATGTGGGCAAGCATTTCGAGCACGCGTTCGAGCATGTCTGGCGTGGAGATGCCGAAAGCGACTCCTTCAATCGACTGGTGCTGGGCGCCTTGCTTACCTGGCGCCAGGTCGCCGTGCTGCGCGGCTACTGCAAGTATCTGCAGCAGGTCGGCATTGCCTTCTCCCAGAACTACATGGAGGAGACGCTCAATCGCTATCCGGCCATTGCCAACCTGCTGGTGGAGTTGTTCAACGCCAAGTTCGACCCGCTGCGCGAGCGCATGGACGCGGCGCAGCGCGATGCGCATGCAAAGCAGTTGCGAGCCGAATTGCAGGCACTGGTCCCTGATGCCGCGGCACAAGCCAATCCGGGGTTGGTGGACAGCGTGGTCGAATCCCTTTCCAGGCCCAGGCAGGAGCAGATACACGCCATCTGGACAGCGCTGCGCGCCCTGATGGACCAGGTAGCCAGTCTCGACGATGAACGTATCGTCGAGAGCTACATGAGCGTGATCCGCGCCACCCTGCGTACAAGCTACTTCCAGCAGCCGGGGGGCGACAGCCGACCCTACATCAGCTTCAAGTTCGACTCGGCGCAGGTTCCCGATGTACCCAAGCCCGTGCCGTATCGCGAGATCTTCGTGTACGGCCCCCGGGTCGAGGGCGTGCACCTGCGTTTCGGTTCGGTAGCGCGCGGTGGCTTGCGCTGGTCCGACCGTCGCGAGGATTTCCGTACCGAGGTGCTGGGCCTGGTCAAGGCGCAGATGGTCAAGAACACCGTCATCGTGCCGGTGGGATCGAAGGGCGGCTTCATCGTCAAGCGCCCGCCGGAAAGCGACGATCGCGAGGAAATGCTCAACGAGGGCATCGCCTGCTACAAGATGTTCATCAACGGCATGCTGGACATCACTGACAATCTGGTTGACGACAAGCTGGTCGCGCCTGCGGAAATGGTGCGCTATGACAAGGATGACCCCTACCTGGTTGTCGCCGCCGACAAGGGCACGGCCAAGTTCTCCGACATCGCCAACAGTCAGGCCGCCGAGCACCACTACTGGCTGGACGATGCGTTCGCCTCCGGCGGCTCGCATGGCTACGACCACAAGGGCATGGGCATCACCGCAAAGGGCGCCTGGGAGTCGGTGAAACGCCATTTTCGCGCCATGGGGCGCGACAGCCAGAGTGAGGATTTCACCTGCGTCGGTATCGGTGACATGTCTGGCGACGTGTTCGGCAACGGCATGCTGCTGTCGCGGCACATTCGTTTGCTGGGTGCGTTTGATCATCGCCACATCTTTGTTGACCCGTCCCCTGATGCCGAAACCTCCTATGCCGAGCGCCAGCGCATGTTCGAATTGCCGCGCTCCAGCTGGGAAGACTATGACAAGTCGCTCATCTCCGAGGGTGGCGGAATCTTCTCCCGCGGGGTCAAGAGCATCCCGGTGTCGCCGCAGATGCGCGAGGCCTTCGGTCTGAAGGCGGATGTCGAGCAACTGACCCCCAACGAACTCATGAGCGCGATACTGAAGGCGCCCGTAGACCTGCTCTGGAATGGCGGCATCGGTACCTACGTCAAGGCAACCAGCGAAACCCACGCCGATGCAGGCGACCGTGCCAACAACGGCCTGCGGGTCAATGGTGACCAGTTGCGCTGCAAGGTGGTCGGCGAGGGGGGCAATCTCGGCCTGACGCAGCTCGGACGCATCGAGGCGGCTCTCAACGGGGTTCTGCTGAATACCGACTTCATCGACAATTCGGCCGGGGTGGATACCTCGGATCACGAGGTCAACATCAAGATCCTGCTGGGGGAGGCCGTTCAGCGCGGCGAGTTGAGCGAGGCGGACCGCAACAGCCTGCTGGCGGAAATGACCGATGACGTCGCGCGCCTGGTGCTGCATGACAACTATCAGCAGAACCAGGCCATCACCATGATGGAGCACATGGCGGTGAAGCGCCTGGGCTCGATGGCCCATTTCATCACCACCCTGGAAGCGGAGGGCATGCTTGACCGGCAGGTGGAGTTCCTGCCCAGCGATACCGAGTTGCTGGAACGCAAGTCCCAGGGCAAGGGTCTCACCCGTCCGGAACTGTCGGTCCTGCTCTCCTACGACAAGATCAAGCTGTACGAGCAGTTGCTCGACTCCGATGTACCGGAAGACCCGTACCTGTCGCGCGAGCTGCAGCGCTATTTTCCCGAGCGCCTGCATGCCGACTACGGCGAGCACATGCAGCGCCATCGCCTGAAGCGCGAGATCATCGCCTCGGCCGTCACCAACTCCACCGTCAACCGCATGGGCGCCACGTTCATGATGCGCATGCAGGAGGACACCGGTCAGGATCCGGCGGCCATCGCAAAGGCATTTACGGCAGCCAGGGAGATCATAGATGCGCGGACCCTGTGGCGTGATATCGAGGCACTCGATGCCCAGGTCGCCGAGGCGACGCAGATCGACGCCAAGCTGCAAGCATGGAGTCTGCTTCGCCACCTCACGCGCTGGTTGCTGATCCGGCCGGGCGGCAGTCTCGAGATCGCCGCCAACGTGGATCGCTACCAGCCTGTGGTTTCGGCGCTGCGTGACGCTTTGCCAGGCGTGTTGACGCCGACCGGCAAGGGCGATTTCGAGGGCAACGCGGAAAAATGGGAAGGCCTGGGCTTCGGCGAGTCGCTGGCGCAGCGACTGGCGCGTACCCCGGTGTTGCGGGCATCGCTGGACATGGCCGAGGTCGCGCACAATTGCGATCAGCCCATCGAGCGTGTCGCCGGCGTGTTTTTCGGGCTGGCAGAGGCGCTTGACCTGGAATGGTTGCGCAGCGAAATTGAAAGCCTGCCGGTGGAGAGTCGCTGGCACGCCCAGGCGCGCGGGTCGCTGCTGGACGAGCTCAATCAGCAACATCGTGCCCTGGCCGCGCAGGTCCTGGTCTGGAATACCGACCTTGCGGCCGACGAAGTGGTGGCGGCGTGGTTGAACAGGGACGACGCCCACCTGAAATACACCCGCATCATGCTGGCGGAAATACTGTCGCAGAGTGCGGACTATCCCATTGTCTCGGTGGCCGTGCGCCGTCTGGCCCTGCTGGCACAGGCGAGCTGAGCGATGCAAGGCGGCGCGGGACGATCATGCACCTGACGGCTCATGATCTGTTCTCGCGCCGTTGCGCACACCACCACCGACACCGGCGACCACGGTGCGCCCGGCACGGTCCCGGCAGGCAGCATGCCTGACAGTTCCGGTGTTGCAAGGGCCGCGCCGCGCAGGCCTGGTCTGCGCTAACATGACCGGCATGAAGATCGCCTTTGTCGCCAGCTCGATCACGGAGGCACGGCAGGCCATGTCGCGCCTGGCCGATGAGTATGGCAATGTCGATATCGACCAGGCCGAGGTCATTGTTGCCCTGGGGGGTGACGGGTTCATGTTGCGTACCCTGCAGGCGCATTGCCGCAGAGGGTTGCCGGTATACGGGATGAAGCTGGGGCGCATCGGCTTTCTGATGAATCGTTTCCACGAGCAGGGCCTGCTGAGGCGCTTGCGCGACGCGCAGCCGGCGGTACTCAAGCCATTGCGCATGACCGCAATCGATGCGGCCGGCGAACGTACCGAGGCGCTGGCCTTCAACGAAGTCTCGCTGCTGCGCCAGACCAATCAGGCCGCGCACATTGCCGTCTCGCTCAATGACACCGAGAAGCTTTCAACCTTGATATGCGATGGCGTATTGGTATGTACGCCAGCCGGTTCCACCGCCTACAACCTGTCCGCGCATGGCCCGATTCTTCCACTGGATGCCAATGTGCTGGCCCTGACCCCCATCAGCCCGTTTCGGCCGCGCCGATGGCGCGGTGCCTTGCTGCCGACGCGCACGCGGGTGGGATTGCGGGTGCTTGATGGCGACAAGCGACCTGTCAGCGCCACGGCAGATTTCCAGGAGGTTCGTCATGTGTCCGAGGTGACGGTGGCGCAGGCTGACGATATCGAAGTCACGCTGATGTTCGATCCGGATCACAGGCTTGAGGAACGGATTCTCGATGAGCAGTTTGCCCCCGAATAATTTGCATGACGGTCTCTCTCACGGTGCACATGCCGCCGCGTCGGTAGGTGACCACGTGCTGACCGTGGGAATCTCCTCGCGCGCGCTGTTCGATCTTTCCGAGAGCCATGCCCTGTTCGAGCGTGAGGGCCTCGACGCCTATCGCGCCTGGCAGATCGAGCATGAAAACGAGGTTCTGTCTCCGGGGGTGGCATTTCCGCTGACCCGCAAGCTGCTGGCGCTCAACGAGCATGAGCCCGCCGTGCCGCGAGTGGAAGTCATTCTGCTTTCTCGCAATTCAGGTGACACGGGCTTGCGGATTTTCAACTCCATCCAGCACTACAAGCTGGGCATCACGCGTGCCGCGTTCACCAGCGGGGCACCCACCTCGCACTACATCGGCCCGTTTCACGCGGACCTGTTCCTCTCGGCCAATGGCGAAGATGTAGGCCGTGCACTGCGCGCCGGGGTGGCCGCTGCGACCATCCTGCCATCACCCGCTGCCGAAACCACGTCGGACCAGCTGCGCATTGCCTTTGATGGCGACGCAGTCATCTTTGGCGACGAGTCCGAACGGGTCTCATCGGAGCAGGGCATCGAGGCGTTCCATGCCAACGAGGCATCGCGCTGGGCCGAGCCGCTGTCGGGAGGGCCATTTCAGGGATTCCTGTCGGCGCTGCACCGACTGCAGGCGGCTTTTCCTGCCGAGGAGGCACCAATCCGCACGGCATTGGTCACCGCGCGCTCCGCGCCAGCCCACAAGCGCGTCATCCTGACGCTGCGCGAATGGGGTGTGCGCATCGACGAGGCGCTGTTTCTGGGCGGCCGCGACAAGGGTCCGTTTCTGGAAGCGTTTGGCGCCGACATCTTCTTCGACGACTCTCCGGCCAACATCGATTCGGCACGTGGCAAACATGTCACCGCCGGCCATGTTCCCCACGGGCCCCACAACAGCCCGGACGCGAAGCCGGCATGAGTCTTTTTGTGTTGAATCGGTGCGCTGCCAGGTCTCATTGCCGACCGGCAGGTTTTGCGACTGATGCATGCGTTCTCCCCTGGGCGGGGTGAGCCAATGCTGTCGGCTCCGGTAGAATCGATTTACCACGCGGCAACCTGATTATTTCGCCGTGCGCGTGTGGCGACCAGTACAGCAAGGACTATGTGGAGTATGGGGATCGAGACAACCGAACACTTCGTGGAAGTCACGGAAACCGTGGAAGCTGGCGAGGAGGTCCATGCCTTGTTTCAACGCATATACCAGACCCCTGCACCCGACTTTCCTGCGCACTTTCTGGCACGGGTCCGAGTGCCGGACAGTGACGAGCCTCTGCTGGCCTGCTACGTGCATGCCACGGATCAGGGCGACGTCGTTCTGCTCGGGGGTGCCTGCACCGATGGCGCCGTGCTGCGACGTCTCGACCCGGAGCAGCAGGCGCACCTGCGACAGATCGACGGCATCTACCGCTATCTGATGGAGGTGATCCAGACCCGCATGCGCTCGTGCTACCGGGCGATGCTGGCGTGTTGCGGCGATGAACGCTCGAAGCAGGTGATCCTGGATCAGGGCTGGGAAAGTACGGTGCACGAGCACCTGTTCGTACGCTGGCTGCACGCCTTGAGCGATGCCGAAAAGAGAGATATCGTCGCCCGGATCCAGCCATTGATGCCATTCTGAACAGTGGTGATCGGCGTACAACATGACACCGAGGCGAGTAATGCTCGGGTCCCACTGGCGGCAGGCGCCGCGAGGTCCACGCCCGGAGAAAATGGCAGGTGATGCAATGGAGACAATCCGTCGTCGGCACTTGCCGCTTTGCTGAAAGGCCGCGCTCGCCATGACTGGCCATCAGAAAGTCGGCTTGACCCATGCCGCGCAAATGGCGAGGTCATGGCCACTGGCCCGACCGTTCTGGTTGCGAGCAATGATGCTGTTTGCCGTCATTGCCGCTACGCATCCTTGGCTATACGCACATTCGAGTTTCTACTGGTATCTGCCCGGTGGGCTGCGCTTCATGCTGCTGGTCTGTGCTGCCCTGGCGCTTCTGGCCGCCATAGTTGGTGGCGAACTGCTTGGCGCATTTGTCATGAAGGTGCGTCTATCCTTCGATGCCTATCGCATTTTTTCTGGGCGGAGTTGTCCCAGCCGCTGCTGAGCGTGCCGGTTGTGTGGTGGCTCAAGCGCAGCTGGCAGCTGCAGGACATCGAGATGCCCCGCGGCATGCTGCTTTTGCTGACGGGAATTGGTCTTTACGGTCTGGCAAACGTCGCTGCCAATCTCGGCTATGTGTACTTTTCTTCGGATCGCTTCTTCGAGCGTAATGTCCTGAACTGGCTGGTGACGGCTTTTGTGGGGGCAACCGATGTGCCACTGGTGTTCATGCCGCTGACGGTTGCCATGCTGCGCGGACCCGGCAAGGTCTCGCAAAGGCAGCACATACTGGCGCGATATCGGTCTGGCCCTGCTTTTTGTCCTGCTGCTCCTGCTGGTGACCGGGCTGAGCCTGGATCATGGCGGCCTGCGCCACGACTACCTGCCATTGCTTATGCCATTGCCGTTGTGTATTTCGCCTACCGCTACGGTTGGCGCGGTGCCGCTGTTGCACTCCTGATCCTGGCCGTGGCCCAGACAATCAACATCCAGGGCGGGGTTTTCCCGGGCGTGAATTCGCGCAATCTCCTTCTGCTCGATCTCAGCGGCTTCATGGCTTTGCTTCTGGGCAGCGCCATGGACGCCCAGCGCCACGGAAAGCAGGATCTGGCACGCCGAAACCGCGAGCTGAAGGAGCTTGGCAAACAGCTGCAGATGGCCGCACGGCGCAATCTGCAACTGGAAGACCGGCAACTCAAGCGCGTGGTGAGTGCGCTGCATGACGAATTGGGCCAGAACCTGACGGCCTTGCGTACGCATTTGAAGCTGGCCGAGCCGGAGTTGGCCGAGGCCGGGGTGGTGCATGTCGGGGAATCCCTGTCGCGGCAGGTTGATCGCATGCGCCAGTCGGTGCGCGATCTGATGGACGGCCTGCGCCCGGCGGCGCTGGACGATCTGGGCCTGATTGCCGTGCTGCGCGCGGGGCCGCTGGCGGAGTTCCTGCATCAGGCCGGGGTGCGCTACAGGTTCCGGCTGGCGGGCGATGCCAGTCTTGCAGCGGGCCTCCGGCCCGACCTCGCCACCGCGATATACCGCATTGCCCAGGAGTGCGCGACAAACTGCGTACGGCACGCCGAGGCCAGCGAGTTTTCATTGCGATTGCTGATGACGCAGCGGATGCGAATGTGCTGCTGGTTCTGGAAGCGCGGGATGACGGCATCGGATTGCCGCCCGAGCGGGTCACTGCGCGCGGCGGGCGGGGCCTGCAGGGCATGCGTGACCGGGTGCTTGCCTTTGACGGGGTGCTGCATGTGCGCCAGATGAAGCCCTGCGGAACGCGCATTCGCGTTTTGCTCGCACAGTAGGAGAGTGGGGCAAGCCCCCGATGCACCGTGGTGAGTCGTCAGCGGCAAGCGGTGAGCGGAAGATCCTGTGCGAGCATGCCACGCTCACCGCTCACCGCTCACCGCTCACCGCTGACGGCTTTCAAATGCAGGCGGTTTCGCGCAGGATCGTTTCAAGCTGCTGCGGCGATTTCCAGTGCCAGCCGCAGATGTATCGCGGCAGATTCCAGATTTCACTGTCGGCGGTGACGGGCTGCGCGCCGTCGCCGAAGGCTGCCTTGAGACCAATCTTTGGCCCATTCTCGGGTAGCCACTGCAGGCGCAGGAAGTCTGGGACATGGCCGAAGGGGTAGCAGAACAGGGTCGCGTGGCGCGGTGCCAGATGATCGTTGAGAATCTGCTGGGCAACGGCGATTTCGGCCTCGGCGCGCTGTGCCGTATCGACGCTCAGGAAGCTGCCCCGCGGCATGTCCCCGGGCCCGGGTTCGCTCAGGCAGGGGTGGTTGTGATCAAAACTGTGATTCTCGATGGCCATCAGGCCGGAAATGCCCGCGGCCCGCCACCAGTTGCTGCCCATCCTGCCTTTGCCGGAGAGGTAGACCTTGTCCATTTTGTCGCGAGCCTGGGCGGATGCGATCACGAAGGCCGTGAGGTGCAGGTCCGGCTGGCAATCCATGCCGCGTTCGCTACGCAGATCGCGCATGGCGTTGAAAAGGCTGCGCTGTGGTCCGTGCTGTGGGTGGTCAAGGTCGAAGTAGTCGTAATCGCTGCCATCATCGCAGGTCAGGGCCACGCAGCCTCCAAGATCACGGTCGGCCAGGCCAAGCCGTTGCTCCACGACCCAGTGGACGGGCACAATGCGCAGCCCCAGATCATCGACCATGCGCAGATCGGCGGCAAAAGCGACGTGGTCGTTGTCGGCGTAGTCGTTACCGGCAATGCTGACGGCGTGGTATGTGAGAACGGGTACCTGCATGGGCCAATTCTACCTTCCGCGCTCACGGGCTGGCTGAACCGTTACAATAGTCGCCTTTCATTTCAGGACGCCGTGACATGCCCGCAGTCAAGCTCGACCCATCCGATTTGTACGACATCCGCTCCGAACTGAGCGAAGAAGAGTGCATGGTGCAGGATAGTGTGGCGCGGTTCGTCGATGAAAAGGTCCTGCCCATTATCGGTGATTGCTTCGACCAGGCGCGCTTTCCCGCCGAGCTGATTCCCGAGATTGCCGACCTTGGCCTGCTCGGGGCCACGGTGCCGGTCGAGTACGGTGGCGGTGGCATGAATGGCGTCTGCTATGGCCTGATATGCCAGGAGCTGGAGCGGGGCGATTCGGGCCTGCGCAGTTTTGCCTCGGTGCAGTCCTCCCTGTGCATGTATCCGATCCTGGCCTACGGCAGCGAGGAGCAGAAGCAGCGTTATCTGCCAAAAATGGCGGCCGGCGAGATCATTGGCTGCTTTGGCCTTACCGAGCCGCATGGCGGGTCGGACCCGGCCAACATGAAGACCACGGCTCGCAAGGACGGCGACGACTGGGTGCTGAACGGCGCCAAGATGTGGATCACCAACGGCAATCTGGCGCATATCGCCATTGTCTGGGCGCAGACCGATGACGGCATCCGCGGCTTTGTTGTGCCTACCGACAGCAAGGGCTTCAAGGCACAGGAAATCCACAAGAAGATGAGCCTGCGGGCGTCGGTGACCTCGGCTCTGTTCCTGGATGGGGTGCGGGTGCCTGGTGAGGCACTATTGCCCGGGGTGAAGGGCCTCAAGGGACCCCTGGGCTGTCTGACCCAGGCTCGCTACGGCATCACCTGGGGGCCGATCGGCGCCGCCCTGGCATGCTATCGCGAAGCGCTGGCGTATGCCGGTGAGCGCATCCTGTTCGACCGGCCGGTGAGTTCCAATCAGGCGGTGCAGCTGAAGCTGGCGGACATGGCCCGCCGTATCACCATGGCGCAGTTGCTTTCCTTGCGTCTGGGCCGGCTCAAGGACTCAGGCAGCATGCAGCCGACGCAGGTTAGTCTGGCCAAATGGAACAATGTCCGCATGGCCATCGACATCGCCCGCCAATGCCGCGACATTCTTGGCGGGGCAGGCATCACCACCGAGCATGCGGCCATTCGTCACGCCCTGAATCTCGAATCAGTGATCACCTATGAAGGTACAGAAACCGTGCACCAGCTGGTGGTGGGACGCGAGATCACCGGCATCAACGCCTTCTGACAGGCTGCGTCGCCGGCGCCTGATACTGCCGCTGCTGGCCGCACTGGCGGCCATGGCCACGGCAGGCGGCGCGCGGGCCGATTTTCCGCATATGGGTGACGTGGTCATGGCCAACGGCTTTGACCGCGCCACTGCGCATGTCGGCGGCAGCAACTACCTCTGGTACGGCCTGGGTCCTGATTGCGACCGCACCTCCTATGGCGTCCTTCCCAACTACCACCGGCCAGGTGTGCGCGCGCAGGCTCAACAGCAACTGGCCACGATGCATGCCCGGGGCATGCGTTCGCTCAGCATCGGTGTTGCCTTTCGGGACGGCAACGGCAGCGACAATGTGATCGACGCCAGCATCCAGGCCCAGGTCAGCCAGACAGCGCAGAACCTGTACACCATGCTTGACGATATCCAGGCAGCGGGTTTTCAGCGCGTCCTGTTCCGGTTTTTTCCGCAGGGCAACATGAATCCGTCGTTTCCCGACTTCGATGCCGCCACGGTGGGCTTGTACTGGCAGCTGGTGCAAGCCATGCATGCGCAACTCAGTGCCACCTTTCTGCCGTATCGGGTCGACCTGGGTGTGGAACTCGCGCCGGCCGACAAGGGCGACGTGTTTTGCGACTTTCCGCCCAAGCAGGAGGAGTGGCAATGCCCGGCTGACAAGGCGTGGAGCAACGCCGTTCGCCAGTTGTGGCGCAATTACAAGCAGGCCTACGGCACCCTCGACAGCGTCGGATTCTCGTTTCTCGGTGGTACCGATCAGGCCAAGCGACGCATGCGTCACATGAAGTACGTGTACGAGGGCGACTACCCGTCCAGGGTGGCCATGGATCTCTATGGCGAAGCCGGCCACGATGAAGGCGACCAGTTCATCAACCTGGCATCCTGGCTGCGTCACTACAGCGACAGCTACGGGTTCCCGCTGCCCGACATCAGCATAAGCGAAACCTGGTACAACGACCCGATGGCCGCTGCAAGGCTGTCGTCGGCAATCAGCGCCACCGGCCACGACGTGGCCTGGCTTTCCCAGTGGCCGCTGCAGCGCGGTGCAAGTTGCTCCGAAGTGTCGGTGCCGCCACCCTACGAGTACGATATCAACCTGATGTACGGGTTTTGAGAGAGGCGGGCGGAGATGACAGATGGCGACTGGCGCGACCTGGTACTGGAGACGCCCCGGCTGATCATGCGGCCGCCACGCGCCGAGGACTTCGATTCCTGGGCGGCGATGATGGCCGATGCGGAGAACTCCCGGCATATCGGCGGTCCGCTGCCACGCGCCATGGCCTGGCGGGGTTTCACCTGCGTCGCCGGGTCCTGGCAGGTGCAGGGCTTCAGCATGTTCTCTGTCCTGGAAAGATCAAGCGGGCGCTGGCTGGGAAGGGTGGGTCCCTGGCACCCGGAAGGCTGGCCGGGCAGGGAAGTGGGCTGGGCACTCATACGTGCGGCCTGGGGACAGGGTTTTGCGTTCGAGGCGGCTACGGCAGCCATGAACTTCGCGTTCGAAACCCTGGGTTGGGACGAGGTGGTGCACAGCATTGCGCCGGACAATCTGTCGTCGCAGATGCTGGCAGGACGACTGGGTTCGAGCCTGCGAGGGCCGGCACAACTCCCGGCACCGTACGAGGATCTTGCCGTGGACCTGTGGGGTCAGACACGCGCGGATTGGCAAGCACGTACATCGGCATGAGCAACCCGGCAGGCGACGCCGCCAGTGCGGTCGCTTACAATGGCGGTTTGCCAATGCAATCCGGGGTTTTGCCGCAATGAACACGAAGCCGGCCATCAGCGCGCGCCAGAAGGGCTTCAATCGCGCCGAGATCGTTGACCAGAACTTCAGGGAGTTCGTCGAGCACTGGCAGGGTGACGCGCGCACGCCGCCAGCGGACAACGAGCCGGTTCTGCCGGGCTCCGGCCTCGACGCTGCCGGATTTCGTGACCTGTTCGAATCACAGATCATCAGCCGTCAGCTGGACCTCATGGCGCGCGTGTTGCGGGTCAAGAACAAGGTCTTCTACACCATCGGTTCGTCCGGGCATGAAGGCAATGCCATGATCGCCCGCTTGACGCGCTATACCGATCCGGCGCTGCTGCATTATCGCTCGGGTGCCTTCATGGCCGAGCGCAGCCGCAAGCTGCCGAACATTGATCCGGTGATCGATGCCGCGCTGTCGTTTGCAGCAGCCAGCGATGACCCGGCTTCCGGCGGTCGCCACAAGGTTTGGGGCTCCAGACCGCTTTGGGTCCTGCCGCAGACCTCGACCATCGCCTCGCATCTGCCCAAGGCACTGGGCACGGCACTGGCTATCGAACAGACCCGGCGCATGCGCCAGCCATTGCCGGTACCCGGCGACAGCATTGCCATTTGCAGTTTCGGCGACGCGTCGACCAATCACGCCACGGCGCAGGCGGCATTCAACTCGGCCGCGTGGACCGCCTACCAGGGCCTGCCTGCACCGGTACTGTTTGTGTGCGAGGACAACGGCATCGGCATTTCCGTCAAGACACCGTCGGGCTGGATTGCCAGCAATTACCAGCGCCGATCCAACCTCGACTATTTCTATGCGGACGGTCTGGATCTGGCGCATGGTTACAGTGCCGTGCGTGACGCCATCGATCACTGCCGCCGGCTCAGGCGGCCCACGTTCCTGCACCTGAACACCACGCGTGTCATGGGTCACGCAGGGACCGACTTCGAGATTGAGTGGCGTTCCATCGAGGAGCTGGTGGCGCTGGAAGCCACCGATCCGCTGTTGCGCTCGGCGGCCATCGCGCTCGAATCCGGGCTGTACAGCAAGGATTCGATCCTGAAACTGTACGACGACACGCGCACGCGCTGTTTTGCCGCGGCCGAAGAAGCGGACCAGAAGCCCAAGATTGCCAGCCTCGAGGCGGTGATGGCGCCGATGGCGCCGTATTCTCCCGAATCGGTGCGCGCCGAAGCCGAGCGGACGGATTATCAGGACAAGCGCCTTGCGGTGTTTGGCGGCGAGGACAAGCTGCCGGAGAACCAGAACCCCCGACATCTGGCCATCCAGATCAACCAGGCGCTGCACGACATGATGTGCAAGTATCCCCAGGCGCTTGTGTTCGGCGAGGACGTGGCGCAGAAGGGTGGTGTCTACACGGTCACGCGCGGGCTCAGCAAGGCCTTTCGCAGCGCACGGGTATTCAATACCCTGCTTGACGAGACCAGCATTCTGGGCCTGGCCCAGGGCTATGCCAATCTGGGTCTGCTGCCAATCCCAGAGATTCAGTATCTGGCCTATCTGCACAATGCCTGTGACCAGATTCGGGGGGAGGCGGCCAGCCTGCAATTCTTTTCCAATGACCAGTTCCGCAACCCGATGGTCATGCGCATCGCCAGCCTGGGCTACCAGAAGGGCTTTGGTGGCCACTTCCACAACGACAACTCGATCACGGCACTGCGTGACATCCCGGGTCTTGTCGCCGGCTGTCCCTCGCGCGGCGATGATGCGACCAGCATGTTGCGCACCATGATGGCGCTGGCCCATGTGGATGGGCGCGTGTGCGCGTTCCTGGAACCCATCGCCCTGTACATGACCAAGGACCTCTACCAGCCCGGTGACGGTGAGTGGCAGTTCGCGTTTCCGGCGCCGGGTGAAGCCATGACCCTGGGCGAAGGGCGGGTCTACAACAACCAGGGCACTGATCTGGTCATCTTCACCTATGGCAACGGGGTGCCGATGAGCCTGCGAGCGGCACGGGATATCGAGCAGCAGCATGGCTGGAACGTGCGCATCGTCGACCTGCGCTGGCTGGTGCCGCTCAATGACTCGTTCATTGCCGAGCAGGGAAGCTCGGCCGAGCGCATCCTGATCGTGGACGAGGGGCGCAAGAGCGGGGGTGTCGGCGAGGGCATCATTACGGCCCTGGTCGAGGCCGGTCTTGGCGACAAGCCCATGAGACGGGTCGTCGGTGCCGATACCTTCACCCCGCTGGCCGATGCGGCCCTGATGGTGTTGCCGGCAGAAAAGGACATCGTCGACGCCGCCCGACACCTGGCTTGATCAGGCTCGGGTCGAATGCGGCAAATGCGGATCTGCGTGCTGGGCATTGATCGGGTGCGTGCATGCTTGCTTGTGCACGGTTCACTGCTAACATCGACGTTTCAACCCGCAAACTACGGAGAATCCAGATGGGCAAGGGTGACCGCAAGACCCGACGTGGCAAGATCAACCGCAGCAGTTATGGCAATTCGCGGCCGCATCCGTCACCGCAGGCCGAGGCCAACAAGTCTGAATCAGGCAAGAGCAAGACGCCCCGGAAGACGCCTGCGCGCAAGAAGGCGTCCTGAGATGCAGACCAGTGATCTGCCGATCGGCAAGCCCAGCGGGTCCGCTGCATGAAGGCGGCAAAGGATACGGTGGTCAGTTTTCACTACCGCCTTTCAGACAAGAACGGTGCCCTGATCGAGGATTCCGGTGCGGCTGACCAGCCACCGCTGGTCCTGCTGGGCCATGGTCAGCTTGTGCCGGGCGTCGAGGCTGCTCTCGAGGGCCGCGAAGCCGGCGACAAGTTCGAGGTGGAGGTCGCACCCGATCAGGCCTACGGTGAGCATCGCGAGGGCATGATTCAGCGAGTGCCGAAAAAGTATTTCCGCAACGCAAGGCATCTCAAGCCGGGCATGACCACGGTGCTCAGTCTGCGTGACGGTGGGCAGCAGGCGGTGACGGTGCACAAACTGGGCATGAGCACGATTGACGTGGACGTCAACCACCCCATGGCAGGCAAGACGCTCAACTTCGCCATTGAGGTTCTTGACGTGCGCGAGGCCACGCCGGAGGAGCTGGCGCACGGCCATGCGCATCCGCCCGGGGCGCATGCCGAGGATCAGACGGCGGCGCCGTCTACGGACTCAGAGGGCGCCGCCCAAAGCTGAAGTGCCGGGACCAGTAGGGGTTGTCCAGCCTGTCCAGGCGGACCTTGCCGCCCGAGTTGGGAGCATGCACGAAACGGCCCTTGCCCACGTAGATGCCGACATGGCTGATGCGCGGGCTTCTGCCATGGAAGAAGACCAGGTCCCCGGTATCGAGTGCATCACGGGTGATGCGCGGTGCGTCAATCCGCCCCATGGCCCGTGATGTGCGCGGCAGCGCCAGGCCCAGGGTGGTGTTGTAGACGTAGCGCACCAGGCCGCTGCAGTCGAAGCCGCTCTCGGGCGTGTTGCCACCCCAGTGATAGGGCGTACCCACCAGGCCCAGGGCACTGAAAAGGACGTCGTTGGCTTCGGTACGCGGTGGCCGTTCGGGGCTGCCGGCACAGCCGGC
>CAVTJF010000047.1:0-6148 GCA_963734945.1 uncultured Gammaproteobacteria bacterium
CACCGGGATAGGAAACGTGCATTTTAGCGGGTACCCAGCCCGAAAGACACCGGCCCGCCCGGTCAGAACCCAGGCGGAAAAGCATTTTCCCCATGGCAGACCCTGACGAGACAGGGCTTCGCAATTTCGACCGCGCCTTGGCGCGATCCCGGCGAAGGACCGGGCCCTGTCTGCAGTACAGCAAAAGCGAAGAAAGCGCCGGTGCACCGGGTAAGGGCAGCCAATCCGCCCGATGGCTGGCCTTGTGCGCCCGCAAATCCACCGCTCATCCGTCATTCGCAACCGCTTGTCAGCTTTCTTGCGCCATCCTCGCGCGCAGGATGCTAGATTTGCCGACAAATGCGGGACGCCGCATCTCAACGGGGAAGGGATCCATAATGCTTCATCCAAAAGGTCAAAAACCTGCCAGACGCAAGCAGCGCGGCTTTTCGATTGTCGAGCTGATGATTGCCCTGGCCGTGGGGGCCATCCTGATGACCATTGCCGTGCCCAGCTTCAAGCGGCTCATGTCCAAGACCGATGTGACCGAGACTGGCAACGACGTGGTTGGCGATGTCGCGACTGCGCGCACCCAGGCGGCCAACCGCGGCCAACTCGCCTGCCTTGTTCCGGTGGACGGGTCCTGGCTGAAGGGTTGGCAGGTCATGGTGGACAGCGACAACAGCGGCACCTGCGGCGACGGAACTGATGAAGTGGTGCGGGAGCATGCTGCCCTCAGCCCCGAATTCACCATGTCCGCAGAGCGTGGCGGCACAGCCGTCAGCCAGATCGACTATTTGTCCGACGGCAGTGTGAGTGGCACCACGGCCGATACCGACGTCAAGCTGTGCAAGAAGGCCGATGGCGAGGCGCAACGCGTCGTGGTCAAGTTGCGCGCCTCGGGCAGCGCCGAGGCACGGCCCGATCACAGCTCCACCGGCCCCACTTGCTGACAGGATGCACGCATGATCTACCGAAAAGAATCGTCTGCCGGCTTCTCCCTCATCGAGGTCCTGGTGGCACTGCTGATCTTCAGCCTTGGTCTCATCGGGCTCGCCGGTTTGCTGGTGATGTCCACCCAGGCCAACAACGGCGCGCTGATCCGTACCCAGGCGACCTTCCTGGCGCAGAACATGGCCGATCGCATGCGCGCCAACATAGGCGCTGTCTGGGCGGGGGACTACGACGACACCTGGCCAGTTTCCGCCACGGCTCCGGCCTGTGATGCGGCAAGCCCCTGCAAGCCCGCTGATCTGGCGACGCGGGACAAGGTGATCTGGGGCGACATGTTGAAACAGTTCATGCCCGATGACAGCAACCTGACCGCCAGTGTTGCGTGCAACAGCCCGACGGCTGGCGCACTGGTAGCCAGCGTTCCGGATTTCTACGCCAAGCGACCGCCATATCAGGGCATGTGCACCATGCACATCACCTGGACCGAGCGCAGCCTGGCCATTGGTGGTTCTGCCGCCAAGCAAACCTTCGACTGGGTGTTCCAGCCATGAAAAAACCTGATTCCAGACATCTGCAGTCCGGCCCATGGCGCGCCTGGCGGGGCTTCTCGCTGATCGAGCTGATGGTCGCCATGTTTCTCGGCATCATTGTGTCGGCGGGCATCATTACCCTGTTCACGTCCACCAGCCGTGCCAACCGAGTGCAGAAGAAACTGGCATCGATCCAGGAGAATGCCCGATTTGCAGTATCCCGCCTCACCAACGATCTGCATCTCGTGAATTCCGAATTCTGCAGCAATACCGGCGGAGCGGCTCATCTGGGCAGTACCGGATATGTTTATCTCGACAGTTTGCGTTCGCCGCAGATCGTGACCAAGAAGCTTGTGCTTTCCGACGGCACAGTCACCGGCCTTTGCGGCCTCTGCCGGCACGCCGTACAGCTTGCCTGCGCGGGTGTATCTGGGCGGCAGCGAATGCGACAACAGCAGCTGCACTCCGGCCGCCCCGGCGGCGCTGCCGGCCATGGGCACTTCGGCCGGGAGTCGCGTGCTGGGCGCCGACGTGCTGACCGTGCGCCGGCTTTCCGGGCAGGGCTGGAGGATCGAACCGACACCGGCCACAAGCAGTCCCGCGACACAGCTTGTTTGTGATGGTTCCAACAACCTCACGTCCATCACCCTCAATCCGGCCAGTGGTGAAGCCCCGGCATCGCACTTTGCCACCGGTGACCTGGCGATGCTGGCCGATTGCTCGGCGGCGCAGGTGTTTTCCGTCGATTCCAGCATGAAGCCCGACGGCACCAACAACATGAGTGGTAGCGACATCAAATGCGTCTTCGCCAAGAACGATGCGCGTCTGTTCGATTTCTCAAAGGACTTCACGACCATCACCTACTACCTGCAACTGGCGGCCGATGACAACCCCGATGCACCGGCCGGGCACCTGGTGGCCAATCTGATGCGCCGCGAAAACAGCGGCGCGGCCCAGGTGATGGTTCGCGGGGTAGAGCGGTTCGATGTTCGCTACGGCGTGGAGAACAACCTGGGCGAGACGGTATTCCTGACTGCCGATGACGTGGATGACCGCGCTGGAGGCACTATCGACTGCCCGCCTGGGCCACCCAATCCGCCGGCCGGAGTTGACGTCGGCTGCCTGTGGCGCAGTGTCAAGTCACTCAATGTCAACATTCTGGTAAACGGCGTGGACACCATGTTCAACATGCCGGACTCCGAGCTGGCCTACCACTACGTGCCGGACGGTCCGGGAGTGCAGACCCCGGCAGCCTCGCCGACCAATGGCCTGGATCGGAGAATGATGCGCCGCGGATTCAATTTTGTTGTGTCCGTGCGCAACTACAACCCATGAGCGGGAACAAGTTATGAGCCGTCGATTTCATTACAACGGAAACATTGGGCCTGCCAGGTCACGCGGTGTCGTGCTGTTCGTGGCGCTGGTTTTCCTGATTCTGCTGACGCTGCTGGCACTCAGCTCCTCAACCAATTCGCTGCTGCAGGAGAAAATGGTGGGCAGCACCCGCAATGCGCAGATGGCGAACTTCGGCGCCGAGTCGGCGCTGCGCGAGGCTGAAGCCAGAATCTGGGATTCGGGCGCGGAATCCGGAAGCAAGATATTTGCCTGTGACACCAGTGGCTCGGGGGTCTGCTACCGATTCGATCCCCAGGCACCCAACAGCAAGGTCATCGAGCTTTCAGACAAAAAAGGGCTGGGTCACCGATGGCGCGCAGACGTTCGGTTCCGAATCGTACACGTCGGACCTGACAACCAGCGGACTGAATTCTGCCCGTCTGGCGCATAACCCGGTGTACATCATCGAGGATCTTGGCGTCGAGCGCCCACCGGGTGTCGGCCTGCTGCACGAATCAGGCCCGGCCGGTGGCGGTGTCACCGGCTTCGAGAGCCATATCTACCGGATCACGGCGCGCAGCGCCGGTGGCAGTGAAAAGACCGTTCGCGTACTGCAATCCACATTTGCCGCCAAAGCTGACTGAGCGAGAGAACCCATGAATATCAAACATCGACTTGCCGATAGCACGTTCTCCGTACTGGCCGCGTTCCTGCTGACCCTGTGCGGCGGGCTGTCCGCTCCGGCTTTTGCCGGCACCGTGGACCTGAGCCCCACGCCACCGGACCTGACCACCTCGGTCGATCCCAATATCGTGGTCACCTTCGATGACTCCGGCTCGATGATGTCCACGGCGATGCCGGATGGCATATCCGGATACAGTAATTCGCAGGACGACGACTACTACTATTCGGCCACCAGCAATCTGGTGTACTACGACCCGAATATCACCTACACCCCGGCGTCAAAGCCTGACGGAACCTCGTTCCCCGACGCGACGTACACCAAGGCATGGCGCGATGGCATGTGTGCCAACTGGCCCGGCAGCTACTGCGATGGCAGTGCCAACACGACGGACCTGAGCAAGGAGTTCGACAAGAACTTTGCCAACGGTACCAGCACCAGCAAGACATCCAACTCGGATGGCCAGTGGGATATCCCTTATCAGCGTCGCGGCTCCTACTACCACGGGGGCTTCTACTTCGACTGCCCGACCAGGTACAGCAACACCGGCTGCAAGCGAGTGCAGATGAAAGACGCGACGGATGCGCAACGCCAGAACTTTGCCAACTGGTATTCCTATTACCGCACGCGCAACCTGATGGCGCGTACCGCGATGACGCGCGCGTTCGGCAACCTGGGCGACAACATTCGCGTCGCCTGGCAGACCATCAACCACGATACAGGTCATCTGGGCAAGAGTCCCATCAAGTCGCTGGCCAACAGCTGGCGCAAGGACTATTTCGACTGGCTGTACAACGTGCATACCACGGGCGGCACGCCGGATCGTCACGCCACCATTCGCGCGGGCAAGTTTTTCGAGCGCGGTGCCACCTACGACAACATGGATCCGTACTGGAATGGCCTCAGCGGCACCGACCAGGGCGAGCTGAGCTGCCGACAGAACTTCCACATGCTGGTCACCGATGGCTACTGGAACGAGAACGACCCGGGCATGCCCGGCAACAAGCTGACCACGGCGAAGGATCGTGCGCTACCGGATGGGCGTAGTTACAGTACCTCCGATGCCGAGTCCAAGATCTTCTGGAACGTCAGCGGCACAGACTATGAATCCTCAATGGCAAACATCGCCTGGACCTACTGGGCGAATGACCTGCGCTCCGACCTGGACAACAATGTGCCGCCCTACATCACCGATACCAGCACCATGGTCACCGGCAGTACGGCATTCGATCCCACGGCAGCGGCGCCGGCCAATGACCCGCTGAACAACAAGGAAATCTACTGGAACCCGGCCAATGACCCGGCCAACTGGCAGCATGTGGTGCAGTTCATGATCACCCTGGGCATTGCCGGTGACCGCGCCTATCCCGATGACTACGATGCCTTGCGTACCGGCGGCAAGGATTGGCCGAAGCCCAGGAACAATGCGCCGGAAGCCGTGGACGACACCTGGCATGCCGCTGTCAACAGCCGCGGCTCGTATTTCAGTGCCAGCAATCCGAGCGAGCTGGTGACACACCTGACCGACGTAATCAACAGTATCGCCTCGCGCACCGGTTCGGCGGTAGCCAACACGGTCAATTCCGGCGTCATTACCTCCAAGAGCGATGCCTATACCGGTTTGTTCAACAGCACCAGCTGGGACGGGTCGGTGAAATCGCACAAGCTGCTTATCAACGCGATCAAGGATCCGGTTACGGGGCGCATCATCAAGGTCGAGGCCAAGCGGGGCGCCGAGCACTGGGATGCCGACTGTCTTCTCACCGGTGGCGGTTGCACCTCCGGAGGGATCAAGATCACCAAGGCGCGCAAGCCCTCCGATCGCGTCATTCTGACCAGTTCTGCCGTGGGCAAGGGTAACGGCGTTGCGTTTGCATGGGACAACCTCAGTGCCAGCGAGCAGCGCGCTCTCAACGCGAGCCCCTCGATCAACAGCAATTCGACCACCATCACCTCCGACGGCCTCGGTTCGAAGCGAGTGGACTGGCTGCGCGGCGATCGCACCGAGGAAGGGGTGACGATGCGCACCCGCGCATCGGTCATGGGTGCTGTCATTCGTTCGCAGCCGCTGTACGTGTCCTATCCCGATGATGGATACAGGAACGACTTCCCGGCCAAGGGTTCCGGTGCCACAGCCACAGATGCCCCGGAAAATGCCAAGGACAAGGAATACAGCAAGTTCGTTGCAGGTCACAAGGATAGAACGCCAACCCTGTACGTGGGCGCCAACGACGGCATGCTGCATGCGTTCAATGCCAAGACCGGCAAGGAACTGTTTGCCTATGTTCCTGCCTCGGTCTACTGGCAATCGCAGCCGGTAGTGAAGAGCGGGGATCCGGACAAGCCTGGCATTCCCGAGTTGTCCAAACTCACGGCCCGCACCGGATTCCAGTTCACCCCCACCGTGGACAACACGCCGGTGAAGCGGGATGTCTTCTTCAACAGCGCCTGGCATACCCTTCTGGTTGGCACTTTGGGCATGGGAGGTCGCGGGGTCTACGCGCTGGATATCACCAAGGACCCCACCACGGTCACCGAGGCATCGGCGAGCTCCACGGTCCTGTGGGAGTTCAACCCGTCGATGGCCGACATCGATTCCAATCTGGGCTACACCTTCGGTCAGGCGGCCATTTCCAGACTTGCCACTGGCAAGTGGGTGGTTCTGGTG
>CAVTJF010000048.1:0-25152 GCA_963734945.1 uncultured Gammaproteobacteria bacterium
TGCCGGCACCTGCGGCCAGCGACGCCATGGAAAGCAGCAACCGCGACGGCGAATTGAGCCTGGTGGAGGAAACCGAGCTGGAAGAGTCGCTTGCGGTGACCAGCATGATCAGCAAGGCGGAAAACCGCTATGCGCGCCTGCTCTACTCGGTCAACCAGCGCCTCGCTGTGATCAGCGGTGGCAGCAAGGTGGTGGATGCCAACAACCCGCTGGGCCCCGCCTGCCTGTGCGATTGCTTCCGCCGGGCCATGCAGGAACTCGATGCCGATGTCAACGTCAAGCTCATCATCTACAAGCTTTTCGAGCGCTACGTGCTTGCGGGTCTGGAGACACTGTACAACGCCGTCAACACCGAACTGATTCGGGCGGGAGTCCTGCCGCAACTGCGCCACCAGGTGAGCCGCGGCAAGAAGACCGGCCGCCGCGCCGCACCCACCGCCAGCGGCAACGAATACGCCGCTGCCGATGACCCGTACGTCTACTCCGAGGAAGAGGAGGCGATGCGCGAACAGCTGTATGCCACGGTCAACCAGATGCTGTCGCAGCGCCGCCATGTCAGCCGCCCCGGCTACGGGCAGGGCGGAGTGGCCGCGGGGCCGGCCCTGGGCATGCACGAACTGGTGTCCGCGCTGGCGCTGCTGCAACAGCAGGCGCCACCGGTGCCTGCCGATCTGTCGGCGCTGGATTCCGGCCATGCCGGATCGCTGACGCTGGAAGAGCTGAAGAACGCCCTGCAAGGTCAGATCGCCAAGGTGAGCAGCGATGCCAAGGCACGCGTGTCCGGCGCCGACGAGGACACCATCGACCTGGTCGGGATGCTGTTCGAATACATTCTGGAAGACCGCAACCTCCCGACCCAGATGCAGGCACTGCTTGGTCGCCTGCAGATTCCGTATCTCAAGGTGGCCATTCTCGACAAACACCTGTTTGCCAAGCACTCGCACCCGGCGCGACGTCTGCTGGACCGCCTGGCCGATGCGGCCAAGAGCTGGAGCAAGGAGTCCGATCGCGACCTTCGTCTGTTCAACGAGATCAAGTCGATCGTCACCACGCTGCTGCATGATTTCGACGACGACACGGACATCTTCAAGAACCTGCTCAACCGCTTCAACAACTTCGTCAACACCAGCGACATGCGCGCCGAGCGAGCGGAGAAGCGGGCGGCCGATGCGGCCAAGGGCAAGGAAAAGCTGCAGGCCGCACGGCGAACGGCGGCGCGGGAAATCCTGTCGCGTTCGCAGAACGCGCAGGTGCCCGACCTGATTCGCAATATCCTCACGCGGCCATGGGCCAACTACCTGGTGCTGACGCTGCTGCGCCAGGGTGAGGACAGCCCCGAGTGGCGCTCCGCAAAACGCTTCATTGATGATCTCATCAGCAGCGCACAGCCGCCGACCAACGATGAACAGCGCGCCAAGATTCGGCAGATGCTTCCGGGCATCGAGAAGAGCCTGCGCCATGGCCTGTCGACAGTGGCCTTCAGTGACAGTGATGTGCGCCGCCTGATGCGTGCACTGGGGCGTTTCTACCACGGCCAGCTTGGCGAGCCGGGTGATGAAAACGTCATGGACAAGCAGGCCGAGGAAGCCGCCAGTGAGCCCGTC
Source organism: uncultured Gammaproteobacteria bacterium (assembly GCA_963734945.1). Taxonomy (GTDB): domain Bacteria; phylum Pseudomonadota; class Gammaproteobacteria; order Xanthomonadales; family Rhodanobacteraceae; genus DASSBG01. The sequence goes on from CAVTJF010000048.1 coordinate 1,605, forward strand.
ATTCCCGAGTCGGTGGAAGAGATTGCCGAGCCCGAGGAAATTGTCGAGCCGGCCGCGCCGGAGGTTGCGCCCGATTCTCCCATGCTGCAGGCGGCCAAGGCACTGAAGGTGGGCAACTGGGTGGAATTCATTGACGACAATGGCCAGCGTGATCGTGCCAAGCTGTCCTGGATCAGCCCCATCAGCGGCAAGTATCTGTTCGTCAACCGACGCGGCCTCAAGGTCTGCGATCTGACGCTCAATGCGCTGGCAGCCAGCATCCACGACGGCAGTACCGTGGTGCTTGAGGAAGTACCGCTGTTCGACCGGGCACTCGATGCCATTGTCGAACGCCTGAAGAATGACCAGCCCAAGCCGGACGCCGGGCAGGCCACCGCTCCTCAGGCTGCCGCGGAGGGTGCCGCAGCCCCTGTACCTGCCCCGGGTTCACCGCAGACCGGGCAAAAGCCACAGGCTGACAGCGACGGCAACCCGGCAACATGACGCACCGCCATCCGGGGGCTCCCGACCAGCAGACCGTGCTGGCCGATGTTCGGCGTGCACTGGCAGAAGACATCGGTCCGGGCGATGCCAGCGCGGATCTCGTGGACGAATCGGAAATGGCCAGCGCCCGGGTGCTGTGTCGCGAGCCGGCGACACTGGCCGGGGCTCCCTGGTTCGAGGCTTGCCTGCGCGAGCTTGATCCGGATCTGGCTATTCGCTGGCATTTCCGCGATGGAGACAGCATCGACGCCGGCGCAATCGTGTGCGAGATGAAGGGCAAGGCCCGCGCCCTGCTGAGCGCCGAGCGCAGCGCACTCAACTTCCTGCAAACCCTGTCGGCCACCGCGTCCACCACGGCCCGCTACGCAGCCGTGGTGGCTGGCAGCAAGACCCGCATCCTGGATACCCGCAAGACGCTGCCCGGCCTCCGTGCAGCCCAGAAGTACGCGGTTCGCTGTGGCGGCGGCAGCAACCACCGCATGGGCCTGTTTGATGCCATCCTGATCAAGGAGAATCACATCAGCGCCGCAGGCGGCATCGCCCCGGCGGTGAGCGCAGCGCGCAGGAAGCACCCCGGCCTTCTGCTCGAGATCGAGGTCGAAAGCCTGGATGAACTGGCGCAGGCACTGGCCGCCGGCGTCGACCGGGTGATGCTGGACGAGTTCAGTGATACCGAAATTGGCCAGGCGCTCGCGCTGATCGATGGCCGCACCCAGGTCGAGGTGTCAGGCAGTGTCGATCTGGCACGTCTGAAGGAACTGGCGAACCTGGGGGTCGACTACATCTCCATCGGCGCCCTGACCAAGAACATCCAGGCCATCGACTTGTCGATGCGCCTGGATTGAGCGCCAGCCTGACAAACCACGCCTCAGTGCACGATTCCTGCCCGGCCGAAGACCGGCATGCCGCTGCGGCGCGCATGCGGCACCGTGACCAGATCCGTGCCTGCAGGCCTGCGTCGGCATGTCATGGCGTACATCCCCTGCTCACCGGACCAGAGCGTCCGTAGCAGCCGCTTCGTGCCATTCAGTGCCAGGTCCACCAGGCCCAGCCCGCAAGGGCCAGCAGAACCAGCGCCAGCAAGATGGTACGCCATGCCTTGCCACCACTGGCAGAATCCTCGGCTGGCGCTGCCGGCTGCGGCGTTCCCGTGGTTCCGGGCGCCACCATGACGAAGCGAATCGTATCCAGTCGCAGCTCGTCGCCCGGCTCCAGCAGGGCCGTGGTAACCCGCTCGTCATTGACAAACGTCCCGTTCGTCGAATTCAGGTCTTCGACCAGTACCGACTCGGGTCGGACACGCAGGCGCGCATGCTGCCGCGAGATTTCCTGGCTCTCGATGAATACCTCGCAGTCCCGACCGCGTCCAAGCAGCATGCCGTCGCGAAGGGGAAAGCTGCGTCCTAGCATGGGCCCGGAAAGCCCGCGCAGCACCAACCTCGGCAGCGCACCACGCACCTGGGTGGCGTGCTCGGCCCGGCTACGCACAGGGCGAACGGGCGATTCAGACGCTGCCACCCCGCCCTTGTCGGAATCGGAGCGGCTGGTATTGTGCTGACCCGCACGATTCAGCGCCACCTGGCAGCCGACTTGTCCGAGCAGCAGCAGGTCACCGGGAGACAGGGCCACATCGCCATGCACCTGACGACCATTGAGCACGCAGCTGGCTTGTTCATCGAGCGGCTGCAGCAAAACCTTGTCCGCATGCACGTCGATGCGGCAATGCCGACCTGCAACCCCCTTGCCTTGCAGCATCACATGACAGTCGGATTGACTTCCGATCACGATCACGCCTTCGTGCAGATTGACATCGGCATGATCGGCGTTATGAAATTTCAGGTACATTCGAGCCATCCGCTCAACCCCACTGTTCGCCAATCGACCCATCATAGTTAACGACAGGCTGCCATGTCACCAAATGCCGCACATCTCGCCAATCTCATGCCAGGATCATGCCTGAATATCTCTTTTCGCTTCTGATCCTGCTGGCGCTTGTCGCCATGTGGCATGCGGCCCTGGGTGCCCGCGAGCAGGCGCGCGCGCACGCGACTCGCCTGTGCGCATCGGCCAAGCTGCAGCTGCTGGACCAGACCGTGTCGCTGAAACGATTGACACTCGGGCACCAGCCAGGCGAGGGCTGGCAGATTCGGCGCGACTATGGCTTCGAGGTCAGCAGTGACGGCCAGGATCGCTTGCCGGGCAGTCTGCGCATGGCGGGCAATCGCTTGCAGGGCTGGTCGCTGCCGTCAACCGGTAGCGGCGGCGCAATTACTTGATTATGCGCAAATGCGGTGTGCCGCGAGCAGGCCTTTCGGTCTGCGAATCCGGCTCCTGCGCATCGTCACCCTCGGGCGCCGTTTGCTCGGCTGCCGCCGGCACCTGATTGGCGCTCAGGGCCGGATCATCGTCCTGGAACATCATGCCCTGCCCGCTTTCCTGTGCATAGATGGCCTGGGCGGCAGCGACGGGTACCCGCACACGCATGCTGGCACCGGAGAACCGGGTCAGAAAAACGATCTCCTCGTTGCCCATGTCCATGCCGGAAACGGCCTGCGGCGCCAGGTTCAATACCACCTTGCCGTCCTTGACGGCCTGCGGCGGCACCTCGACACCAGCATGCTCGGCATCAACCAGCAGATAGGGTGTGTGGTCGTTGTCCACTATCCACTGATACATGGCCCGCAGCATATAGGGCCGTGACGAACTCATTGAGGCATCGCCGCTCATTCGCGCAAGGTCCGTTCCTGCGCCGTCAGGCTGCGTGAAAAGCCTTCACTGCGAAAGATGCGTTCGCCATAGTCGCCGATGGCCTTCGCCTTGCGCGGCAGCTTGATGTCAAGCGCGTTCAGGCGCCAGATGATTGGCGCCACCATGCAATCGGCCAGACTGACCTCATTGCCGAGAAAGAAGGTCGCGGCCTTGAACAGGGGCACCGCCGCCAGCAGCGCCTCGGTGAGGTGCCGGCGTGCCGGCTCCGCGGTGCGTCCGCCGGCCTTTATGGTATCGATGAGTGGCAGCCATTCCTGCTCGATCCGCACCACCGCCAGGCGCAGGCGCGCCCGCGATAGCGGATCGACCGGCATCAGTGGCGGATGCGGATAGCGCTCATCGATGTATTCGCAGATCACACCGGGGTCGTACAGCACCAGGTCACGATCAACCATGGTCGGCAGGCTGGCGTAGGGATTGAGCTCAACCATCTCCCTTGGCGGCTTGGCACTGTCAACAACCATGCGATCATAGCTGACTCCCTTGGCCGCCAGCACCATGCGCACGCGATGGCACTGCACACTGTCTTCGGCCGAATACAAGGTCAGGATCGTACGCAGTCGCGTGTTTTGTACCATGTGCTTCCCCAGCGTCGGGTGTCGCAAGGCCGGACCTCCGGCCTCATCAATGCATCAGTGCACGTCCTTCCAGAATTCCTTCTTCAGGAAGTACGCCAGCAAAGTGAACAGCGCCAGATAGAGAATCACCCAGACACCCATGCTGGTGCGTTTCATCGCTGCCGGTTCAGCAGCATATTGCAGAAATCCGGTCAGGTCACGAACTGCGTCATCAAACTGGGCCGGTGTCATGCTGCCCGGCTGCGCCAGTTCCAGCTTCGTGGGCGCCTCCTGACCGTTCTCGCCCTCCCCGTCCTTGACCTGCTTCTGGATACCCTGAAGCGAGACCAGCACATTGGGCATGGACGCATTGGGGAACACGGTGTTGTTCCAGCCCACCGGGCGCGACGGGTCCAGATAGAAGCCGTGCAGGTAGCTGTACACCCAGTCGGCACCCTTGGCGCGAACTTCCAGCGACAGGTCCGGCGGGGCCTTGCCAAACCACTTGGCCGCGTCTTCTGCAGGCATTGCCGAGACGATCGGCTCCTGGAACTTGGCTCCGGTGAAGTCGAGATTGTCCATGACCTCCTGCTGGCTCAGATGCAGATCGCTGGCCATGCGCGAATAGCGCAGGTATTTCAGCGAGTGGCAGCCCGAACAGTAGTTCATGAACAGCTTGGCGCCGTGCTGCAAACCGGCAATGTCGCGCATGTTTGTGTGCGCCTGCTGCAGGTTTCCGCCCTCCGCAGCGGCCGCGGCATTCGACATCGCCAGCACGACGAAGGCCAGAACTGTGCTCTTGAGTACTTGCTTAATCATGCGTAGTCACCCGTTCCGGAACCGGCTTGGTTTTTTCCCAGCCAAAGAATGTATAGGCCCAGACAAACGCGAAGAAACCGAAGTAGATAACGGTCCAGAAGCGGCCCCAGGCATTTTCCCAGGTCGTCACGTCCACGCCGGCACCGAACCACTCGGGTATCTTCTCGGCGGTGACGCCCGCGCCCATGGCACCCAGGGCAAAGAAGGCAAGGACCAGGCAGATCAGCGCAATCTTGTAGCCCATGCCGCGGTAGCGAATGGACCTTACCTCACCGCGATCAATCCACGGCATGAAGAACGGCAGCAGCACGCTGGTGAACAGCGCAATGACGCCTAACAGCTTGTCCGGGATTGCCCGCAGGATCGCGTAGAACGGCGTGAAATACCACACCGGCTTGATGTGCTGCGGAGTCACCAGGTTGTTGGCCGGGACGTAGTTGTCGTGCTCCAGGAACCAGCCACCGAGGCTGGGTGCGTAAAAGATGATGAACGCACAAATGATCAGGAAGAAACCAACACCGAACAGGTCCTTGACCGTGTAGTACGGGTGGAAGGGGATGCCATCGAGCGGCTTGCCGTCCGCGCCCTTCTTCTTCTTGATATCCACACCATCCGGGTTGTTGGAACCCACCTCGTGCAGCGCGCCCAGATGCAGTACCACAAGAAGCAGGAGCACCAGCGGCAGCGCAATGACGTGCAGCGCGAAGAATCGGTTGAGCGTGGCATCACCGGGATGGAAGTTGCCCATGATCCAGGTCACCAGCGTATCGCCCACCCAGGGGATTGCGCCGAACAGGGAGATGATCACCTTGGCGCCCCAGAACGACATGTTGCCCCAGGGCAGGACATAGCCCATGAAGGCCTCGGCCATCAGCGCGAGGAACAGCAGCATGCCCAGCAGCCAGACCAGCTCGCGGGGCTTCTTGAACGAGCCGTACATGAAGCCGCGGAACATGTGCAGGTAGATCACCACGAAGAACATCGAGGCGCCGGTGGTGTGCATGTAGCGGATAAGCCAGCCCCACTCCACGTCGCGCATGATGTACTCGACCGAGGCGAACGCGCCCGCCGCACTCGGGTTGTAATTCATGGTCAGGAAGATGCCGGTGAGAATCTGGTTGACCAGAACCACCAGCGCCAGGGAGCCCATGTAGTACATGAAATTGAAGTTCTTGGGCGCGTAGTACTCCGTCATGTGCTTGCGATACATCGGTGCAAGCCCTGGCGCACGCTCATTGACCCAGTTGCCGATCGAGGAAAATACCCTGGCCATCATGCAGCTCCCTTCGGATCAACGCCGATCTGGATATGGGTGTCATCGACGTAGTGATAAGGCGGGACGACCATGTTGGCCGGCGCCGGCACGCCCTGAAAAACACGCGCTGACAGATCGTAACGCGACTTGTGGCAGGGGCAGTAGAAGCCGCCCACCCAGTTGGGATCGAACGGCTCGGGCTTGATCTCGCCGAAGTAGTCCGGAACACAGCCGAGGTGCGTGCAAATGCCGATCACCACCAGCCATTCCGGCTTGATGGAGCGGTATTCGTTCTTGGCGTACTCGGGCTGCTGCGACGTGTTGGAACTGTCGGGGTCACGCAGGCGATCGGTATCCTTGCTCAGGGCCGCCAGCTGCTCCTTGGTCCGGTTCACAACGAACACCGGCAGGCCGCGCCACGCATAGGTGACCATCTGGCCTGCCTCGATCTTGCTGATATCGGCGGTCACCGGTGCGCCGGCAGATCGTGCCCGGGCGCTGGGCTGCCAGGACTTGATGAACGGCACAGCCGCCGCAATCACTCCTGCGCCACCGACAACGGCGGTTCCGGCAGTGAGAAAGCGGCGTCGGCCGCGGTTGACGTCATCGTTCGCCATCAGGCTCTCCGCAAAACTGAATACCCCGGAGGTGCAAAAAGAGAGCCTCTGGTTGAATCCGACCGGGTATCAGCAGGAGGAAATCACTCGACCCTGAGCGCACGAAGCAGCCAACTGGACATCGCCTGGCATGACGTGCACTGCAGAAGCAGGCCTTTCCAACCGTTGAGGCACCGGTAACGATTCGACCGGAGGGTGCTTAGAGCGCCCCCAAAACCGTGATAGTGTAGCGACAGCGCCAGCGGCGCACAATCCACTTCCACAAATTATCCCGCGTATGCACCGCATTTCCCGCACGCTGGCCTTCATTCTGCAGTTCGCCACCATCGGCCTGGCGCTCGCATTCGTGATTGGCCTCCTATGGCCTTCCGCGAGCGAAACGCTGCGCCAGCGGCTTGGTCTGGCGCATGCCCCCGCACCGCAGACCGTGGCGCCGGCCGAGACCGGCAGAACGCCGGCAGTCGCTCCCGCTTCGTATGCCGTCGCAGTCGAGAGAGCTGCACCGGCAGTAGTGAACATCTACGCCAACAAGGTGATCACCGAACGGCGTGTGCGCCTCTACCCCGACCCGCTGATGCAGCGGCTTTTCGGTGGTATCCCTTTCGGTCCGGCCTATCAGCGCCGCGAACAGAGCCTGGGCTCCGGGGTGATATTCAGCGCCGACGGTTATGTATTGACCAACAATCACGTCATTGCCGGTGCTGACGACATTCAGGTGCTGCTGTACGACAATCGGGTAGCCCACGCCAAGGTCGTGGGCACCGACGCCCTGACGGACCTGGCCGTACTCAAGATCAGCGCCAGGAACCTGCCCTCCATCTCGATAGCCCATGATCAGCCACTCAGGGTGGGTGACGTGGTGCTGGCCATTGGCAATCCGTTCGGCATTGGCCAGACCGTCACCATGGGAATCGTCAGCGGGCTGCAACGACAACTCAACACCTCCACCTACGAGAACTTCATCCAGACCGACGCGGCGATCAACTCGGGCAATTCCGGCGGCGCACTGATCAATGCAGCGGGCGAGCTGGTGGGTATCAACACTGCCATGCTGGGCCGTCGCAGTGGCGCTGAAGGCATCGGCTTCGCCATTCCGGTGGGTACGGCCAAGGTGGTCATGGATCAGATCATCCACCATGGCATGGTTACCCGTGGCTGGATCGGCGCCGACTATCGCGCCGTAACCGCAGACATCAACAGTGGCCAGCCCCTGCCCACCAACGGTGTCCTTGTTGTCAACGTGTATCCCGGCAGCCCGGCCGCCAAGGCCGGCTTGCAGCGCGGCGACATTCTGCTGCGCATGAACGGTCAGCCCATTCCCAGCCCCGGTTACCTGCTGGCCCACGAGGCGACCATGAAGCCCGGTACGACAATCAGCCTGAGCGGGCTGCGCAACGGATCACCCCTGAAGGTCAGCCTGGAACTGGCGCAGCGCCCTGTCTCGGGACAGACATTGGCGGTGGCACCGGGCGCCGGCTGACGAGGGCCGAGCCGGCGCTGGCACGAGCAAGGCGCTAGCCCGAGGGGCCCTGACCCGCGGCGGCCGAGCCGCCATCAACCGGCGATGGTGCCGAAGCCAGGGCTCTGCCTGCGGCGCGATAGCGCCTGGCCAGCAGACTGACCCGATCCACATAGACGCGGGTCTCGGCATAGGGTGGCACGCCGCCATACTTGAGCACGGCCGCCGCGCCGGCGTTGTAGGCCGCCGTCGCCAGACGGGTATCGCCCTTGAAGGTTTTCAGCAAGCCGGCCAGGTAGCGCGCGCCGCCACGAATGTTCTGGCCGGGATCAAACGCATCGCGCACACCCATCTCGGCTGCTGTTGCCGGCATCAACTGGGTCAGCCCCTGTGCGCCCTTGTGCGACAGGGCCTGCGGGTCAAAACCGGATTCGGCATGGATCAGGGCGCGGAGGAGACTTCGATCAACGCCGAAATCGCTGGCCGCCTTGCGGATCTGCGCCGCATATTTGCCCAATTTCAGCGGCACGGTAGCCCAGTCGGTATCGGAGTGCACGTCGCAGGCGCGGCAGGTGGCAATGTAGTGAAACAGCAGCGACACGCCCTTGCCATGCCCCCGGGGACGGATATTGGTGTACTCGCTGACCCCGTCCTCGCGCCGGATGCGATAGACCGCACCCTTGACAATACGCGTACCCGACTTGTGCCTGGCTGCCGCCTGGGGTGCCGCGGGCGGCTGCTCGTCTGCCCTGCTTTCCCGGTACTGCCAGGAACCACTGCCCGAACTGTTCGGCGATGATCCGCTCCGAGCCGAGACAGGTCCCGAGCCGGGTACGGAAATCGCCTTGCAGTGTTTGTAATCCGACCGATGATTATTGACGTAGGCCACACCGCCATCGGCGGTAGTGCACTTCCACGTGCCACCGGCACGGACGGCACCGGGTACCAGCAGAGCGAGCACCAGCGCCATCGCAAGAATGGGCTTCATGTGCTTGATGAAACTGGTTTTTTCAAGCGAAAGCGGGACCATGAGCGACAGTGTCGCCCAGCTGGCTCCGGCATACAAGTGCGATCGGCGTCAATCCGTGCGTTGCGGCACGAATTTCATCGCGGCCAGGAGGACGAGCGATGCCAGCACGACCAGGGCCGGATAACCGAGTGCAGGCACATTGGTGGTAAGCGTGCCATCGTAGACGTGCAGCTTGGTCTTGGCCGAGTAGGTCGACTGGAAGTTGGCGTCACCCGGATAGTGCAGCATGATCTCGTACTTGCCCGGCTCGCTCAGCGTCACGTCGCAACCGGCGGCAAGGTTGGTCAGCGGCACATTGCACGAAGTGACCAGCGCAAGGGTGCTCGCCGGGCCACTGTAGATGCCCACTTCAACGATACCGGTAGGCAGGGTGTTGTTGGTGTTGCCCTGGGCCTGCACGATGGGCACGATGTGGATCGGCTGATCGACTGGTGACGGGTTGGGAACGACGGACTCCAGGCCCAGGCTCCACGGAATAGGGCGGGCTGCTTTGCGCCATCGCACTACCGGCCAGCGACACAAACAGCAACGCGACGACTGTTTTCAAGCAAAGACTCGCCCTGAACATGAAATGCTCTCCCGAAAGTTAAGGCCGTCAAACGGCGGCAGGACATGAAACCGTGATGGGTTTCACAATTTATCGATCTTAATCGCAAGTCGCGCGCCGTGCAAAACGGCGATCGACCCGCACCCGGCACAAGCGTCGTGCCTTTGCTGATACACTGGCCGACTGTTACTGACTGGTTGACGCAAGACCATGAGCGGCAAGCTTTTTATCAAGACCCACGGTTGCCAGATGAACGAGTACGACTCGGCCAAGATGGTCGACGTGCTCAAGGCCTCGCATGGCCTGGAGCTGACCGACGACGACTCCGAGGCGGACGTGATCCTGATCAACACCTGCTCCATCCGCGAGAAGGCCCAGGAAAAGGTGTTCAGCCAGCTTGGCGTCTGGAAAAAGCTCAAGGCCGGCAACGACAAGGTCGTGATCGGGGTCGGTGGCTGCGTGGCCAGCCAGGAAGGCGAAGCGATCGTCGAGCGTGCGCCGTACGTGGACCTGGTGTTCGGCCCGCAGACCCTGCACCGGTTGCCGCAGATGGTCGAGGCCAGCCGCCGCGAGAAGCGTCCGCAGGTGGACATCAGCTTTCCGGAAATCGAGAAGTTCGACGCCCTGCCCGAGCCGCGTGCCGAAGGCCCCACCGCGTTCGTGTCGATCATGGAAGGCTGCTCCAAGTACTGCTCCTACTGCGTGGTGCCCTACACCCGCGGCGAGGAACTGTCGCGGCCGTTTGACGACGTCATCGGCGAAGTGGCCATGCTGGCCGAACAGGGTGTCAGGGAAGTCAATCTGCTGGGCCAGAACGTCAATGCCTACCGCGGCGCGATGCACGACGGCGGCATCGCCGACCTGGCGCTGCTGATCCACGCCATCGCCGAGATCGACGGCGTCGGCCGCATCCGCTTCACCACCTCGCACCCGGTCGAGTTCTCCGATTCGCTGATCGAGGCCTACGCCAACGTGCCCAAGCTGGCCAACTACCTGCACCTTCCCGTGCAGGCCGGTTCCGACCGTGTACTGGCGGCGATGAAGCGCGGCTACACAGCGCTGGAATACAAGCAGCGCATCCGCAAGCTGCGCCAGGCACGCCCGGACATTTCCATCAGCTCGGACTTCATCGTCGGTTTTCCCGGCGAGAGCGAGCGCGAGTTCGAGCAGACCATGAAGCTGATCGAGGACATCGGCTTCGACCAGAGCTTCAGCTTCATCTACTCGCGCCGTCCGGGTACCCCGGCATCCAACCTGCCCGATGACACGACCGACGAGGTCAAGCGCGAGCGGCTGCAACGCCTGCAGGCGGCAATCAACGCGAACGCCAGGAAAATCAGCGAGTCGATGGTCGGCAGCGCCCAGACCGTGCTGGTCGAGGGCACCAGCAAGAAAAGCGATCGTGAAATGACCGGTCGCACCGAGAACATGCGCTTTGTCAATTTCCCCGGCGACCAGCGCATGGTCGGCCAATTCGTCGACGTCGTCATCACCGAGGCCATGGCCAATTCGCTGCGCGGCCGGGTAGCCAGCGGCACGGATCAGCAGGTCGCCTGATCCGGCTGCGCGGCTCGCACGCCGCGACCCGCACCCTCGGTCCGCTCAGTCCAGCCGCTTGCGGAACTGAGGATCGCGACCGTCATCATGATGACCGTGAAACCCACCAGCGCCGGAACATCCGGCCACAGCTCCAGCAAGCCGGCCCCGCGCAGCATCACGCCGCGGATGAGTCGCAGGAAATGGGTCAGCGGCAGCACCTCGGCCAGCCATTGCGCCAGCTTCGGCAGCCTGCAAAGGGGAACATGAAACCCGACAGCAGGATTGATGGCAGGAACACGAAGAAGGTCATCTGCGTCGCCTGGAACTGGGACCGGGCGCGGGTGGAAATCAGCAGGCCCAGTGCCAGGTTGGCGACGATAAGCAGTCGCGGCGGCGAAGACCTCGCTCAGCCAGCCGCGCACCGGCACCGCGAAGATCCAGACACCCAGAGCCAGGATCACGCCGGTCTGGACCAGCCCGATCGCCATATAGGGCAGGACCTTGCCGACCATCAGTTCGGCGCGGGTCATCGGCGTCGCGATCAGCAGCTCCATGTTGCCGCGCTCGCGTTCGCGCACGATGGCAATGGCGGTAAAGAGCACCATCGTCATGGTGAGGATGACGCCGATCAGTCCCGGAACGATGAAGACCGACGAGCGGCGGTCGGGGTTGTAGAAGCCGACCACGCGGATGCGGCCCGTGGCGGCGTGGTGTTGGGCGGCGCACGCGCGTCCGGCAGCCGCGCGGTGCCCACCGGCACCTCGCGAGCTGCATCGCTGCGCTCTGCACGGACGTGTCGCTGCCGTCGACCAGGACCTGCGCGACGGCCGCCCCTCGAACTTGCGCCGCTCGAAGTCCTGCGGCATCGCGATGCCCACGTTGATCCGCCCCGCCGCAGCAGTCCATCAGCTCGCTCGGGCGTATAAGCATGCGCCACCGGGGTGACCACGTCGGTCGCCAGCATGTCCATCACCAGGGCTCGCGAGCCCAGGTCGGCCTGTCGGCGACGGCGGCATCGAGGTGGCGGAGCGTGAAGTTGATTGCAAAGCCGAAGACGACGAGCTGAATCACGGGGATGCCCGGGATCATGGCCAGCGTGATCCGTCGCGCCGAGCTGGCGCAGCTCCTTGGTCACCACCGCCCAGAGCCGTCGCCACTTCACGCCGCATGCCCTCTCTCGCGCGCCGCTGGGTGGCGGCGACGAACACGTCCTCGAGGCTCGGCTCGGTGGCAGTGAATGTCGCCTGCGGCTCCACCCGCCGCGTCGGCTTCCTCGATACCTTGCCGAACGTCCCCCAGGGCGGAGCTCGCATGGTCGTCGGCGCCCTCCGCCAACAACCGCAGTGTTGCCCCGATCTGCGCGGCGCTCAAGACGCCCGGCCTCGACCTGGGCACGTCGCGCCAGCCGCGTCTCGGCGGCGCTGAATCGGAACGACCGCCCTGAGCGCCCGCGGTCAGATCTCCCGGGCGGGCCGTCGCCACCAGCCGGCCGTTGTGGAGGATGGCCAGGCGATGGCAGCGCTCGGCCTCGTCCATGTAGTGCGTGGAGACGAGGAGGGTCGTGCCGGCGTCGGCCAGCTCGAAGAGACGCTCCCAGAAGTCGCGGCGCGACTCGGGGTCGACCGCACTGGTGGGCTCGTCCAGAAACAGCAACTCCGGCTCATGGATTACCGCGGCGGCGAGCGCGAGGCGCTGCTGCTGCCCACCGCTCATGGTGCCGGCCAGCTGCCGCTCGCGGCCCTGGAAGTGGTATTGCTCGATCAGGTCGTCCACGCGTGCCCGCGTCCGCGCCGTCGGCACGCTTTGTATGGCAGCCATGAATTCCAGGTTCTCGCGCACGGTCAGATCCTCGAACAGCGAGAACTTCTGTGTCATGTAGCCGATATGGCGGCGCAGCTCCTCGGCCTGGGCGGGAATGCGGAGACCCAGCACCTCGATCTCGCCGTCGGAAGGTGTCAGCAGTCCGCAGAGCATGCGGATCGTGGTGGACTTGCCGGAGCCGTTGGGGCCGAGGAAGCCGTACACCGCTGCCGTGGCACCTCCAGATCAACCTGGTCGACCGCAACCAGGTCGCCGAAACGCCGGGTCAGGCCGCGCGCACGGATGGCCGGCCCCTCGGTGGAAGTCACTTCCCGGCCTCCGACAGCACCACGCGCACCGGCAGGCCGGAAGGCAGCCTGGCGGCATCGTCGCCCAGCGCCACCTCGGCCAGATAGCTCAGGCGTGCCACGTCCTCGCCATTGAGGGCGTAATACGGCGTATAGACCGGCTCGCTGCGGATCATGCGCACGTGGCCGATCAGGGGCGTCTGGCGTTTGCCGACAAACACCTGTACTGCATCACCGACATGCACCTGCGTTCGCAGTGGTTGCGGCACATAGATGCGCGCGTAGGGTGCATCACCGACCAGCAGCACCGCCAGCGGCGCACCTGCCGGCGCCTGGTCGCCCAGCCGATAGGGGATGCTGTCGACAACGCCGTCGCGCGGCGCGACGATGCGCAGCTTGTCCAGCAGCAGCCGCTGCGCCTGCGCCTGATCGGTCGCCGCCGCCAGCGCCGCGCGCGCTTGCGCCAGTTGTTCCGAACGGGTGCCGTGCAGCAGCACATCCAGTGCGGCGCTGGCTTCCGCTGCCTCGGCGTCGGCCTGGTCGGCAGCGGCGCGGGCGCGGTCCAGGTCCGCCGCGGAAACGTAGTTGGAGCCGTTCAGTGGCTGTACCCGCCTGAAGTAGGCACGCGCCTGGCTCGCCTGCGCCCGTGCGGCGCGCAGCCTGGCCCGCGCCCTGGCGATATCCTCGGGCCGCGGCCCGGCCAGTCCTTCGTCCAGCAGCGCCTGCTGCTGGCGCATGCGGGCCTCGTCGGCATCCAGTTCCGCCTGCGCCTGCTCCGGGTTGAGCTGCAGCAGCTCCTGGCCCTTGCTCACGCGCTGTCCTTCATGCACCTTCACCGCCACCAGCCGTTCCGATGCGACGGCCGGCAGCGTGATGCGATCGTGTTCCAGGGTGCCCAGGGCCTGTCGCGGGTGCTGCTGACAACTGGCGAGAAGCAGCAGCACTGCCAGCGTCACGCCGCTCTTCACCGCCATCAGGGCCCCGATGCATCTGCGTTTCATGTGCCGTCTCCGAATTCCATCTGCAAGCCGTGCGAGAGCATGCCCAGGGCATGCTCGGTGATGGTGTCGATGCCCAGTTCCGCAACACCGAAGATGTTCTTCCAGACCGGCGCTCCGGCGGCGGGAAACAGCGTCAGCCCGACCAGCGAGATCACCACCAGGCGCGGATCCAGGTTTGGCGGAAACCGGCCCGCCTTCTGTGCCTCGGCCATGCGCCGGGCCAGCACGACGGGAACCTTCGGCGCCAGCTCGTGCACCATCAGTTCGCGCAATGCGCCGCCCTCGCTCAGCACCTCGCGTACCCACAGGGGCGGCAGCCACGGATGGCTGCGGATCACCTCGCCCATGCCGCGCACGAACCCCTCGATCAAGCGGGCCGGGTTGTCACCTGCGCCTTCAAGACGCGCCTGCATCTGCGACATCGCCGGCAGCAGGCGCTCGTCAATCAGCGCCTGCACCAGCGCGTCCTTGCCACCGAAGTAGTAGTGCAGCATGGCCGGCGTGACCTCCGCCTCGAGTGCGATCGAGCGCAGCGACGCTGCGCCGATGCCAACCGCGACGAAGCGGCTGATGGCCGCATCAAGCAGGGCCTCGCGCAAATCGCGGTCGTCGCCGCTCGGGCGACCTGCGCCGCGACCACGGCCCGCTTTGCCTGTATCGGAATGACTCATGGAGCATAAATTAATTCAACAATTAATTTAATGCAAGCCAGCGCCATTCATGCAGCGCCCTGGACCGCCGGGCGCTCCGCTCCTGTGGCGCTGGCACGCGTGGCGCGTTACCCTCGCGCGATGACCGGACTGAAACAACGCGACTTCACTCTTGGCAGCGACGACAATGCCCGCCTGGCCAACCTGTGCGGCCCCCTCAACGAGCACCTGCGCCAGATCGAGCTGCGCCTGGGTGTGGAAATCAGCAACCGCGGCGACATCTTCCGCGTGATCGGCGACGCGAGTGCCGTCAAGGCCGCCGAGAACGTGCTCAATGCGCTCTACGAGGCCACCGAAAACGAGACACTGAACGGGCCGCGAATCAACCTCTTCCTGTCCGAGTCCGGTGTCGACGCGCTGGCCGAGGAAAGCGCCGAACAGGCCCAGGATGTCGTCATCAAGGTCAAGCGTGGCGTGATCAAGGGTCGCGGACCCAATCAGGCGCGCTATCTGCATGCGATCGCCACCAGCGACATCAATTTCGGCATCGGCCCGGCCGGTACAGGCAAGACCTACCTGGCCGTGGCCAGCGCGGTGGAAGCCCTGGAACAGGGACGCGTCCAGCGCATTCTGCTGGTGCGGCCGGCGGTCGAGGCCGGGGAGAAGCTGGGCTTCCTGCCCGGTGACCTGAGCCAGAAAGTCGATCCCTACCTGCGCCCCCTGTACGACGCACTTTACGAAATGCTGGGCTTCGAGAAGGTCTCGCGCCTGATCGAGCGCAACATCATCGAGATTGCGCCGCTGGCCTACATGCGCGGGCGTACCCTGAATGACTCCTACGTCATTCTTGACGAAGCGCAGAACACCACCGTCGAACAGATGAAGATGTTCCTGACCCGTATCGGATTCGGCTCGGTCACGGTAATCACCGGTGACGTCACCCAGGTCGACCTGCCACGCAACGCACGCTCGGGGCTGCGCCAGGCGATAGAAATTCTGCGGGACGTGGATGGCATCAGCTTCACCTTCTTCACGGCACGCGACGTGGTACGGCATCCGCTGGTCGCACGCATCGTGCGCGCGTACGAGGCCGCTTCCGGTGATAGCGAGGCTCGGCACAGCAACGCCGGGGCTCGGGACTCGGGGCCCGGGACTCGGCAAAACGGCAAGCCCTCATCCTGATCGGTATCGAAGGCTCTGCGCATGCCTGGAAATTCACATACGACCGCTAGCCGCAACTCGGCTCCCGAGTCCCGAGTACCGGGTCCCGCGACGGTACACGTCAATTACGCCCTGCCCCGCAGGGGCATCCCCGCTGCGGCCAGCTTTCGCCGCTGGGTGGCCGCCGCGCTGCAAGGCGCAGGGCGCAGCAGCCCCGCCGAGCTGTCGATCCGCATTGTCGATCGCGCGGAAGGACAGGCGCTCAACCGGCGCTACCGGCACAGGAACAAGGCGACCAATGTGCTCTCCTTTGCGGCCGAGCTGCCCGACGGCATTGCCCTTCCGCTGCTTGGTGACCTGGTGATCTGTGCGCCCGTGGTTGCTCGCGAAGCCGCAGACCAGGGCAAGGCGACACGCCACCACTGGGCGCACATGACCGTACACGGCACCTTGCACCTGCTCGGCTTTGATCATGTTCTGACCGAGGATGCCGACATCATGGAAGCGCTGGAAAAGCGCGTCCTGGCCGGGCTGGGCATTGCCGACCCCTATGGCGATACCGTGCAAGCGCAGCGCCCGGGCAGGCCCGCCGCAAGCGGGTCCTGATGATCTGATTGACCACTTTCCCCGCGTGCCCGGCTCGCCAACGGCAGGCCTTGCCGCATGGCGAACGGCACTCGCCCCCGGCTGCGGCCCTTCACGCGGCGGATGTGCGCACCGTGGTCAAGGTTCGCAGAAGCCCGCCGACAGCGCCCGCCGTCGAAATGGCAAGCCGCTGACTGGATGAGCAAATTCAGGGAATTGAAGCAATTTTCGGGTAGAATCGGCTGCTACGCCAATACCGGAACCGCAGCAACCCTCCATGAGCGAAGACCAAAGTACCAACGGCCCGGTCCACCGATCCTGGTGGGGACGTCTGGGTCACATGCTCTCTGGCGAACCACGCAACCGCGAAGACCTCCTGTCGGAGCTGCGCACCGCACAGGAAAACGGGCTGCTGGACAGCGACACGCTGTCCATGCTCGAAGGCGCCATCCGCGTTACCGAACTCAAGGTGGCCGACGTCATGATCGCCCGCTCGCAGATGGTGGCGCTGGCGGTTGACGCACCTCTCGAGACCATCCTCACCACTGTCATCGAATCGGGCCACTCGCGCTTTCCGGTGTACCGCGAGGACAACCGCGACTCGATTCTCGGCATCCTGCTGGCCAAGGACCTGCTGAAGTGCTTCGCCAACGGCGGCCAGTGCCAGCTCAAGGAGATGCTGCGCCCGGCCGTGCTGATACCGGAAAGCATGCCCCTGAATGTGCTGCTGGCCGAGTTCCGGCTGACTCACAACCACATGGCCATTGTCATCGACGAGTACGGCGGCGTCGGTGGCCTGGTCACCATCGAGGACGTGCTGGAGGAAATTGTCGGCGAGATTGATGACGAGCACGACGATGAAGAGCCGGTCCTGATTCGCAAGATTGCCGGCGACATCTATCTGGTCAGCGCCCTGGCCGAGATCGAGGACTTCAACGAGCACTTCAACAGCCAGCTCTCCGACGACGAATTCGACACCATCGGCGGCCTGGTCACCAACGGCTTCGGTCACCTGCCCGAGCGCGGCGAGGAAATTGCCCTGAACGGGTACCTGTTCCATGTCACCGAGGCCAATGATCGCCGCGTGCAGCAGTTCAGGGTGCAGGTCCAGCGTTGACACACGGGGCGCTTGCGACGAGCCGTGCGGGCGGCCACAACGCGTGCCGCCGCGCCGCAGTGGGCGAGTTCCCGACTGCTTGCCGGCAGATGCACCGCATTGCCTGCCTGCCATGAGCAGCACCCCGGGCCCGCATCCTCCTCCGACCCACTCCGCTCCGATGCCTGGCCGCCGCACCGTGGGCGGGGCAGCAGCCCGTATCCTGTGCGCAGCAGTGCTGCTGCTGGCCGCCCTGCCCTTCGCTCGCGCCGGCATTGCCGATGCACCGGGCGACAATCTGCAGGTGTCACTGCTGACCTACGGTCCGGGCGACATCTACTGGGAACGCTTCGGCCACGATGCCATCGAGATCCGCGACCGCATCAGCGGCGAGTCGATCGCCTTCAATTACGGCATGTTCGACTTCAACCAGAAAAACTTTCTGCTCAATTTTGCACGTGGCCGCATGCGCTACCGGATGGATGCCGTACGTACGCCGGACGATCTGGCCTACTACCGCAGCGAAGGTCGCCGCATACGCCAGCAGCATTTGGCATTGTCGCCGGCACAACGCGCCGAACTGCGGGATTTTCTTCTGTGGAACCTGCAACCCGCCAATACCCAGTACCACTACAACTACTACACCGCCAACTGTGCCACCAAGGTGCGCGACGCGCTGGATCGCGTGCTCAAGGGCGCCCTGCACGAGCAGCTGCGCAACCGACCCGCCGGCATGACCTGGCGACAGCAGACCGATCGCCTGATGGCCGCTCAGCCATGGCTGATGCTGCTTCTGGACCTGGGCTTGAGCAGCTATGCCGACCAGCCGCTCAATGCCTGGCAGGAAAGTTTTCTGCCCCAGGTGCTGGCGCACGAGATGGCCAGCGTGACGCTGGCCGGCAGCAACCACGGCCAGCAGCCGCTGGTGACATCGGACGAGGTGCTGGCCGAGTCGCGGCTGACAGCGCCCCCTGACGAGCCGCCGGATCTGCGCTTGCCGCTGCTTGCAACGGGCGCCGCCCTGGCCCTGATCCTGCTTCTCGCCGCACGCTCGCAGCAGCGTATTGCACAGCGGGTGTTCTCCCTGCTGGCCAGCTTGTGGCTGCTGCTCGCGGGACTCGCCGGCCTGCTGATGCTGGGGCTGTGGACGCTGACCGAACACGAATCCGCCTGGGCCAATGCCAACCTGCTGCTGTTCAACCCGCTGGCCTGGTTGCTGTTGGCCGCCGTATGGCGCCAGCGTCCGAGCCGCCACGACCACCTGCTCTCCTGGCTGCTGGTACTGCTGCCGGCAATCGGCCTGCTGGCCAATCTCGCCAGCCTGCTGCAGCAACGCAACCTGCCCTGGATCCTGCTGGCCCTGCCGGTATGGCTGGTGCTCGCGCACGTGATTGGCACGCGGGCAGACCGGGCGGGTACGCCGGTTTCCTGACGCCCGGCAGCACCCGCCGCCGACCGGGCCTTCCCGGGCAAGCGTCCGCGACAATTGCCATCGCGCCGCCATCACGGCATCATGCTCCGATGCAGATTCTGGCTGACAACAAGGGCGATGAAGCCGACATGGTGGTCAATTGCGTGGCCTACGACAAGGACGGCAGGCGGCGCGGCGATCTCCCGGTGGAAGACATCTCCGAGGCGCTATCCGACCCGGAGCTGTTTGTCTGGGTAGGCCTGCACGAGCCCGACGAAGCCCTGCTCGAGACCCTGCAGGACGAATTCGACCTGCATGACCTGGCCATCGAGGATGCGCAGTATGCGCACCAGCGCACCAAGATCGAGACTTATGGCGATTCCCTGTTCGTGGTAGTGCAGACAGCGCAGCAGTACCAGGGCCACATCGTGTTTGGTGAAACCCACATTTTCCTGGGCACGAACTATCTGATCACCATTCGTCACGGCGCATCGCTGAGCTATGCCCCGGTACGCAAGAGCTGCGAGTCCGCGCCCGAGTTGCTGGCTCTGGGACCAAGCTACGGGCTGTATTCCATCCTCGACTTCATTGTCGACAATTACATGCCGCTGATTTCCGACTACCGGCAGGCCCTGCAGGAACTGGAGAAGGATGTCTTTGCCGAGTCCTATCATCGCGACACCATCCAGAAGCTCTACGACATGCAGCGCGAGCTGATGACATTGCGCCTGGCTGTGGCACCCCTGCAGGATGTGACCAACCAGCTTGTGCGGCTGCATCCCAACCTCCTGCATGAAGACACCCGTGTCTACTACCGCGACGTGTATGATCATGTGTTTCGCGTCAACGAAGCCATCAGCGCCATGCGCGAAATGCTCACTGCCGCCATGAACGTCAACCTGTCGCTGGCCACCTTCGGCCAGAACGAGGTGGTCAAGAAGCTGGCCAGCTGGGCCGCCATACTCGCTGCACCCACCCTGATCACAAGCTGGTACGGCATGAACTTCCACCACATGCCCGAACTGGACAAGCCCTGGGCCTATCCCGGCATGATTGTGCTGACTACCGTCGTGGTAGGAGGCCTGTTCTACATCTTCCGACGCGCGCGCTGGCTTTGATGCACCCGCCGGCTGTGCTGCAGCAAATACCGACGCAGAACATTTCCCGACTACCAATTCGATAGCGTTGCCATTCACCTCACATAAGGAAGCACCTCGATGAGCGGACTACTGGACGGACTCATGCAGGAACTGGGCAGCAGCGGCGTCGGTACCATCGCCGGCAAGCTGGGCATGGATTCGGCACAGGCCGAACAGGCCATCCAGGCTGCCCTGCCGATGATTGTTGGTGCCATGTCGCGCAACAGCAATGACCCCCAGGGCGCACAGAACCTGCACAACGCGCTGCAGCAACACGCCAACGATGCACCGGTACGGCAGAAGCTGCAGCAGGTCACGCAACAGGCGGAACCGGATAGCGATGCGGCCGCCATACTGGGTCATATCTTCGGCAGCAGGCAGGATGCCGCTGCACAGGGCATTTCGCATGCCAGCGGCATGGATTCCGGCAACGCCATCAACCTGATGGGCATGCTGGCGCCACTGATCATGACCTACCTGGGCAAACAGGCACAGCAGAACAACATGGATCCGGGGCAGATCAGCAACGCACTGGGTCGGCAGGCCAGTGCCATGCAATCGGGTGGCATCGGCAGCCTGGTCAATGCGGTGCTCGATCACGATGGTGACGGCAGTCCGGACCTGACAAGCATTCTCAGCGTGGGCTCCAGCATACTCGGTGCCTTCGGCCGCAAGTAGATTTCCCCTCAATCAACCAGCACAAGGAGAACACCATGGGATTATTTGATTTCGTCAAGGACGCCGGCGCCAGGATCATCGAGAACGCCAGCGACGCTGCCGGCGCCATTCTGGGCCATGTCAACAAGGAAGTACCGGAGTCGAAGAACAGCGACGTGGAAGTCGAGTACAGCGACGGCACGGTCAAGGTGTCGGGCAACGCCGCCAGCCAGGCCGACAAGGAGAAGATCATCCTCGCCGCGGGCAATGTTCATGGCGTGAGCAAGATAGACGACAACATCAAGGTTGCCGGTGGCGAGCAGAAGCAATCGCGCATGTACACCGTCAAGTCAGGTGATACGCTCTCGAAGATCGCCAGGGAAATGTACGGCAACGCGGGCGACTACCCCAGGATTTTCGAAGCGAACAGACCCATGCTTTCCGACCCCGACAAGATCTACCCGGGTCAGGTGCTGCGCATTCCCTGATTTCTCGGCTGCAGGCAGAAAAGCCACCGCCAGCGCGGTGGCTTTTTTTTGCCTGCATCCCCCGACCACACCTCGGTGCCCACCTGGTGTGCGCTGAAGCCGATCTGTTCACTGCTCATGGCACAATGCCGCATGGATGAAAACAGTACCCCCACTGGCCACGAACAGGCCGCGGGCAGCGCTCCAGGGCGTTTGCTGACAGCGGTGGATCTCGGCTCCAACAGCTTCTACCTGATGCAGGCGCGAGTTGTCGGCGACCGGCTGTCCGTGGTGCGAGGCATGCGCAAGAGTGTGCGCCTGGTAGCCGGCGTGGATTCGGCAGGTGCACTCGATCCGGAAACACTGGCACGCGCACTGTCCTGCCTGCAGCAGTTCGGCAGCATCTGCCGTGCCGTTCCTGCCGACACTATTCGCGTGGTGGCCACCAGCGCCGTGCGGCGACTGGCACAGCCACAGGAGTTCCTGCAGCAGGCGAGTCATGCGCTGGGACAAGCCGTGGAGATCATCGACGGGCAAACCGAAGGCGAACTGATCTGGCGCGGCGCCAATGCCGCGCTGCCGGCCTCGGCCGAGCGCCGTCTGATGATCGATGTGGGCGGCGGCAGCACCGAGTGCATCGTCGGTCGCGAGATGCAACCGCTGCATGTCGCCAGCGTGGACATCGGCTGCATTGTCAGCTGCAGGCAGTACTTCGATGACGGTTGCATAACCGCCGGGCGCTGGCAGCGGGCACGTGCAGGACTGCGTGATCAGATCACGCCGCATCGACAGGCGCTAAGCGACCACGGCTGGGACAAGGTCTGGGCAACCTCCGGAGCAGCACGCATCATCGGCAACACGGTGCAGGCACTGGGTCTGACCGACAGCGGCATCTCCGCAGCCGCCATCGATGCCTTGCGGCAGCGCCTGCTCGAGGCCGGCCACGTCAGCAGGATCCATCTGCCGGGACTGGATCGCAGTGGCGCACAGCTGGCTGCCGGCACCGTGGCGGTGCTCGAGGCCCTGTTTCAGACGCTCGGCATAGAACACATGCAACTGTGCGAAAGTGCCATGCGCGAGGGCATCATACGCGAGCTGGCTCCGCTCCGGCGCACGGCGCGGGGCAGCCTTCCCCCTGACCGGGGCTTCGCCAGGCAGGCCAGTGCGCATCACACCGCGCCGCACCGCCCGTTCCCGGACCTCGGGCAGTGCGCCGGACGCCTGTCTACTTGATCAGACGCAGCGTGAACGGGTAGCGGTAGCGGACACCCTCGTTGGCCTTGACCGACGCCACGATGGTCAGCACCAGCCAGCCGATGCCGATGATAATCCACAGCTGTAATGGCCACGATAAAGTCCGATGCCGATGGTGACGATGGAGAAAATCACCAGCACCACGAAGGCGATCGCGATCGTGATGTTGAAATTCAGCGCCTCCTTGCCCTGATCGTCGACGAAAGGCATGGTGTCTTCTTGATCAGCCAGATAATCAGCGGCCCCACGAAGCAGCCCCAGCCGCCGGCAGCCGAGGCTCAGCAACCCCCCGAGCAGTGCCGACAGGTGTGCAAACATGGCCATCTGTCGGGCTTCGGCTTCTCGTTTTCCTGGACCGCTTCCGTCAGACGACGGCGGTGGTGGTGGCGGTGGCGGTGGCGGATTGGACGGGGGCGGTTCGCGGGGCGGTTCGGGCGGCTGGCCCGAAGGCGGTTCCACGGGCGGCGCGGATGGTTCGCGTGCAGGCGGTGGCGACTCGACCGGTGGCGACGGCGGGGTTGCCGGCGAGCCGGGAGTCTGCTCTTCGGGGGACGTCATGATGATGCCTCCTGATCGGGTCTCGGGAATACCGTCGCGCGGATGCTGCATGCAGTCAACTGCCACAGGTCACAGGTGACTTGTGGCACCCGCGTCGCCATCAAGAACTTTTGCTATTCGATCTGACAGTTGGGCGCGCCGGAGCCGCTCACCTGGGGGCACTGCGCAATCTAGTCGCCGGCGACGGTCATCGATTCCAGCAAGGCGGAACCGGTCAGGATGTGCGAGCGCGGATCGACGTCGGCACCCACGGCAACCAGATTGGCAAACATGTCACTCAGATTGGCCGCGATGGTGACGCCCTCCACCGGGTAGGCAATCGGCGCCGTTCTCCACCCAGAATCCGGCGGCACCACGCGAATAGTCGCCGGTAACGATGGATACGC
>CAVTJF010000049.1:0-24032 GCA_963734945.1 uncultured Gammaproteobacteria bacterium
CCGGCGACCAGACGCGTGTAGCCGAAGGCGGTCAGCATGCGACCAAGATCCTCGGAACTCAGATCAATGGCCAGATGGCTCTGGTTGTCACTTGCCGATCCCCGCCACGAGCCGCGGGCGCTGATCTTGAGGTCGGGGGATTGCGCCTCGAACTCCTCCACCTGCATGCCGCCGGGTGTGGGCACGCTTTCAAAACGCACATCACCAAGCTGCGCCAGCCCCAGACGCAGATCCTTGACCCATACATGCAAGGGAGGCAGGGCCGATGGCGCCACCGTGGATTGCGCTTCCGGCGTGTCCTGCCCCGCATCGGCCTCCGGCCAGTACAGCCGGTCCAGCCGCGCGGTAATGCCCCGAGTGGCCATGTCCGACGTGGGAATGGATATGTCCCCGGCCACCAGCTTGCCCTTTGCACCCAGGACAAGGTTCTGGCCCTGCCTTTCGAGCATCAGGTCCAGCGGACCCAGGTCAGCACCGACAACGCGCGTACTGTCGCTATGCAGGGCAAGGGTGATGGGCGATGGCATCGGCGTCGTACCCGGACCACCGGTTGCTGCAAGAATGCGCTCCAGCCAGCCACTGACTTCAAGCACATCGGTTTTGCCATGCACACGAATACCCCGGGGAGGCGCCGCGTTTGCCGCTTCACCCAGGGCTATGTCAGCAGACAGCGGCTGGTCCTCCGATGCCAGGCGCACCCTGCCCTGCGCCACCTCGCCCAGGCGCAGCGACAGATTGCTGCCCTGCACAGGCAGGCCCAGCTCGATATGCAGTGGCTGCACCACCGCGGCAGGCTTGTGCAGGGGCGCAGGCAGCACCAGGGCCATGCCCTGCATGTCCGTGTCGACGCTGAGTTTCTGTACCGCGTCACCCTGATCGCCGTCGGTACCGATGCTCAGTCCGACCGTGAACAGCGCCCTGCCCTCAACCATATCGGCAATGGCAGACAGGCCGGGATACGACTTCAGCAGACTGTCCGCGTCGAACCGCCCCTGCATCGAGGCTTCCAATGTCGCGTCCGCCTGCCGCGTGGCATTTCCGATTCGTGCCTCCAGGGACACCGGCGTGTCGTTGTAGTCGGCCGTCAGTTCGTTGCCGTTGACACCGCCGGTATCGAAATGGAGCGGACCGTCGAGATGTTGTATATCAAGCGACCAATCCGGCACCCGAAGACGGGAATCGGCAAACTGTACCCGGCCGTCCAGGCGTGTCGCGGCTGCGGAATCATCGTACAGCGGCAGCTTCAGATTGACGGCATAGCGGGCGGCACCGGACAACTTGATCGGTGCCAGGGCTGCCGCATGCTCCTTGCCGACTGGCGTATTGCGCAACCACGCCAGCAAGCGATCGCTGCGCCCCTGTCCGCGCACGTTCAGATCAAGCAGCGGATGGTCGAAATGTGCAATTTCCGCACTCGCCGCATCGGTCGCAATGCCCAGCGAACTGCCGGCCGTGGTGGCGATGTGCATGCCCAGGTCGACGAACACCGCGCGGCCATCAAGTTTTTCGGCCACCGGCCAATCGGCATCATAGTCAAGCACCGCGTCGCGGAAGTCGGCGACGGCCTCGAACCGACCCTGTTGCTGCGCGAACGGCCACGCGCCCAGGGGCCCGCGAAACAGCGCCCGGCCACTGACCTGACCGGAGACCAGTCCACGATCCAGCCAGGCCATGGTGTCGGCCGACATCGACGGGATCGGCCAGAACAGCTTGGCCGCCGGCACCCGTGCATCGGTTACCCGCGCCGACACATCCAGCACCGGCCCTTCGCTGCCGTCCGGGGCACTCACGCTGCCGCGCAGTCGCACGGCGAAATCATCCGCTTGAAGGGAAAGGTCATCCGTCCCCACTCGCCAGCCGCCCGCCGCCTGCCACAACGCCACATTGGCACGAACTCCGGAAAACACAAACGGCTTTCGGAACACGCCCGGATAGCGAATGGTGACCGCCTGTGTCGGCACCTGCAGATCAACGGCCTCGCCGTCACCGCGCACAACCCCATCAAGATGATTGACGCCGGGCAGCCCGCCCGCCGGCTTCCAGCCCAGGCCGTGAAACGCGGCCTGCAAGGTGAAGTTCCTGCGGCTGCGCCAGTCAAGATGCAGGCGATCGAGCAGACCATACGGCCGCAATGAGGCCAGCACCGGCAGCTTGCCATCACCATCCGGCGGCCACAATGCCAGCCAGGGCGACAGAGCGCCCACGTCCAGGTGGCGTGCCTGCATGCGCCAGTGGTTGGGCGCAGCCTGCTGAATCGCAAGCGAGCCCGGGGTGGTGATCGTCTCGGCGCCAGCGGGCTGCCAGCGCAGTTGCCATTGCTGACGATTGCCCTGTGCCTGCAGCAGACCGCTCCAGTGCGGCAGCGCCAGCACGTTTTTCTCCTTGCGCTGCAGCACCAGCCCCGCCAGCTGGAACTGCGCTGTCAGATGATCCATGCGCCCCTGGTGCCAGCCGAGCCAGACACGCAGGCTGCCGTGACCGCCGCGCACGCGCGTGTCGCCGGGATCGAACATCTCGCTCCAATCAGCCAGATCCATGTTGTCCCCGCCCACATAGACCTTGCCCGAGCGTTGCTCCGGATCAAACCAGGCTGCCAGATCGACCGTGCTCGCTCCGCCTGGCTGGCGCATGCGTCCGCCCAGATGCAGCCGCTGGCCCCGCGTGAGAACCCGCAGTGCGGAAACATGCAACTGCATGGTCCGGTTGTTGCGCTGATCATGGATCTGCAGTCGCATGTCGCGCAGCAAGAGTCCAACGGGAAGATCGCCCAGCTGCTCGGCACCGGCACCGGTGGCCTGGTTTCCCAGCTCGAAACCGGACAGATGCCACAAGCCGAGTGCATCAATGCTCAGGTGTGCACTGGCATCGCGCACGCGCAGCTCAAGCCAGCGCCGATCGGGCTTGAGCCAGGCGCCAAAATCGATCTTGAGCTCTGCCTCGGGCAGGCGCAGCGGCGTCTCGCCGACGCCGATCCGCAAACCGGAGACCTTGAGCAGCGGGCCCGACGGCTGCCAGTCACCACGCACCGCCTCGAATGCCACCGGTTGATGCAGGCGATCGCTGAGAAGACGCGCCACCCTGTCCGGATAGTGGGCAATCAGGGGCACCAGCAACTGACCGAGCGCCATGGTCACGGCCAGCAGGATGATCAGGGCGGCAAACGCCCCGGCCAGGAACCGCCGCACCCGGCGCCAGGAATGGGCCCAACCACCCATCAGGGCGATTGCAACCAGGTCAGGCCGGTTTTCCCCTCGTACCCGCGCCTTTCCGGCCAGACTCCCGGATGGCGCCGGTTGTCAGAGCAGAACCACATCGAATTGCTCCTGCGGGTACTGGTCTTCGGATTGCAAGGCGATGGGCTTGCCAATGGCGGCCTCCAGATCCGCCAGCGCCACCGAGTCCTCGTCGACAATCCAGTCCACGACAGTCGGATGGGCCAGGACCAGGAGACGCTCGGCCTCGAACTGGCGCACGGCACGGCTGATTTCGCGGTATACCTCGAGCCCGACGGTCTCCACTGATTTTCGGTATCCGCGACCGCTGCATGCCGGGCAGGTCTCGCACAACTGCCGGACCAGGCTCTCGGTCGTGCGCTTGCGCGTCATCTGTACCAGGCCCAGCTCGCTGATCGCATACACGCTGGTCTTGACATGGTCCTGGGCCAGCGCCTTTTCCAGCGTGCGCAGGACCTGGCGCTTGTGATCCTCATCATGCATGTCAATGAAATCGATGATGATGATGCCGCCCAGATTGCGCAGGCGCAATTGCCGGGCAAGGGCCTGGGCCGCTTCCAGATTGGTACGAAATACGGTTTCCTCGAGATTGCGCCGGCTGACATAGCTGCCGCTGTTGACATCGATGGTACTCATCGATTCGGTGGTCTCGATCACCAGCGAGCCACCGGACTTCAGCGGAACCTGCTGCTGCAAGGCGCGCTGCAACTCGTCTTCCACGCCATACAGGTCAAAGATCGGGCGCGGACCATCGTAATGCTCGATACGTCCAGCCAGCTCCGGCATGAAGCGGGTGGCAAAGCGCCGCATGGCATCCGCACTGGCTGCATCATCGACACGCACACGCGCCACATTCTCGCGCAGCATGTCGCGCAGGACACGCAGCGCCAGACCCGGCTCCTCGTACACGCAATCACCCACAGAGGCCTGACGGATGGTTTTCTGCAGGTGCTTCCACAATTTGCCCAGAAAGCGCACATCCTCGGCCAGGGTCTCCTGTTCCTGACCCTCGCCGTTGGTGCGCACGATATAGCCGTGCTCGCTGTCGGGATCCATTGCCTGAAGTATCTGCCGAAGACGGTCGCGCTCGGCCATGTCGGTGATCCGGGCTGAAACGCCATGCACGTGGTGGTCCGGCAGCAACACCAGATAGCGTGACGGCAACGACAGGCTTGTGGTGATTCGCGCACCCTTGCTGCCTATCGGATCCTTGATCACCTGCACCACGATCTGCTGCCCCTCATGCAGCAGGCGATTGATCGGCCGGGTCTCCATCGCCTGCTCGCCCGGTTCACCATCCTCGAGCGCAGGGCGTGACAGGTCTCCGGCGTGCAGGAAGGCCGACCGCTGCAGGCCAATGTCGACAAAGGCCGCCTGCATCCCGGGCAGCACCCTGGTCACGCGGCCCTTGTAGATATTGCCCACCTGACCGCGCCGTTCGGCGCGCTCGATCATGACCTCCTGGGCCACGCCGTTCTCGACAATGGCCACACGGCTTTCCCTGGGCGCCACATTGAAGAGAATTTCGTCGCTCACTGCATGTCCACCACAAGTCGTGCCATGGATTATGCCGGTTTCCGCATTAAATATTTCAAATCAGCCCGCAGCGACGCAGCAATTGCGCGGTTTCGAAGAGCGGCAGGCCCATGACCGCCGAATAGCTGCCCGAAAGATGCCTGATGAAGGCGGCCGCGTGTCCCTGGATGGCGTAGGCGCCTGCCTTGCCATGCGGCTCGCCGGTGGCAACATAGGCCGCGATACGAGCCTGGTCGAGCTCGTCCATGCTCACCTGCGAAACGCAGCTGGCCTCATGCTCGCCCTGCGCGCCTACCAGCCATACCCAGGATATGACCTGGTGGCACGACCCAGACAGACAGGACAGCATGGCCGCAGCCTCGTCATCACTGGCCGGTTTGCCGAAGACGCGATCATCTTGCACAACCTCGGTGTCGGCACCGAGCACCCATGCTGCAGACGCATCGGCAAGGCTGTCCAGGCCGGCGCGTGCCTTGTCGCGGGCAACACGCCTGACATACTCATGAGGTGATTCGCCGTCGGCTCGCTGCTCGACAACATCCACCGGCTGCACCTCGAAGCGCACGCCTATCTGCTCCAGCAATTGCTGACGACGCGGCGACCGTGATGCCAGCACGAGCCTGCGGGCGGGGGACATCCGCGGGATCTCAGGCCACCCGCTGATGCTGGCCCATGAGGCTCAGCAGCGATGCCAGCCGATCACGCATGTGCCGACGATCGACAATCATGTCCAGTGCACCATGCTCCAGCAGGAACTCGGAGCGCTGGAAACCCTCGGGAAGCGTCTCGCGCACGGTCTGTTCGATAACCCGCGGGCCGGCAAAGCCGATCTGCGCCTTGGGTTCGCCGATGTTGATATCGCCCAGCATGGCAAAACTGGCCGAGACCCCGCCGGTAGTCGGATGGGTAAGCACGGATATGTAGGGCACGCCAGCTTCGCGCAGGCGCGCCAGCGCTGCCGATGTCTTGGCCATCTGCATCAGCGAAAAGAGACCCTCCTGCATGCGCGCGCCACCGGAGGCATTGAAGCACACCAGCGCCGTGCGTCGTGTCAGGGCGCGCTCGGCGGCTCGGGTGAACTTTTCACCGACTACCGAGCCCATGGAGCCGCCCATGAAACCGAAGTCGAAAGCGACGACCTCGACAGGCAGTTCCTTGATGGTGCCGGACATCGCCACCATGGCGTCCTTCTCGCCAGTCTTCTTTTGCGCGGCGGTGATGCGATCGCGGTACTTCCTGGAGTCACGAAACTTCAGCGGGTCCATCGGCGACAGGCCGGCGTCCTGTTCCTGACTGCTGCCTTCGTCCAGAAGCGACTGCAGGCGGCTGCGCGCCGAGATCGCATGATGATGATCACACTTGGGGCAGACCATCAGATTGCGCTCCAGCTCCGGCTGGTAGAGCATGGCACCACACATCCGGCATTTTTCCCATACGCCCTCGGGAACCTTGCCCTTGCCGGGTGCCTGGCCCTCTTGCGTTCGTGCCTTGGGTGACATCAGTTTTTGCAACCAGTTCATCAATACCTACCTTGAAACTTGCATCGCCCGAAACTCAGGCCTGGCGCGCGTCCAGCGCAGCGCGAATGGGCTGCAGGAAATCGCGTGCGCGTCGCGCCATGTCCTCGGCGCCGTCTGCCTCGGCCAATTGCGCGACCAGCGCACTGCCGATGACCACGCCATCGGCAAACGTCGCGATGGCCACGGCGCTATCAGCATCGCGCACGCCAAACCCTACTGCAACCGGTACCCGGGCCGATTGCCTGATCTGCGCAACACGGTCGGATATATCACTTGCGGACAGTTGTGACGCCCCGGTAACACCGGCGAACGATACATAGTACAGGAATCCGGTCGCCTGCTCGCACATGCGCGCAAGGCGCGCGGCGCTGGTCGTCGGTGCGGCCAGCATGATCTGATGCAGCCCGGCAGCACGCAGTGGCTGGCAGCTAGCAGCCTCCTCGACCGGGCAATCCACCAGCAGCACGCCGTCCACACCAGCGGCCACGGCTGTTTCGGCAAACGCGTCGAAACCGTACAGCTCAAGCGGATTCATGTAGCCCATCAGCACCAGCGGTGTCGCATCGTCGCGGCGCCGAAACTCGCGTATCCAGCCGAATATCCTGTCCAGGTTGACGCCTTTGCCCAGGGCACGTTCATTGGCGTGCTGGATCACCGGTCCATCGGCCATGGGGTCGGAGAACGGCATGCCCAGTTCGATCAGATCGGCACCGCCTGCAACCAGCGCGTGCATCAGTTCCGGCACCGCCTCGGGAAGCGGGTCCCCCGCCGTCACAAAGGGGATCAGGGCGCTGCGTCCGGTCTTTTTCAGTTCGGAAAAGCGGGTATCGATCCGGTTCATGATTGCGGGACTCGGCAGGCGGGGCTCACAGCGTTATGCCTTCGCGGGCAGCGATGGTGTGCACGTCCTTGTCGCCCCGGCCGGAGAGATTGCACAGCACCAGCGCGTCGCTGGGCAGCTCCTCGGCCAGCTTGATGGCCTGGGCGATGGCATGGCTTGACTCGAGCGCGGCCAGGATGCCTTCGGTACGGGCAATGCGATGGAACGCCGCCATGGCCTCGTCATCGCTGATCCCCAGGTATTCGGCACGCCCGGTGTCCTTGAGAAACGCATGCTCGGGGCCAACCCCGGGGTAGTCGAGCCCGGCGGAAATGGAGTGGGTCTCGCGAATCTGACCGCCATCATCGGACAGTACATAGGTGCGGTTGCCGTGCAGAACGCCGGGGCGACCCGCCGCAAGGGATGCCGCGTGGCGACCGCTGGCAAGACCTTCGCCGGCCGCTTCGGCGCCAACCAGGCGCACCTCGCGATCGTTGAGAAAGGCATGAAACATGCCGATGGCATTGGAACCCCCGCCCACGCAAGCTGTAATCGCATCCGGCAGGCGGCCGTACTGCTCCAGCATCTGCGCGCGTGCCTCGCGACCGACCACGGCATTGAACTCGCGCACCATCTCCGGGTACGGATGCGGGCCGGCCACGGTGCCGATGATGTAGAAGGTGTCCTCGACGTTGGTGACCCAGTCACGCATCGCTTCGTTGAGGGCATCCTTGAGCGTCCTGGAGCCGGAAGTGACCGGAACCACCTTTGCGCCAAGCAACTGCATGCGGAAGACATTGATCTGCTGTCGCTCGATATCCACCTCGCCCATGTACACCACGCACTCGAGCCCGAGTCGTGCACACACGGTTGCCGTAGCCACGCCATGCTGACCGGCACCGGTCTCGGCAATGACCCGGGGCTTGCCCATATGACGGGCGAGGAGCGCCTGACCCACGGTATTGTTGATCTTGTGCGCACCGGTGTGATTGAGATCCTCGCGCTTGAAGAGAATCTGCGCGCCACCCACCTCGCGGGACAGCCGCTCGGCATGGTAGATGGGGCTGGGGCGACCCACGTAATACTTGAGGTCGCGCTCCAGCTCGGCAATGAAGTCCGGGTCATGCCGCATGGTCTGCCAGGCTTCATTCAGTTCCGCCAGTGGCGCTATCAGCGTTTCGGCGACATAACTGCCACCGAAATCGCCGAAACGACCGTTCTCGTCGGGGTACTTCGTGTAATCGCTGATGGGCGTTGAAGACATTACCGGGGCCTGGCGAGGGTGGCGGCCGCAGAGCGAACCGCCGCCACAAAAAGATCCATTCTACCCGCATCCTTGACGCCCGGCGAGGACTCCACCCCGCTGGAAACATCGACCGCCCACGGCCTTGTCATGCGCACGGCTTCGGCCACATTGGCCTCGTTCAGACCACCCGCAAGTATCAGGGGCTGGACAACATGCTCGGGAATCAATGACCAGTCGAATACCTCTCCCCGTCCCCCGACCTGGCCGCTCACATTGCCATCGAGAAGCAATGCCGTTGCACCGGGAAAGGCGGACAGGGCGGGCAAGGCTGCAGCGCCCTCGCCCATGGCAATGGCCTTGATGTAGCGCTGCTGGAATCCGGCGCACCAGTCATCCGGCTCGCTGCCGTGAAACTGCAGCAGGTCCGGCCGTATGGCGTCGACAACGCGCGCCACCTCATCGGCATCGTTGTCCATGAACAAGGCCACCGCCGACACCATCGGCGGCAGTGCGCGACGGATCTCGCGTGCCTTTTCCAGGGACAGCACGCGCTTGCTGCGCGGGGCAAACACAAGGCCGATGGCATCAAAGCCCAGATACGCGGCCTGAAGCGCGTCGTCTACGGAGGTGATGCCGCAGCACTTCATGCGAACCGTGTTCAAAGGGTCACCTCGACCGGCAGGCCCCAGGAAGCCGGGTAGCGCGGCCCGACAAAGCACAGGCCACTGGCGGCAGCCGTGGGCCCGGCCGCATCGCGGTCCCCTGCCGCAAGCAGCTCCGCAAGCCAAGGTACGGGTTTCTCCCCCTCGCCTATCGGCAGGAGGGAGCCGACGATGTTGCGCACCATGTGATGAAGAAACGCGTTGGCCTGGATGTCGATCAGCACCCGGTCGTCCTCGCGTCGCACATTGATTTGCTGCACATTGCGGCGCGCATGGGGCGCCTGACAGGCAGCGGCACGAAATGCGGAAAAGTCATGCTCGCCCAGCAGCGCCTGCGCGGCAAGCTGCATGCGTCCGGCATCCAGGGGCTTGCGGTGCCAGGCCACGTAGCGCGCATCCAGGGCGGGTCGCACGGCACGATTGAGCAAGGTGTAGCGGTAGCGCCGTGCGCGTGCCACATGGCGCGCATGAAAGTCCTCGCTTGCCTGCCTGGCCCACAGCACGGCGATGCTTTGCGGCAGATTGGAGCAGCCGCCCAGCACCCAGCTGCGCAGGCTGCGATCAACCCGGGTATCGAAATGCACGACCTGGCAACGGGCGTGCACACCCGAATCGGTGCGACCGGCGCAATGCACCTGAACCGGATGATTGGCAACCTTGCTCAGTGCCTTTTCCACCGATTCCTGCACGCTGGGCGCATGGCTGAGGCGCTGCCAGCCACAAAAGTCCGTGCCGTCATATTCGATGCCTAGCGCGATGCGCATTCACGAGACCTCTGCAACGCCGATGCTGTTGCCGGGCGCAGCCGCCGCCGTGCCACAACAGGTTTCAAGATGGAGGCCGGCCACAGACGCACTTGAGCTACGCCGATTGCCTGGTTCGGCGCAATGCGCCGAGACCGCCCGAGGAACGCCCGGGACCGCTTGTTCACGGCAGTCAACGGCACCTGCCGCCGAACCGCCGTGAACGATGGGATCAGGAGTTGCCCAGATCGTCAAGCAGCTTGCGCGCGGCATCCTTCTGCTTGTCGCTGCCTTCCTGCAACACCTCTTCAAGCATGGCGCGAGCGCCTTCCTCGTCACCCATGTCCTGATAGGCGCGCGCCAGATCCAGCTTGGTATCCACCGGATTGCTGCTGAACTCCTCATCGTCGGAGGATTGCGTCAGGTCCTCGTCTTCCGACTCGTCATCCGCGCTTGCCACGGGTTCTGATTCTTCCGATGCATCCGGCGAGGCGGATTCTGCCTCGGCCAGGATCGCATCGGTATCGAATTCATCGACCGGTTCGGCTGCCTCCGACTCATCGGATGAGCGCGACGGCTCCAGGGTGCTCAGGCTGAGCAGGTCCTCGTCGTCTGCATTGTCGGCCGAATCTTCGTGCCGTTCCGTCTCGGCCGGTGCGTGATCGACGCTGTCCTCGGCATCGCGGCTCCCGGCGCCACCAGGCGTCAGGTCAAAGTCGAAGTTGTATCCGTGGCCGTCATCGGCGGCAGCCTTGCCATCGTCATGCTGGTGCTG
This sequence comes from uncultured Gammaproteobacteria bacterium, assembly GCA_963734945.1. Classification (GTDB taxonomy): domain Bacteria; phylum Pseudomonadota; class Gammaproteobacteria; order Xanthomonadales; family Rhodanobacteraceae; genus DASSBG01. Next base: position 10,536 of record CAVTJF010000049.1, read on the forward strand.
GTCTTCCTCGACCATCGCGGCCAGGGCCGAATCGCTTTCGTCCGCGCCATGCCCGTCACTGTGCAGCTCTGCAAACAGGGGGTGGTCCGGACAAAGTTCCTCGCCCATGGCACGTACCTGCTGCCATTCCGGCTGCTCGGGGTCATCGACATGGGTGTACATGGCCTCCGCCGCGCCCTCGAATTTTTCCTGATCACGATGGGCATAGTAGAGACTCGCCAGTTCCAGGTGCAGTGACAGCTCATCCGGATGCTGCTCGATTTCCTCGAGCAGGGCGTACTCGTCCTCGCTGTCGTCCACGAGCCCCTCGTGGTCGGCATGGGTATCGTCAGCCAGCGCGCCGGAGAGCCGGTCCTGACGACTTTCGCCGCCCTTGCCGCGGCGACCGAGGAAGCCGAACAGGATCAAGCCCAGGATCACCAGACCAGCAACGATCCAGGCCCAGGTCTGCATGTACCAGGGCTTTTCCGACACCGGCTTGCGGGCAGCCGGCATGGGCTTGCTGGTCTTCGCCTGAACGGGCTTGGCCTTTTCGCTTGCGGCAGGGTTTGCCGGGGCCATGCTGCTTGCGGCAACCGCGGTGGCGGGGCCAGCGGTGGTGGTCGCCGCTGCGGTATCCGGGGTCATCTCGCTGCTCGCCGCTGCGGCTGGCGCCGCGCCAGCTACCGAGGCCGACTGGGCGGCTGACGCCGCCGACGCAGCGCCGGCCGTCTTGTTTGCATCAAAGATATCCTCACGCAAGGCCTTGGTGCTGGCAGCCGCGGCTGGCTGCGCTTCATTGGCCTTGGCCAGTTTTTCCTGCAGTTGCGCTATCTGCGCGTTTTTCAGTTTCAGCAGCCGCTGGTTGTTGTCGCGGATGCCTTCCAGATCCTTGACGCGCGTCGCCAGGTCGTCACTGCGCTGCTTTTCGCTCGCCAGTTCCTCCTTCGTTCGCGACAGCTCCTGCTTGATGCCGGCCACGGCAGCCTGACCGGAGCCGCCGGCAACACCGCTGCGCCCGGCGCCCGACGAATCCGAGCCCCCGGGTGGAACCAGGTCGAGGCGACTCTCCGAGCGCGCCGTGCGATTGCCGGAGCCGGCCGTGGCAGCGCGACTGCTCCCCGCCATCATGCTGGGAGCCGCCGCATCGGGGTTGCTCCATATCATGTTCTGGCGCTGCACCTCGGCGCGCGCATCGGCGGCGTTGATCTGATCCATGTCCGCGCGATCAGGAATTCGCAGCACCGCGCCCTTCTTGAGGGCGTTGATGTTGTCCTTGTAGAAGGCATCCGGATTGGCACGCTGGATGGCGACCATCATGCGGTTGATATTGCCGTCACGGGCAGTGCTGCGCTTGGCAATCGACCAGACATTGTCACCGGAATGTGCGGTGTAACTGGTGCCCATCTCGATGGAGGGCGTGGCGCGGGGCGCCGATGCCGTGGCGCTGCTCGAAGCTGCCCCTTGCGAGCCGGCTTTGCGCGGCTTCGTGCGAGCCGTGGGCCTGGTGGTCGCAGGCTTGCGCGAGCTTGCTGCGCTGGTAGCCACCGCCGTGTTGCGGGTTGCGGCCGCAGGCATGCCGGGCGGATCGAGGAGAACGGAGTACTCGCGCAACAACTTGCCGGACGACCAGTTCAGCTCCAGCAGCAGATCCAGCGCGGGGTCGCTGACCGGCTTTTCCGAGGTGATCACGATCACGGTGCTGCCGGCGCGCTTTTCAACCTTGAACTTGAGCGGCGTATCCAGCCGCGCGCGATTGATGCCGGCACGCTGGAAGTCTTCGCTCGACGCCAGCGAGACCTTCAGGCCGCGCAACTCGGCAGCGGTCGCCGAAACCACGGGAATTTCCGCTACCAGCGGCTGGTCGAGGGCCGACTTCACCTTGATCTGCCCCAGTCCCAATGCGAACGCACTGCTGCTGGTAACAAGCAACAATGCCAGAGCCACTGCCAGTTTCTTGCGAGCCTTCATGATTTTTTCCCCACGCGCATCCATGGTTGTCGCTCCCTTTTGGAACGACCTAGAAACAGCCTTATAACACAAAGCCAAGTCCATATTACACAAACCTTTTCATGCATTCACCCCCGACAAGGCCCCGAATCGGGGGCCGAGTGCCGATTTGCACGATCCCATCCCGGGCTCCCGTCGATGCACACGCGACACGAATCAGTCGCGCGCGAATGTCCCGTTCGCCAGCAGCAGCTCGCCGATCTGAACCGCATTCAGCGCTGCGCCCTTGCGAATGTTGTCGGCCACGATCCACATCGCCAGGCCTCGTGGATGGCTGATGTCCTCGCGTATGCGGCCCACATAGACAGGGTCCTGTCCGGCAGCGTGTACGGCCGGGGTCGGATAGCCGCCATCCTCCCGCATGTCGCGCACAACGACACCGGCGGCTTTCTCCAGCAAGGCACGGGCATCGGCCGCGCTCAGCTTGTCCCGCGTCTCGATATGCACTGCTTCGGCATGGCCATAGAAAACCGGCACACGCACGGCAGTCGGGTTCACGCGTATGGCATCGTCGCCGAGTATCTTGCGCGTTTCCCACACCATTTTCATTTCTTCGCGGGTGTAGCCGTTGTCTTCGAATCGATCGATATGCGGAATCACGTTGAAGGCAATGCGCTGGGTGAACTTGTCCGACCTGGCTTCCTGGAAATTGAGCAGGGCGGCCGTTTGCCGACCCAGCTCGTCCATACCCGACCGGCCAGCCCCGGAGACGGACTGGTAGGTCGCCACATTGATGCGCTCGATGCCCACCGCCCGATGGATCGGCGCCAGCGCCACGAGCAACTGCATGGTCGAGCAATTGGGGTTGGCGATGATGCCGCGGGGTCGATTGGCGACTGCATCGGGATTGACCTCCGGGATCACCAGCGGCACATCCTCGTCGTAGCGAAACTCGGAGGTATTGTCGATCACCACGGCCCCGGCAGCGGCCGCGCGCGGCGCATGCTCGCGGCTTGTTGCACCGCCGGCAGAAAAGAAGGCGATGTCGATTTCGGAAAAATCGAACTCGGCCAGGTCACGCACTTTCAGCGTCCTGCTGCCGAACGACACCTCGTTGCCGGCACTGCGCGAGCTGGCCAGTGGCACCAGTTTGGCAATCGGAAACTTGCGTTCGGAAAGGATGGTCAGCAGGGCCTCGCCGACAGCGCCGGTGGCACCTGCCACCGCGACGTTCAGTGCATTGTTGTCAGACATGTTGCTCCGGGACGATCACGGGTGAAATGAATCAGGCAATGCGCGGCGACATGGCCGCGACATCACCGCACTGGGCACGATGGCGAAGGGCCTGGTCCATCAGCACCAGAGCCAGCATGGCCTCGACGATGGGCGCTGCGCGGATGCCGACACAGGGGTCATGGCGACCCTTGGTGACCATCTCCACCGGCCGACCCTCCAGGTCCACGCTCTGCCCGGGCACCATGATACTGGAGGTGGGCTTGAAGGCCACCCGCACAGTCACCGGCTGACCGCTGGAAATGCCGCCGAGAATGCCCCCCGCGTTGTTGGACAGAAAGCCTTCGGGTGTCATTTCGTCGCGATGCTCGCTGCCATGCTGGGCCACGGAATCGAAACCGGCACCCACCTCGACTCCCTTGACGGCGTTGATGGACATCATCGCAGCGGCCAGTTCCGCGTCCAGCTTGCCGTAGACCGGTTCACCCCAGCCCGGCGGCACGCCCCGGGCCTCCGCGACAATGCGCGCGCCCACCGAATCACCGGACTTGCGCAAGGCCTTCATGTACTGCTCCAGCTCGGCAAGCATGCCGGCATCGGGCCAGAAGAATGCGTTGCCATCGACGTCCTCCCAGTTGAATGCCCCGGGCGACATTGCCCCGATCCGGTCCAGACAGGCACGCACCCGCACCGCGTGATGCGCGGCCAGCCATTTCTTGGCGATCACCGCCGCCGCAACCCGCATGGTGGTCTCGCGCGCCGAGCTGCGACCGCCACCGCGCGGGTCGCGGATGCCGTACTTGTGCCAGTAGGTGTAATCGGCATGCCCGGGACGGAATGTCCTGGCGATGGCGTCGTAGTCGCGGGAGCGTGCGTCGACATTGCGCACAAGCAGTGCGATCGGCGTGCCGGTGCTGCAACCTTCATGCACGCCCGAAAGAATTTCCACCTCGTCCGCCTCGTGGCGCTGCGAGGTATGCCGCGACGTGCCCGTTGCCCGGCGCTTGAGATCATGCACAAAGTCGCCCGCATCGATGGCCAGTCCAGGCGGGCAGCCGTCAATCACGCAGCCGATGGCCGGGCCATGGCTTTCGCCGAAGGTGGTGACGCGAAACAGATGACCAAAGGTATTCATTGCTCGGATACCGGGATGCGACAGGAAACAGGGGCGGCGTGCAGGCCACAGCGAGCAGACGGCGCCGGCCCTGCTGCAAGCATCGGGACCAAGCGCAAGGGCGATGATATCGCGTGGCACCGCATGGCACGGCTCGGGCTCAAGGCGTACCCCCGGCAGACGCGCCGCCGCCGGCGGGCGATCTGCGTGCCTGTGCTGCGCGCGCGATCACCGCAGCATGCGCAACGAGGTCACGCCGCTCGATGGCAAAGACACCCATCGGGCCGGACTCGAACTCGATCCAGACAAACGGCACCTCGGGCAGCGCCCGGCTCAATGCAGGCTCGCTGGCGCCGACCTCCACGATCAGCAGACCCTGCTCGCTGAGGTACTCGGGCGCCTCGGCCAGCATGCGTACAACCAGATCCATGCCATCCTCGCCGCACACCAGGCCCAGCCCGGGCTCACGCTGGAACTCTTCGGGCAACGACTCGAACTCCTCGCGTCCCACGTACGGTGGATTGCTGACGATCAAGTCGTAGCAACGGCCGCCAAGGCCGGCAAAAAGATCCGAATGCAGTATCTCGACGCGACCGTCGTCCAGATGCTGGAAAGCCCTGTTCTGCTCGGCCAGGCTCAGGGCCTCGGGACTGATATCGGCCAGATCCACCCGCCAGGATGGTTGATACTCGGCCATGGCCAGTCCGATGCAGCCCGAGCCGGTACAAAGATCCAGGGCTCGTCGCACGGGGCGATCATCCAGCCACGGGCTGAAACCGCTCACGATCAGCTCGGCAATGGGCGAGCGCGGGACAAGGGCGCGCTCGTCACTGAGAAATTTCATGCCGGCAAACCAGGCTTCACCGACCAGATAGGCTACCGGCACTCGCTCGACAACCCGTCGCTCGATCAGGCCCAGCAGGCGGGTACGCTCTTGTGCGGTGAGTCTGCCGCCGGCGTAAACGGGCGGCAGATCCGGCGGCAAATGCAGCGCCGACAGGACCAGATGGGTCGCCTCGTCAATCGGGCTGTCGTGGCCATGCCCGAGGCACACGCCCGCCTCGGAAAAGCGGCTGGCGGCGTAGCGGATGAAATCGATGAGAGTGGCGAGTTCGGCGCTCACTGGGTTTCCGGAAACTGACAGGGGCGACGAGTATACGGCGTTCGCCAGCGCCAGCCGAATGGCCATTTGGCGCCATGACCCACGCCCGACGGCGCGGCACCGGCCAGCAGCCGGGTCATCATGCGCATGTGCAAGGGCGGGAATGATTCCCTTGCAACCGCATCAGCGTGCACCCTGGTCAGACGGGCACCTATAATCGAGACCATGCAAGCCAAGACACTATTGCAGTACATACTCCCTCATCGGCTGTTGTCGGGCATCGTGCGCCATGCCACGCGCTGGACGTTCGCGCCATGGAAAAACCTTCTGATTCGGCAGATCGTGCAACGCTACAAGGTGGACATGAGCGAGGCCGAGCAGCCGGACCCGCTGGCATACCGGCATTTCAACGCGTTCTTCACGCGCGCGCTGAAGCCCGGAGCGCGCCCCATCGCCACCGGCAGCAGCACCATTGCCTGCCCGGCGGACGGCCGAATCAGCCAGGCTGGCGCGATCGAGGCGGGACGGATATTCCAGGCCAAGGGGCAGTCCTTCACCTGCGCCGAACTGCTGGCCGACGAGGCAGCTGCCAGACCATATGAGCACGGCAGCTTCGCCACCATCTACCTGTCACCACGCGACTACCATCGGGTACACATGCCGCTGGACGGGCAACTGCAGCACACCGTGCACATCCCCGGTCGCATTTTCAGCGTGGCACCATTCGCCGTGCGCGAGGTACCGCGCCTTTTCGCCCGCAATGAACGCGTGGCCTGCCATTTCGACGGCCCGCATGGCCCGTTCGTGATGGTGATGGTCGGCGCCATGCTGGTCTCGGGCGTGGAGACCGTCTGGAGTGGCGAGGAAATTCCGCCCTACGCTCGCCAGGTCAGCAGCAAAAACTATGCGAATCAGTCCATTGCACTGGCTCGTGGCGCAGAAATGGCCCGTTTCAACATGGGGTCCACCGTTGTCCTGCTGCTGCCCGGGGCCGATGCGCTGGACAGTACGCTCAGGGCCGAACAGGCGGTCCGCCTGGGCATGCGGCTGGGACAATTGCCCGAAAGCGCCTGATCTCGGGAAAATGCGTGCTGTTTCCGCAATTTGTGAAACAGTGCTCGCCATTTTCCTGCGAAGTCAGTAAGCTGGATCATCCAGACAGAATGAATCCCAGGGGGCCGGGGTATGGAAAACAAAATGCACCTGATCAACCGTATTATCTCCATGAGCCGTGCTGCGCAACTTGGACGCCAGCTGCGCGAGGTTGAGCAAAGCATGAACAACATGACCCAGCCCACCCGTGTCCGTCTGGCCGGACTGGTGATGCGTGAAATCGAACAGGCCGCCCGCTGCGAGTTTCCGCATTTGTACGGTACCCCGCCAGAACTGCGCTACAAGCTCTGGGGCACCGGCACCGAGACCGGCATCGAGCGTGCCAAGTCCGACAATCTTCAGGTTCGCCTGCGCGGCATCGCATTGTGGCTGGCCGTGGCGTACCACGAGACGCGCGAGACCTCGTTCAACGACTCCCAGAACATGCATCGGCGGATCCAGGGCATCGTGCGCAAGCTCAAGGAAAGCGTCCCGGAAAGTGCCGAGGGCAAGCGCGCCGTCGCATAGTAACCCTCTGCCTGCCGCCGGCGCATGCCTCACCGATCTGCGTGCGCGCAGACCGCAGCCCCGGCGACGAAGGCAGACTGTTCATCATGCCGCATGCGTCGGGGTCAATCAGAGGGTCCCTGACTCGCATCATTCACCACCCTTTCAAAGCGCCGAACCCGTGGCGCGCCCGACGCGTTTCTCGCTCGGACGCGGTGCTCGACCTGGTGGCCGCTGCGCCTGCGCATGACCAGGTCGCGAAAGCCACATCGCCCATGCTCGTGAACCGGCTCGCCTTCGAATACGGGTGAAAAATCCGGGCCAGCAACGCACCTGACAGAATCGGTGTCAGGCAAGAATGGCACTGCCTTGTACCATAAGCACTGGCGCAGCCGGAACCCCGAGCGTGGCAAACCCTCTGCCAGCGTCAGCAAACCGCACGCCTGGAGGCTCCGAGCCCGGTTCTGACGGATCGTCCAAGGACTCGTGCGATGGGTGCCTCACGGCGAGCTGACGAGTCCGCACTGCTTCTGCTCCATCGTTATCTGCTTCGTTATACGCGTGGCATTCTGCGCATAGGCCTCAGTCACGGAGCCGTGATTCACAGTCTTGTTGCGCAAGGGACTCACGCCTTCGCAGAGGTGGAAAACATGCGGCGTCGCGGACTTCGTGGCTCCTTTCTCCGGAGCAATCCAGTACACGACGTCCTGACCGGCTGGGTGCTCGGGAGTCTTCGTTGCTGCCGCAACAACGCTGGAGTCTCTGGCGATTTCCTGGGCCTGGGCAGCGACCTCAGGCGAGCAAGCCGTAGTCGGCTCACCGGCTTTGATCTGCATCGCGCACTGGTTCATGTCCCGGGTATATTGCTCTACAGACGGGGGCCTGTAGCTCACCCCCAAAAGTGTGGCAATCACGGCGAGAACGACACCGACACCGCCGGCAATCTTCTTGTTCTTCGGGTCCATGTTCTTGTCCATGAAGATCAGGACAAGCAGCGGGAGAAAGGCGACAAGCGTGATGATCGCGCCGAGCTGGTTCTGCACGAAGAACTTGAATTTTTCGGACTTGCGTGCCGGGTCTTTCCTGTTGGCTGCCTTCCAGATGAAGCTGCCGGCTATCGCGAATACTGCGATCCCGACCAGCATGCCGATCAGCAGCGCAAGATTGCCGTGATCGAACTTGTGCTTGAGGAGCAGAACAATCCCGGCGACCTCGCCGCCGATGGCGATGATCCACGAAAGCGAAGCGAAGATGCGAAGGCGCCTGGCAGCAGCCCCCTGTTCGTGCGTCGCGCGCCAATCTCTTGTGACATCGGGCTCTGCATCTGGCTTGTTGTCGGACATGTTCCAGTCTCCTGTCGATACTTTTGCACGGGGATATCAAAAGCGAAAAGGTGACGCAAAATGGCTCCTCAGGCAATCTACACTGTCCCGTCGTGCAAGCCAACAGGCAATCAAGGCCGGGTTCAAACGGGGTCGCAGATTGAACAGCAAGTCAAAACCAGAGTGTTCTCGGGCAGGAGTTGCGGCGGATGATCTCGAAGCCCCCGATGGGTTTCCAGATGACTTGAGCGAACGGCTTGCAAAGATCAATTCGGAAATCCAAGGACCCCACGGTCGGTGATGGCATGTGATATCCATATGGACGATTCCGGGAGTATCATTTTTCTGGCAAGGTGCATCGGGCCTGCCGGCGCTGCGGATGCGTGCGTTTCACAAGACTGACGCGCTCGGGGCGCCGACAAAAGGTCGGACGGATGCTGCGCTGTTGTGTCGCTGCGCTTTTCATTTTCATTGGGTTCAGCGGCATGTTGATGGGCCTTGCCGATCCGTTGCTCGCCTCCTGAGCTGAGGCCTCGATCTTGTACATTTACCCAGCCATGAGGCGTACCACTTGAAGCACCCGCGAGTCATCGACACGACAGCGCCATGGACTGCGCGCCTGGCCGACACCCTGACCTACCCGATTCGCGGCGCCTCCGCAGCCGTGATTCTGGCGCTGGCCGTCGTGCTGGCCGTTGCCGACCTGCTGCCCTGGGTCCTGAGCCTGATACTCTGGATCTTCGCCTGGATAGGCGTTTATGCCCATGCCCTGTCGTGCCTGCGTCGCAGCGCCGACGGCTGGTCGGACCCGCCGCAAGTCAGCATCGACGACAGCACCGGCCCGGCGGTACTGCTGTTTCTTCTGCAACTGCTCGGCCTGTACAGCACCAAGCTCGCCTTCACCATGGTGCAGGACGTGCTTCTTGTCCCCCTGCTGCTGGCCGTCTTCCTGCCCAGCTTCACCATGTCGCTCGCATTCGGGGATCGTGGCTGGGGCGCGCTCAGTCCGGTACGCCTGTTCGCCGCGATGGGCGCGTTTGGCTTCGCCTATCTGCTGGCAATGGCGTTGGGCATGCTGCAATCAATGATCTGGATCGGATCACTGAAGTACGCACATGGGTTCCCCGGCACGCTTCTCTGGCTGCTGCTCGTGGTCTACGTCGTGCTGCTGAACTTCCATGTCATGGGTCGCCTGATGTACCGCTTCCACGAGCGCCTGGGTTACCAGCCGGAGGCCGATACGCTGGCCTTGGCCACCGGCCGCGATCATGACCGGCAACTGCTGGCTCGGGTGCGCTCATTGCACATGGCAGGGGATACGGATGATGCGCTCGAACTGCTTGACGAGCGTCTGCGCAAATCCCACGCCGGCTGGCCCGTACACGCCGAGTTTCGCAAGCTGGCACGGTTGTGCAACAAGCCGCAGGCATTGCTGGACTGGACACCGTCTGCCCTCGCCTGTCTGGCAGCCGACAATGACTGGCGACGCGCGCTGGCGGTTGTGCGGGAGAATATCGAAATCCAGCCGAACTACATGCCGCCCGAGGCTTCTGTTGCCGGCGAACTGGCCGAACAGGCAGCCAGGATGGGCATGAATCAGCTTGCGCTGAAGCTGGCGCGCGGCTATCCCAACACCTGGCCTCGCGAACCCGACGCGCCGCGCTACGGTCTGCTGGCGGCACAATTGCTTGCCGACCGCTTCGGCCAGACTGCCGAGGCCGGCGTACTGGCCAGCAAGCTTCTCATCGCATTTCCCGATTGCGCCCAGCGCGATGACATCCGGCGTCTGCTGGATGGCATCAGGCAGAGCAAGCGGGGGCAGCAGTCGACATGACGCGATGGCGCCCGCCTCCGCCTTCCTCCACGGCGCTGGTAACCCGTGCTGGACTGCAGGCGCTGCAGGAGGAGCTGGACACACTGTGGCGAGTACGCCGTCCGGCGGTGGTCAAGGCCCTGTCGGCAGCGGCAGCCGAAGGCGATCGCTCCGAAAACGCCGAATACCAGTACCGCAAAAGGGAATTGGCCGGCATTGACCGGCGGGTGCGCTACCTGAGCAAGCGCATACCGGCACTCAAGACCGGGCCCGAACGGCCGCAGCGGCAGGACCGCATCTATTTCGGCGCGCGTATCACGGCATACGACACGGTCAATGACCGCGAGCACCAATGGCGCATTGTCGGACCGGACGAAACCGACGCCCGGCGCGGTTACATCAGCATCGACTCGCCTCTGGCGCGCGCCCTTCTGGGGCACAGCCTCCACGACGAGGTCGAACTGGAGGTGCCTGCCGGAAAGCAGTGCCTGCACATACAGTCGATCAGTTATCCGCAGTCATCGTAGGTAGTGCCCCCGGCTCACGCCTCGATGGTCAGCGTCTAATCCGGTATCGCCCGGCAGGCCGAGCCTTGCCGGGGCGCGCGGGTGACTTCGACTTCCACTGGCCCCGAATCGGAGTAGGTGAGAAAGACCCGCATCGGCGAGCTTGCACGATAGAACCCGTGATCGGGATGCCCGCTGACGGTGCGGCGCGCAGTGAACTGATAGAGCTGTCCCAGCCGACCGGGGTCGGAAGCAAGCAGAAACCCGCTCAGATTCCTGACCACCACGCATTCGCGCAATCGCGTTGCGCGAAACGGTCGAATATCCAGCTGCAGATGGTCGAGCGGCACGATTCGCCGAATCTGTCCGTCCTGGTCAAGGATGACCAGTTGCGGGGAAAATACGGTGAACCGAGGCCGCCCATCGTGCTTGTCGGCAATCACCCGGACCGAGATTTTCACGTCCTGTCCGTTCTTGTCCAGTGCAAAGCGCCGGTAGCGCACCGCCCCCGACGGCAGCGACGCACGCGAAGTGCCGGTTCCGTACTGCAGCGTCGCACTGCTGCCCAGGGCCAGACGAACCGACGGCTGACCGAATACCGGATCCACCGCCCGGGCGGACGCAAGCGCCGGGCGGGCACGCGCATCGTTCGTGCCGGCGTCTGCGAACGCCATGCCCGGCACGGCAAGCAGCAGCCAGGCGATTGCCAGCGTACGCAGTGACCGCAAGCCCGGCATGCTGCCAGGATGGACCGAACTACTGCTCCGGATGCAGCGGTTCAATCTTGCCCTTGTGTTCCACATAGGCCTGGAATCCGTATTTGGCCTGCAACTGCGTGAACTGGCGCAAATGCTCGCTGCGAATCTTCGCCTCACTGCTGTTCTCCAGCAGAATCTTTTGCGGCATCTTGCCCTGGTCTTCAAGGAACGCAAGATGCCCCCCAAGATCCTGCGCGGCAACGACGCCGCCGTCGACGATGTACTGACCACTCTTGTAGGCCTCGATGATCATGCCGAACGGACCTTGTGACGCGATCTCCGCGGAACTGGGCCGGACGTCACTGCCGCCGCAGCCGGCCAGACCGGCCATGCCCACGGCAATAACCAGAAAAATCACAATGCGACGCAGGTCAGGTATGGCTTTCATGCGGTACTCCATGGAACTGGTTCGGGTTGCAGTGTTGTTGAGCTTCCGGGAAAGGCGCCAGTCAGGCGTGCGGCAAGGTGACGCCGCGCTGCCCCTGATATTTTCCACCGCGATCGGCATAACTGGTCTGGCACACCTCATCGGATTCGAAGAACAGCATCTGGGCGACACCCTCGTTGGCGTAGATGCGGGCCGGCAAGGGTGTGGTGTTGGAAAACTCCAGTGTCACGTGGCCTTCCCATTCCGGCTCCAGCGGCGTGACATTGACAATGATGCCACAGCGCGCATAGGTACTCTTGCCCAGGCACACCACCAGCACATTGCGCGGGATGCGGAAGTATTCCACGGTGCGCGCCAGGGCGAAAGAGTTGGGTGGAATGATGCACTCCGGCCCCTTGACGTCGACAAAACTGCCGGCGTCAAACTTCTTCGGGTCGACGATGCTGGAATTGATGTTGGTGAATATCTTGAACTCGTCGGCGCAGCGCACGTCATAGCCGTAGCTCGAGGTACCCCACGAAATCAGCTTGCGCTCGCCGTCATGCCGCACCTGGTCAGGCTCGAACGGCGAGATCATGTCGTGCCCGGCAGCCATGCGGCGGATCCAGTTGTCAGATTTTATGCTCATATGCTCGCTTTGCTCGCGGGGAGTGGGTAGTGGGTAGTGGGAGTGGTTAGCGGAACGGGATGGTGGTTTCTGATCTTCCCACTCCCGACTTCCTACTTCCCACTCCCTGCTCTTCAGGTATTCTGCACCACGATTTCCGGGAAATTGAGATTCTTGTTGCGTGCCCTGGTGGACAGCAGACCACTGGCTCGGCGGGCAATGTCGCGATAGCGTGCGGCGATGTCCGACTCGGGCATGGCCACCACGCTGGGCCTGCCGGTATCGGTCTGCTCGCGAATACGCCCATCCAGCGGCAGAGCACCCAGCAGCGGCACATGATACTGATCGGCCATTCGCGCACCACCACCGGCGCCGAAGATGTGTTCTTCGTGGCCACATTCGCTGCAGACGTGCGTGGCCATGTTCTCGACAATACCGAGCACGGGCACCTCGACCTTGCCGAACATCTTCAGTGCCTTGCGCGCGTCCAGCAAGGCAATGTCCTGTGGTGTGGTGACAATGACGGCGCCGGATACCGGCACGCGCTGGCACAGGGTGAGGTGAATGTCCCCGGTTCCCGGCGGCAGGTCCACGATCAGGTAGTCCAGATCCTGCCATTGGGTCTCGCCCAGAAGTTGCATGAGCGCCTGGGTCACCATCGGTCCGCGCCAGATCATGGCGGTGTCTTCCTCCACCAGCAACCCGATGGACATCATTTGCAGGCCATGCGCCTGTTTCGGCACGATCTTGCGCCCGTCGGGCGAATCCGGCTTGCCCTCCACGCCAAGCATTCGCATCTGGCTGGGGCCGTAGATGTCGGCGTCCATGATGCCCACCCGGGCACCCTCGGCCTGCAAGGCCAGTGCCAGGTTGACCGCCACGGTGGATTTGCCCACGCCACCCTTGCCGGAGGCAACAGCGATGATGTTCTTGACACCATTCATCGGTGACAGTTGGCCCTGCACCTTGTGCGAACGAATGCGCGAACTGGTGGAGACGCTGGCCGACTCGACGCCGGCCTCGGCCTCGATCCGCTGCCTTGCCATATCGGCAAGCGCGCCATGCCAGCCGGCAGCCGGGTAGCCAAGCTGGATATCGACCGACACACGCGCCCCATCGATTCCCA
>CAVTJF010000050.1:0-204999 GCA_963734945.1 uncultured Gammaproteobacteria bacterium
AGACGCACTAGGGACGCTCTGATTGCCCCCGGCGCAGGCGTCACCGATCTGTGTGCGCGCACACAGATCGGCATAAAGTGTTGTTTTTAACAAGAAGGTGATGGCCAGAAGGCCCGCGGCGACTCGTCCGCGGCTTGCCCAGACAACCAGTCTGCCCTGCGCCACGCCCAAGCCACTGCGGGCCGACTGGACATCATGCCGCCTGCGCCGGGGTTAATCAGAGGATCCCTGGCCACCCTCCCTGCGCTGCTCCGAGCGTGCTCCGTGGTGGCCGAGGCCCGGGCCGCCCGGGACGCCGAACCTTACCGCCATTTTCCGTCGGATCTGGTCAAACGCATACTGCCTGCATGCATGCAGGACTCGCACGAGTGCGTGCGCTCGGGTCCACCACGTCGCTGCAAACGCCGCGATCGAGTCACGGCCAGCCGTGAAACTGAACGCGACTTGACCTGTCCCGCGGCTCGTTTGGTGCTTGTTCACCGCGCCTGCTGAATAGTGACCGGCAGAACGACTGGATTCTCGCGTTCGACCACCTGCGGTGGCCTCGCGAGCAACATATTCCGTTCAACAGGGAGAACATCATGACCAGAATACTTGCACTCGCGCTGCTCGCGATGGTTTGGAGCACGGCAGCATGCGCCGCCGACAAGGATGACGCCCGCGTCGCCATCGCCCAGGCGCAGGCTGCGGTGGAGGCCGCCCAGAACGCCGATGCGGCCACCATGGCCAACGCCGAAATGCGCGCCGCCAGGGACAATCTGACCGCCGCACGCGGCGCCAGCGAGCGACGCCAGTGGGATGCCGCCACGCTCAACGCGCAGAAGGCCGCCGCTGACGCCAACCTGGCCGGCGCCCGTGCACGTGAAGCGCGCGCCACCAGGGCGACCAGGGAAATCGAGGCCAGTATCGAGTCACTGCGCCGGGAGATCGGACAGAACAGGAGCTGAGACGATGAAACAGACAAGTACACGAATCCTGACCGTATTGGCGACGCTGCTGCTCGCCGCTTGCGCCACTGCACCCAAGGGACCGCCACCGGAGCAGGTGCGCCTCAACAACCAACTGAGCCAGTTGCGCTCCGATCAACGCGTCGCAGCCAATGCGCCTGAGGAGCTGGACAAGGCCCAGGCAGCAGTCAATTCGCTGACCGCGGAGGCGCACAACCTGGACGAGCAGCACTACCAGCAACGGGTCTATATCGCTGACCGTCTGGTGCAGACCGCTGAAGCCATCGGCATGGCCCGCTACCAGGAGAAACGCGGTGACAGCCTGGGTCGTCAGCGTGACCAGCTGCTGCTGCAAGTGAAATCGCGCCAGGCCGAACAGGCGCGCCAGGCCGCGACCGCGGCGCAAGCCTCGGCCGAAGCAGAGCATCGCAATGCTGTCATGGCACGCGAGGAGGCCGCCAGCGCACGCGCCAAGCTGGATGCCATGCGCAGCGAGCTGAGCGACCTGAAAACGAAGCAAACCAAACGCGGGCTGGTGATCACGCTGGGCGATGTGCTGTTCGAAGTGGACAAGGCCAATCTCAAGCCCGGCGCCACGCGAACTCTGGACCAGTTGGCCCAGGCGCTCGGGGATGATCCCGATGCAAGGATCCAGATCGAGGGCCATACCGATTCCACCGGCAGCCGCGCGCACAACATGGCGTTGTCACGCGACCGCGCCGAATCGGTGAAATCCTATCTGGTCGATCACGGTATCAGCGGTGCCCGCATCACCACCCGTGGCCTCGGACCGGACTATCCGGTGGCAACCAACAAGACCGCTGCCGGTCGGCAGCAGAACCGCCGGGTCGAGGTGATCGTCAAGAATGCCGTGCCCGGCCAGCAGTAGGCAAATGGCCAGAATGCAGCCTCAGCGCAAGGCAGTCAGGGAGGACTGCCTTTGCTCTCGTGCGGCTCAGGGCTCCACACCGTCGGCAAAAATGGTATCGGCCATGCGCACCGCGGCCCAGGCATCCAGGCGTCCGTAGCCGGCCTGATAGTTGGGCCAGTCGGCCATGCTCAGGCCACCGCAACTGCTGTGGAACGGATCGGAAATTCCCTGCCGGACTGCCGTGGCGTGCAGTATCTGCGCGATTTGATCGGGGTGTCCGCGCAAGGCCGGATTGACCGAAACCATCAGTGCAACTGTCCCGGCCACGTGCGGCGTGGCCATGCTGGTGCCCTGGAAGTTGGCGTAGCCGTCAACCGGGACGCTGGAGCGCACGTTGACACCCGGCGCTGACAGGTCCAGGTATACGGAGGTGGCCCCGGGCGATGGGCCGCGACTTGAAAAACCGGCGAGTGCATCGCCACTGTCGGTAGCGGCGACCGCGAAACTCTCTGCAAATGTGCCCGGCGAGTTGATGATCGAGGAACATGACGAGCCTTCGTTTCCGGCGGCAGCAGCAAAAAAGATGCCACCGGCGATGACGTTGTCCACCGCCGCGCGCAGCTCTTCGCCCGTGGTACAGCCTTCCGAGACAGGGCAGGCCCAGGAGTTGTTGATCACGTCCGGAGCCTTGGCCGGGTCGGGATTGTTGCCCGCTGAATCGGTGGGCGCGAGCATCCACTGCATGCATTCGATGTAGCGCGCGGGCGTGCCGTCACCCTTGTCCATGTTGCGGCATCCGATCCACCGGGCCTGCGGTGCAACGCCGATCTGGTTGCTGCCACCGTCGTCACCAACCATGGTACCCATGGTGTGCGTGCCGTGATCGACATCGTCGCACGGGAAGGCCGAATCAACGCCACAACTGCTGCCGTGCTGATCAGTGTGGATGGCATCGTGCCAGTTGTAGTTGTGATCGGCGACCACACCATTCCAGCCACGATATTGTGATTTCAGTGCCGGATGATCCCACTGGTAGCCGGTGTCCTCGCCAGCCACCACGGCACCCTGCCCGAGCACGCCATGTGCCCAGGCCTCGGGGGCGTTGATCTGTGCAATACCCCAGGGAACGCTCAGCGGGCCGGCCGCCATGGCGGTGCCGTTCAAATCGGGTCGCGCCACGGGAAAGCGCTGCGGCAGGCGACGGTTGGATGCTATGCGCGCCACATCGGAGCGCCGGGACAAGGCGCCTATCTGCGCGGCGTCGAGACGGGCGGCAATGACATTGGCGATCCAGTAGTCACGATGCACCACGCCGTGGCGATCAAGCCAGTCGCGCAGCGATGC
This sequence comes from uncultured Gammaproteobacteria bacterium, assembly GCA_963734945.1. GTDB lineage: Bacteria > Pseudomonadota > Gammaproteobacteria > Xanthomonadales > Rhodanobacteraceae > DASSBG01. Next base: position 3,163 of record CAVTJF010000050.1, read on the forward strand.
CTGACTGATGTCGGCGCGTGCGCGCAGACTGGCTACCAGCGCACGACGCCGCGCCAGGTAATCCGCATCCGGGCGCATGGGTGCCAGTGCAGGCGTGCTCTGGTCAGGTGCCACAATCAATACCGGAACCGACCCCGACTGCTGTGCCCTGGCCACGAGCCCGGGGTCGACTTCCGCCGCCGGCGCAGATGGACAGGCAAGCAGCACGGTGGAAACCAGCAGATAGGCAATGAGCGCTTTCATCGGAATTGTCATAAGTGTCCCCGCATTGGTCAGGCCAGCCGGAAACCGATCCGGCTTGCTGCGCGCGAACGATCATAGCGGAATACGCTTGTCATGGTGAGCCGACGCTGGATCGCCTGTGTTGTCCCTGTACCGGACGGGTTTCAGCGATGCAACGCAAGCATTTGCGATCCAGCGCCCGTTGCGGCAAGGTTATGAAGCCGCTCGGGCCTGTGGCGATCAATCAAGCGCGTACCGGATGATGTGTCTTCCTGCCATGGCAAGGCGTGCCTGTGCCGGGCAAGCATTGTCTGGCCGCCTGCTCGGTTCCGGGCTCACGTGCTGTTCACTCACCGGGAAACATCTGTCCATGAAGCTGCCGACCCTCCCCGCAAGCGCCGTGCTCGCGACCAGCCTTGCTCTTGTGGCCACCCAGGCTGCGGCGACTCAGTATCCGATCAGCAGTGGCACGGTCACCATCGATGGCAACACTTCACCACTGCCTTCAGGCGGCACGTTTGGCGACTCCAGCTACGATGCCGGTACCGGCTACCTGTCTCCGGGCAAGTTCGCATTTCCACAGGCGACGGTGCAAAGCGGCGACTTCAGCATCACCTATCAGCTCGTGCAAACCGACACCTCCGCTGCCCTTGTTGGCAGCGATGGCAGCGTCGGCTTCAGCACGGCAACCATGCAGCTGAGCATTGTTTCGGCGTCCTACCTGGGCGTTCCCTTGTCGGTCAGTCCGTGCGTCTTTGCACCTATCGCATGGGACACACTGGGCGGCAGTGCCTCTGGGTCCGGGATGCAGATCAGCAACGGCATCTTCACGGTTCCGCCGACCACCGACAGCTGCGGCGGCTACCAGGCCCAGATAAACGGCGCCCTGACGGGCAACCAGAACAGCATTGTCATGGTGATTGATGGCAGCTTCACCCCGCCGGCGCTGGACGACCGGATCTACATGGACGGGTTCGACACCCAGCCAGCACCGTGACCACCCGCCGGCTCGCGCTAGACTGGTGGCTCGCCCCTGCACGGTATCTTCTAGCCATGACTCTGATTTCGACCCTGCTGGCAGGCTGCGCGGTAGCGCCCCCTTCCGGCTTTGTCCAGCCGCAGGCACCGGATCGCTTCACGCCCTGCCCCGACTCACCCAACTGCGTATCTTCCCAGGCCGTCGCAGAAAGCTCCCGGCACGTGCCACCCCTGGTCCATGACACCTCCGCCGCGCAGGCAAGAGCCATCCTGCTCGAAGTCCTGCACGGCTTCGGCAATGCCGAGGTGGTCACTGATGAGGACAACTTCATTCATGCCGTCTTTCGTACGACGGTCGGGTTTGTCGATGACGTGACCTTCATCATTCACCCACAAGAAGCCTTCATTGACGTGAAGTCGGCCTCGCGCGTTGGCTACTATGACTTCGGCGTCAATCGACGGCGCGTCGAGCGCCTGCGCAAGCGCTTCAACAATCGACTGGCAGCGGCCGGCCGGGAATCCGCGGGCTGATCGCTTGCATCGCACCTGACCAGGGAGACCGCCAGCGACATGTCGCATGACACCACGGCGATCAACAGTCAGCGCCAGGACCTGCGCGGCAAGAACAGTGTCTGGCTGTTCGGCTATGGCTCACTGATCTACAAGGCAGGCTTTGATTTCATCGAGAGACGCCCGGCATGGATACATGGCTGGCAGCGACGTTTCTGGCAGGGTTCTCACGATCACCGCGGCACGCCCGATGCACCGGGGCGGGTGCTGACCCTGGTGGCGGACGATGACAGTGACTGCTTCGGCATGGCCTACCGCATCAGACCCGACGCGCTTCCCGCTCTGGACGTGCGTGAAAAGAACGGCTACCTGCGTTTCGAGGCCGACATGCGCTTCGCCGATGGCAGCCGCGCCAGGGGCCTGGTATATATCGCCCGACCCGACAATGCCGCCTGGCTGGGCCCGGCAAGTGATGAACACATTGCCCGCCATATCGCCGAATCGGAGGGCCCAAGCGGACCCAATCGCGAATACCTTCTGCAGCTGGCCCGATCACTGCGCGAGCACGGTGAGCAGGACGCGCATGTCTTTGCCGTTGAGCGGGCGCTGCTCGCCCTGCCGAAACACGCCCACGGACCCTCTGATTAACCCTGAGCAGGTGTCACCCACTCTGGGTCAATCAGAGGGTCCCTAACGCAGATCCAGGAACTGGGGACTGACAATCATGCGCAGGGAATCAAGCCGCAGACGCGCTGACGGCAGCGCCTTGCGCAGCGCCTGCAGCTCATCTTCCACGCGCTCGACATCGGCATGGCTCACGGCCGGGTTGACCTGGCGCAACGCCAGAAGGCGCTGGCGTTCCGCACCAAGCTGCCGCTCGGCCTGCTGCAGGGCGTCCCTGGAAATGCGCTCGGCCTCAACCTGGGCCGCTTCCTCTCCGGATGCCAGCATGGGTGGCACAAGCTGCAAAAGGAACTTGCGATAGCGCGGCACGTCGATGGGTTGTTGTGCAGCACGCGCCAGGGCCTGTGACGAAACCGCGTAATGCGGCTGCAACCTCAATCTGGAGTCCAGTGTGACCGTGATTGGTTGCGCGGGCAGAAAGCGCTGCACATCGAGCCGGGCCTCGGCCACGCATTCAAGCACGAACACACTCTGCAGCAGCACTTGCTTGCCGGACAGCGCAGTGTCACACATGAAACTGGCATTGCCCTGCTCGCTGCCAAGCAGCAGGTCGAGCGCACCAAGCATGAGTGGGTGGTCGAAACGAAGCAGCGGCAGATCATCGCGTCGCAAGGCCACCTGGCGATCAAAGGTCACGCTGAACGGGCCGGAGGAAAAGCCCGCAAGCGCATCCGTGGCCAGGAACTCGGGATCCAGGCGCAGGACACCTCCACCCAGTTCATCGATCTGCACCCCGAAATGCTCGAGCAGACGCTGCATGAAGTCGTGCCCGGCTTCGTCGCTGTCGCCGGCCTGCAGCGCCCGCGCGAGGGGCTCGGCATCATTGCCCGCGCTCGCCGCGAGTTCAAGCAGACGATCCCGACCCTCGTGCACCGTCCTGGTCAGCTGCGCGTGGACGCTGGTCGTGTCGCTCAGGAGCTTGTCCAGATCCTGCTCGGCATCCACCTCATCGCCGGCAACAAGTCGCGCCACGCGGACCACGTCCTCGGCAAAGCGATTCAGCAAGCTGCGGCCATCAGCCGGACTGCTTCGAAACGCATCCATGCCTTCCGCGTACCATCGCGACAGCGCCTGTTGTGCAGTAGCCTCGACCACTGCCAGATGTATGTGGATGGCTTCATTCTTGCGGCCGATGCGATCAAGCCGCCCGATGCGCTGTTCCAGCAGATCCGGGTCCAGCGGCAGATCCCACAGCACGAGCCGCTGGGCAAACTGGAAGTTGCGACCTTCCGAACCGATCTCCGAGCTGAGCAGCAACTGCGCACCGTCGGGCTCGGCAAACCAGGCCGCATTCCTGTCACGTTGCACCAGACCCAGACCTTCATGGAAGCGCGACACCCTGATGTCACCGCCGGCAAGCGCCTCGTCCAGCGCCTGCACCTTGGCCTGGCTGCGGCATATCAGCAGGAATTTGTCCTTCGGATGCTCGGCCAGCAGCGCAACGAGCCAGTCAAGACGGGGATCGTCGGCAAAGTCGTATTCCACTCCGTCAACGCCGTTACCGATGTCCGCTTCGAACTCGTCACGCAGGGCGCGGCGACGCGCATTGTCGGCCGACGAGGCAGGCAGAGACGCGATGTGCGCCTCGCGCGCCGGAAAGCCGCCAATCAGATCACGCCGGTTGCGGAACATCACGCGCCCGGTACCGTGACGGTCAACAAGCGCGGACAACAGCTCGCGGCTTGCCTCCGGGCTGTCGGCATGGCGAAGAACCAGTTCCCGCAGCGGCTCATCATCAGGGTATTGGGTAAACAGCGACGCGCACTCGTCATGGCTGAGTGACTGGCCTTGCGTCAATTTTTCGGCCACACCGGACAGCGCGACCCAGCCTTCGCTTTCTGCCAGATAGGCATCGAGACTTGCGTAGCGGGCAGGATCAAGCAGTCGCAGTCGTGCAAAGTGACCTCGCCGACCGGACTGTTCCGGCGTTGCCGTCAACAGAATGACGGACGGCGTGCGCGCAGCCAGTTGCTCGACCAGCTGATAGCCCGGTCCACTGGCTTCGGGCGTCCACTGCAAGTGATGCGCCTCGTCCACCACCAGCATGTCCCAGTCGCCCTCGAGCACCTCGGCGGCGGTCTTCTCCGAGGCCAGAAGAAACTTGCGACTCACCAGCACCCGCTGTTCTTCCTCGAACTGGTTTCCCGGGTGATCAGCCCCGGATTGCATTCGCGCCGCGTCGAAAATGGAAAACGCAAGGTTGAATCGGCGCAGGAGTTCCACAAACCACTGATGAACCAGATTTTCCGGGACAATGATGAGCACGCGTCGTGCAAGGCCGGACGCGAGCTGACGACTGATGATCAGGCCTGCCTCGATAGTCTTGCCAAGCCCCACTTCGTCCGCCAGCAGTACGCGTGGCGACCGCTGCGAGGTGGCTCGTGCGACCACCTTCAACTGGTGTTCGAGAAGATCGATGCGTGACGCGTTGAGGCCCCACGACTGACGGCAGCGCGCTTCGGCGCGCATTCTCAAGGCCGCATGCCGCAGCTCGAAATGATCCGCCGGGTCGACACGTCCGGAAAGCAGTCGTTCGTCTGCGTGGGAAATGCTCTGCTCGTCGTCCAGCTCGCCCTCGGCCAGCCGGTCGCCGCCGCCGTAGTAGACAAGCATGCCGTCTTCCTCGGCCACGCGCTCCACAACCAGGCTGCGCCCCTGGCCGACGACTTTCTGCCCCTGGCGAAAGGTGGCGCGCAACAGCGGGGCCGAATGCTGCGCGTACTGCCGCAATACCCCCGCCTTGGCGAACAGCACCTGCACACCGCGACCTTCCACTCGAAGCACCGTGCCCAGGCCCAGCTCGGGTTCGGCGGTCGACATCCAACGTTGTCCGGCAACAAACATCTATCAAGCAACCCGTTTCTGGGAACGCTGTTTGGCTGCGGGCGCGAGAACCGGCGAGAGCAATGTCCGGGCTGACATCGTGCGTGATGCCCATCCACACATTTCCGGCGTGCCTGTCACGGCTGTTGCCGGAGGTTTGCTCGCTGCACCACCATCCATGATTCGAGCAGGCGTTCCTGATTTCACAAAACAAAACGGGGTCGGCAATTGCCGACCCCGCGTCAGTAGACTGACGTTGTCAGACTTACTCGGCTGCTTCCACTTCCTCGGCCTGCAGGCCTTTCTGGCCCTCGACAACCTGGAAGCTGACCTTCTGGCCTTCCTTCAGGGTGCGGAAGCCGTCGCCCTTGATGGCACGGAAGTGAACAAACACATCATCCTCGTTGTCACGAGAAATGAAACCGAAGCCCTTGGCATCGTTGAACCATTTTACGGTGCCGATCTCACGATCAGACATAATCGAACTCCAAAACAATAAACACATTGAACGCATCCGTACGGGTCACTCGGACTCCGACCGGATGCAACTTACTGAGTGTGCATGCAGCTTGTCAGGAGCACATCGTCAAAATCTGGCGATGGATCAGTACCTGTTAAACGTACAACGCGCAACAACAGCGAGATGAATTCTATCCCATGCCGACGCAAAATGCGATAGTCTGGTCGATTTGCCGTCCCGGCCTCATGGCAACCGCTCCTGCCACTATCCGGATGACCATCCTGCATGAAAAGTCTCATATTTGCCTTTTAATATCCGCCACTTACATGATTTTCCTGAGCCTTGTTCGCGGCCATTTCTCGCCATCTGGCGCCTGCCGGAGCTCCCGGCAGGCAGAAAGCAGCTGTTGCAAGCGCCCCGAATGCCATCGTTTGCATGCCACTCCGGTACCCGCAGCAGGGCAACATGAACCTGGTAACGCCTGCTCCGGAATTCTCGCGGATAGCTGACACGAAACGCCACTCACCGTAAACTGCCGCAGAAAGCAGATCCGGCACCGGCATGAGCACTGGCAAAAACGAAAGCATCACCCATCGCACTCAGTTGAGCCCTGGACCGCGTCGGCCCGGCCAGCGCACTGCGTGCGTGATCGTGATTTACGGCGAGGGCCTAGGCCAGCGCATCAACGTGGAGTCAAGGCAGATTCTGATCGGGCGCTCCGAGGAAGCCGACTTGCAGTTGCCCCACCCCAGCGTATCGCGTCGTCACTGCCGAATCTGGCGCGACGGCCAGGACCACTGGATTCGCGACCAGGGCGCCACCAACCGTACCCGCCTCAATGACAGGGAGCTGGGAGACAGCGATCACCTGCTCGTGGATGGCGATCACATCACCATTGGCGAGAGCATCCTCAAGTTTGTTGGTCATGCCAGCCTGGAAGCCCCTTATCACGAAGAGGTCTACCAGCTCGCTACCCAGGATGCACTGACCGAACTCGGCAATCGGCGACACTTCGACGAGCTGCTGGAAAAGGAGCTGGCCCGTGCCACCCGCCATCGTCGCCCGCTCTCGCTCTGCATCATCGACATTGATCTGTTCAAGAAGATCAATGACAACCACGGTCACATCGAAGGCGACGGCGTGCTGCGGCGCATCGCCGATGCAATTCGTGCCCACGCGCGGATCGAGGACGTGGCCGCACGCATCGGTGGCGAGGAATTTGCAGTACTGTTCCCCGAAACCGATGTCGCGAGCGCGCACGGCATCTGCGAACGCATGCGTCAGTCGGTGCGTGACATTCCGTTCCGACTTGGCGAGGACCAGCAGACCATCACGGTGAGCATCGGCATTGCAGGGCTGCGCGAGGGCGACACCTGCGGCACGCTCATGCAGCGCGCCGACCAGGCCTTGTATCAGGCCAAGGACAACGGCCGCGACATGACCTGCGACGCACCCTGATCAGAGTAGCCCTAGGGCACGCGTTCAAGCGTGCCCAGCGAATGGCCCTGTTCAGCGAGGTAGATCAGCCAGCGGTTGAGGAATGTGGCCATGCGCATGCGATGCCGGGACATCACCGGCGCCGGCGGCCACGGCCCCAGGACCTGCCAGAGCTGCTTGCCGGGATGGCAATGCTGCACCTCGGCCACGTCGGCATCCAGATACAGACGCAATTGCGCCGAGGGCACGGGATGACCGGTGTCGTGATCAATATTGGCGTAGCTGAGCGTCAGGTCCAGCGTGTAGGGATGGCGCTTCTGGATTTCAACCAGCAGATCGAGGCCGTCATCGACGGTTGATCGATACCGTCCCGGTTGCAGGCGGTGTGCGGAAAACATGCGTCGGATGCGGTGATAGTTCTCCGCATACAGGCCCATCAACCACGCAAAGCGGCTGGGCAGGAGTTGCTGGGCTCTGGACTGGACGACGGCATTCATGCGCCGATAGTAGCATTGTCAGCGGCCTTGCCCACCCGCCCGTGCCGACGCCGATGGAGCAGGACTGAGCGCAGCCGGGACGAGTCCCTGGCGGCAGGCACCCGTGCTCACAGCATCTTGCGTTCGATTCCGAGCTGATCGATGATCTTGCTGCCGATTTCCTCGATTGACACATGCGTGGTGTTGAGCTGCGGAATCGAGAAACTGCGCATCAGCGAGGCGGCCTGGCGCAATTCTTCGCGGCATTGTTCCATCCGCGCATAGTTGCTCCCCGGGCGCCGCTGCTGGCGAATCTGGCTGAGCCGGTCCGGGTCGATGGTCAGGCCATAAAGCCTTTCCCGGAATGGCCGCACCACCTCGGGCAGTTCCTGGCGCTCAAGGTCATCCGGCGTCAAGGGGTAGTTGGCCGCCATGATCCCGAAGTGCAGCGCCATGTACAAACAGGTAGGCGTCTTGCCCACGCGAGAGACACCGAGGAGGATGACATCGGCATCCTGGTAGTTGATGGCAATGCCATCGTCGTGTGACAGCGCGTAGTTGGTGGCATTGATCCGCGACTCGTATTCGGCGAAGTTGGTCAAACCGTGTGCCTTGCCCACCAATGGCGCACGTTTCTGCCCCAGCTCCGCCTCCAGGGGCGCAATGAACGGCGCGAACACATCCAGCATCAGTGCACCACTGGCGGCGAGGCGCTCGCTGAGCAGCCGATCCATGATGGTGTTGATGACAATCGGCCGCATGCCACTGATTGCGAATTCACTCTTTATGCGCGTGGCTGCCGACTCTGCCTTCTGCTCGCTGTCGACGAAGGGGATGCGGTGGGTGGTGAAATCGACACCACCGAATTGGGTAAGAACGCTGTGCCCGATGGTCTCGGCGGTGATGCCGGTGCCATCGGAGACATAAAAAACCGTGCGCTGCATGTGCGAAAATCCCTGCCTGAACCTGACGCAGTGTACGCCATCTGCTCATCACACCATCCGATCCGACGCGAGCGAACCCAGGCCCTTGAACAAAGCAGCTCCTGCAAGCAAGAAACCAGCCGACAGCCACACGCCGGTGATGCGCCAATACCTCAAGGCCAAGGCCGAGCATCCCGATCAGTTGCTGTTTTTCCGCATGGGCGACTTCTACGAACTGTTCTACGACGATGCCCGCAAGGCCGCCCGTCTGCTTGACATCACGCTGACCCAGCGCGGGCAGTCGGCCGGTCAGCCCATACCCATGGCCGGCGTCCCCTGGCACTCGGCCGAGAACTATCTGGCGCGACTGATCCGTCAGGGCGAATCGGTCGCCATCTGCGAGCAGATTGGTGATCCGGCCAAATCCAAGGGCCCGGTGGAACGCGAGGTCGTACGCATAGTCACTCCCGGCACCGTTACCGATGAGGCCCTGCTCGATCAGCGCCGTGACAACCTGTTGCTGGCCATCGCTGCCGACGGAGAGCACTTTGGTCTGGCCTGGATTGATCTTGCCAGCGGTCGCTTCGTGCTGGCCGAGGTGGCCGACATGGAAGCCCTGGCGGCCGAGCTGGCGCGTCTGGCGCCGGCCGAAACACTGGTCAGCGAGGACGGCACCTGGCCCGACGCGGTGAACGCTCTGCCCGGCCTGCGGAAACGTCCACCCTGGCATTTTGACAGCGATAGCGGCACACGCGAGCTGAACCGGTTCTTTGGCACCAGGGACCTGTCGGGTTTCGGGGTGGGCGACCTGCCAACCGCGATTGGGGCAGCGGGTTGCCTGCTCGCCTATGTCGAGGAAACGCAGAAAAGCGCCCTGCCGCACATCAGTGGCCTGGCAGTCGAGGCGGCCGACCAGACCCTGGCCATGGACGCCGCCACGCGCCGCAACCTGGAGCTGGACACCCACCCGGAAGGCCGGCGCGAGCACACCGTGCTCGGGGTGCTGGACGAAACGGTGACGCCAATGGGCGCACGCCTGCTGCGGCGCTGGTTGCATCGCCCGCTGCGCGATCAGTCGACCCTGCGCTTCCGGCAGCAGGCCATCAGCGCGCTGCTGGAGGGGCGCCACTTCGAGGGTCTGCGCGAGCAACTGCGCGCCATCGGTGACCTGGAACGCATCATGGCGCGGGTCGCACTGCGCTCTGCCCGCCCGCGGGACCTGTCCACGCTGCGTGATGGCCTGGCCAGCGCACCGGGATTGCGCGACGCACTGGCACCACTGCAGAGCCCCTGCTGTCACAGCTGGTCGAACGCATAGGCGATCACACCCGAACCACCCGGCTTTTGCAGCAGGCACTGGTTGAGCAGCCTCCGGTTCTAACCCGCGATGGTGGCGTCATTGCCCCCGGCCACGATGCCGAGCTCGACGAACTCAGGCAGCTGGCAGAAAACGCCGACCAGTACCTGCTGGAACTGGAGCAGCGCGAGAAAGCGGCACCGGTATCGGCAACCTCAAGCTCGGCTACAACCGCGTGCATGGCTACTACATCGAGATCAGCAAGGCGCACTCGGACAAGGTCCCCACCCACTACACCCGGCGACAGACCACCAAGAATGCCGAGCGCTATATCACCGAGGAACTCAAGGCCTTCGAGGACAAGGTGCTGTCGGCGCGCGAGCGCGCGCTGCAACGCGAGCAGGCGCTGTATGCATCACTGCTTGACACGCTGGCCGGGGACCTGGACTCCCTGCGCGATGCCGCCAGCGCCATCGCCGAACTGGATGTCCTGGCGACCCTGGCCGAGCGTGCCGATTTCCTCGACTGGAACTGCCCGCAGCTTGTCGAGGAACCGGGCATCGATATTCGCGCGGGGCGCCATCCGGTCATTGAAAAAGTGCGTGACGAGCCGTTCGAGCCCAATGACATCCACCTCGATGACGGCAGGCGCATGCTGATCATCACCGGCCCCAACATGGGCGGCAAGTCCACCTACATGCGGCAAGTGGCGCTGATCGTTCTGCTGGCCCACATTGGCAGCTTCGTGCCTGCCAGCAGCGCAGCAATCGGCCCGGTCGACCGCATTTTCACGCGCATTGGCGCGGGCGACGATCTGTCCAGGGGCCAGTCCACCTTCATGGTGGAAATGACCGAAACGGCAAATATTCTGCACAACGCCAGCCACATGAGCCTGGTGCTCATGGATGAAGTGGGTCGCGGCACCAGCACCTATGACGGGCTGTCCCTGGCCCGCGCCGCAGCCATGCATCTGGCGACCCGCAATCACGCCTTCACCCTGTTCGCCACCCACTATTTCGAGCTCACCGGGCTGGCCGACGATGTCGCCGGCATTGCCAACGTGCACCTGGATGCTGTCGAGTACGAGGACCGACTGGTATTCATGCATGCGGTCAAGGAAGGCTCGGCCAATCGCAGCTTCGGACTGCAGGTGGCCGCACTCGCCGGCCTGCCCGGGTCGGTGATCGCCGAGGCCCGCCGCACGCTCGAGCAACTCGAGCGCGGGGTTCAGCACAACGATCCGGCCAGCCCGCAACTGGGCCTGTTCAATGCAGAGCCCCCGCCCGCTGCGCAGGACTCGGCACTGGAACAGGCGCTGGCCGAGATCAACCCCGACAACATGACTCCGCGCGAAGCGCTCGACGCCCTCTACCGCCTCAAGCAGACCAGCCGGGATGAGTGACAGCAGGGGAATAATCCCCAGGACCTCGCGCACACCGCAGGTACATGGCCTCGACGGAACCTCAGCGGCCGCCGACTGGCCCGCACTGCGCGAAGAAGAGCTCAGCAGGTTGCTGGACAGGTATTCGGACACTGGCATGGTGCAGGGGCTGCTGTGGCATAGTCCCAGACCACTTTCGGCCGCTGCGCTGGTTGCCGCAGGTAGCGAACGCTTGTTCGTCAAGCGCCATCACCGCAGCGTACGAACACCAGCCAGCCTGAGTGAAGAACATCGATTCATCGATCATCTGCGCGCGGCCGGCGCTGCGGTGCCCGAGGTGTTGCGAGATGCCGAGGGCGACAGCACCCCGAGCCTCGGCGACTGGGTGTATGAGGTTCATGCCTGTGTCCCCGGCGTCGATTTGTACCGCGACCTGGTTTCATGGGCCCCCATTCCGGTGCCCGGCCATGCCCGCCAAGCCGGCATGGCACTGGCCCGCCTGCATGCGGCTGCCGCAGGGCATGAGGCAGCACAACGCAGCACCCATGTACTTGTCACTCGCGACGATCTCGTTCGCGCCTCGGACCCGGTGGCTACCTTGCACGCCCAGCTTCCGCAACGCCCCGGACTGGCAGACTATCTGCGCGGCCGAGATTGGCAGGCCGAACTGGCACAGCACGTGCTGCCATACCAGCGGCAGGTTCAGGCGCGGCTCGCCGGGCAGAAGCGGTTGTGGACCCACAACGACTGGCATGCCTCCAACCTTGCCTGGAGCGATCCGGGCGCCGAGGCCACGGTCAGCGCGGCATTCGATTTCGGCCTGGCGTCACCCACCTGTGCACTGTTCGACCTGGCCACGGCCATCGAGCGCAATGCCATCGCCTGGCTGGAACTGGATCGCCGCACCGACATCGCCCATCGCGATATTGCCCTGGCGCTGCTCCGGGGCTATCAGGAACTCGCCCCGCTGAGCCGGGACCAGTGCGCACTCGTGGCAGACCTGCTGCCCGTGGTGCATATCGACTTTGCCCTGTCCGAGGTCGAGTACTTTCATGCCATCACCGGGTCGGCCAGAAACGCGGACATCGCCTGGAACACCTTTTTGCTTGGTCACGCGCGCTGGTTCGACAGTGTCGATGCAAGGGCACTGCAGGCGGCCATTGCCGACGCCTGAGCCGACCTGGCCGCTGCCTGACGCCGACGCGCAATACCGCAACACAGGCTCGCCTGCGCAAACCCGGCTGACGCGGATTGCGGGCGCCGCATTTTGCTTTGCGCGCCATTCGTGTTCCAATACGCACCTTCGTGAAGCGGGGGTGCCCGGTATTGACCGGGCTGAGACAGTCCCTTGGAACCTGAACTGGTTTGCACCAGCGTAGGGAGCTTCGAAACGCCTGCAGGCAGCCGTGCCTGTGGACGGGTCGCCGTCGCTTCGATATTTCCGACTCGACGAGACGACCATGACACAACTCCTGACTTGCACCGCTTTCGCACTTGTCCTTGCCGGCCTGCCCACGATGGCCGCGGCGCACGGACCGGCGAGTGCGCAATCGACGGCCACGCCCCTGGCTGCGGTCGAAGTCGAGGCAAGCGCCGACGACCCATCAGCCGGTATCGGCAGCATCGACGGCGCGCCGCTGCATGAAAGCCCGATCAGCATTCAGGTCATCGATCGCCGGCAGCTGGACGCAACCCAGCCGCGCACACTGAGCGAAGTGGCGCGCGCCGACGCAGCAACCACGGACAACTACGCACCGGTTGGCTACTACCAGAACCTTGCCATTCGCGGTTTTCCCCTGGATCTTGCCAGCGGTTACCGCTTGAACGGTCTGAGCATCGCCGGAGAACAGCGCATTGCTCTGGAAAGCAGGCAGAGCGTGCAGATCCTCAAGGGACTGGCCGGCATCGAGGCCGGTGTGGTGGCACCGGGCGGCCTGGTCAACTTCGTCAGCAAGCGCCCGGCCGAGGTGCGCCAGCTCGGTTTCGCAACCGACGACAGGGGCTCGCGCCGCGCCACGATCGATGCCGGCACCTGGCTGACACCGGAATTCGGCGTTCGCTTCAACGCCGCCTGGGACAATCCGCACAGCTATGTTGACCACGTTCGTGGCAGACGCAACCTTTATGCGCTGGCCATGGACTGGCAACCATCCGAGCGCGTCGTGGTGCAGCTGGACAGCGAATACCAGACAAGTGCTGAGCGATCGGTATCCGGCTTCCAGCTGCTGGGCGGCAGCGAGCTGCCCACTCATGCACACAGCACCTGGATGCTCGGCTATCAGCCCTGGCAGCAACCCGTGGGCATTCGCTCGCTCAACAACTCGGCGCGTCTGGCCTGGCAGATCGACAAGCAATGGAAACTGCGTCTTGCCACCGGTCACAGTCGCAGCGTCATCCAGGACAATGTCGCCTTTGCCTACGGCTGCTACTACACCGAGGCCTGCGCCAGCGGCACCTACCCGGGCAACTTCTTCGGCCCGGACGGCAGTTATGACATTTACGATTACCGCAGTCCCGACGACACCCGTCGCAACAGCGAGGCGCGTGCCCGGATCGAAGGCCGATTCGGCACCGGCGCGTCTGCAGCATGAACTGACCGTGGGAATTGATGCCATCCGCCGCACCATCGACCAGCGTGTCGATGTCAACGCCTATGTCGGCAGTGCCAACATCGCCCAGCGCAATCCGCCAGTATTCGCGCCCTCGCCCGAACAGCCGGGGCCCTCCGCCCGACGCCTGAGCAACTGGCAGCGATCGCTGCTGGCAGCCGATCGCATGCACATTGGCCAGCACTGGCAGATTCTGGCAGGCGCGCGTGTGGTGCGCATGCACGAGCGCACCTACGACGACACGGGTCTGCCCGAGCGTGAGAGCCGACTCAGCCACAGCCTGCCGCAAGCCGCCGTGCTGTGGTTGCCCAGCACGGCGCTGACTGCCTACCTGAGCTACAGCGAGAGCATTGCCCTGGGCCAGCAGGCACCATTCTGGACCAGCAACGACGGCAGCATCCTGTCGCCTGTCATCTCGCGTCAGACCGAAGCCGGGATCAAATGGCTTGCCGGCAGGCCGTTCAACCTCAGCGCGGCACTGTTCCGCATTCACCGTCCCTATCAGTTCGCCCGCCCGGATGACACGACAGCCGGATACACCTTTGTGCAACAGGGCCAGGCGGTACACAGCGGTGCAGAGCTGGGCGCGCACGGGCAGCTCTCCGAGAATCTTCGACTTGATGCCAGTGCAGCCTGGATTCGTGCGCGCGCCGAAAACACCGGCATCGCCGCCTATGAAGGCCATCAGATTGTCAACGTGCCGGCCCTGCGGCTGGCCCTGCTGGGGGAATATCGACCGCAGGCCCTGCCCGGCCTGGGCCTGCTGGCAGGCTTGCGCTATGCGTCGCCCAACCCGGCCAGGCCGGACAATGCCACCCGCACACCCGCCTATACCGTGTTCGACGCCGGCCTGCGCTACCAGGCCGTCTTCGGTGACCAGACGGTGACCTGGCATCTGATGGCCAGCAATCTGTTCAACCGCTTCTACTGGCGCGATACCGGCAGCGCCTATGGCGATGCCTACCTGTTCCCCGGCGCGCCCCGCCAGATACGCCTGTCGGTCGACTGGAACTTCTGAGCATGCACTGGCTGGAGCTCACCGGAGCGGTGCTGAGCATCCTTGGCGTCTGGTTGACGGCACGCCGCCACATGCTCTGCTGGCCGGTGGGCCTGGCATCGGTGCTCGTCTACGCCTGGGTCTTCATCGATGCCAGGCTGTACTCGGATGTGCTGCTGCAAGGGGCTTTTGCGGTATTCATCCTCTACGGCTGGGTACGCTGGCTGCAGCATCTGGGTGACGACGGCCGCGTCGTGATCGCGCCGCTGGCACAGCGCAGGATGCGGATGCACCTGCTGATCGGCGCCGCCGGCGCCGTGCTTCTTGGCGCCGCCATGCATTTCGGCACCAATGCCGCCCTGCCCTGGCTGGATGCGGCGCTGGCGGCCTTCAGCCTGGTCGCCCAGTTCTGGCAGGCCCGCCGCCACATCGCCGCCTGGTGGCTGTGGATAGCGGTAGATCTGGTCTATATCGGCCAGTACCTCATCAAGGGCCTCATCATCACCTCCGTGCTGTACGGGGTATTCGTGGTCCTGGCGGTACTGGGCCTGCGTGCCTGGCAGGATGCCACCGTCGCCCCGCACCCGGATCCGGCTGTGGGAGCATGATCGGCAGGGTAATCTGTCAAAGCGTCTGCTGGCGTTCCATCCAGCGCCGGGCCATGCGCCGCAAGGACGAATCCAGTGTCGGGTCGGCCGCAATCTGCGCATGCTCGCGCCAGGCCATGGCGTGCGACTCATGGTTGTGCGCAAAGTGCTCGCTCTCGCCTGCGCGAATCACGTAGCGGACATCGTGATGCCAATGCGCAGGCTCATCACCGCGCGCCGGAATCCGGTGCCGATCGATGTCGAAGATGTCCCCTTCCACCCGCAAACCCGTCAGACCGGTTTCCTCGCTGGCTTCACGCAAGGCGACCCGTGCCAGGTCCATCTCGCCATCGGCGTGCCCGCCAGGCTGCAACCAGCGATCAAGCTTTCGATGGTGCAGCAAAAGCGCACGTGTGCCGTCACCGCTGACCAGCCAGCACGAGCCGGTGAAATGACCCTGCAGACGGCTGCGCTGGAACGCGTGCCTGCCTTCGCCTGCCAGTTCAAGAAAGGTATCGACCAGACTCGGGTCGGATGCATTGTCGCGAAAAGCCAGCAGACTTGATCGCAGTGCTTGCTGCATGTCGTTCATGTGTGTGACCACTTCTGCGCGCCTCAACCCGGCTGCATGCCCAGCACGGCATCAGCCAGGGGAATGGTGACCAGTGAAACCAGGATGCCCACGCCCAGCACGCTATTGGCAAGTTCCGGATCCAGGTCGTACTCGTCCGCGACGATGGCCGCCGACACCATCGGTGCCATGGCGCTTTGCAACACGCCGACTGTCAGCACCAGGCCGTCTATGCCGGCCGCCCGGCCCAGCAACCAGACCAGCAGCGGCGCCAGCAACAACTTCCAGCCCAGACCTGCGACTATCGGACCGACGTGACGGCGGACCGCCAGCAGCTGCAACTGCAGGCCGACGGAGAACAGCGCCAGTGGCGTCAGAGTGGCGCCAACGGGCTTGAGCGTGTCGTGGATGACTTGCGGCCAGCCACCAAGCATGTTCACCGCAAGTCCCGCCAGCAGGGCCAGAAAGGCGGGAAAAGTGAAAACGCGACGGGCGATCTGTCGTGCATCGGGATCCTGACCGGCGTATAGCGAAGCGGCCACCACGGCCAGTGACGCCAGGATCGGAAAACTGCCGAACTGGTCGGCAACCACGGCGATTTTCAGCCCGGCACGACCATGCAGAGCTTCGATCAGCGGGTAGCCCATGAAGGTGGTGTTGCCCAGACCGCAGACAATGATCAGGGCGCCGATGCGCCCGCGCGACCAGCCAAGCATGCGACCCAGCCATGCAAACAGCAGCCATGACCCGGCGAACAGTACCCAGGTGCCGGCAATCGGGAACCAGAGTTGCGGATCGAAACGGATGCGCGGTATCAGCTCCAGCACAATGGCGGGCAGCGCAACATACAGCACCCACCAGTTGATGCTGTGCGCCAGGTTGTCCGGTGGGCTGGCAAAACGGCGCACCAGCATGCCCAGCGCCAGGCATGCAAACAGCAACAGCAAGGCACTCATGAATGCAGCAACTCAGCCTCCTGCGACCACGCGCAGCAGCTGACCGCAAATCCAGGCCGCATAGGTTCCCAGCGAGTAGCCCAGCACCGCCAGCAACACGCCCACGGGTGCCAGCGTGGGGTGAAACGCCGAGGCCACCACCGGTGCCGATGCTGCGCCACCGATATTGGCCTGGGAGCCGACTGCCATGTAGAACACGGGTGCACGGATCAGCCACGCCACCAGCAGCATGGCCACGCCGTGGATCAGTATCCAGATACCACCCAGCGCGAACAGGCCGGGATCGGAGAATACCGAGCGCAGATCCATGTGCATGCCAATGGTAGCCACCAGCACGTACAGGCACACCGAGCCTATCTTCGACGCGCCGGCGCCTTCCAGTTTGCGTGCGCGGGTGAAGGACAGCAGCAGGCCGAAGGTGGTGGCCAGTACCACGACCCAGAAGAAATGCGAGGTGAGGCTGAATCGCGCAAGCCCCGGTGCATGCAACTGCAACCAGGGCGCAATGACCCCGGCCATGGCATGCGCCAGCCCGGTCAGGCCGAATCCGACCGCCACGATCAGCATCAGCTCGGTCATGCTGGCCACGCGGCGATGCTCGGCATGGAAGCCCTCGATGCGCTCCCGCAACGTATCGAGTGCACTGGTATCGGCACCTGTCCAGGCATCAATCTGGCTGGCGCGACCGGCCATCCACAACAGAATAGCCAGCCACAGATTCGCGACCAGCACATCAACGGCGATGAACTTGGCAAAGGTATCCGGGCCAACCTCGAACACCTCTTTCATCGCCGCCTGATTGGCACCCCCGCCAATCCAGCTTCCGGCCATGGTGGTCATGCCGCGCCAGATGGCCTCCGAACCACTGCCCTGAGCCACAAGCGACGGATCCAGTACGCCCATCAGCCACAGTGCAATGGGGCCACCAATTACCACGCTGGCCGTCCCCACCAGGAACATGATGATGGCCTTGGGCCCCAGACGCAGAATGCCGCCCAGATCACTGGAAAGGGTAAGCAGGATCAGTGAGGTCGGCAGCAGATAGTCGCGCGCCACCGGATACAGGTGTGAACCTTCGTTGCTTATCACGCCCAGGGTATTGAGCAACCCCGGAATGAAGTAGCACAACAGCAACGCGGGCACGTAGCGATAAAAGCGCTGCAGTGCCGGATGCGGATGACTGCTGCTCCAGAAGACCAGCGCGAGTACGCCGAAAAGCACACCCAGCACGGCGGGGTCGGATTGGATCAGCGCCTGCGCCTGTTCGTTCATGGACCGTTGAATCCTGTCAAAGGCTCACGATCCTACAGGGGAATTCCGGTGCCCGCCATGCAGTGGGTCAGGCGCGCGGCAGGTGCGGATCACTTTCTGCTGCATCGTGCACCGACGGCGCCGGGATATCCCCGTCCGCCTGTCGGTTGGCCGGCTCAACGGTTTCCGCGGACTCCGACGCATCTGCCTCGCCATGGTCATCGCTCGCCACAACCTGACTGGCATCGGTGGCGTGCTCCAGGCCGGCAGAAGGACCCGCCAGGCCTGCCGTGGCCTGCTCGTGCAGATCCTGATCAGGCAGCGCGACGTCGGGGATATGGGCCATATCCTCCAGCTCAAGTGCCGGTGATGGCAGGCTGCCGCCGGACTTGCGCTCCGGCAGGCGTTCGGAGAGTACCAGCTGCTGGATGCGGCTGAACACCTCCGCGCGCCCGAAAGGCTTCTTCATGAAATCGTCGGCGCCAAATCGTTGCACGTAGAACTGCTCGGTCGCCTGCAGGTTGCCGCTGATCATGACAATGGGAATGTGTCGCGTGGCCTCGTCGCGGCGCAGCGCGCGCAGAACCGCGAAACCGTTCATGCCGGGGAGCACGATATCCAGAAAGATCAGGTCGGGCTTTTCGCTTCGCGCGATCTCCAGGGCAGCCTCGCCGTCGGCTGCCTTGAGCACGGTGTAGCCGTCCTGGATCAGCATCTTGGCGAGGACGGCGCGGATGGTCGGGGAATCGTCAACCACCAGCATGCGGGTGCCACTGGGTGCCTGTACGCGATCACGCTCACGCCGGTCTGCCTCACCGAGCAGGCGCTTGAAGAGATTGAATGAAGCCATGGTCTGCTCCCCTGTCCCGGTCGACATCGAAAATGGACTAGCACGCCCTTGCACGGTCCGGATTTATCTTCCGACCGCGCTTTGCGAGGCCACGCGCCCTTGATCGGTGCCGGGGGCGAATCACCCTTGTTTCGGCATTATATCGGGTTTCAGCCCTTTTTGAGGCGGGACAGTTCACGGCGGGCCCGCTTGTCCGGGCGTTTGCCCGGCGCGGCGCGCCCGGCGAGCCGGTTCAGCTCGCGTGCGCGCAGCCGCTCGGCCACGCTGGCTTCGTGCTCCTGGTACAGCTCTTGTGCCGCTGCTGCCGGCCCGCGGCGATCAGCCACGGCCAGCACATCAAGCGCGTAGCGCTCGTTGTGGCGGGTGATCACCAGTGTGTCGCCGGGCTTCACCGGCTTGCCCGGCTTGCAGCCGTGACCATTCAGATCGACCTGCCCGGCGTCAATGGCTTCGCGGCACAGACGCCGGGTCTTGAAGAAACGCGCCGCCCACAGCCACACGTCAGCACGCACGCTTTGCTGGCTGTCGTCCACGCGTCAGGGCGTGGCAGCGACCTCGGCCGCCGCCGACTTGTTTGCAGATTTGAACGATCCGGGCCTGTTCTGTCGATGCTGCATCCACTGCATGCCGCCCACCAGGGTAGCGAGGGTCACCGCGTAGAACAGCAGCTGCATGCCGCTGGGCATGGCTTCATAGCCAACCAGGATATGCAGGGTCTTGCCGGCCACCGAACCATTGGAGAGCAGCCACGAGCTGTTCCAGATCTGGTTGCCCCATGCCGGCAGAAGGTTGCCCTGTACCAGGAAATGCGCCGCGCTGGAGGCCAGACCCGAGGCAAGCAGCACCAGCATCCAGTTGGTAGCGGTAAAGAAATACTTGAGCGGGATGCGCAACAGACCGAAGTAGAGGGCAAAACCGAGCGCAACACCACCGGCCACGCCGATACTGACGCCGGCCACCAGGCCGTTGCCGGCGCCGCCGGCAATCATGCCATAAAGAAACAGCACGACCTCAGAGCCCTCACGCAGTACCGCCAGCGCGACCACGGCCAGCAGCAGGCTCAAGGAGCTGGCACCGGTTTGCACCGCCGAGCCCACCTGCTGCATGTGCTGCGCCAGCTGCCGCCCGTGGCTGGACATCCAGACCACGTGCCAGCCGATCATCACCACCGCGGCCAGCAGAATGCCGGCATTGAAAATTTCCTGGCCGAAACCGCTTGCCGCCTCGGCGATGGCGCCGGCGAAACCTGCCACCACCACGGCGCCGACCACGCCGAGTGCGATACCGCCGCCGATGAAAAGTGACCGGCGCGACACGCCGCGAGTCGCGGCAGCAACGATCGTGACGATCAGCGCTGCTTCGAGAACCTCACGAAATACCAGAAGTGCAATACCCCACATGTTCCTACTCCACGATCAGCGTGCCCTGGGCGGTGTCACGATGGAATTCGCCGAAAAAGTTGTAGCTGCCGGCCTTCAGCGGGCCGACAAAGACCTTGATCGAGCCCTTCGGCATGATGATCTTCTCGACGTTGAATTCGGTACTCTCGAATTCCTCAGGCGTTGAATCCTTGTTGCTCACGACAAGCATTACCCGAGTATTGG
This sequence comes from uncultured Gammaproteobacteria bacterium, assembly GCA_963734945.1. Taxonomy (GTDB): domain Bacteria; phylum Pseudomonadota; class Gammaproteobacteria; order Xanthomonadales; family Rhodanobacteraceae; genus DASSBG01. Next base: position 23,779 of record CAVTJF010000050.1, read on the forward strand.
CGGGAATCTTCAGCTGCGCTGGCTGGAACACGTGCTTGTCGATGGTCAGCGCATACTCGGGTGCCGCGGCAGCCGCAGACCCGAACGGCAACAGCAAAAGCAGGCTCAAGAACAGTCGATTCATTACAGTCAATCCGGCAGCAGTGTTTTCACAGATGATAATGGTTCGCATTACTTCCTGCAATAGCAATGCCTTTCACTGATGCGCCTTGTTCATCCAGAACCCCCTGCCCTTGCGGCAAGACTCGCGTGACCATGGCCCCGGCACAGCAGCCGGACCGTCAGTCCCGTATCAGCAAGGGGAAAGCGATCAGTTGGCGGGCTTCTCACGCAGGTTGTCCAGCAGCGGTGTTTTCGGCCGCTGGATGGACAGGAAAGGCGCACCGGCCACCTTGTGGCAGCCGCTGCAGGATGTCGACAGGTTGTCGTAGGCCTTGGCAAAGGCCTCCTTGTCCTGCTTGGCCAGGGCCTCTTGCAGACCCTTGATGGCAGGATTCATCATCGCCGGCATCAACTCCGAAAGCTTTTGCGGCTGCACGTCGGGCGCGTCGCCGTTGCTCCGCTCGATGCCGCGCAAGGTTTCGGCTATCTCGCCGACCATGAAATAGGCCAGGGTCCAGTCCCCGTTCTGTCCGGCCCACCAGAGGCGGTCGTGTCGAATCTGCAGTTCCAGCATCTGCTGTCCCAGCTCCGGTGGCGGATGACTGGCCTTGAGCTGCTCCACCTGCCGGGTCAGGGCTTCCACCTTTGCGGCCAGTTCGGCCGTGCTGACGTCCTTCTGCTCATGAGCGGGCGCGCCAATGGACAGGGCCAGGCCCAGCGTGACGGCGACAGCGGCCAATGCGCCGATGCGGCGAGATGATTGATGGTGTGACATGAATGACCTCAATTGCAAACGATTCCCATCCGCATATCATCGGCCCATTCCGGCCTGCATGCAAGGGGCAGAGCAATCTTTCCTGGCTGCAGGGAGCCTGGCCGCAAACGACACAGGTCCTGCCGGATGCGAGCCGTTATCATGACGGGTTCCGACAAGACCACTGTGCCAAGGAATCCCGGTGACTGATTGCATCGAAACCACCATTCGCGGTCCGCAAGCCCATGTCGCGCTGAATCGGCCCCAGGTGCACAACGCGTTCGACGACGCGCTGATTGCTGCCCTGACGACTGAACTGCAGAAGCTGGACAAGGACCCTGCCATCCGCCATATCGTGCTCACGGGTCGCGGCAAGACATTCTCCGCGGGTGCCGACCTCAACTGGATGCGGGGCATGGCGGCAGCCAGCGAGGCGGACAATCGTGCCGATGCCATGCGTCTGGCGGCATTGCTGCGCACGCTCAACTACCTGTCCAAGCCCACGATTGCCAGGGTCAATGGCTCGGCCTATGGCGGCGGAATCGGGCTGATCGCGGCCTGCGACATCGCCGTCGGCGTGCATGATGCCAAGTTCTGCCTCAGCGAGGTCAAACTGGGTCTGGTACCGGCAACCATTGCACCGTACGTGGTGGCAGCCATCGGCGTGCGTCAGGCACGGCGCCTGTTTCTCAATGCCGAGATATTCGAAGGTGATGAAGCGCTCAGGATCGGTCTGCTGCACCAGTGCGTCGAGAACGCCGCACTGGATGACGCTGTCGACCGGCACCTGCACTTCCTGTCCAAGGGTGGCCCGGCAGCCCAGCACGAAGCCAAGCTGCTGGCGTTGCGCAGCGCAGGCCTGGATCGCGACCAGGCCGAACAGCAGGACGCCCGCAATGCCAATCTGATCGCTCGCCTGCGCGTATCCGCGGAAGGCCAGCATGGCATCACCGCGTTCCTCGACAAGCGCAAGCCCGACTGGGCAAATGGCTCACGATAGAATGGTCGCGATTCACACCACTAACGCAGGAAAGGGTTCTCGAGCATGTTCAAGCGCGTCCTGATCGCAAACCGAGGCGAGATTGCCTGCCGCGTCATCCGTACCTGCCGGCGCCTGGGGATTCACAGCATCGCCGTGTACTCCGAAGCGGATGCCGGTGCCCAGCATGTGCTGCAGGCCGACGAGGCCTGGCCAATCGGAGGCGCAGCGCCAAGCGATTCCTATCTGCGCAGCGACCGGATCCTTGAGGTGGCAGCCAAATCCGGCGCCGAAGCCATCCATCCCGGCTACGGCTTTCTGTCGGAGAACGCCGGCTTCGCCCGGGACTGCGCCGCGGCCGGGGTCGTGTTCGTGGGTCCGAAGCCGGAATCCATCGAGGCCATGGGCTCCAAGGCCAGGGCCAAGGCCATGATGGAGTCGAGCGGTGTGCCGCTGGTTCCGGGATACCATGGGGAAGATCAGGACAGCAGCTTTCTTGCAGCAGAGGCGGACAGGATCGGCTTTCCGCTGATGATCAAGGCCGCCAGCGGCGGCGGTGGCAAGGGCATGCGCATCGTGCGCACGGCAGATGAGTTCGAATCCGCACTGCAGTCGGCGCAACGCGAGGCCAGCAACGCGTTTGCAGACCAGCGCATGATTCTGGAGCGCTACATCGAGAACCCGCGACACATCGAGTTTCAGGTGCTTGCGGACAGCCACGGCCAGACCGTGCACCTCAACGAGCGCGAATGTTCGGCCCAGCGGCGTTACCAGAAAGTGCTGGAGGAGACACCCTCGCCCTTTCTGGATGACAAGCTCCGGGAGCAGATGGGAAAGGCCGCCGTGGATGCCGCGCGCGCGGTGGACTACCTCGGCGCCGGCACCATCGAATTCATCGTGGCTGCCGACGGAAGCTTTCATTTCATGGAGATGAACACGCGCCTGCAGGTGGAGCACCCGGTTACCGAGATGACCCTGGGGCTTGACCTTGTGGAACTGCAATTGCGCGTTGCCGCAGGTCAGCCCCTGCCCGACTCGCTGATCCGCAACAAGGCCATACCGGCGCACGGCCATGCGATCGAAGTGCGCCTGTACGCCGAGGATCCGGACAACAATTTCCTGCCCGCGTCGGGTCACCTGGATACGCTTGCCCTGCCCGCCACGTCGAACGAAGTGCGCATCGACAACGGCGTGGTGCAAGGCGACAACGTGACCATCCACTACGACCCCATGATCGCCAAGCTCATCGTGCACGGGCCTGACCGGCCGCGCGCGCTGCTTGCCATGCAACGCGCCCTGGCACGCTGCGCCATTGGTGGCGTGAAGTCGAATATCGCATTCCTGGAGCGACTCATCCGGCACCCGGTGGTTGTCGAGGGAAAAATCGACACCGGCTACCTCGATCGCCACCTGGACGAGTTTCTGATCAGGGACGAGGCACCCCCGCCCGAAATCGTGCTGGCCGCGCTGGCCATCATTGCCAGCAGCGAGGAGGCGACCACGCGTATTGATGCACACGACCCGCATTCGCCATGGGCGATCAACGATACCTGGCGCGTGGGCAAGGACGGCACACGGCTGATGGCCATTCAGCTGGCAGGGCAGCGGATCACGGCCTCCATCCGGGGTCATGACGGCAACTACACCGTCACCCGTGAACAGTCTGAGCATGGCGTGCGCCGCGCCCGCGTGCACGAGCACAGCTTCACCGCTGAAATTGATGGCACTTCGCATCGCATGCCCCTGCTGCGCGCCCACACCACCCAGCTTCTGCACGACCGCGATGGCCGCCGCTGGAGCTTCAGCCGCGCCGCTGCATTCAGCTGGGAGGCGGACGATGGCGCCGGCGGCAGCAGCATCATCGCCCCCATGCCCGGCCGCATCGTGCTGCTCAAGGCGGCCGCGGGAGACGAGGTTGCCGAAGGCGACGAACTTCTGGTCATGGAGGCCATGAAGATGGAGCTTTCGCTCAAGGCACCGTGCAGCGGTCGCATCGACAGCATCAACGCCTGCGAGGGCGACTTCGTCGATGCCGATGCGGTACTGGTGAGTTTTGCGGATGATGCCGATGAATGAAAACGACACCGTGAGGGTGGTGGAAGTCGGTCCGCGCGACGGGCTGCAGAACGAGTCCCGCCAGATCGCCACCGAGACCAAGATCGAACTGATCGACCGCTTGTCTGCCTGCGGCCTGAAAACCATCGAGGCGACCAGTTTTGTCAGCCCCAAATGGGTTCCGCAGATGGCCGATGCGGCGGATGTCATGGCGGGAATCACGCGCCGACCGGGTATCGACTACCCGGTGCTGGTGCCCAACGAGAAAGGCTACCAGCGTGCCCGCGCTGCCGGCGCCGAGCACATTGCCGTTTTCACCGCCGCCAGCGAAGCGTTCAATCGCAAGAACATCAATGCCGGCATCGACGAATCCATTGATCGTTTCAAGCCGGTGGTGGCGCTGGCACGCGCCGACGGCGTGCCGGTCCGCGGCTACATTTCGACCGTGCTGGGCTGTCCCTACCAGGGTGATGTGCCGGTCAGCGACGTGGTGCATGTCGCATCACGACTGCATGAGCTGGGCTGCCAGGAGATTTCCCTGGGCGATACCATCGGCGTGGGTACCCCGGGCAAGGCGCGCGCCATGCTCAAGGCCGTATCCGGTGCGGTGCCGATGGAACAACTTGCCGTGCACTTTCATGACACCTACGGACAGGCCCTGGCCAATATCCTGGCGTGCATCGAGGAAGGCGTACGCATTGTCGACAGCGCCGTCTCCGGAGCCGGTGGCTGCCCCTACGCCAAGGGCGCTACGGGCAACGTGGCCAGCGAGGACGTGGTCTACATGCTGGAAGGCCTGGGCATGGCGACGGGCATCGACCTGCGGCAACTCATCGAAACAGGCCTCTGGCTGTCGGCTCAGCTGGGACACAGAAGCTCCAGCCGGGTGGCACTGGCCCATGCCGCAAATCGGGACGCCACTGCCGAATGAGCCGGTACCCGGTGCTTGATCGCAACGATAATTGGTCGCAGACTGGACGCACGCCAGCCGCAGGATCCTCCCGGCATGTGCGCACAGCAGGGGCCACCAATGCACGAGCACGGACGGGCCAGCGGTAGCAAATCATCAGATCCGGATACTCCGGACCGTCAAGAGACAGGCGATATCCCGGCCGCAGCGGAGGACATCGGCAGTCTGCTCGCAGAACTGCGTACGTGCACGACTGACCCATTGATGCAGGCGAGGCTTGATTCGCTGCAGGGCGTGATTGATCAACTGCAGGCCTTCGGCGCCACCCAGCAACGCCGCTATCGAACCCTGCTTGATGCCGTGCCCGACGCGGTTACCCTGCTGGACGAGCAGGACCGTATCATCGATGCCAACCGCGTGGCTTGCCAGCGTCTTGGCAAGAGCCTGCAGGAATTGAAGACACTCAAGGTCCAGGACCTCAATCCCGAGCTGGGTGCAAACCACATCCGCGGCATTTTTGCACAGCGTGCACTGGGCGAGTCGTTCACCGAGAGGGTCAACAACCTGCGTGGCGACGGCTCGCGCTTCCCCAGCGAGGTGCACTCCAACCTTTTTCTGGATCACGGGGAGCGCCGGGTGATCGCCGTGGCGCGCGACATCAGCGAGCAGCAGCGCACCCTGGAAGAATTGCGCAGCAGCGAGGCCCGCTACCGCATGCTGCTGGAGGCCATGGACAAGGGCATCCTTATCCAGGATGGCAACGGATTTCTGCTTTCGGCCAACCCGACTGCATGCCGCTTGCTGGGCCTGAGCGAACGCGAGCTCAAGTCCATGGACAAGGACAAGCTGGCCTCCTGGCGCTTCGTAGACCAGGACAACAACCCGCTCAAGCCGAGAGAACTACCGGGTTTCCAGGCCATTTCCAGCGGCCAGAACGTCCACAGCACCGTGGTCGGCGTCTACCTGCCACACCTGCATACTTATCGCTGGTTGTCGATCAGCTCGGTTCCGCAATACGACGAGGCTCACGAACAGATTCTGCAGGTCGTCAGCACCTTCAGTGATGTCAGCATGCTCAAGCGCGAAGCCCAGATGTTCCGTACCACCCAGCAACTGGGCGACATCGGCTGCTGGGAGCTGGATGACCTGCGCGGCACCCTGTTCTGGACAGAGCACATGTACCGCCTGCACGACGTCGAGCCCGGAAGCAGCATGAGCGAAGCGCGCATGCTGAATTTCCTGACAACGGAAAGCCGTGCTGACGCAAGCCGGGCCCTGGCACTGACGCGCACGCGCGGTGACCACTTCGAGCTGGAGCTGGAAATGCACACCGCCATCGGTCGGCGCCGCTGGATCACCCTCAGCGGCCAGCCGCTGGAACGCAATGGGCGCATCTACGGCGTTGTCGGCACGGTCCAGAACATTGACGGGCGCAAGAACCTGGAGCATCGGCTGCGCAAGCAGGCCACGCGCGATCCACTGACTGATCTGCCCAATCGCAACGTCATGCTGGAATCCATCGATTCGCGCATCGCCACCGCCGATGCGGGCGACTGCCTGGTGGTCTTCTACATCGATCTTGATCGTTTCAAGGTACTCAGCGACATGCTCGGCCACCAGGCCGGTGACCGCCTGCTTCTGGCAGCGTCCAGGCGTCTGCGTGCATGCACGCGCGACGCGGGCGAACTGGCGCATCTGGGCAATGACGAGTTCCTTCTCCTGGTCAGCGACCGGCGCTACTGCGACAAACCCGATGCGCTGGCCGACAGAATCGTGGATGCCTTCACCCATATCTTCAGCCTGGAAGGCGAGAAACTGGCACTCGGTGTATCAATCGGGATAGCCGCCTGGCCCCGTGACGGCAATAGTGCAGAGCAGCTTATCCAGCATGCTGATGAAGCGATGTTCGAGGCCAAGCGCCGCGGTCGCAGCACCTGGTACACCTACAACTCGATCACCAGGGAAAACAAGCGCAACCGGCTCGAGATTGAATCGCAGCTTCGTCTGGCGGCGGAAAACAAGCAGTTCCGGCTGGTGTATCAGCCGCAACTGGACCTTCGCGACAACAGTCTGGTTGGCGTCGAGGCGCTGCTGCGCTGGAAACACCCGCAACTGGGCGCCATTCCGCCTGATCAGTTCATTCCCTTCGCCGAAGTATCCGGTGACATCGTCCGCATAGGAGCATGGGTCATTGACGAGGCCTGCCGGCAACTCGCTCAATGGCGCCAGGAGCGTGGTGACATTGGCACCATGGCCATCAATGTTTCCTACCGCCAGCTTCTCAGCGGTACGCTGGTAAGCAGCATCCGCGAGGCGATTGATCGCTACGACATCCCCGGTACGGCGCTCGAGCTGGAGTTTACCGAGCGGGTACTCATCGACAGCTTTCCCGAAACCGTGGCTGTATTCCGCGAGCTGCGGGAACTGGGCATCGGCCTGCTGATCGATGACTTCGGCGAGGGCTTCTCGTCCCTGAACTATCTGCGCCACCTGCCCATCGACGGCATCAAGATCAGCCACACCTTCATGCAGGGCATTCCCGAGCAGGCGGCAGACAGCGTGATCTGCGAGGCCATGGTGCGCATTGCCAATACGCTCGACCTGAAGGTCATCGCCGAGGGTGTGGAAACCGAGGCGCAGCGGCATTTCATGCGCCAGCAGAACGTGAAGTTCGCTCAGGGCTTCCTGTTTTCGCGACCGCTGGAGCCCCGATCCCTGATGGCGTATGCGGAGGGCCTGGAGAACTGAGGACCCTCTGATTAACCCAGAGTAGGTGGCATGACGTCCGGAAAGTCCGCAGTTCGTGTCGCGCGGCGCCGTGCAGGCTGGGCTGCCTGGACAAGGCGCGCGGCGCGGGATGCGGGCTTTCTGGACGTCACCCAGGCTTTCAGAATCAACAAGTCGGGCCCATGCTGTCTGTCCGCAATCCTGCGTTGCACTGACTTGACAGGCCACCAGCCTGCCTGCGCCAGTGCGTCTTGACTTGCGAACAGACATCATGGGTGACACCTGCTCAGGGTTAATAAGAGGGTCCCTGCGCACCACGGTCCGCAAGGCCGGCGGGTCGAACGTCGATTGCCCTGCTCCGACCTCACAAGGCGGATCCGGTGATTGCGAATCACGCCTGCCCATGCTTGAGCACGCATCGGGCACCATGGCCATGCTCCAGTTAAGATGTGCGCCTGTACTTTCCAGGAGCACTCATGAAACACGACAACATCAAGGCCATCATTACCGGCGGCGCGTCGGGTCTCGGCCACGCCGTGGCCTCGCGCCTGAGCGGCGCAGGCGCCAGCGTCAGCCTGTTTGACGTCAACGCCGACAAAGGCCAGGAAGCTGCCGCCGCGCTGGGCGACAAGGCCAGCTTCTTTGCTACCGACGTCAGCGATGAGGCGCAGGTCAGCGCGCAGGTCGCGGCCGCATCCCAGGCCATGGGAGGCCTCAACCTGCTGGTGAACTGTGCCGGCATTCTCGGCGCCGGTCGGGTACTGGGCCGCGAAGGGCCCATGCCACTGGACCGGTTTTCCACTACGGTCAGAGTCAATCTTGTCGGCAGTTTCAACGTCGCCAAGGCCGCCGCCGCCGTAATGCAGAACAATGAGCCTGGTACGGATGGCGAGCGTGGGGTGATCGTCCACACCGCCAGCGTGGCTGCGTTCGAGGGCCAGATTGGCCAGGCCGCCTACTCCGCATCCAAGGGCGGTGTTGTCGGCATGACACTGCCGATGGCGCGGGAGCTGGCCCGTTTCGGCATCCGCGTGGTCACCATAGCACCGGGCATTTTCTGGACGCCCATGGTCGATGGCATGCCCGCCGAGGTACAGGAGTCGCTCAGCGCTTCCATTCCCTTCCCCTCGCGCCTGGGCCAGCCGGATGAATACGCCACCACGGTGGAATTCATTCTTGCCAACCACTACGTCAACGGCACCACCATCCGCCTCGACGGCGCCGTCCGCCTCACCCCAAAGTAAAGCCAGGATGGCTTTACCCCGGACAGGCCATGGATGGCCGCCGATCCGGGGTCCAGAAAAAGTCGGAAAACCTCGCCCCACCCAAGTCAGAGATCGACCCGCCAACCCGAAGCCAGGTTCAAAACACATGGCTTTACCCCGGACAGGCCATGGACGGCCGCCGATCCGGGGTTCAGAAAGAAATCGGCACCTGCAAAGCCCTTTCGCGAGCACTACATACTCATGGGTATGGTAAAATTTTTGTTCCAGACTGACCTTACAAAGTCTCTGCAGATTCCTGTTTTGATTACTTTTTATCCCGAGAACACAAGGTGTTGGCCCTAACTGCACAAGCGCGCTAGAATCGTTAGCCCGGAGAATCCAACTTGGCAGTGGTTCCTCGGATGCAGCCCGGGCGCGTCATGGTGAGTCAGCTCCTCAGCCTGATGCGCCCAGGTTGCCTTTGTCGGGCAATTCGCGATTGAGCCCGGCGCGATGCTGCCTCATCGGCAGCGGTCAAATCTTGCCGCACTCTTGCAGCAACAAAAAAGCCGGCGATGCCGGCTCTCTTGCGTTCGGGACTGGACTTTCCTTCAGGCGGCCGGAGTGTGCGAGACGCACCAGCCCGTGGCGCGGACGTCCTTGCCCGGGAACAAGTCACAGGGTCCCCAGTCTGCCCCGGCCTTGCCGTGGAAAAACTTGCAATTGGCACAATTGCTGCCCTTGGTGTGCTTGGCATTGTCGGTCTTGCTCGCATCCTCCACGTACTGCAGCGCCTTGGCCATCGGATCGTCGGTCTTCAGGTGAGGCAGATCCTGAGCCTGCGCCACACGCGGGAACATGCCGCTGACGCCAGCCACAGCCGCGACGGTAGCCGTGCCTGCTGCAAGCTTCAGAAAACGTCGACGGGACTCAATATCGTGATTACTGTCAGTCATGGTGAATAGCTCCTTGGTACTACGTGATGGGTGCAAGTCGCACCGCCTGTGTGTCATTCTAATCGAAGAGGCCAAACACAGACTGAGTTCCGAGAATGTCTCTCATTTGCAAGGCGGCACGATGACCATTCCAGCATCACTCGCCGACACCATCACCAACACCGCACGCAAACTTGCCGCACGCGGCTGGACTCCGGCCACCAGCAGCAACTTTTCGGCTCGTGTCGACGCCGGCACCCTGGCGATGACCCGATCAGGCGCCGACAAGGGAGAACTGCGACGCGACGACATCATCGCGGTCGATTGTCAGGGCGAACCACTGGGCCATGCCATCCGACCGTCGGCAGAAACTGCCCTGCACGTGCAACTGTATCAGCGCTTCGCGGATGTGAACGCCATTTTGCACACGCACTCGCGTACCCAGAGCGTCGCGTCCCGGCTTTTTCTCGATGCCGGCCGTATCCGCCTGCAGGGATGGGAGCTGCAAAAGGCCATTGCCGGCATCAACAGCCATGACAGCACCATCGACCTGCCGGTCTTCGAGAACAGCCAGCACATGCCCGAAATCACGGCACAGGTTGACGCCTGGCTTGACAGCGGCCACGCCCTGCACGGGTACCTTATCGCAGGCCATGGCCTGTATGCGTGGGGTCGCGACATGAGCGAAGCATACCGACACCTCGAAGCCATCGATTTTCTTCTGGCCTGCGAACTCGACCTGCGGCGCCTGCAAGGCCTCGCAGAGAGTCCTGGAGCATCAATATGAGCAGTTTGCGCATCTATCCGGATGACCAACCGGAACACCCACTACTGGAAACCAGCGAGGCGGACAGAATAGCTTCAGCCCTGGCCGCGATCGGCGTGCAGTTTGAGCAATGGGCCGCCGTGCGGCCATTGCGTGATGATGCAGACGAGGATCAGATCCGTCAGGCATACCAGGAGGATATTCAGCGCCTCATGCAGGAAGGCGGCTACCAATCCATGGATGTGATCCGGATGACGCCCGAGCATCCGCAACGCGCACCCTTGCGACAGAAGTTTCTGGACGAGCACACCCATGCGGAAGACGAGGTACGTTTCTTTGTTGCCGGCAGCGGACTGTTCTCCCTGCACGTGGACAAGCGCGTATTCGACATTCTTTGCTGCGAGGGTGATCTGATCAGGGTGCCCGCCGGCATTGCCCACTGGTTCGACATGGGCGACCGCCCCCGCTTTACGGCCATCCGCCTGTTCACCAACCCCGACGGCTGGGTGGCGCATTTCACCGGCGACGACATTTCCAGACGCTTTCCACGCATGCCGTCATCGCCTGCCGAGGCCGCCGGAGCATGACCATCAGGGCCATCGTCACCGACATCGAGGGCACCACCAGTTCAATCGACTTCGTCAAGGAGGTGCTGTTCCCTTTTGCACGCAGGCATCTGCCGGCTTTCGTGAAAAGCCACGCCGACCAGCCAGAGGTACGGCACTGGCTTGAGCAAACCGCACGCGAGGCCGAGCTCGCCAGCGCCGCCGATGACCAGCTTGTTGATCAGCTGATCACATGGATCGACAACGACCGCAAGGCCACACCGCTCAAGGCACTTCAGGGCATGGTGTGGAAAAGCGGCTACGAAAGCGGTGCCTACCGCGCCCACGTCTATCCGGAAGTCAGCGCCTGTCTGCGCCAGTGGCAACGCGATGGCATTCCGGTCTACATCTATTCCTCGGGCTCGGTGGCCGCACAGCAGCTGTTTTTCCGCTACAGCGAGGACGGCGACCTGACGCCGCTCCTGAGCGGCTATTTCGACACCGAGACCGGCCCGAAACGTGCCGCCGATTCCTACCGCGCCATCGCCGAAAGCATCCGCCTTGACCCGACCGACATCCTTTTCCTGTCGGATGTCGTGGAGGAACTGGATGCGGCCGCAGAGGCGGGCCTGCGCACCACGCTGGTCAGGCGCCCTCCCGACGCCTGTGCGCCGCAGGATAGCCACCCTTGCGTCACCGATTTCAACCAGATCACGCTTTGACCCATGACAGAATCGAACACCAGCGCAGAGCAACTGCTCAAATCCGAAGAACACGAGGAGACATCGCTCGAGTTGTCGCGCAAGCTGGTCAGCCTTGCCGCAGAGCGCACCCTGACGTCGTGGATCCGGACCGCCTTGTCACTGATGGCCCTGGGCTTTGTCATCGACCGTTTCGGGCTGATTCTGCACCGCCTGCCTTCCACCCACTCCGGTCCGGAACTGTATCCGCGCATGCTCTCCACCTGGGGCGGCTCGATCCTGATCGCCCTGGGGGTGGTCATGGCCATAGGTGCCGGCATCCGCTACCTGCATTTTGCCATTGGCTTCAGGAAAAACGGCAGCACTCGACTGGGACCGTCCTTGTTCATCGGCGCCGCGTTTTCCCTGGCTCTGGGTGTGTTTGGCATCGCACTGATCATCCTCCTGATAGAGGTACTTCCCTGATCCATCCGTGCAGGCAAACGCAGACCCTGGTGCAGGCGCAAGCCAGCCTCAATCCCTCCTGACCAGACCGCCACCGGCCACCAGTTCGCACATCCGCTGGACATCGCCGTCCATGGCGCGGTCGCTGCGCATGAATGACACATGCTCGCGAATGGTTGCCAGCGCCGCACCCACCGCGTTGCCGGCGCTGTAGGCGCCACCCTCGGCCAGGGACTTCATCAACTGCTGCACCTCGGCCTCGAACGCATGCCGCTGGGGGCCATCCCGACGGGGCGAACCGTCGATCTTTTCCGCCAGCGCCTGCGCATCCGCGGACAATGCCAGCTCGCGCGCGGCATTGAGCATGTCCTGGCGAAACTCCAGTGCCTGCGCCGCGGTATAGAGTTCCAGGGCCAGGACGTGCCCCAGGTCCTCGCTCATGGACAGCACATGCCGGGCCTCGTTGGCGCCCATGGACACATGATCCTCGGCATTGGCGCTTGTTGGAATCGAGTACACCGACGCCGGATGGGCGCGTGTAGCCAGGTCGTTGACCAGAGCCGCGGCGGTGTACTGCACGATCATGAAGCCTGAGTCGGTGGCATCCTCGTTACCGGTCAGGAATGCCGGCAGGCCGTCATTGTTGGCCGCATCCACCAGCTTGCTGATGCGCCGCTCGGAGATCGAGGCCAGCACCGGAATAGCCGCCTTCAGATAACTCATGACGAGGGCCAGCGGCATGCCGTGGAAATGACCGGCCGAGATGACCTGATCCTCGATGCACTGGGGATCCTCGGCATCGGGGAACACCAGCGGGTTGTCGGTGACCGCATTCAGCTCGATGTCGATCACCCGGCATGCCTGGTTCCAGGCATCGCGCACCGCCCCGTGCACCTGGGGAATACAGCGCAGGCAGTAGGCATCCTGCGGCTGGTGCTTCTTGCCGCCACGGAAAGGCAGGAAGCGCTCATAGAAGGCTTCGCGGCCGTGACGGCGGTTGGGCGGCACCCAGTCCCAGGCAATATCGAAGCTCTGGGCCTGGGCCGCAGGGTCGTCCCAGGCCTCTGCCGTCCATGTGCGGAAGCGCGGCACCAGGTGGTACGGAATGTCGATCAGGGTTGAGCCTTCCAGCAACTCGCGCATGTGCCGCGCCACCTCGACCTGGCCCGCGTGCGGCCGCAGTGCGTGTACTTCCTCGCGCAAGGCGCCACTGCGTCCTGCAAACGCATCGAGACTCATGGCCGCGGCCAGGTCTGCCGTCTCAAGCAGCATCTCCATGCGTTCCAGGCTCAGCACCGACATGGCCAGCATCTGGGTGGTGCCGTTGTTGAGCGCCAGACCTTCCTTGAATGACAGGCGCACGGGTTCCAGTCCGGCTCGCTTGAGCGCTTCGCTGCCCGGCATGCGCTTACCGTCCAGGAAAGCCTCGCCACCGCCCAGCAACACGATCGCCAGATGCGACAGTGGCGCCAGGTCGCCCGAGGCACCGACCGACCCCAGGGACGGGATAACCGGCACCACACCGGCATTCAGCAGGCGGGCGAGCGCCTGCAGTGTCGACACCCGGATTCCTGAGTGTCCGCGCATGAGCGTATTGATGCGTATCACCAGCATTGCCCGCACCACGTCGATGGCCAGCGGCTCACCCACACAAACGGCATGCGTGATGATGAGGTTGTGCTGCAGGGCCTCCATGAGGCTGCCTTCGGGCGCATCCGGATTCCCGCCGGGCAATTCGTCGCGCGCGCGATGCGCACCCAGCAATTTGTCTGCGTTGCTGCCGAAGCCGGTGGTCACGCCATAGATCGGCTCACCGCAACGCACCTTCTCGGCCAGAAAATCCGCCGTTCGCCTGACGCGCTCGAGCTGTGCCGCGTCAAGCTCCACCCCGGCGCCATTGGCAACAAGGCGCACCTGGGCCCGGGTAAGGCTCTTGCCATTCAGTGTGATCGTTTGGGTACTCATCGGAAGTTCCTGTAAATCAATGGCCTGCTGCACGGGGCACAGGCATTCATGCCGCGTGGAGACTCACAGCCGGCCAGCCGGGTCGGTCGCCTGCCGCTGCATCCACAGCACCAGGATGGGCCTCGAGCAGAATCGTTGAAGCGAAGCTGACAATTGCATGCACGCGTGCGCGCGATACCGGATGCCCGGCTCCGCGGCGCAAGCCCATGCGGGCCAGACGCCGGGATGCCGGCAGAGAAAGGCACTACCCCATCGCCTCGGCCTGCTCCAGCTCGACCCGCAAGGTACGCGTGAGCTCGTCTCGCGCCACTTCGAACTGATCCTCGCGCCGCATGTCCTTGACCGTCACGGTTCCCCTGGCGAGCTCGTTTTCGCCCAGTACCAATACAAAACGGATGCCGGCGCGATCGGCATGCTTGAACTGCTTGCCCAGTTTGCCGGGCTGCATCACCACCTCGGTGGCAATGCCCGCCGCACGCAGCTCACCCGCCAGCTTCAGATAGTGCGCCATGTGCGCATCGTCCATGTGCGTCACCAGGGCCTGCACGGTGCTGCGCGCCGGACCCAGCAGCCCTGCTTCGCGAAGCTGCCAGAAAAGTCGCGTGGCGCCGATGGAGATGCCGGTACCGGGCAAGTGCGACTTGGTGTACTGCCCGGCCAGGTTCTCGTACCGTCCGCCGGAGCAGATCGAGCCGATCTCCGGATGCTCGTCCAGGATGGTCTCGAAAACCATGCCCGTGTAGTAGTCCAGGCCGCGGGCAATCGACAGGTTGAGCATGAAACGCTCTTCGGGCACACCGAATTCGCGCACCAGCTCCAGCACCTGCTTCAGCTCACGGCGGCCCTGTTCAAAGGTCTCACTGCCCGCCTCGAACGCGTCCAGGCGTGCAAGCGCGTCAGCCAGCGACTGCGACCGGAAACCGACAAACTCCAGGATCGTGTCAACCACGTCCTTGTCCAGTCCGAATGCCGACCCGGCGAGGGTAGCGCGAACAGCCTCCAGACCGCGCTTGTCCAGCTTGTCCACCTCGCGCAGCACGTCCATCTGCCGGTCGCTTTCAGCCAAGCCCAGGCTTTCGAAGAAGCCGCGCATCAGCATGCGGTGATTCATGTGGATAGTGAAGGGGCCGATCGCCAGCTCATCGAAAATGGAGTGAATCACCGCCGGGATTTCGGCATCGTGGCGGATGGATAGCTGGTCCTTGCCGAGCACGTCGATATCGCACTGGTAGAACTCGCGGAAACGACCGCGCTGGGCGCGCTCGCCCCGGTATACACGCTGGATCTGATAGCGCCGAAACGGGAACGACAAATCGCGCTCATGTTCGGCCACATAGCGCGCCAGCGGCACGGTCAGGTCAAAGCGCAAGGCCAGGTCCGGAGCATCGCCTTTTTCCAGCGCGCCGGTGGACTGTACAAAATAGACCTGCCGCTCGGTCTCGCCACCGGACTTGGTCAGCAGCACATCGGCGAACTCCATGACCGGTGTTTCGATGGGCAGAAAGCCGAAACGTTCGTAGTTGCGCCGGATCGTGTCCAGCATGCGCTGAAACGCGATCTGCTCCAGCGGCAGCAATTCAAGCACACCGGGCATGGTGCGCGCCTGGGTCTGCGCCATGGGTCAGCCTTTTCTGTCAGGGTTGCGATGAAACCGACTATTCTAACTGTTCGTACCGCCGCGACACCCATTGCCATATTCGGGCAGCAACGGTATCATGCCCGGCTTGCATCGGGGTGTAGCTCAGCCTGGTAGAGCGCTACCTTCGGGAGGTAGAAGTCGCAAGTTCGAATCCTGTCACCCCGACCAATACAATCAACGACTTGGGCCACCTCTTCGGGTGGCCCTTTTCGTTTGCAGCCCGGCAGTCAGATCGGCGGATACAGCACGCCGCCAAAATCCAGCTCGGAATGATCGATCATGAGGCTGATGATTGCCGGTACCAGCGCCATCAGGATGCGCGCTCCGTCCCGGAGCTGATCGCGGTTGATGCTGCTGTTCCAGGTGGCGCCGCCATGGACAAGCTGGTTTCGCAGCACGTACAGGCGATCGAACACGATCGACAGCACGGTGCCGGTTTCGCCTTCCATCAGCGAGCGCAGGGCAAGTTTGCTGCTGCGCTTGAAGCGTTCTTCCCACTGATTGCTTGAATCGTGCTCGCGGTAGGCCTTCCAGAACGGTTCGTAGACGTACTTGTTCTGGATCATGGTCCGGATAGGCCCGGTGAACTGCTTGAACAGCAGCCGGTGCAGCCTTCGCTTGTCGTCCACGGCCAGCAGCGCGGAGATGAACAGCTCCAGCTTCTCGCGTTCGGTGTGCTCGAAGCCGAACTCCTTGGCGTAGATGGCATTGAAGGCCACCCACAGCAGGATGAAACGCATGTCCAGATCGTCGCTCTCGACTTCGGCACGGCGCAGCCAGCTGAGCGCTCGATGCAGGCGCAGACGGGTGGAATCGGGCAGATGCTCTTCGCGACGCTCAAGACGGCGGGCGAGCCGTGCCGCCTTGCCAGCTGGGACCTCAACTGCAGGCGCCGTGCTAGCGTGCATCAGTGCCGCAACCCACCCTCGGGCATGCCATGGCCGTGATCAATGCCCGCATCGACCCATCCGCTACATCGTCTGGGTGGGCCGGTCGGCCTTGCCGTAGGCCGCCAGCAGTGACTCGAACTTGGTCCGCGCCTGCTCCCCCTCGGAGGTGCTGTTGAAGGTGATGCCGATACCGGCCGTACGGCTGCCCTGGGCACCGGGCGGGGTTATCCAGCAGACCTTGCCGGGAACCGGCATGCGCTCATTGTCGTCCATCATCGTGACCAGGAGAAAGACCTCGTCGCCGAGCCGGTATTTCTTGGTCGTGGGCACGAACAGGCCACCGCCTGCCGTAAACGACATGTAGGCGCGATAAAGCTCCGCCGTATCCTTGATGTTCAGCGACAGAATGCCTTGCCGTGCTGCCGCTGCGCCACTGCCTGCATTGGCCATTGCCGGTTTCCACCCAAAATGCTGTCAATGCCTGCCAAGCTATCCCGAGTGGGCATGGCGGTCAAGTCATGCTTGAAGATACCCTGGGTGGCGTCAGGCATGCGCCATGCGCGGCGCCGGGCGCGCCCATGCGGCCGCGGCAGGACTCGGATGGCATCACTCCGGCCTCGGGCGCTCGAGGATTCGCCAGCCCCAGTGATCGAAGATCCAGGGCGAGCGCCAGCGGACCCGCAACTTGAAATAGCGGGGCCTGGGCCGTGACGCGTCTGAGCCGATCAGATCGGTAATCCGGCCGGATGCCGGCACACGGGCGATCCAGGTTTCCCCGTCGCCATGCAAGAGCACCTCGAGGAATCCGCGCAGCCATGCGGGAACCCGCGACGGCATGCCGGTTGCAGCCTGCGCTGCAGGCTGTGCCAGGCAGTGGTATCGCTCGGTGGCTGTGACCAGGCGCAACAAGCGACCGCGACTCAGCGTCACCTGGCTCTGGTAGGACAGCACCGCCTGGCGCTTGCGCTCGAGCTGCTCCGGCCCGAGATCGAGTGACACCACCTCGGCCCCGGACGGTTTGCCATGCACCAGGTATTCGAAACAATGGGCCCGTCCCGGGTGGCCAGCGAGTGCTGCCAGAGTGAGCAGATGGGCGGCACTGTGATCCGGGTGCCCGTCACCCAGCGCCGGCAGTATCACCAGATTGGGCCGGAAATCCGCCAGATGTGTCTTCATGCGCTGGCGCATTTCAGCGCCGCGCTCGATCAGCATGCCGGTCAGGCCCATGTCGGGCCAGCCCGGTGACACGAGAATATCCTCGGGCATGCCGAGCCGGGCAAGCGCCCTGCGCGATTCGGCCATGCGCCGCGCTCCCCAGCGCCGGCGATCGTCCTTGCCTATGCGCCAGCGCTTCTCCAGCCAGCGCTGCGGCCAGGGATTGTTGTCGCCATGGGTCAGCATGAACACCGAGATCGAGGCGCCTTCTGCCAGCGCCTGCTGCAACAAGCCGCCCGTGGCCAGGGTTTCGTCATCGGGGTGCGGCGCCACCACCAGCAAGCGCGTATCCGGTCCCAACGCCAGCACGCCCCCGCCCTGCCCCGCGTGCTGCTCCAGCACGCCGCTCAATGCCACGCCGCCAGCAACGGGAACAGCACCAGGGCCGGCCGCAAGGGCCCCCGCAGATCCTCTCTTGCCCGGACAGCCTGCTGGTACCAGTCCAGCACAGCCACATCATCCATCGCGCTGTGCAGGCGCCCGCCGGTTCCGCCTGCGCGTCCACGCATTTCACCGGCCGCAGCGCGTGCGGCAAACCACAGGCGCTGGGAAGCATTTTCATCTGCCCAGCGTGCACTCACCGTCAACGGAGTCACCTCCTCGCGGGCCAGCGCGCGCAGATCAGCGAGTACTTCGCGGTGCAGCGGCAGCAGTTCGCGGGCGTGCCAGTCGCGCGCAAGCCCGGGATTGCCGCCCGCCGCATCCAGCGCTTCCTCGGCCGGCTCCACGGCATGCTCCTGCAACCAGCGCAGCGCCAGGTCACGCGCTGGCCGGTGCACGGTGAACAGTTGGCAGCGGCTGCGCACTGTGGCCGGCAAGCGCCAGGGCTGGTCGGCCACCAGCACCATGATGGTGTCGCGGGCCGGCTCCTCCAGCGTCTTCAGCAGTGCGTTGGCCGCCTGGTGATTCATCAGGTCAGCCGGATCGATCACCGCAACCTGGCGACCGCCCAGCTGGCTGGTCATGCTCAGCGTGCGCGACATCTCGCGCACCTGGGACACGACAATCTCCTTGCGCAGATTGCCCTGTGTGTTGAGCTCCAGATTCAGGGCGTGCAGGTCCGGATGGGTGCCCGAATGCAGCAGCTGGCAGGATCGACAGGCGCCGCAAGCCTCTCCCGCCCGGCGATTGCTGCACAACGCGGCCGCAGCAAGGTGCGCCGCCAGATCACGCTTGCCCAGGCCCTCGGCGCCCGCGAGCAGGATGGCATGCGGCAACTCGTCGCGCTGCAGGCGCTGTTGCAGACCTTGCCAGACCGCGTCATGCCAGGGCGCCAGGCTCATGCGCGCTGCCATTGCTGCATCACGGGCGCCAGCACCTGCCTGGCCTGATCAAGAACCTGATCCGGATTGCGCGTGCCATCGAGCACACGGAAACGCTGCGGCTGTGCCGCCGCACGCGCCATGTAGGCCGCGTGCACCCGATCGAAAAATTCGGCATTCTCCTTCTCGATGCGATCGCGTTGGCCGCGGCCGGCAATGCGTTCGCGGCCCAGACCGGGAGGCACATCGAGCAGCAGGGTCACATCAGGCTGCAGGCCCGCAGCGGCCCAGCGCTCCAGATCGGCGATACGCGCGTCGGGCTGACCGCGCCCCCCGCCCTGGTAGGCATAGCTGGCGTCGGTGAACCGATCGCAGAGAATGACACGACCCGCTTCAAGAGCGGGTTGCAGCACCTCGCGCACCAGCTGTGCGCGAGCTGCAAACATCAGCAGCAGCTCGGATTCAGCGCTCAGGGTCTGCTGGCCGGCGTCCAGCACCAGTTTCCGGATGCCCTCCCCGAGAACCGTGCCGCCGGGTTCACGGGTCATCAGCGGCTGCACGGCAAAGGCCTCGGTCAGCCACTGGCGCAGTCCGGCCAGCAATGTGCTCTTGCCGGCGCCTTCGCCACCCTCCAGGGAAATCATCAGGCCGCGACGATTCATTGCCGGCACCGTTTGAGCTGGTAGCAGGCCACGGCGCGATTGTGCGCGGCGAGGTTGTCGGAAAAAACATGTCGCCCCGTGCCATCACCGCGGGCAACAAAGTAGAGCGACTTGCCCTCCGCCGGGTGCAGTGCGGCCTCGATCGCTGCCTTGCCGGGCATGGCAATCGGTGTTGGCGGCAGACCGGCGCGCAAATAGGTGTTGTAGGGGGTATCGGCCTTCAGATCCCGGCGGGTGATGTTGCCGTCATAACGACTGCCCATGCCGTAGATGACAGTCGGATCAGTGGCCAGCGCCATGCCCCGCTGCAGACGGCGCACGAACACACCGGCGATGCGTGCCCTCTCGTCAGCGCGGGCCGTTTCCTTTTCCACAATCGAGGCCAGGATCAGGGCCTGGTACGGTGAATCCAGAGGCAAGCCGTCGGCGCGCTGCTGCCAGGCGCTGGCAAGCACCTTGTCCATGGCCTTGTGCGCGCGCTCGAGCAGATCCAGATCACGGGCGCCGCGAGTGAACGCATAGGTTTCGGGCAGGAAGCGCCCTTCCGGATCCTGCCCCCCGGCACCGATGCGCTGCATGATGGTGGCATTGTCCAGCTCACGCGAGGCATGCACCAGCAACGGGGTGCTGTCCAGCGCCTCGCGCACCTGGGCGAAGGTCCATCCATCGACAATGGTGAACTTGTGCTGCAGCACCTTGCCCGAGGCCAGCATGCGCAGCAGCCCGCGAGGATCGATCCCCTGTGGCACGGCATATTCGCCGGCATGCAGGGACTCGGTCACACCCATGCGCCTGGCCAGGAAACGCCAGTACAAAAAAGGTGCGCCACTGAATTTGCGCTGCTCCAGCTGATCCACTATCTGTCGAAAACTGCTGCCCGGAGCAATCAGCAGGCTGCCGCCGTCTCGCTTCACCGCCAGCGGCGCATGCACAAAACGGCTGTAGTCGTTCCAGACGCTCCCGGCCACTGCCAGCAGCGCAAACAGAACCAGACCGAGCAGCACGCGCGCCGTGATCCCACCTGCCATGCGCTTCATGCCTGGGCTACCGGCATGAAACCGGCCTCCTGCCATTCGTCCTGCAAGGCAAGGCAGCGAGGCCCGGCATCGTAGGCCCGCTGCCAGGCGGGCACTTCGGCCACAGGAACAATGCCGCGGATACTGGATGTCAGGAAGATCTCCTCGGCCTGTTGCAGCTCGTGCAGCGCAATCGATCGCACCACAATGTCGTCATGCCGCGCCAGCAACTCGGCGCGGGTCACGCCGGCCACACCACAACAGACCAACGATGGCGTGCTCAACACGCCGTCCAGTACGGCAAACAGATTTGCGGCCGTGGCACTGATGACGTGCCCGTCGGCATCACAGACCAGGCCTTCGGCAATGCTCTCGTCCTGCCACTCATTCCGTGCCAATACCTGCTCCAGTCGATTCAGATGCTTGATGCCCGCCAGATCCGGCTGAGCCGCCAGGCGCATCCGGCAAAGGTGCACCCGTACGCCCTGATGGTACCAACCCCGGGGCAGCTTTGGGGCTGGCGCTACCTGCACGATCCGGGTAGGCCGCACCGTGGCGGGCGCGGCATAGCCGCGCGGCCCATGGCCCCGGGTCAGGGTCAGCCGTACCACGGCCTGCCCCTGCTGCGGCAGCAGGCGCTGGCATTCGCCAGCCAGCGACGCGGTTTCCGGCATGGGCAGGGCCAGGCGGCGACAGCCCTCCAGCAGGCGCTGCATGTGCCGTTCCCAGAGCGGAATGCGCCCATTGGCCGCGCGCATGGTCTCGAACAGGCCGTCGCCATAGGCCAGGCCGCGATCGAACACGCTCACGCCGTCTGCAAGCTCGCCATTGACCAGCGTGCGTATCATCCAGTCTGCACCTCGAGCGCCTTCAGCAGGCCGCGCGCCTTGGCCCGGGTCTCCTCCAGCTCGGCCGCTGCCACCGAATCGTGCACGATACCGGCACCGGCGCGGAGATCCAGTGTGTCGCCATGCTGACTGAAGGTGCGGATGAGAATGTTGAGATCCATGTCGCCGGAGCGATCAAGATAGCCGATCGCGCCGGTATAGGCGCCTCGTGCCCTACCCTCCAGCTCGGCGATGATCTGCATGCAGCGCACCTTGGGGCATCCGGTAATGGTGCCGCCCGGGAAACACGCCGCAATCACCTGGCCTGGCGAAACACCCGCACGCAGGCGACCACGCACATTGGATACGATGTGATGCACGTGGGGATGGCTTTCCACCACCATCAGCTCATTGACCTCGACGCTGCCCGGCTCGCATACCCGCCCCAGATCATTGCGCTCCAGATCAATCAGCATGATGTGTTCGGCACGCTCCTTGGGGTGTGCGACCAGTTCGGCGATGCGCATCTTTTCATCGTCACCTGCCAGGCGTGGGCGGGTTCCGGCAATCGGACGCGTCTGCAGTTTGCGGCCGCGTACCTCGACCAGGCGTTCCGGAGAGGAACTGATCACCGCCCATCCCGGTTGCTGCCACAGGCAGGCGAAGGGTGCCGGATTGGCGCGACACAAGGCCCGGTATACCGCAACCGCCGGCGGACGGGAGGGGAAACGCGCCCGCCATGCGCGCGACAGGTTCACCTGGAACACGTCACCCGCACGTATGTACTCGTGCGCCTTGTCCACCGCATCCAGGAATCGCCGGTCAGCATCCTCCTCGATCTCGGCTGCAGGCAAGGGCGCAACGCTCCAGCGAGCGTGCGCGCTCGATATCCGCCAGCATGCAATCAATCAGCGAAGCATGCTCTGGTTCGGCCACGAGCAGCGCTACGCCGCGCTGGTGATCGACCAGTACCGCCGCAGGGCAGCGCAAGGCCACGGCAACCGGCGTACCGTCTTCGTCGCGCGGCAGATGCAGACCGGGCTCGGCCTCGGCTGCCAGCTCGTAGGCCAGGTACAGCGCCCAGCCGCCGTGAAATGGCAGATCATCGTCAACGGCCGCGCTGCGGCCAGCCTGCCAGCGCTTGTCCAGCTCTGCAAGAAACCCCTTTTCGGCTAGTGGCTGGTTGTTTTCCCGGACACTGCCGTCAGCACGGCGCTGCAGCGAGGATTGCGGAAACGCGAGCAGAATGTCCCAGCGTGAACGCTCGCTGTCGTGAACCGCACTTTGCAGCAGACAGGGATAGCGCTGCGGGTCGAGCGCCGCAAGGGCCGTCAGATCGGGAATTTCGACAAGCCGCTGTCGCGTGATCGGTTGCACGGTGGGCGGTTGGGAAACGCTCAGGCAAATCGCTTCAGCACAAGGGTGCC
The DNA here is from genome assembly GCA_963734945.1 of uncultured Gammaproteobacteria bacterium. Classification (GTDB taxonomy): domain Bacteria; phylum Pseudomonadota; class Gammaproteobacteria; order Xanthomonadales; family Rhodanobacteraceae; genus DASSBG01. The sequence continues at coordinate 46,805 of CAVTJF010000050.1, forward strand.
GTTGGTGCCGCCAAAACCGAAGGAGTTGGTCAGTGCGATATCCACCTGCTGCTCGCGTGCGTTGTTCGGGACAAAGTCCAGATCACATCCTTCACCCGGGTTGTCCAGGTTGATGGTCGGGGGAATGACGCCCTTGTACAGCGCCATGGCCGTGAAGATGGCCTCCACGCCACCGGCCGCGCCCAGCAGATGCCCGGTCATGGACTTGGTGGAGCTGACCATCAGCTTGTCAACATGGGCACCAAAATCCTGCTTGATGCCATTCACCTCGGCCAGGTCACCCGCCGGCGTCGACGTCCCGTGCGCGTTGATGTATCCGACGTCACTGGCGTTGATGCCTGCATCAGCAATGGCATTGCGCATGCAACGCGCACCGCCGTCGCCATCGGCGCTGGGTGCAGTGATGTGATAGGCGTCGCCACTCATGCCGAAGCCGGTCAGCTCGCAGTAGATGCGCGCGCCGCGCGCCATCGCCGCCTCGTATTCCTCGAGCATCAGGACGCCGGCGCCATCGGACAGCACGAAACCGTCACGGTCCGCGTCCCAGGGCCTGCTGGCCTTTTCCGGCTCGTCATTGCGTGTGGACAGTGCGCGGGCAGCGCAGAACCCGCCCACTGCGGTACCGGTGGTGGCGAATTCGGCACCTCCGGCGAGCATGGCGTCGGCTTCACCGTACTGGATCATGCGCATCGCCAGACCGATATTGTGCGTTGCCGTGGTGCATGCGGTCACGCAGGCGATGTTGGGGCCCTTGATGCCGAGCATGATCGACAGGTTGCCGGCAATCATGTTGATGATGGAGCCGGGCACGAAGAACGGGGAAATCTTGCGTGGTCCGCGCTCGTTGTAGGTGATGGAGGTTCGCTCGATCGTCGACAGGCCGCCAATGCCCGCGCCCACCGCCACACCGATTCGTTCTGCGTTGGCCTCGCTGATCTCGTATCCCGAGTCCGTCAGCGCGTCCATGCCGGCAGCCACGCCATAGTGGATGAACGGATCCATCTTCTTCACATCCTTGGCCGGGATGTACTCGGCTCGGATCAAAATCGCGCACCTCACCCGAGATGCGGGTGGGGAAGGCACTGGTATCGAAATGGGTGATCGGGCCGATACCGCTGCGGCCAGCGGTGATGCTGTCCCAGGCGCTTTCAAGGGAGTTGCCAACCGGCGACAGTATGCCCATCCCGGTCACCACCACGCGTCGCTTGCTCATGTCGTTTGCCTGTCGAGTCTTCAGGTACTTCCAGATTCCATGCACTGCGCCGGCTTGCGGCCCATACGCAAGCTGCGCCTCACGGGCGCAGCCTGGTGCCTACAGCTTGGCGGCCTTGGCCTTCCGTCACTCGCTGACGTGAGCCTTGACGTAGTCAATGGCCTGCTGGACAGAAGTGATCTTTTCGGCGTCCTCGTCCGGAATCTCGCACTCGAACTCCTCCTCGAGCGCCATCACCAGTTCCACGGTGTCCAGCGAGTCGGCACCGAGATCATCCACGAAGGATGCGTTGGGCGTGACCTCATCTTCCTTCACGCCAAGTTGTTCAACAACAATTTTCTTGACGCGGTCTTCAATACTGCTCATGTGTGTGAAACCTCCCGTGGAGTAATCAAGCTGGCGCATTGTAGTGGACTTGCTGCATGCCCGCTACCCGCCAGAGGCAGTCAAGCATACCTGAAACATTCACGAATTCGCATGACACGGGCGCGCGAACAGCTGTGATCGCAGACGAGAAAACCAGCGCAAGCAACTGATTTGCGGTGATTGCGCCCCGCGGCCCGGGTTTGTCAGGCCATGTACATGCCGCCGTTGACATGCAGTGTTTCGCCGGTAATCCATGCCGCCGCCGGTGACGCCAGAAACCCGGCAGCCGCCGCGATATCGTCGGGCGAACCAAAGCGGCCCAGCGCAATCTGCGCCTTCATCGCATCCTGCTGGGCCTGCGGCAGGCTGTGGGTCATGTCGGTTTCGATGAAACCCGGGGCGATGGTATTGACCGTAATCCCGCGCGAACCGACTTCTCGCGCCAGCGACTTGGAAAAAGCAATCATGCCGGCCTTGGCCGCAGCGTAGTTGCTCTGCCCCGCGTTGCCGATCAGCCCGATGACCGAGGCAATGCTGATGATGCGCCCCTTGCGCGCTTTCATCATGCCGCGCATCACCGCCTTGCTGGTGCGATAAACCGAGGTCAGGTTGGTGTTGATGATGGCCTGCCAGTCGTCCTCGCTCATGCGCATGAGCAACTGGTCGCGCGTGATGCCGGCATTGTTGACCAGGATCGACACGTTGCCGTGTGCCTTGCCGATGTCGGCCACCAGCGCGTTCACGGCGTCGCTGTCGGTCACGTCCAGTACGCGGCCGTGGCCACCCAGCGCAGAAAGTCGCTCGGCGATGGTCGCCGCGCCCTTGTCACTGGTTGCCGTGCCGATGACCACGGCGCCCAGCGAGGCGAGATGATCTGCGATGGCCGCCCCGATGCCGCGGGTGGCTCCCGTCACCAGTGCAATTTCGCCTTCCAGTACCTTGCTCATGCTTTCTCCGCGTTGCCCGGTTTGTGCTCGGCCGGCCAGTCGGCCAGTGTCTTGTCGAAGATCTCGGGGGTGCCAATGGCGCGAGTCTCGATCTGCTTGTCGATACGGCGAAGCAGACCGCAAAGCACCTTTCCTGGCCCGCATTCGGCAACCCGCGTGACGCCGCTTCGCCCCATGGACTCAACGGTCTTGCACCATCGTACCGGCATGTACAGCTGACGCTCCAGTGCCGCCCGGATATGCGCAATGCTTGTATGCACGTCGGCATCGGCGTTCTGGATCACCGGGATCCTGGGCTCATTCCACTGGATATCCGCCATGCGCACCGACAGCTTGTCCGCCGCCTCGCGCATCAGGCTGCAGTGCGAGGGCACCGATACCGGCAGCTTCACTGCCTTGCGTACACCGATCTCGGCCAGCGCGTCGATTGCGCGCTGTACCGCCTCGCTGTGGCCGGCAATCACCAGCTGCCCGGGCGCATTGTAGTTGGCCGGCGCCACCACCTGACCCTCTGCCACGTCACTGCAAACCTGGGCAATCTGCTCGTCGTCACCGCCAATGATGGCTGCCATCGCGCCGACGCCAGCGGGCACGGCCGACTGCATCAGGCGTCCTCTTTCGACAACCAGATTGGCCGCATCGGTCAGAGACAGCACGCTGGCAGCAACCAGGGCTGCATATTCGCCCAGGCTGTGACCGGCAAGGCGCGATGGCACGGCGCCGCCCTGTTCGCACCACAGGCGCCACACCGCCACGGCCGCGGCCAGCAGCGCCGGCTGGGTGTTTTCTGTCTGATCAAGCGCCTCCTGCGGGCCTTCCTGCGCCAGCTTCCACAGATCGCGGGATGCGCCCTCGGAGGCCTCGTCAAAGGTCTCGCGGATCAGGGCATGCTGTGCTGCAAGCTCGGCCAGCATGCCCACGGCCTGGGAACCCTGGCCCGGAAATACAAAAGCGAGGTCCTTGCTCGGCGCGACGGCCGATGTGTCATTTTGCGTCGAAGTCATGGCATACCCCTGCAGCCGCGCGCTGACAACGGCGACTGGATCTGGCTGAAAATCAGTATCGAATAAGTGCCGAAGCCCAGGTGAACCCGCCGCCGAAGGCTTCCAGCAGAAGGTTCTGGCCGCGCTCCACGCGACCGGAGCGTATTGCCTCATCCAGCGCCAGCGGCACCGAACCCGACGAGGTGTTGCCATGCCGGTCGATGGTCACCACAACGCGCTCCATGGGCAGGTGCAGGCGCCTGGCAGTGCCCTTGATGATGCGCAGGTTGGCCTGGTGCGGGATCAGCCAGTCGACGTCATCCTTGCTCAGACCGGCCGCCTCGACGGTCTCGTCGACCAGGCGCTCAAGGGTCTTCACCGCGACCTTGAAAACCTCCTGGCCGCGCATGATCACGCGCACGCCATGGTTGGGCTCATCGCGAAAGCCCACGGAAACGCCAACCGGGTTGTGCAGCAGATCGCTGTAGTGGCCGTCGGCATGCAGGCGGGTCGCCAGGATACCGGGCTCGTCGCTGGCCTCCAGCACCGCGGCACCGGCACCGTCGCCGAACAGCACGCTTGTGCTGCGATCGGTCCAGTCAATCATGCGACTGAGGGTTTCAGCGCCGACCACCAGAACCCGTTTCGCCGACCCGGTCTTGATGAACTTGTCGGCGATACCAAGTGCGTACATGAAGCCCGAGCAGGCCGCATTGACATCCATTGCGGCGCAGCCATTGGCGCCCAGGCGATCCTGAAGCAGGCAGGCGGTGGCGGGGAAAATGACATCCGGCGTGGTCGTGCCCAGCACGATCATGTCGAGGTCAGAGCCTTTCAGCCCGGCAGCTTCAAGTGCCAGAACCGACGCCCGATAGGCAAGATCGCCGGTGGTCTCGCCCTCGGACGCGCGACGTCGCTCGCGAATGCCGGTACGGGTACGAATCCACTCGTCACTCGTGTCGACCTGGGCCTCGAGGTCGGCATTGGTGACTACCTGATCCGGCAGTGCACTGCCGGTGCCTGTGATGCGTGCGTATTTCAGGATTATCCCCTGGAAACCTGACGGATGCTCACCGGGTGCGCTGCGCGCAAGTTAAGCGGACAAGAGCTTTGTCCGCGAAAACCCTATTCTTCTGCTCAGTCTTCGTCGACGATCGAATCGGCCGTCTCGATCACCTTGCGACCACGGTAGTAACCGTCAGCGGTGATGTGATGACGACGATGGATCTCGCCACTGGTGGGGTCATCCGACAACTGTACCGGCTTGAGGGCGTCGTGTGAACGGCGCATGCCGCGCTTGGATCGGGTTTTGCGGCTTTTCTGAACGGCCATGACTCAAATCTCCAGAATCTTCATTTGTTTTGTTTCAACTTGCCGAGTACGGCAAACGGATTGTGCTTCTCGTCCGCCTCCTCGGCGGGTGACTCACCGGCATCAAACTCCGGCAGCCGGCTACCCGGCTTGACCGGAACCAGTGGCAGAGCCAATAGCAGTTCGTCCTCGATCACCGCTGCCGGCCGCAGCGAGCCATCGTCCAGCAACAACGGTTCCACGCCTTGCGGCAAACCGGCTTCCTGGTGCTCATTGTCGATCAAACCGAGCCGAGTATCCACCTCGACAGGATGGATAAACGTTTCCAGCGTTCTCTGGCACTCGAGAGCCAGGTCGGCCTTGACACGCACATGCAGCTCGCGATCGCCCAGTTCGCCGGCACCGAATTCCAGCACATAGCGCGCGTTGCCGCGTGCGTCAGCCAGGCTGGGCCGCAACCGGGACATGCCCTCGATCGGGAGCGTGCCTTCAAAAATACGACGATCTGCAGCCATCCGTGCAGCATCCACGGAGGCCGGCAAGTGGTTCTCGGGTTGTTTTGTCCTGGGTGACATGCCAACTCTGCCTTGCTGTCAGGAATACCCGCCTGTCGCGACCGACAAGCCGATGCTCCCCATGCACCGGGACATGGGCGCGGGATGTTAGGGGGCAAACCCGCGAAAGTCAATCCCGGCGGCAGTTTACCCGCGCCGATTGATGCGGCAGACTGCCCCCAGGTCGACAGGGGCAGAACGTGGAAAAAATCGTCAACTGGATCGGACTGGCACTGCTGGTAGTGGTCAGCATTGTCGCCGCTATCGTGATCCTGCGCTACTGGCTCGGCCACCGCCGGGAACAGGTCATGCTGAGGCTGCTGCGCGGTGCCGACCAGCTCGAGACAGGCATCAAGCAGTGCCGACTGCGGCTTGACCAGGCTCACGCCGCTGTCACCGTGTCGCCGAACCTGCCCAGCGCCGGCAGCGCCAACGCCCATGCCGCCATCGACAAGGCGCTGCGCAATCTGCTGGAGCACCGTCTGTGGATACGGGACAAGGCGCCCGGTGCCAGCCAAACAGAACTGGAACAGGCCGCCAGTGCGCTCGAACAGGCAGGCAGAAACATCCAGCAGCAGCTGCAGGCATTGCAGGAGGCGCATCAGGAACTGGAAGACGCCGTGCGTGAGCATCAGGAGCGGCAGTGAGGCCCCTGGTGCTGGCCTCCGGTTCGGTCTACAGGGCGAACCAGCTGAGAACGCTTGGCCTCGATTTCGACACATGCCCTGCCAACATGGACGAGTCGCCGCTGGCCGATGAGTCTGTCGCCGAGCTGGTGCAACGGCTGTCGCTGCAGAAGGCTCGCATCGCGGCAAAGCGTCATCCCGGCGCTGTGGTCATCGGCAGCGATCAGGTTGCCACGCTGGACCGGGCCGTGATCGGCAAGCCGGGTACGCGGGAAATTGCACGACGCCAGTTGCTCGATGCCAGCGATCGGAGCTTGCGCTTTCTGACCGGCCTGTGCGTGCTCGATCCCGCGATGCCGAAACCACAGCTGGCCATGGATATCACCACCGTGCGTTTCCGCTGCCTGCAGGATGCGGAGATCGAACGCTATCTCGACAGGGAAGAGCCACTGGACTGCGCCGGCAGCTTCAAATGCGAGGGCCTGGGCATCAGCCTGTTCCACGCCATCGACACGAGCGACCCGAGCGCGCTGATCGGTCTGCCCCTGATTGCCCTGGCACGCATGCTGCGCCAGTGCGGGTATCTAGTTCCCTGACCCGGACAGATAGGCAGCATAGGCACGTTGCCAGATGATGCATTCATGTTGCTGATCGCCCGCCTGCCACGATGAACTGCGCAGGCGTGCGCGGTAGAACGCGATGCGCTTGTGCGTGCTGATGTCGACCCGTTCAAGTGGCACGATGTCGGCAAAGCGACTGCACAAATCACGCAGCCAGGCCGGCCGCAGATGCTCGCGCAAGGCCGTCTCCTCCACGGCCAGCAGGACCGGTTGCCCGGCATGGCGCGCAAACAGCGCCTCTTCATCGCGTCGCCAATCGCGCAGCTGACGGGCGCGACCGTGTTTGCTATTGAGCGGCGAGTCCAGTGAATACACTGCACGGGAGCCGCCGAGGCCGAAATCGAGCTCGGCAGCCAGACGAAAATTGTCAGCCACCAGGGTAACGTGATCATGCCCGCGCCGGTCGAGCAGGCGTGCGAGCTGGCGCGAAGCCTGATTCCAGCCGTCAAACGTGTCCGCCAGAGCGTGCTGGCGCAGCCACGGTGCATCCCTGGGCGCTTGTGTCAGTGCCGCGAGATACCCCAGAACAAGCACCTGCCCCAGCGCCAGAAGCACCCAGGCGAGACACAGCGCAGCGCGCGCAGCCAAACGCGCCCTGCCCGCCTGCCACAGGCGCCGGGCCAACGCCGGGACCACGGCCAGAATGGGCAGATAACCCGCCAATGGCCAATGCACGCGGAAGCGCAGTTCGTCGGCAAAAAGGCCAAACAGGAAGTAGGCCAGCAGGAATGTCGAGCCGATACAGGCCACCAGATCCCAGGGCGCGCCCCGGCGCAACCTGGCCAGGCTGTGCAGGACGGCCCACAAGATGAGCAGGTACAACAACGGCGTACATGCGGCGGCCTGCTCCAGAGGCTGGCGCAATGCGTCGGCATGAAACTCCCAGGGGTTGCGTTCAAGGGCCTGAAAAGCCAGGCCAGCCCACTGGTGCCCAATGTTGTAGAGCAGCGCCGGCAAGACGCCAAGCGCGCCCAGCGCCAGAGCCGCATACCAGCGCGGATTACGCCACAACGCCCTGCCACGGGGAGTGGCGATGGCGAACACGAGGCCTGCCAGCAACAACATGCCGGCTCGATAATGACTGGCCAGTGCCAGAATCAGGCTCATGGACAATGCCAGCCAGTAGCGCCACTTGTTGCTGGCCAGCGCCACATCCAGCGCGAGCAGGGCCATCATCGAAGCCACGGTCAGCATCACGTCCGGCAGCGCCAGCACTCCCAGACTGCCGGCCAATGGCAGACCCATGGCCAGCAGCCCGGCCTGCCAGCCGGCTCGAGCGCCGAAATGGCGACGCGCAAACGACACCACCATCCATGGCAGCAAGGCACCCAGCAGCAGGAACACACTGCGCACTGCCAGGGTGGAATGCCCGCCAAGCCCGGTACCCAGGGCAACCAGCCAGGCTGTCATGCCTGGCAGGTCGCTGTAGCCCCAGGCCAGATGCCGGCTTTCCTGCCAGTAGAACGCCTCGTCGCCGAAAAGCGGCAGATGCACTGCCAGGGCAAGCTTGATCAGCAATTGCACGGTAAAAACCGCGATGAAGGCACGACGCCAGAGCGTGGCGCCCGCTACACTGGGGCCACTATCCAGCCGTTCATTCGCTTCAAGGTTGTCCATGGCCACCATCGCACTCGATTCCTCTTCGCCATCAAAATTGCAGCAACTGCTGGCCGACGCCCAATCCCAGGTCAACAGCATCGTCCTGGGCAAGCAGCATCAGGTGCAACTGGCCTTTGCCTGTGCCCTGTCCGAGGGGCATCTGCTGATTGAAGACATTCCGGGTGTCGGCAAGACCACCCTCGCACACGCCATGGCCGCCACGCTGAAACTTGATTTCCAGCGCATTCAGTTCACCAGCGACCTGCTGCCGGCCGACATTATCGGGGTCAGCGTCTACGAACGCGAACGCGGCACGTTTCGTTTCCATCCGGGCGCACTGTTCACCCAGTTGCTGCTGGCCGACGAGATCAACCGCGCGACACCCAAGACCCAGAGCGCCCTGCTCGAAGCAATGGCCGAAGGCCAGGTCAGCGTGGATGGCCAGACCCGCAGGCTGGAAAACCCGTTCATGGTCATCGCCACGCAGAACCCTCTCGACATGGGCGGCACGTTTCCCCTGCCCGACTCGCAACTTGACCGGTTCATGCTGCGCATTGCGCTGGACTATCCGGACCGTGCTGCCGAGCGCGCCCTGCTGGCCGGAGACGATCGCCGACAGATGCTGCAGCAGTGTCGGGCGGTGATGGACGCAGACCAGCTGCTGGCAGCACGCAAGCAGGTACATGCCGTGACCGTGACCGGGCCGCTGCTGGACTACCTGCAGGCCTTGCTGGCCGCCAGCCGCAAGCACCCCGACATTCACGTCGGTCTGTCCCCGCGCGCCGGGCTGGCACTCCTGGCCGCGGCGCGTGCCTGGGCATGGCTCGAAGGCCGCAAGCATGTCATTCCCGAGGACATCCAGGCCCTGTTCGTGGCGGCCAGCGCACACCGCCTGGCGCCGCGCCATGGCGCCGACCGCGACCAGCTCGCGCAAGCCCTGCTGGATGAAGTGCCGGTGGACTGATGGCAGGCCTGCATGGCGCACAAGCCCTCGCTGTGGCGACCGGACGTCCGGTCCCGACAGGCACTCGCCGGAGCCGGTGTACGGCATACGACCCATGGGTGCCGACCTGCATTGACGCCGGGATGATCGGCCTGAATGCGCGACCGATCCGACCATCAGCAGATGGCAAGAGAAATGCAGACTAGCTCCCTGATGCATCGCGCATTTGGGCGGCTGCTGCAGCGGGCCGAACGCCGCCTGCCCAGTCTGACTCGACTGCGCGCGCCCGAACCCCTGCCGGTTCGCCTGAACCGTCGCCGCATCTATATCGTCCCCTCGGCTTTCGGCTTCGTTTTTGCGTCGATCCTGCTGGTCATGCTGCTGGGTGCACTCAATTACAACAACAATGCCGCGCTGCTTTTGACCTGCATACTTGGCGCTACCGGCATTACCAGCATGCTGCAGACGTTCCGCTGCCTTGATCAACTCGAGCTGACCTCGATCAGCGCCGGCCCCGCGATAGCCGGCGACAACCTGGGCCTTCGCCTGACATGGCGTGCCGGCGGGCATCGTCACAATGCAATCCGGCTGCACAGCGGCGCCGATGAAACGAGTTTCAATGTGGACGTCGACAGCAGCGTTGAAACACAGATCACCGTTCCCACCAGCAAGCGCGGCTGGCTGCAGCTGCCGCGCTTGCGGGTATCCAGCCGCTGGCCCTTTGGCTGGTTTCGCGCCTGGAGCTGGATTGCTCCGGACCATCGCGTGCTGGTGTACCCGCGGCCCGAGGCGTCGGGTCCGGCGCCCGTGCCACTGGCGGGGGACGCCAGCCGTCACCGACGTGCACATGGGGACGAGTGGTCCGGGCTGCGCGCCTACCGCAGCGGTGACCCCCTGCGCCGCATTGCGTGGAAAGCCAGTGCACGCAGCGAGGATCTGCGCGTGAAGACCTTCGACCGCCCACGCGCCGCCCAGGCGTGGCACCTGGACTGGGGCCAGGTTCGCCTTGCCGATCGCGAGGCACGCATTGCACGCCTGGCACGCTGGGTCGTCGAAGCACACGAGACCGGGAGGGTCTGGTCGCTCAGACTGCCGGACAACCATATTGACGCGGGACAGGGCCCGGCACATTTCCACCGCTCCATGCGCGCACTGGCGGAGCTGCCGTGATCCAGCAACGCGCCATTGACCTGATCGGCCTGGGCATGGTGATCACCCTGGCGGTGCACGTCGGGCACATGCCCTTGTGGATGAGTGTGCCGCTGGGCCTGCTGCTGGTCCTGCGCTGGTGGCAGATGCGAACGCACAAGGCCCGGCAGACGCCGCTCTGGATCAAGCTGCCGCTGGTAGCACTCCTGCTGCTGGCCATTGTGAGCTTCTATGGCAATCTTTTTGGCCGTGCTCCGGGCAGTGCCCTGGCGGTCGGGCTGCTGGTTCTCAAGCTGCTGGAAACATCGCGTCCGCGCGATATCCGCAGCTCGGTCGCCTTCGGCTGCTTCGTGCTGATGAGCGCCCTGCTGTTCAATCAGGGAATGGTGTTCACGGCACTGGTACTGCTTGGCCTGGTGCCCAACCTGGCGGCGCTGCGCGCCATCGAGCCGCGCGGGCCTGCGCCGGGCTGGCGGCAGGAACTGGTTCCCGTGGTGCAGATCCTGGCGCTGGCCCTGCCTCTGGCACTGTTCAGCTTCATGTTTGTGCCGCGGCTGGCGTCTCCGCTTTGGGGCGCACCCGGCCCGGACACCGGTCGCACCGGTTTGAGCAGCCGCATGACGCCGGGCAATCTGACCGAGCTGCTTATCGACGACAGCCCGGCCATGCGGGTGAGCTTTGCCGACCAGCCGCCGCCCCCCGAGCAACGCTATTTCCGCGGCTGGGTCATGAGCCACTTCGATGGGCGCACCTGGAGCCACGCGCGCCACGACAACGACTCACCGGAGACCGTGTCGGCCACCCGCAGCATCGATTACCAGGTGATACTGGAGCCAACTGGCGGGCACATTCTGCCGGCGCTTGACGTGCCCCTGAGCGAGCCAGATGGCGCGCGCATGCTGTCCAGCCACGAGCTGATCAACTTCAGGCCGCTCGACGCCTTGCACCGCTATGCGATGCGTTCGGCTACCGTATACAGGCTGCAAGCAACCCTCACGCCGGTGGACCGGCGGCGCAATCTGGCCTTGCCGGAGAATTTTGATCCGGAAGCCCGCGCACTTGCCGCCGGCTGGCAGGAGAAGTACGGCAGCGACCATGCGGCGATTGCGGCGGCGGCCCTGGACCTGTTCCACAATGGCGGTTTCAGCTACACCCTGGTTCCGGCGCCGCTGGGCCGCGACAGCATCGACGACTTCCTTTTTTCCACCCGCGAGGGATTCTGCGAGCATTACGCGTCATCGTTCACCTTTCTGATGCGGGCTGCCGGCGTGCCGGCACGCGTGGTCACCGGCTATCAGGGCGGCTACTGGAGTGACCTTGGCAGCTACCTGCTGGTACGCAACTCCGATGCGCATGCCTGGGCCGAAGTATGGCTTCAGGGCCGCGGCTGGGTGCGGTATGACCCCACGGCCGCGGTGCGACCGGAACGGGTGAGCCTGGGCGCATCGGCTGCGGCCGGAAGCAGTGCTGCCTGGTACCAGAACAGCTGGCTGCAGGGTCTGCGCAACCACTGGGACATCGTCAATCGCTGGTGGGGCAAGGCCGTCGTCGCCTTCAACCAGGAGCGCCAGAAGGGCCTGCTGACTCCGTTCGGCATTTCCCGGACCGACGTCCGCCAGTTGACGCTGATCCTGGCCATCGGCTGCAGTGTGCTGCTGGCACTGGCTACCTTGCTGACCCTGCGCCGTCGGCGCGAGCGCGACCCCTTGCTCGAAAGCCAGCGGCGTCTGGAACGCAAGCTGGCACGCCTGGGACTGGCAAGAAGGCCGAGCGAGGGTCCGGGCGATTTCATGCAGCGCGCGCGCGATGCGCTCCCCGCTCATGCGCGTCAACTGGACATGCTGTCGAAACGTTTCCAGTACCTTCGCTATGCGCGTCAAAGCGCCACACCAGGCGAAGTCGCGGCGTACCGGCGGCTGGTCGAGGCGGCGCTGAAAGAAACCGGTCAAGCGGAGAAATGAGATGGCAAGGCCGGTATCGGGAGGAGCAGGTACACCGTGGGCCATGGGCCTCGGCCGCTGCCAGGCGGTACGCGGCCTGCCCGCATGCTGCTCAGCAATCAATCAGCTTGTTCATGCTTAAATAGATAACAGCCGAATGGCTCGGCAACCCATTGCAGAGGTCACTATGTACAAAACATTGCTTATCGCCGGGGCCTGCATCGGCCTGGCCGCCTGCGCCAGTGTCCCCACACCGCTCGAGGGTCAGTTTGCCGAGGTTTCACCCGAGAATGCCAACCAGGCAGACGGCAGCCGTGTGCGCTGGGGTGGCGAGGTGATCAAGACGGTTCCCGCAGCCGATCACACCTGCATCTACGCGCTGTCGCGGCCACTGGACCGCAGCACCCGTCCGCGCGACGATCAGGACAGCATGGGTCGATTCGTGGCCTGCCGACAGGGCTTCTATGATCCCGAGGTATTCGCCAAGGGCCGCGATATCACCGTCACCGGCACACTGGATGGACATCTGACCAGCAAGGTCGGGGATTACGACTACAGCTATCCGCGCATCGCCGCCGATACCATCTACCTGTGGCCTCGCATCAAGCCGCGCTTGCCGTACAACAGCGGCTATTACAACAGCCCCTTCTATGACCCGTTCTGGGGGCCCGGCTACCTGAATCCCTACTGGGTTGCGCCCACCAGGGTGATCGTGGTGCCGCGCCAGGAGCCCAAGCCAGGCGGCAATTAGCGCCAGACCGGACCGACTGCACCGGAATCGCACTCAGCCAGGCGGCCAGTTCATCCTGCGACCACCCAGCAAGTGCAGATGCAGGTGGAATACCGTCTGCCCGCCGTGCTCGTTGCAGTTGATCACAACGCGGTAGCCGTCGCGGGCGATCTCCGCATCGCGCGCGTACTCGGCTACAGCCAGCATCAGCTTGCCCAGTAATTGCGCATCATCCGGCCCGGCTTCATCCAGGCTGGCGATGGGACGCTTGGGTATGAACAGCACGTGCGTCGGAGCTTGCGGATTGACATCGCGAAATGCCAGTACGTCGTCGTCCTCGTAGACGATGTCGGCGGGTATTTCGCGGCGAATGATCTTGCTGAAGAGTGTGTCTGACATGAGTTTCGCGGGTCAGGAATGGGCGCTTTGGCGCAGAGCAAACTTCAGCATACATGATTCGCTTGAAGCGCAAGCGGTCAGCGGTCAGCGGTGAGCGGTGAGCGGGAAAGACTCCTCGCAAGTCTCCTGCCTCCGCTCACCGCTCACCGCTGACCGCCAACGGCTACTCCAGCGACAGGCGCCCGCCGAAGGCATGCGCCAGGGTATTGCGATCCACGTACTCGAGCTCCCCACCCAGCGGCACACCGTGTGCCAGGCGCGTCACGCGGATGCCTGCGGCATGCGCCAGGCGGCTCAGGTAGTGCGCCGTGGCCTCACCTTCGACGTTGGGGTTGGTGGCCACGATCATCTCGCCCACCTCGTCCTCCTGCAGGCGCCGCGCCAGCAGATCGAGGCCAAGCTCGTTCGGCCCCAGTCCGTCCAGCGGAGACAAGCGCCCCAGCAGCACGAAATACAGCCCCCGATAACCCGTGGCTTGTTCAATGGCGGCAAGGTCCGAAGGGCTCTCAACCACGCACAGCAGACTGCTGTCACGCTGCTCGCTGGCGCACAGGCCGCATACCGCCTGCTCACTGAAATTTCTGCAGCGCCTGCAGTTGCCGATGTCCTGCATGGCGGCTGCAAGTGCCTTCGCCAGGCGTTGACCACCCTCGCGATCGCGCTCGAGCAACTGGAACGCCATGCGCTGGGCGCTGCGCGCACCGACACCCGGCAGCACGCGCAGGGCATCCACGAGTTCGGACAGCAGCGGCGAGCCGGTGCTCATCGCAACTTCTGCCCGGCATTGTCAGGCCGGCATCTCGACGCACGAGCGTCACCGCAGCAACCCCTGCGCGATTGGCGAATGCGCGACCCCGGGACAGGCATCAAAACGGCAGACTCATTCCCGGCGGCAGGCTCATGCCCGAGGAAACATCGCCCATCTTTTCCTTGCTGGCCGCAGCCACCTTGTTGACCGCGTCGTTGACAGCGGCCGCCACCAGATCCTCGGCCATCTCGGCATCATCGTTGAGCATGTCGCGATCCATTTCGACCTTGCGCACCTCATGCGCGCCACTCATGGTGACCTTGACCAGACCACCGCCGGCACTGCCAACCACTTCCATTTGCGCAATTTCCTCCTGCGCCTGCTTCATCTTTTCCTGCATCCGCTGTGCCTGTTGCATCAGCTGACCTATCTGTCCACGCATCATGCTTCTCCGCTTGTTCTGTTTGTGTCGTTCATCGTTCGAGGTGCACTACAGCGCCTGGATGCTCTGCGGCACCACACGCGCCCCAAGTTCGTTTTCCAGCCCCTGCACCAGGGGATCCTCGCGGATCGCCTGCTCGGCCGCACTCTGGCGGGCCTGGTCCGCCTGCTGGCGCCTTTCCGCCGGCGTGTCGCTGACTCTATCACTGCTGACAAAGCGCAGTTTCACCGCCTGACCGACATAGGCACCAAGCGCCTCCCGCAGGCGGCTGGTCATCGGCTCCACGGCGATGCTCATCAATTCGGGTCGCAATTGCAATGTCCAAACGGCGCCATCGATATCCTGCAGAACGGCATTGCGTGCCAGCTCGCCCGTCGGGCCGGCAAGGCCCGACTGTGCAATCCAGGCATGCCAATCGCCGGTGCAGCGGCTGGCGTCGCCAAACAGCCGGCTGTCGGTCTTCGCCGGCGCCGGCGCTTGCGGCGCCGCAGGTCGCTCGGCCTCGTCGGGCCTGCCGGAAGGCTGCCGGCCTGCCTTTCTGTGCGATGGCGCTTCCTCGGCTATCCCCTGCCGCGGGGTCGGTGCCGAGGCAGGCAGCTGCCTGCCTGGCACGGTATCGGCCTTGCGCCCGGGCTCCTGCGGTGACGGTTCGGAGTGCGAGCCCGGCCGAAACGCGAGCATGCGCAACAGCACCATCTCGAAACCCGTCTGGGGATCAGGTGCAAACCCCAGCTCCCGCCGTCCGCGCCCTGCCAGTTGATAGTAGAGCTGCACCTCCTCTGCAGACAGACTCGACGCGAGGTTCTGGAATGCCGTCTCGTTCGGCCCCGCAACGCTGCGATGGCCCGGTACCAGTTGCAGCAGCTGGATCTGGTGCAGCGCGCCAGCAAGCTGATCCAGCACACCGGCAAAGTCCGGCGCGTGCTCGGCAATCGTCTCGGCCTGCTGCAGAAGTGCGCTGCCGTCTCCAGCGGCCAGCGCCTCGATCAGAGCCAGGACACTGCCATGCTCGACCGTGCCCAGCATGGCGCGGGTCGGTTCATCACGCAGCTCGTTGCCGCCATAGGCAAGCGACTGATCCAGCAGGGAGAGACCATCGCGCATCGATCCGTCTGCAGCCAGGGCCAGGGCGTCGACCGCCGCGTTGTCAAAGTCAATTTGCTCGGCTTCGAGAATATGACGCAATTGATCGCCAATCTGCTGCGGCAGCAGGCGCTTCAGGTTGAACTTCAGGCAACGCGACAGCACCGTCATCGGCAATTTGTCCGGATCGGTGGTGGCCAGCAGGAACTTCACATGCTCAGGCGGCTCCTCAAGTGTTTTCAGCAATGCATTGAATGCACTGCGGGAAAGCATGTGCACCTCGTCAATCAGGTAGACCTTGTAGCGCCCTCGTGACGGCGCATACTGGGCATTCTCGATCAGTTCGCGCACATCATCGACGCCGGTATTGCTGGCCGCATCGATCTCCAGCAGGTCAACAAAACGACCCGCATCGACGGCCGTGCACACCGCACACTCACCGCACGGCTCGGCCGATTGCCCATGCTCGCAATTGATGGACTTGGCGAATATGCGCGCGATGGTGGTCTTGCCGATGCCCCGTGTACCGGCGAAGAGATAGGCGTGATGGGTACGATCGGCATCCAGCGCATTGGAAAGCGCTCGCACAACGTGCTCCTGACCGACCAGCTCGGCAAATTGCTTTGGCCGCCACTTGCGTGCCAACACCTGATATGACATGTACAAATCCTTGCTTTGAAGCCCGATTGTGACAAGTCTACGCTGAACGCGCCACGCGTGAAGTGACGCCCGCCTGCATTCTTCGCCAGCGCACCGGCAAGCTCCGCTTGAACCTGTCCGTGCCATGCATGCAGCTTGCACACCCACAAGGCGCTGCATCGCCGTTTCGGCCGTACCCGGTGCAACCCGCGACCGAGCAAGGATCCGTATCCCCGTGTGACCACCTCGATCCTGCGCCTGCGCGAAGGCTGGCTCCAGTTAATCTTGTCTGTACCAGGCACGTGCAGCAAGCTACGCGGCTCCGTGATGAGGATATGCAGGATGCATGGCGTCACGGAACCCGGAGAGATGTCCGAGTGGTTGAAGGAGCACGCCTGGAAAGTGTGTATACGGCTTATACCCGTATCGAGGGTTCGACAATTTCGTCCGGAACGAAATTGGACCGCCAAAGGCGGGCCCCGAGCCAAAGCGAGGGGTGAGGCCCAGGATGGGCCGAGCACATCCCTCTCGACATCCAGACCCCATGCAGCTTGCACACCGACAAGGCGCTGCATCGTCGTTTCGGCCGTACCCGGTGCAACCCGCGACCGAGCAAGGATCCGTATCCCCGTGTGACCACCTCGATCCTGCGCCTGCGCGAAGGCTGGCTCCAGTTAATCTTGTCTGTACCAGGCACGTGCAGTAAGCTACGCGGCTCCGTGATGAGGATATGCAGGATGCATGGCGTCACGGAACCCGGAGAGATGTCCGAGTGGTTGAAGGAGCACGCCTGGAAAGTGTGTATACGGCTTATACCCGTATCGAGGGTTCGAATCCCTCTCTCTCCGCCAGATTTGAAGCTGCGATGGAGTTCAGTAGTACCTGAACCACCATCCTTGCGAAAGACTGCCAAAAGAGGGATTTGAACCCTCGAAACAGACAAAGCGGTCCGACAATTTCGTCGGGAACGAAATTGGACCGCCGCAGGCGGGCCCCGAGCCAAAGCGAGGGGTGGAGCCCAGGATGGGCGGAACAACCCCTCCCGGATGTTGATGCCGAGAAGGGCTGCAAAAGAACAGACACTGGATTCCCGCCTGCGCGGGAATGACAACTGGAAATTCGGCTACATACAGAGGGCTCGCCCCTCGATACTGTCAATGGTGGCTTCGCTGGTCGCTTCGCGACGATAGTTTGTAAACCCCGCCAGGCCCGGAAGGGAGCAACGGTAGCAGACGATTCGGGCGCCGGAGACCGGCTGGCGGAGCCGCCACCCCCTCAATAACATGATCCGCGCCCGACACCGCGCGAAACCTTCCATGGTGCGTACATCCGGTCGGCGTCCTTGCCTCCCCCGCGCCAGCGTCGCGACATGCCACTGGCATGTCGCAAGCAACGCCGGCGCGACCCGCCAGGCCCGGAAGGGAGCAACGGTAGCAGACGATTCGGGCGCCGGAGACCGGCTGGCGGAGCCGCCACCCCTTCAATACATGATGTGCGCCCGACACCGGGCGAACCCCTCCACGGTGCCTACCCTGCCGCGTCCTGATCAGGGCGTGGTGTCTGCCGTCGTATCGGCTGCCTGCGGGTGCTGCCAGACACTCTTGCCGTCACGATAGTGCTCGCGCTTCCAGATAGGCACACGCTTCTTTACTTCATCAATGATGTAGCGGGTGGCGTCGAACGCGGGACCGCGATGGGCACTGCTGACGCCGACCCAGACCGCAAGCTCACCCACGGCAAGCGACCCTGTGCGATGCACGCAGGCGACCCGGATCACGTCGAAGCGCTGCACGGCCTCGATCAGAATGGCGTCACCCTCGCGCTGAGCCAGCGGCGCATAGGCCTGGTAGTCCAGGCCGAGTACGTCCTGCCCAAGATGATGGTTGCGGACGCGCCCTTCGAAGCAGGCGCACGCACCCGCGCCCGGATCAAGCAAGCGGTCACGCAATGCCTCCGAGGCGATGGGTACATCCTTCAGAGCAAACAGATTCATCCGCCGGACACCGGTGGAATGAAGGTGATTTCGTCACCCTCGGCCAGATCGTGATCCCAATCCACGAACACGCCGTTGACTGCAATGCGCAAACTGTCCACGGGCAGGCTGAACCCGTGACGCTCGCGCAGCGCGGCATAGAGCGTTCGCGCATCACCGGCGTCGGTCTCGACCTGCTCCTGCGCCATGCCGGCCTCTTCTCCCATGCGCGCGAAATACAGCAGACGATAGTTCATGGCGCTGCTCCCTTGCGCACATCGCGCCGGCCACCGTGTTTCTCGAGCAGGCGCAGGGGCCCAATCTCGATCTCGTGCGACAGCGCCTTGCACATGTCATACACAGTCAGGGCGGCCACGCTGGCCCCAGTGAGGGCTTCCATCTCCACACCAGTCTTGTGATGGATGGCCACTTCACACTCGATCACCAGCACCTGCTCACCTTCGAACCGGGTGCGAATTTCGCATCGCTCGATGGCCAGCGGATGACAGAACGGAATCAGTTCGTGGCAACGCTTGGCCGCCATCACTCCGGCAATGATGGCGGTGTCGACAACGGGACCCTTGGCCACGCGCAAGCCGTCCCGGTGCAGCACCTGGGCCACCGCGGGCGGAAACCGCACGCGTGTTTCAGCCACGGCAACACGCGCAGAGGAAGGCTTGTCGCCGACATCCACCATGCGCGGGTGACCGGCACTATCCACATGCGTGAGGACCGAATTGTTCTCTTTCATATCAACCACCTATATGAAACATCTCGACGTGCTCTGTGCTTTTTCCGGCACGTCGCTCGGCTCGCTGTTCACTGTAGCGATCCTGCCGGCCCGCCCATACGGCACTGACCAGGCCGCGCATGTCCTGATCGCTGGCACCGGAACGGAGCGGCCCGCGAAGATCGTGGCCGTGCTGCGCAAACAGACAGGTAAACAATTGCCCGTCGGCTGACAAGCGGGCGCGGGAGCAGTCGCCGCAGAACGGCTTGCTGACCGAACTGATGAAACCGACCTCGCCAAGGCCATCGGCGTAGGCATAGCGACTGGCCACCTCACCCGGCACGTTCGGCGGCAGCGCACGCAAGGGCCAGTGCTTTTCTATTCTCCGCCGCAGCTCGCTGCTGGGTACCACTTCGGCCTGGCGCCACTGATTGAGCGTGCCCACATCCATGTACTCGATGAAGCGTACAACATGCGGGGTACCACGGAAGTGCCCGAGCAGATCGATGAGCTGATGATCATTGATGCCACGCAGGACCACGCAATTGATCTTGACGGGTGCCAGGCCGCATTGCTCCGCGGCAGCAATACCTGCAAGCGTCTGCTGCACGTCGCCGCGCCCGCCGCTGAGCCGCCTGTGGGTCTGCGCGTCCAGACTGTCCAGACTGATGGTGACACGATGCAGACCGGCGTCCTTCAGCGCGCGAGCCTGACGCGGCAGCAGCACGCCATTGCTGGTCAGGGCCAGATCATCGATGCCCGGAATGGCGGCAAGACGCCGCACCAGATCCGGCAGCCCCGGTCGCAGCAGGGGTTCACCGCCCGTGAGGCGAAGCTTGCGTACGCCCAGCCCCGCCATGATGCGGGCCACACGCTCGATCTCGTCGAAGTCCAGCCACTGCTCGCGGCGAAGGAATGGATAATCCTCGTGGAATGCCTCGGCCGGCATGCAGTAGGGGCAGCGGTGATTGCAGCGGTCGATCACGGATATGCGCAGATCCGACAGAGGTCGCGACAGCGTGTCGCGAATCGGATCGGCCGCCAGGGCAATGGGTATGGTGCGCCCCATCAGCCGGCGTCCTCGCCCACGGCCGCCGGCGACGCCAGAGCCACCCGCTGGCCAGGCTCGGCCACGCGGTAGCCTTGCGCCGACATTGCACGTCCATCGGCCGCAGATGCGTAGTGATACAGGATCATGCGCTGGCGCAGGCTATCAGGATACTCGCGCTGCAGGTCTTCCAGCCCGGTGTGCGACGGGTTGCCTTGCAGGGCGCAATCATGCGCGATCAGCTCGCCCTGCCCTGCCTCGGATTTCAGTGTCTCGGGGATGGGCCGGGTATCGCCACTGTAAACCAGGCTGCCAGGCAGAACGAGACCGAACGAGGTACCCGGCGCGTGATGGCGGGTGGCGAATAGGCGCAGCCACAGGCCATCAAGCCAGAAGCCACGAGTACACGGCACCAGGTGAAACGCCTGCCAGAAATTGGCACCGCCCTCGGCGGCCACATTCGGATAATCGGCAACCCGTGCCTGCATCAGGGGTACCAGCGCCGCATGAGCAAATACCCGGGTCTTGCCGCGCCAGCGCGGATCAAACTGCAGCACGCTGAACAACCGCTCGAGGCCACCCACATGATCCATGTGGGTGTGCGTGACATACAACGCCGGCGGCGGTGCGCCGTAACTGTCGAGGTAGCGATCGACGATGTCCGGACCGCAGTCGATCAGCAGGCGCGGCTCTCCGTCGCACTCCAGAACGGCAGCCGATGAGCCCAGCTCCAGCATCGCCCTGGAATCGCCGGTACCCAGGAAATGCAGTTGCCAGTTCATGCAGCCTCCAGCGCTCGCGCATGGGCGGCAAGCAGTGCGCCCCACCAATGCTGCTGCCAGCCGGACACATCGCCACCGGCGGCATCAAGCTTCATCAGCGAGCGATGCAGGCGGGCCAGATTCGCCTGTTGCCAGGAAACGTGAGGGGAGCGAATCCGACAACGGTCAAAGTCGATCAGGCTGATTTTGTCATCACTCCCCAGCAGGATGTTGTGGGCATTGAGATCGGCATGAAACAGGCCGTGTGCATGGAAGCGACCGATACAGTCACCAATGCGATCGGCTATCTCGGGATTGTCGCGTACCCGGCCCAGCTCGGCCGACAGAGCCCGCCCACCGGCAATGAACCGGGTCAGAAGATCGGCACGATAGTAGATTCCGCTGCGCACCCAGGCGCCGCCAACCGGTCGCGGCACGGGCAGGTCGGCCCGGTACAGACGCCACAGCAGGCGAAACTCCATCAGGCTGCGCGTTCGTGCCTGACCCGTCCACAGATAGCGATCCCCCAGCACGCGTGCCACGCCGCCACCACGACGATAGTGGCGCAGCACGCACTCGCCGACAGGGGTATCGATCAGGAAAACCCCGCCACGTCCGCCGCCCAGCCGACGCATGGCCTTCCTGCCCTGCCAATAGTTCGCGTCGAACCAGCGCATGTCCAGATCCGGTGTCAGTGACCGGTCAAATACCACGCCAGCGCCATGGTCGGCTACGATGCGTTCATCCGTCACCGGTAAATTCCCCCCACGATGCGCCACTCCGATTCCGGCCAACATGCCCCCAGTTTAACAAGCCTGCATGCCCATGCGCCGGAGAGCATCTGCCTTCTGCGCACCTCGGCGCTGGGTGACGTTACCCATGTCGTGCCGCTGCTGCGCCGCCTGCAGCAGGACCTGCCCCGGACCAGACTGACCTGGATCATCGGCAAGCTCGAACGACGCCTGGTAGGAGACATTCCCGGCGTGACCTTCGTGACCTTTGACAAGGCTCGGGGTATCGCCGGCTGGCGCGCCGTGCGCGCGGCGCTGTCCGGCCAGCACTTTGACGCCCTGCTGCACATGCAGGTTGCCCTGCGTGCCAACCTGCTTAGCCTGGCCGTGCGAGCGCACCGACGTATCGGATACGACCGCGCGCGGTCCCGCGACCTGCACGGCCTGTTCATCAGGGAACGTATCGCCGCCCGACGCGGCCAGCACGTTCTCGACGCCATTGGCAGTTTCGGCGACATGCTGGGTATTGCACCCGCGACGCCACGCTGGGACATACCGATTCCCGCGGAGGATCAGGAGTGGGCCGGGCAGCAATGGCACGATGACGCTCCCGTGCTCCTGATCAACGCCTGCGCCAGTCACCGGCTTCGCAACTGGCATGCCGCCGGCTACGCCGCAGTCGCTGATCATGCCACCACCGCCCTTGGCATGCGCGTGGTGCTGACTGGCGGGCCCAGCGACGGCGAGCGCCGCATGGGTGATGCGATCGTGGCGGCAATGCGCTCGCAGCCCACTGACCTGATCGGCAAGGACACGCTCAAGCGGGCGCTCGCGCTCTATGCACGCGGCGACATCCTGCTGACTCCCGACTCGGGGCCCATGCACATGGCCAATGCCGTCGGCACACCCGTGCTCGGCCTGCATGCCGCCTCCAATCCGGAGCGCTCGGGGCCATACAGTGATCGGCAATGGTGCGTGAATCGCTACGATGCTGCGGCCCGCAAGTATCTGGGCAGGCCTGCCGATGCACTACCCTGGGGCACCAAGATAGAGCGCCCGGGCGTCATGGATCTCATCACCGTGGATGATGTGATTGAGCGCTTGGAGGTGTTTGCCGGGGAGCGGGGCACGGCGAGCGGTGAGCGGTGAGCGGTGAGCGGGAAAAGATAACCAGCATGACCGCACTCCGGTCCCTGCGCCCCACTTCCACTTCCACTTCCTACTTCCTACTTCCTACCTACCCACTCCCCCGCACCGGCCTACTGGTAGTCCTCGTAGGACTTCTCCTCGACCAGGCGTGAACCCAGCTTGTCATTGATCTCGCGCTTGATTGCGGCGCGTTCGTCGTTGCGAACGTAGACCGAGCGAGCCAGTTCAATGAAGCGCTCGCCGAAGCTGGCGGCTTTCTCCTGCAGTCGGATGGCATCCTCGATTTCCCACAAGGCCTCGTTGACCTTTTTCAGCCGCGCCCGCTCGTCGCCGATATCGGCTTCGCCAGCCGCCGCCCCGGCCCAGGTGTCTTCCAGCATCTGCAATTCATCACGGACGTGGGCAAGCTTGGCGGCGTCGGCAATTCGCTCTGACTTGATCTCGAGAATGGTGATCTTGTCGATCACCTCGCCGGGCGAAACCGGCACCGCTATAACATTCATGATCATGCAACCTGATGGCTGGAAACTGGGCGATCATTGTGGTCGACACGGCAGGCAATTTCCAGTTGACTCACCGGCGCAACGGCGGCTTGCGCGAGCATCGGACTACCTGCCATAATTATAAAC
Source organism: uncultured Gammaproteobacteria bacterium (assembly GCA_963734945.1). Lineage (GTDB taxonomy): Bacteria > Pseudomonadota > Gammaproteobacteria > Xanthomonadales > Rhodanobacteraceae > DASSBG01. The sequence continues at coordinate 70,117 of CAVTJF010000050.1, forward strand.
CCGCTAGTACACTTATACCCCGACGCGGCGTACGCAGCGCCTCGTGCTCGTGCCCCAAGGAGACACACGATGCAGTCCCAAACCCGCAAACGCATGATCATCATGCTGATCATCGTCGTGATCGCACTCGGTCTTCTGGTTGGCTTCAACCTGTTCAAGGCGCACATGATCAAGCAGTACATGGCCAGTCAGGGCGTACCCGTGCAGACCGTGTCTGCAACCCAGGTGCAAGAGCTTGCGTGGCAGCCGCAACTGCAAGCGGTAGGTTCCTTGCGCGCAGGGCGCGGTGCCGATCTGGCGCTGGATGTGTCCGGTCTGGTCACGGAGATTGCCATACAGTCCGGCGACGAGGTCAAGGCCGGTCAGCTGATCCTGAAACTCCGCGACACCGACGGCGAGGCGGCCCTGAACCAGGCCCGCGCCGCAGCCGCGCTGGCCAAGATCAGTTTCGATCGTGCCAGCAAACAGCTGAAGACCCATACCATTGCCCGAGCGGTGTACGACAACGCCCAGGCCGATCTGCGCGTGAAACAGGCTGCCGTGCAGCAGCAGGCCGCCCTGGTGGCCAAGAAGGAACTGCATGCCCCGTTCGATGGCCGCGCCGGGATCATCACCATCAGCCCGGGCACCTACCTCAATGCCGGCACCACGGTGGTCACCCTGCAGCAGCTTGATCCGGTTTTTGTCGATTTCAACCTGCCGCAAAAGGAACTGGCCAACCTGAGCAAGGGGCAGACCGTGCACGTCAGCCTGGACAGCCGACCGGATCAGGCATTCGACGGCGTGCTCACAGCCATCGACCCGAAGGTGGATGCGGCGACCCGCAACGTGATGGTGGAGGCCAGGTTGCCAAATCCCGACGGCAAGCTGGTACCGGGCATGTTTGCCCATGTACGGGTGGATATCGGCACCGAAGACCAGCGGCTGACGTTGCCGCAGACCGCAATCACCTACAACCCCTATGGCTCCACCGTGTTCAAGGTCGAGGAAAAACAGGTCAAGGACAAGGACGGCAAGACCAGCACGCAGAAAGTGGCGCGGCAGACCTTCGTCACCACGGGCGAAACCCGTGGCGACCAGGTTGCCGTGACCAAGGGCCTGAAGGTCGGCGACATGGTTGTCACCAGCGGCCAGCTGAAGCTGAAGAACGACACGCCCGTCAAGGTGGACAACAGTGTCGAGCCCGCCAATGACCCCAATCCGACTCCGCGGGAACAGTGAGCCTCATGAAACCCACTGACATATTTGTCCAGCGACCTGTCCTTTCGATCACCGTCAGCCTGCTGATCCTGGTGCTCGGCATCCGCGCGCTGAGTGGTTTGCCGATCCGCCAATACCCGGAGACCGAAAACGCCACGGTCACCGTCAGCACAGCGTACTTCGGCGCTGACGCGGACACCGTGGCCGGCTTCATCACCCAGCCGCTGGAGGCCGCCATCGCCCAGGCCCAGGGCATCGACTATCTGTCCTCGTCCAGCACCAGCGGTGTGTCCACCATCACCGCCACCCTGCGCCTGAACTACGACGCCAACCGCGCCCTGACCGAGATCAACACCAAGGTCAACGCGGTACTGAATCAGCTGCCGCGCGAGGCCCAGCAGCCGGTGCTGCAGGTGCAGACCGGCCAGCAGATCGCCTCCATGTACATGGGCTTCAGCAGCGACACGCTGGCCAACAACGAAGTCACCGACTACCTGATACGGGTCATCAAGCCGCAGCTGGATTCGATCGAGGGCGTGCAGAGCGCCGAGATCATCGGCTCGGGCCAGTTTGCCCTGCGCGCCTGGCTGGACCCCGACAAGATGGCGGCGCACGGCGTCACCGCCAGCGATGTCTATTCGGCGCTTTCTGCCAACAACTACCTGGCGGCGCTGGGATCGACCAAGGGCCAGATGGTCAGCGTGTCGCTGACTGCGGATACCTCCGTGCATTCGGTGGATGCCTTCAAGCAGCTCGCGGTCAAGCAGATCAATGGCTCGATCGTGCGTCTGGGCGACGTCGCCAGGGTCGAACTGGGCTCGGAAAGTTACGGCCTGAGCGTGGCATTCAACGGCAAGCAGTCGGTCTTCATCGGCATCAAGGCAGCGCCGGAGGCCAACATCCTTGATGTCATCAAGCGCGTGCGCGATGCCTTCCCCGGCATCATCAAGCAGATGCCCAATGGCATGCACGGTCAGATCGTCTACGACGCCACCGATTTCATCACCAGCTCCATCGACGAAGTGGTCAAGACCCTGATCGAGGCCCTGCTCATCGTGATGCTGGTGATCTACCTGTTCCTCGGCAGTCTGCGCGCCGTGCTGATTCCGCTGGTGGCCATGCCGCTGTCGCTGATCGGCGCTTTCTTCGTCATGCTGATTTTCGGGTACTCGATCAATCTGCTCACCCTGCTGTCACTGGTGCTGGCCATCGGTCTGGTAGTGGATGACGCCATCATCGTGGTCGAGAACGTCGACAGGCACATGAAGGAAGAAGGCAAGTCACCCATGCAGGCGGCCCTGATGGGTGCACGCGAGCTGGGCGGCCCGATCGTGGCCATGACCGTGGTGCTGATCGCGGTCTACGTGCCAATCGGATTCCAGGGCGGCCTGACCGGTGCATTGTTCACCGAGTTCGCCTTCACCCTGGCCGGTGCGGTCACTGTTTCCGGCGTGATTGCGCTGACGCTATCGCCGATGATGACCTCGCGCATCTTCAAGGCCGAACAGGAAAACGGCCGCTTCGTGCAGTTCATCGACCGGCAGTTCGATCGTCTGCATCATCGCTACCAGCGCATTCTGCACGGCACCCTGAACACCCATCTGGTGCCCGTGGTGATGGGTATCCTGCTCCTGGGCGGCGTGGTGTATCTGTTTGCCACCTCCAAGTCGGAACTGGCGCCGCAGGAGGACCAGGGCGTCGTGCTGGCCAATATCCAGGGCCCACCCAACGCCACCCTCAACCAGATGAAGACCTACTCCAGGCAGGTTCTCGACACGGCCCGCAGCCTGCCCGAATACGAGCAGATGTTCCAGATCACCGGCATGCCGTCCACCAATGGCGGCATCGGCGGCGTGATCTTCAAACCCTGGGACCAGCGCGACCGGGGTACCGGAGAATTGCAGAAGATTCTGCAGCAGAAGTGGGGCGAGATTGCCGGCGCCCGCGTTGCGGCATTCCAGTTTCCTTCCCTGCCGGGCGCGCAGGGTTTGCCGGTCCAGGTCGTGATCAAGACGACCGAACCGTTCCAGAATCTCGACGATGTGGCACAGAAGGTCCTGGCCAAGGCCCAGGCCAGCGGCCAGTTCTTCTATATCGACAGCGACCTCAAGATCGACAAGCCGCAGGCCACCGTGGAGGTGGACAAGGACATGGTCACCGACCTGGGACTCAACCAGCAGGATATCGGCGCCTCGCTGGGCGCTGCCCTGGGCGGTGGCTACGTCAACTATTTCTCCATTTCCGGGCGTTCCTACCGGGTCATCCCCCAGGTCGACCAGGTCAACCGCCTGAACCCCGACCAGGTGCTCGGCTACTACGTGCGCAACGGCTCCGGTGACCTGATTCCGGCGAGCACCTTTGCCAGCATCCGCCACGAGGTCGTGCCCGAATCGATCAACCGCTTCCAGCAGCTCAATTCGGCCACCATCTCCGGCGTCCCGGCAGGGTCGCAGAATGAGGCACTGCAATTTCTGCGCGACACCATCAGGGATGTTGCCCCCAGCGGCTATGCGGTCGACTATTCGGGTCAGTCACGACAATTCATGACCGAATCGGGTGGCTTCGTCTACACCATGCTGTTTGCCATCATCATCGTGTTCCTGGCCTTGTCGGCGCTGTTCAACAGCTTCCGCGACCCGATCGTGATTCTGGTGTCGGTGCCGATGGCGCTGTTCGGTGCGCTGATCTTCATCAACCTCGGCCTGGCCACCATCAATATCTATACCCAGGTTGGTCTGGTCACCCTGATGGGCCTGATCAGCAAGCACGGCATTCTCATTGTGCAGTTCGCCAACGACCTGCAGCGGATGGGCAAAAGCAAGCGCGAGGCCATCGAAGAGGCGGCGGCCGTGCGACTGCGACCCATCCTGATGACCACGGCAGCCATGGTGCTGGGCGTGCTGCCGCTGGTGCTTGCAGGTGGCGCAGGCGCTGCCGGACGCCATTCGATGGGCCTGGTGATCTTCACCGGCATGTCCATCGGCACCCTGTTCACGCTGTTCGTGGTACCGGCGTTCTATCTGCTTCTGGCCACCGATCATCATGCCGAACCCGAGCATGACGTGCAGGCGGGTCTGGAGACGGCCTAGGAGGGTGAGTGCATGAGAGATTTGTGCGGCGGGCGTACAATGAACGCATGGACGCACTGAGCCAATCGCAACTCGGCAAGCAGAGCGACTACAGCGAACAGCACGACCCCGGTCTGCTGTTCGCCATTGCGCGAGCCGACGGCCGCCGGGAACTGGCGTCCGACAGTGCAGCGCATTTCAGTGGTTGTGACATCTGGCATGCCTGGGAACTGTCGTGGCTGAACGGGCGTGGCCGGCCCGAAGCTGCCGTGGCACGCTTCACTCTGGATTGCCACACTCCGCGCCTGATCGAGTCGAAGTCCTTCAAGCTCTATCTCAACAGCCTGGCGCAGACGCGTTTCGACGACCGCCAGAAGCTGGCCAGCATGCTGGCGCGCGAACTCGGCTCGGCTGCAGGTGGCCGGGTCGATGTCGAGCTCTTTGCCCCGCAGGACGATGCGATTCGGCTGCAGCCGCTGACCGGCGAGCTGCTGGATGAACTCGATATCGACATCGACAACTACGGACCGCCCTGCCCGGCGCTGTTGCAAGCCGACCACACCGACCAGGCCAGCGAAACGCTCCTGACACGGCTGTTCCGCTCCAATTGCCCGGTAACGGGCCAGCCGGACTGGGCCAGCGTACAGGTGGCCTACGAGGGGCCGCGCATTGATCGTGGCGCACTGCTGCGCTACCTGGTTTCATTTCGCCGCCACAACGGTTTTCACGAGCAATGCGTGGAGCGGATCTTCAGCGAGATCCGTCAGGTCTGTACGCCGAAACAATTGGCCGTGCGCGCCTGCTTCACCCGCCGCGGCGGCCTGGACATCAACCCCTGGCGCAGCAGCCACGACGCGCGCCCTGCCACCGCTGCACGCGAGGTGCGCCAGTAACGCCGAGGGAGTGCACCATGGAACACCGACACGACTACCTGATAGTTGGCGCCGGCATGGCAGGCGAGGCCGCTGCCCAGGCGCTGCACGAGGCCGACCCCACTGCCAGCATCGGCATGATCGGCGATGAGAGCCAGCCGCCATACGACCGACCGCCACTGAGCAAGGGCCTGTGGAAGGGTGACGAGGAAAAGAGCATCTTCCGTCCCCTGGACAAAACCGGCGCTACCCTATTCTGCGACCGCACCGCAGTGGCCATCGATGCCCAGGCACACCGGATCAAGGACAGCGAGGGTGATACCCACGTCTATCGCAAGCTGCTGCTGGCCACCGGCGGCAGTCCGCGCTCGCTTGACGTCGACTCGGATCGCCTGATCCATTTCCGCACGCTGGACGACTACCATCGGCTGCGCAGTCTGGCCGTCGCCGGCAGTCACATTGCAGTAATCGGTGGCGGATTCATCGGCAGCGAGCTGGCTGCGTCCCTGGCTGGCCAGGATGTGAAGGTCAGCCTGATCTTTCCCGAGGACTATCTGGGCGAACGCATCTACCCCATCGGTCTGGCCGATTTTCTCAGTGACTACTACCGCGATCACGGAATCGAGCTGCACCCGGGCCGGCGAGTCGAAGCAGCCCGCGAGAATGGTAACAAGCTGCGACTCAAGCTCGATGACGGAAGCGAGATTGATGTGGATGCCGCCGTGGCCGGACTTGGCATCACCCCCAACACCTCACTGGCCGAACAGGCCGGTGCCTCGGTAAACAATGGCATTGTGGTCGATGAGTGCATGCGCACCAGCGTGCCCGACATTCACGCGGCCGGTGACGTGGCAGCATTCCCCAACAGGGAGCTGGGCGGACAAGTCCGCTTCGAGCACGAGAATTGCGCCATTGCATCAGGCTATCGCGCCGGCCTCACGATGGCCGGCAGGCCCGAACCCTACACCGAATTGCCGTTTTTCTATTCCGATCTGTTTGACCTCGGCTACGAAGCAGTCGGTCTGCTCGATGCACGCCTGGAGATCGCCGAGGACTGGCGGGTGCCACACCGCGAGGGCGTGGTCTACTATCTCGACGACGGGCGCGTACGCGGGGTCCTGCTCTGGAATACCTGGGGCCAGGTGGACACCGCACGCAAACTCATCGCCGACCCGGGGCCGCATGATGCCGACAGCCTGCGCGGACGCATCCGCGGCTGAGGCATGCCGGGGTTTGCCACCGGCATGAACACGCGCAGCTTGTCATTGCCGCGGCCCCCACGTATCATTACGCGCCCACCGTGTCGCAGCACGCAACAGCCTTGCTGCGGTGGCCCGGTGACCGGCAGGCTCGTCCCATGCGACCACGGACATCCAGCAATGCCGGCCCCGAGCAGCGAGGGGCGAGTCTCGGGTATGAGACGAAAAGATGCGCCGGACGGCAACTGCCCTGCCGCCGGCGACTGTATTTAGCGGAGAGGTGGCAGAGTGGTCGACAAGTTCGCCGGGAGCGAACTTGGACAGCCGAATGGCTGGCCCCGAGCAATGCGAGGGGTGAGTCTCATGGATGAGACGAACAGATGCGCCGGACGGGAACTGCCCAACGCCGGTGATGGTAATCTGCGGAGAGGTGGCAGAGTGGTCGACAAGTTCGCCTGGAGCGAACTTGGACAGCCGAATGGCTGGCCCCGAGCAACGCGAGGGGTGAGTCTCATGGATGAGACGAACAGATGCGCCGGACGGGAACTGCCCAACGCCGGTAGCGGTAATCTGCGGAGAGGTGGCAGAGTGGTCGACAAGTTCGCCGGGAGCGAACTTGGACAGCCGAATGGCTGGCCCCGAGCAACGCGAGGGGTGAGTCTCATGGATGAGACGAACAGATGCGCCGGACGGGAACTGCCCAACGCCGGTGGCGGTAATCTGCGGAGAGGTGGCAGAGTGGTCGAATGCGCCGGATTCGAAATCCGGTATACGGGTCTCCCGTATCGAGGGTTCGAATCCCTCCCTCTCCGCCAACCTCAAGAACCCGAATACAAGCCTACCCCTCCGGAAGAGTGTGCTGCGCAGGCGTTCACGGGAGGGATTTGAACCCTCGACTCAAACCGGTTCGACAGATTTGCATGGAGCAAATCTGGACCGCTGAAAGCGGGCCCCGAGCAATGCGAGGGGCAAGTCTCATGGATGAGACGAACAATCCCTCCCTCTCCGCCAACCTCCAAACGCCCCAGCAAACAGCTACGGCCGACAACCTGCCTCGTTGACCCGGGCCCCCTTGCCCATTGTCGTGAAAATGCAGGGCGCTGCTCGCGGCATTTCCGGGTCCCCAGCGAACACGCCTGCGTCGCCGGCTTGCATCAATCGCCGCATGGGCGCATGCTCGCAAGCCATTTTGCGATCTGTGCCTCTGCCTGTGCCCATGGCACGGCATTTGCTTGATATTCTCCCATGATCGAATTCGGACATACCACGCACGTCGGCCTGCGCCGCGAACACAATGAAGATACCTATCAGGCCAATGCAAGTATCGGCTTGTGGCTGGTTGCGGACGGCATGGGCGGGCACGAGCACGGCGAGGTAGCCAGTGCCATTGCCCGCGACACCATAAGCAGCCAGGTGGAAGCCGGGCACTCGCTGGTCGATGCAATCCGCGAGGCCGATCGCGCCATCATTGCCACATCCGAGCGGCGCAGCGGAATCCTGCCCATGGGCACAACAGTCGCCGCGCTGCGACTGATCGATGGCGACTATCAGGTGGCCTGGGTAGGCGACAGCCGGGTGTACCTGGCCGATCAGACCCTGCACCAGCTGTCTCGCGATCATTCCTTTGTCCGGCAACTGGTTGACCGCGGCGCCATCAGCGAAGATGAGGCGCGCAGCCATCCACGTCGCAATGAAGTCACCCAGGCCCTGGGCATCACGCCCGCAGAACTGCTCCAGGTATCCCATGTCGATGGGCAGGTACGCCCCGGCATGCAGTTTCTGCTGTGCAGTGACGGACTTACCGAAGAAGTGGACAACGCTACCATCGAAGCCATTGTCATGCGTACTGATCTGACTGCCCAGGAATGCGTGGATCAGCTTGTGGCGGCAGCACTCGAAGGCGGTGGCAGCGACAACATCACCGTTCTGCTGGTGCGCACCAGCTGAGCACGCGAACAAGGCGGCAAGTCGGATCGACCAGACAGATCAGTCGTTCGGTCCCCGGGCGCGACGCCAGACGCTGCCCTGCTTGCAAGCGGCATCCAGGTCGTCCAGCCATGCCATGTGGGCGGCGAGTTCCTCGTCATCGGCGCGCAGCACCGTCCGTGCTGTGCCGCCGGCTGCTTCGACGTGCACGACCTGGGCCTTCTTCGGCGCCACGGCCAGATCCAGGCTGACCTGGCCCGAGGTCATGCCCACATACACTTCAGCCAGCAACTGTGCATCCAGCAACGCGCCATGCAATTGACGCGAGCTGTTGTCGATACCCAGGCGCTTGCACAGCGCATCCAGGGTGTTGCGTTGCCCCGGATAGAGCTTGCGCGCCATCGCCAGTGTGTCGGTCACGGTGCAGATCTCTTCCATGGACTTGCAGCGCGCCGACAGCCGCGCCAGTTCGGCATTGAGAAAGCCGATATCGAAGGCGGCGTTGTGGATTATCAATTCGGCGCCATCCACGAAATCCAGGAACTCCTCGGCAATCATTTCGAATACCGGCTTGTCGGCGACAAACTCGTCATTGATGCCGTGTACTTCCGCAGCGCCCGCGTCGATATGCCGCTCGGGATTGATGTAGCGATGCAATGTCCGACCACTCGGCCTGCGCCCGGCCAGCTCGACGCAACCAATTTCGATGACCCGGTGACCCTGGGACGGGTCCAGCCCGGTGGTCTCGGTATCCAGAACGACAATGCGGCTCATGCCTTGCGCCCCAATGCTTCGGCAGCTTCACGAGCCGCCTGATCCACGCGTTCGTTCTCGGCATGCCCGGAATGACCCTTGACCCAGTGCCATGTCACCTGGTGCGGCTCAATTGCTGCATCAAGTCGCTGCCACAGATCCTGGTTCTTGACCGGCTTGCGCGCGGCGGTCTTCCAGCCATTGCTGCGCCAGCGCACCAGCCATTCCTGCACGCCACGCTTGACGTACTGCGAGTCGGTTGTCAGGTCCAGCCGGCACGGCCGGGTAAGCGCCTCCATCGCGGCTATGGCTGCCATCAGTTCCATGCGGTTGTTTGTACTTGATGCCTCGTTGCCAACAAGCAATTTCTCCACCTCGCCCCAACGCAAAAGCGCCGCCCAGCCCCCCGGCCCCGGATTTCCAAGACAGGCGCCATCAGTAAAAACATGCACGCGCGGCTCCGTGCTCGCTCCATCAGCCATCGGCTCTAACCTGCCTTTTCTCGTCTTGCGGTGTTGATCAGGGATGCGTTCATGGGCGCGGGCGTCACGCGCGAACGGCGCAGCCGGATTGGAGTTACCGAGCTTGACGGCTTGCATGCGTGCAACAGATAGCACGCGGCCAGCGGGCCACGGAGCGCCGTGCTCTGTTCAAGCGAGGGGAAGGTACTGCCAAAGCGCGAACGCTGCTCCAGCCGGATTTGCTCATCGCGCAACCAGGCCTGTATGCGCCACGGTGTGCAGGCGCGGTAGTGAACGCCCGCCAGGCGCGCTTGTTGCATCATCCAGGGCTGCCAGAAACTGCAGGGGTGCATGCCGGTGATCAGCAGACGGCCTCCGCGAGCAAGCACCCGCGCCGTCTCACGCAGCAGAATCCGCGGCGTCGGGCTTGACTCGGCAACATGCCGCAACACCACGATGCCCATGCTGTGATCCGCAAACGGCAATGCATCCTGCCGCGCCCGCATGTCACCGTGCAGCTCGCCGGATACCGCAAGCTGCAGGCGCACGCATGTTCTTTCCCGGCAATCGAGGGGCTCCAGGTCTGCGTTCTCCACGAACACCACGGTGCCGGCAGGCAGTGCTGCCAGCCTCTCCTCGAGAAGCCTGTTTTCGCAGCGCATGAGTGCGCGCAATGGCGGACTGTGCTTCACGGCTGCGGCTGGACCTCTGCGCACATTCTGCCCGGCGGTTCGACGCGCGCGATCGTCAAATGCCGCGCTTCCTGCATTGAACCGGACTGTTTCATTTCACTCACCTGCCCGCCCGAAACCGGGCATCGACCGCTCACTGCTGCGGGATCCGCGTTCATGATGACATGTCAGGCGTGCGGGCAGCAATCAGGGGGCGGCTGCTATAGTGTCGCACGATCAAACTGTCCAGACCTGCCCATGCAGCTTGTGCCCATTCCTGCCCTGAGCGACAACTACATCTGGCTGCTTGCCGACGATCAGGGAACGGCACTGGTCGTCGACCCTGGTGAAGCCGGCCCGGTACGGGAGTACATCGCGCACCGCAGTCTCACGCTCACCCACATCCTCCTGACCCATCACCACCCTGACCACACGGGCGGTAGCGTGGAGCTGGCGCAGGCATGCGGGGCGAGAATCGTGGCCCCGCACGACGAACGGATTGCGCATGCCGACCAGCGCGTGGACGATGGCGATATCATCGCGATAGCGCAACCCGAGAGCCAATTCCGCGTGATCGCGGTGCCCGGTCACACGCTAAGTCATGTGGCCTTCTACGGCGAAGGCATCCTGTTCTGCGGCGATACCCTTTTCAGCCTCGGTTGCGGTCGCCTGTTCGAGGGCACACCGGCACAAATGCTGTCCTCGCTGGATCGCCTGTCGGTACTGCCCGCGGAAACGCGGGTCTGCTGTGGCCACGAATACACCCTGGACAACGCCGAATTCGCGCACAGTGTAGAACCCGAGAACCCTGCCCTGGCCGATCGAACCCGGCAAGCCAGAAGGCAGCGCAGGCAGGGCAAGGCCACGTTGCCTTCGTCACTGGCCAGCGAGAAAGACGCCAACCCGTTCCTGCGCGTGGACAGCCCCGGGCTGAAAGCCTGGGCGATGGATCGTCGGATCGCCGATGACCGGATACAACGCTTTGCCGCATTGCGCGAGGCAAAAGACCGGTTCAATTCCTGATGCGGGTCTTCGCCTCGCCTCTCCGTGCGCGCGGCGCGCAGACCGGGGTTTGCCCGCATGCGGCATGGCGCCCCGGGGCGCTGCTGTGCGCCGCCCTGCTTCTCGGCGCCTGCGCCAGCGAGCAAGCGACGCGCAAGCCGGCAGCGACGCTGACCATGCCGCCGGTGATACATGCGGTCAAGCCACAGGCCGCACCGCTGCCCATGGATCTCTGGTCACGCCTGCGTCGCGGCTTCCTGTTTGCCCAGTGCGACGACAACCGGGTTGAACGGTGGATCGGGCGCTACGCAAGAGATCCGGACGTCTTTCGGCGCCAGATGTCGCGCGCCCTGCCCCGCTTTCGCTATGTAAGCGGCATCATCCTGGATGCCGGGCTGCCGGCGGAGTTCGCCTTGCTGCCGTGGGTGGAGAGCAACTTTCGACCCTTGCGCACGCACGGCAATCGAGCAGCCGGCATCTGGCAGATCATGCCCGCCACGGGGCGTGAACTCGGACTGAGGATTGACCGCCATTACGACGGGCGCCTTGATCTCGACCAGTCCTCCAGAGCCGTGGCCCGCATGTTGTGGCGGGACCGGAAAATGCTGGACAACTGGAGGTTGACGGACATGGCCTTCAACGCGGGGGTGTATCGCATACGACGCCTGAGCAGCGATTTCGACCCATCAGTACCACGCGGGGCGATACCTGACCTGGACGTGAGTCCGGTGACCCTCAACCATCTGGCCAAGCTTCAGGCACTGAGCTGCATCGTGAAAACGCCCGCGCGCTACGGCATCACCCTTCCGGACCCGGACAGCGGGCCGCATCTGATCCGACGCACCTTGCCCGAGGTGCTGGAAATACCGGTGGCCGCGAGGCTGGCAGACCTTTCCACCGCCACGCTGCGCGAGCTCAATCCGGCGCTTCTGGAACATGGCCAGCCCGCACAAGCTCTGATGCTGCCGGCGCGATCACTTGCCGGCTTCGACCGAAACTACGCCACCCTTGAACGGCTTGACTGGCAGCAGTGGCAGCGGGTTCGCCTGAAAAGCCCAGGCACGCTCCTGAGCCTGGCCCACGACAAACCGGAGCGAGCAGAGACTCTCGCCCTGGTCAATCGGCATCAGGCCGCCCGGCCCCTGCCCCCGAACAGCACCCTGTGGTTGCCGATGAACCTGGTGGCCGCCCTGCCCGATGACATGCGTACACCGCTTGGCCTGGCGCCCAGGCGCTACACCGTGCGCGCCGGCGATTCACTATGGGGCATTGCGCGGCGCTTCCATCTGCGCGTCAGCGAGATCCGCGACTGGAACAGCCTGCACGGCAGCTTGCTGCATCTGGGACAGGTCCTGATACTCGAGCCCTGATCCTGTCGCGCGAGAAGCACACGCAGCCTCGCGCCGCGATACGCGGCGCATTACAATGGCGCCTTATTTCAATCGTGTTCCAATACACAGACACTCGGAGGCAACATGGGTTTCCTGAAAGGCAAACGTGCCCTAATCGTCGGCATCGCCAGCCAGCGTTCCATCGCGTGGGGCCTGGCCGAAGCCATGCACCGCGAGGGCGCAGAACTCGCATTCACATACCAGAACGAGCGTCTGAAGAAGCGTGTCGACGAGGCCGCTGAAGCCTTCGATTCGAGCATCGTGCTGCCCTGTGACGTGGCCGAGGACAGCCAGATTGATGCGCTGTTCACGGAACTCGGAAAATCCTGGGACGGCCTCGACATCCTGGTGCATTCGGTCGGTTTTGCGCCACGCGAGGCGCTGCAGGGCGAATTTCTCGACAACTTGACTCGCGAGAACTTCAACATCGCCCATGACATCTCGAGCTACAGCCTGGCCGCGCTGGCCAAGGCCGCCCGCCCAATGATGAAGGGCCGGCACGGAGCCATTCTGACGCTGAGCTATCTCGGCGCCGAGCGTGCCCTGGCCAGCTACAACGTGATGGGTCTGGCCAAGGCCAGCCTCGAGGCCAATGTACGCTTCCTCGCGTACAACCTCGGTCCGGAAGGCACCCGGGTAAATGCCATCTCGGCCGGCCCCATCAAGACGCTGGCGGCATCAGGTGTCGGCAGCCTGCGCAAGATGCTGGATCACGTGGGCGAGAAGGCGCCGCTGAGGCGCAATGTCACCATCGCTGACGTCGGCAACGCCGGCGCCTTTCTCTGCTCGGATCTTGCCGCGGGCATCACCGGTGAAGTCACCCACGTCGACTGCGGCTACAGCATTGTCGGCATGACCGGCCTGGACACGGACAGCCAAGGATCCTCTGATTAACCCTGAGCAGGTGTCACCCATGGTGTCTGTTCGCAAGTCAAGGCGCACTGGCGCAGGCAGGCTGGTGGCCTGTCAAGTCAGTGCAACGCAGACTTGTGGACAGACAACATGGGCCCCAACTTGTTGATTCCGAACGTCATGCCACCTACTCTGGGTCAATCAGAGGGTCCATAGGGTCGTTACGGTCGAACCTGCGCAAGCGCCCATCGCTGCAGCAACGAGACCAGGTCAAGGACAACCTGGCGGCAGAGCTGCGCTTTGCTGGCGCAGCGGCTGACCGGACATCATTGCCAGAGACCCCCAGGCAAAGGGACGCGAACCATACCGCTGCAGGCTATTCGCGCCAGCGCAGCCAGGCCTCCGGCAGTAGCAGAAATGCGATCAGCCCTGCGGTGGGGACTGAATCTTTTCCATCTCCACTTCAACCTTGGTACTGGCCCGCAGTGCATCAAGCACGCTGCGCATCTCCGACTGCCCACGCATCTGCTGCAATTGGCTGACCAGAGCCTTGCGCTCGGCCTCCGGCGTCTTGGACGGATCACCGGCATGGACAGCTTCCAGCTCGACCACGCTGAAATGTCCCGCACCGGCATCAACCAGTGCCGAGCTGCGATCGCCCTTGCCGGGGTGAGGCATCTTGAACAGCTTCTCGGTCAGCCTGGGTGACAACTTGGGCTCGAAACGCTTGACCCCATCCTGGCTCTTGAGCTCCAGATTTTCGGCCTTGGCCACGGTGGCCAGATCAGCACCTTTGTGCAGTTTGGCGAGGATGGCTTCGGCGCGTTTCCGGGCCTGGGCATCGACCCGCTCGCTGACCACCGCCGCGCGCACCTGATCGCGCACGCTGGCCAGTGGCTTGGGCTGGGCCACGTTGTGCTTGTCGAGGTGCACGACCACCATGTCGTTGTTGCCGATGGTGATCGGATCCGAGGTCACACCCTGGTTCAGCACCTGATCGGAGAATGCTGCGTCAACAACCTCGGGGTGGCTGGCAATGCCGGCGCCGCCGCTACGCGGAAACGGACCGGCGGTCTTGACTTCCAGCCCGAGCGCCTTGGCGGCCGGCTGCAGTGAATTGGGATCCTGATAGATGAGGTCCACCAGTTTGCCGGCCACATCGTTGTACTCGCGCTCACGCTCCGAGCCCATCAGCTCGCGGCTCAGTTGATCTCTGACTTCAGCCAGGCTCTTGGTATGACCGGGCTTGATCTTGCGTACCTCGATGATGTGGTAGCCCTCTGGCGAAAGCACAGGCTCGGAAATCTTGCCCTCGGGCAGCTTGAACGCCACCTCCTCGAAGGCCTTGTCGGTCATGCCTGGCTCGATCCAGCCCAGATCGCCACCCTGACGCTTGGAGCCGAGATCATCGGAGTCCTTCTTCGCCAGATCGGCGAAATCCGCCCCGCCCTGAAGCTGCTTTTCGATGGCATTGGCCCTGGTCAGGGCCTTCTTCTGCTGTTCGGGTGTCGCATTGGCGGGCACCGAGACCAGGATATGCGAAACCTCGCGCTGTTCGGGCACCACAAAACGACTCTTTTCCTTCTCGTAGCGAGCCTTGATGGCGTCATCGCTCGGCTCGGCATCGGTCTTCATGTCTTCCGCCTTGACCTCCAGATAGCGGACCGACACGGTTTCGCTGGTCTGGAACTGGCTCTTGTGCGCCTCGTAGTAGGCCTTGATGTCGGCATCGCTGACCGACGCCGGGTCCACTTCGGGCAGTGGCAAGTCAACGTAGCGCATGTCGCGCGTCTGGTCGCGCAGGCGCAGATAGTCGTCGAGATCGGCCTTGGTGGCCAACGCCGAGCTGGTGACCGCACCGGCAATCACCTGCATCGACAGGTCGTGACGAACTTTCTGTTCAAAGCCCACCGCGGTCATGCCCTGCTGACCCAGTATGGCCTTGTAGCTGGCCGGGTCGAACTTGCCCTTGATCTGGAATGCCGGCACGTCGGCAATCGCCTGGCGCACCATGCCATTGCTGACAACGATGCCCAGGTCGTCATTGGCCTGCTCAAGCAGCTTCTTGTTGACCAGCCGCTTGACCACGTTGCGCTTGAAATCGGGCTTGTCGAAATCGTCCGGGTTGATACCGCTTTGCGGATCCTGGGCCTGACGGCGCAGGCTGTTGATCTCGTCCTGCACATCCTGCTGCGAAACCTTCAGGTCGCCGACTCGTGCCACGCTGGTGTCCGTGCGTGTCATGAAATACGACTCGATACCGAAAAAGGAAAAGACAAAAACCAGCATCGCCAGGATGATCTTGGCAATCCAGCCCGAGGAATGTTCGCGCAGTGTTTGCAGCATGTTGAATTCCGTAAACCGCCCCGTTGTTACGGAGCGCAGAGAGCAGGAACGCCATGGATGCGTTCCGTTCGGGGTTACTTCGACAAGGGTCCGTGGCAGGGGTGACGCCATGCGCGCACGGTCCCGATGCGACAGGGGCACATTCTACCCGACCGGCTCGTGCTCCGCACCCGGTGCGCAACACGCAAATGGTGGTGGGTGCTGAGGGGATCGAACCCCCGACCCTCGCCGTGTAAAGGCGACGCTCTACCGCTGAGCTAAGCACCCGTCATCACCAAAGTGTTCTGGCCAGTGGGCTGTGCCAACCACTGTGATGAATACGCCGAACCGGACCTGGTGCCCGATTCGGCGATTTTACTACCGCAAGCGGGCCAGTATGGCCCGCCATGTCGGTTGAATCAGTTGAGCGCGTCCTTGAACGCCTTGCCGGCCTTGAATGCAGGGTTCTTGGATGCCTTGATCTGGATGGTCTGGCCAGTGCGCGGGTTGCGACCAGTGCGAGCGGCGCGATCGCGTACGGTAAACGTGCCAAAACCGACGAGCGACACGCTGTCGCCGTTCTTCAGTGCCTTCTCGACCACTTCCGTGAAGGCCTCGACGGCTCGGCTTGCCTCGGCTTTGCTGAGATCGGCGGTATCGGCAATCGCTCCGATCAACTCTGCTTTATTCATTGAATGCTCCTTTTGTTTTGCATGATCCTGTCACGTGCCATCTCAAGTTGCCGGATGGCAGGCTCAGGGGCCTGAGATCAGTGTGCAAGCAGCGCTTTGACGAAGGATGTCAGCATGGCTGCAAGCAATGATGGCGTTGCCTTTATACCAGTGAAAAGCGCCAACAAGCAACACGATGTGCCGCGGCAGCGCTGCCCGGCGACGCGACCGGACAGACTTCAAAGATTGATTTGTGCTCAGGTAGCGACGCACCTTGCTGGCGTAAGCCCATGGCAGGACAGCACTATCGGCATACCTGACAGGGCGCTGGCGAGGCGCCGGCGTCGATCTGCAGCGCGCGGCTGTCGATTGCATGCCGCCCCGCCTGCACGGCGTTCGCGGCATTGCCAGGGTGTTCAGTGCGGTCGCGTGGCGGCGCCCCGACCGCGGCTCTCGTCCGAGCCAGTCACCACATTCCCGGGCGCACGCTCATGCCCGCTCGGAGTCAGCGGCTGCTCCAGTGCAATGTCGAGAACCTCGTCGATCCAGCGCACGGGACGAATATCCAGCTTCTCGGTGATGTTGTCCGGAATGTCAGCCAGGTTCTTCCGGTTCTCTTCCGGAATGACAACAGTGGTGATGCCACCGCGATGAGCTGCCAGCAGCTTCTCCTTCAGGCCGCCAATGGGCAGCACCCGACCGCGCAAGGTGATCTCGCCAGTCATGGCCACCTCGGAACGCACCGGCACGCGGGTCAGCGCCGATACCAGCGCCGTGCACATGCCGACACCGGCACTGGGACCATCCTTGGGTGTGGCGCCCTCGGGCACGTGGATGTGGATGTCGCGGTTCTGGTGAAACTCCGGGTCGATGCCGAAGCGATCCGCACGGGCGCGAACCACGCTCAATGCCGCCTGGATCGACTCGCGCATCACGTCACCAAGCTGCCCGGTATTGATCAGCTTGCCTTTGCCCGGAACCACAGTGGCTTCGATGCTGAGCAGATCGCCACCGGCCTGCGTCCAGGCCAGGCCGGTAACCAGGCCGACTTCGTTCTGGCGTTCGGCACGACCGAAGCTGAACCGCTCGACGCCCAGATAGTGTTCCAGATTGCGAATGCTGACCTGCACCCGCTGACGTTTCCTGCTGTTGTCCTTCGCGGACTTGCCGGCGCCGCTCGCCTCGGCCTTGTCGGCCGGCGAGTGCTTCTCGCTGACACTCAGTTCCTTGACCACCTTGCGGCAGATCTTGGCAATTTCCCGTTCCAGGTTGCGCACACCCGACTCGCGCGTGTAGTAGCGCACGATGTTGCGAATGGCAGCGTCCGACAAGCGCAGCTCGGAGGGCCTGAGTCCGTTGGCTTCCAGCTGTTTCGGCAGCAGGTAGCGTTTGGCAATGGCCAGCTTCTCCTGTTCCGTGTAGCCGGGAATCCGGATTACCTCCATGCGATCAAGCAGGGGGCCCGGGATATTGAGCGAATTGGCGGTGGCGATCCACATGACCTCGCTCAGGTCGAAATCGACCTCCAGGTAGTGGTCGGCAAACGCATGATTCTGTTCGGGATCAAGCACTTCCAGCAGGGCTGAAGACGGATCACCGCGGAAGTCGTTGGACATCTTGTCGATCTCATCCAGCATGAACAGCGGATTGCGGGTACCCGCCTTGTTCAGGTTCTGGATGATGCGTCCCGGCATGGAGCCGATGTAGGTACGCCGATGACCACGAATCTCAGCCTCGTCGCGCACGCCGCCCAGGCTCATGCGCACGAACTTGCGATTGGTGGCGCGCGCAATCGACTGGCCGAGCGAGGTCTTGCCGACACCCGGGGGGCCGACCAGACAGAGGATCGGGCCTTTCATCTTGTTCACGCGCTGCTGCACGGCAAGGTATTCGAGAATCCGCTCCTTGACCTTCTCCAGGCCAAAATGATCGGCATCAAGAATTTCCTCTGCCTTGGGCAGATCCTTGCTCACCTTGCTGCGCTGTTTCCAGGGCGCGCCCAGAATCCAGTCAAGATAGTTGCGCACCACGGCGGCCTCGGCCGCCATGGGCGACATCTGCTTGAGCTTGTTGAGCTCGCGATGGGCCTTCTTGCGGGTCTCCGGCGGCATGCCGGACTTGTCGATGCGCTTGGCCAGGTCCTCCAGCTCGTTGGGTGCGTCGTCCATGTCACCCAGCTCCTTCTGGATGGCCTTCATCTGCTCGTTGAGGTAGTACTCGCGCTGGCTCTTTTCCATCTGCGACTTGACCCGGCCACGGATGCGCTTCTCGATCTGCTGCAGATCCATTTCGGCCTCGACCAGAGCAACCAGCATCTCCAGGCGCGGTCCGACTTCAAGGGTCTCCAGCGCACGCTGCTTGTCGGCCAGGCGCACCGACAGATGCGCGGCCACGGTGTCGGCCAGTCGCGACGGGTCGTCAATGCCGGACAGTGCGGACAGGACCTCGGGAGGCAATTTGCGGCCACTCTTGACCATGTTCTCGAATTGCGACACGAGGGTGCGCGCAGCCACTTCCAGTTCGCGCGATTCACCCGAATAGTCGGACTCCAGTTCCTGCACGGTTGCCACAAGCATCTGGTCGGTGGAACCCAGCGACTTCACCTTGACGCGGGATTGCCCTTCCACCAGCACCTTGATCGTGCCGTCCGGAAGCTTCAGAAGTTGCAGGATGCTGGCCAGGGTGCCGACCTCGTACAGGTCGTCGGTCTCCGGATCATCCGTATCGGCACTTTTCTGCGCCACCAGCACAATCTTGCGATCTCCCTGCATGGCCGTTTCCAGCGAGTGCATGGATTTCTCGCGACCCACGAACAGCGGAATCACCATGTGCGGGAAAACCACGACATCACGCAGCGGCAGCACCGGCAAGGCGCTGGGATGGTCGATCACGTTGCCGGAAGGCTTGTCAGACATGCTTGCTCCGTAGATTTGTGCAATCGCGCGTCAGAACAATCTGCGCGCAGCTCGTGCCGGCAGCAAGCCGGCAGGAGCCTGGTTCAAGGGGATGCGTCGTGATCCGCAAGGACCGTCGATGCAACCGACTCGGCCATGCCAGCACGAAACAACGCGTGGAACGGGGTGGCGCCTGTGCTGGCCGGACCCTGACCTTGAACATGGAGTCTCAAGTGCCCCGCTTCAAGGGCTGCAGCCCCTGGATACCCGGTCATTCCTGCACAACAGCACGGCGCTGACCCAGGGCCCGGGGCGGATGAACATGACGCTGCGAGCAGCCAGGATCGTGTCGCAGCAGGCAGCGTGGCGGCTCGCCGCGATGGCAGGCAGTGGTGTGCTCAGGCGGCGTCGCCGCCATCCCCGCCCGCGGCACGCTGCTGCTGCATGTTGCCCCGGTAGATCAGGAAGGGTTCGGCCTGGCCATCGACCACGGCCTCATCCACCACGACCTTGCTGACGTGTTCCAGCGAGGGCAGTTCGAACATGGTATCCATCAACACCTGTTCCAGGATGGTTCGCAGACCGCGGGCGCCGGTCTTGCGCTTGATCGCCTTGCGGGCGACGGCGTTGAGTGCCTCGGGACGCAATTCCAGCTCCACGTCCTCCATCTCGAACAGGCGGCGGAACTGCTTGCTCAGCGCGTTCTTGGGTTCGGTGAGAATCTGCACCAGCGCGGCCTCGTCCAGCTCGTCCAGCGTGGCCACCACGGGCAATCGGCCCACGAACTCGGGTATCAGGCCAAACTTGACCAGATCCTCGGGCTCGACATTCGCCAGCAGCTTGCCGATGTCCTGACTGGAGTCCTTGCTGCGCACTTCGGCAGAGAAGCCGATGCCGGTCGTCTCCGAACGCTGCTGAATCACTTTCTCCAGGCCGGCGAACGCACCGCCGCAAATGAACAGGATGTTCTTGGTGTCAACCTGCAGGAACTCCTGCTGCGGATGCTTGCGCCCGCCCTGCGGCGGCACCGACGCCTGGGTACCCTCGATCAGCTTCAACAGCGCCTGCTGCACCCCCTCGCCCGATACGTCACGGGTAATGGAGGGGTTGTCGCTCTTGCGCGAGATCTTGTCTATTTCATCGATGTACACAATGCCGGACTGGGCCTTGTCCACGTCGTAATCGCACTTCTGCAGGAGCTTCTGGATGATGTTCTCGACATCCTCGCCCACGTAACCGGCCTCGGTCAGCGTGGTGGCGTCGGCAATCGTGAACGGCACGTTGAGCACCCGCGCCAGGGTCTCTGCCAGCAGGGTCTTGCCCGAGCCGGTCGGACCGATAAGCAGAATGTTGGACTTTGCCAGTTCGACATCGTCCTGCTTGATGCGGGACTCGCGGCGCTTGTAGTGGTTGTACACGGCAACCGACAACGCCTTCTTGGCCCGATCCTGGCCAATGACATACTGGTTGAGAGCGTCCATGATCTCGCGCGGCTTGGGCAGCTTGGTACGGCCCGCGGCCGCCTTCTCCTCGAGCTCCTCGCGGATGATGTCGTTGCACAGCCCGACGCATTCATCACAGATGAACACCGAAGGGCCCGCAATAAGCTTGCGCACCTCATGCTGGCTCTTGCCGCAGAAAGAGCAGTAGAGGATTTTTCCGTTCTCGCCGTAACGGCCTTGCTGGTCGTCACTCATGGGCATCGCCCCGATAAAGCCTGTTCAGGGCGAGGATAGCACAGTCTGATCGTGTCGCAAGCCACGCTTTCATGGCAAAAAAGGATACCAATCAAGAGGATTTGTCGTCCTTTTCAAGCCGTTGATCAAGCACCTTGTCGATCAGGCCATAGCTCTGGGCATCGGCGGCGCTGAGGAAGCGGTCGCGCTCGGTATCGCGGGCGATGTCATCGACCGGCTTGCCCGTGTGGTGGGCCAGAATTTCGTTGAGACGCTCGCGCATGGTGAGGATCTCGCGTGCGTGAATCTCGATGTCCGAAGCCTGGCCGGAAATGCCACCGGCCCAGGGCTGGTGGATCATCACGCGTGAGTGCGGCAGCGAAAAGCGCTTTCCCGCGGCTCCGGCAGCAAGCAGCAACGCGCCCATGCTGGCCGCCTGCCCGATGCACATGGTACTGACATCCGGCTTCAGGAACTGCATGGTGTCGTAGATCGCCAGGCCGGCAGTCACCGAACCACCCGGGCTGTTGATATACAGGTGAATGTCCTTGTCCGGATTTTCCGACTCGAGAAACAGCAGCTGCGCCACAATCAGGTTGGCCACATTGTCGTCAACGCCGCCCACCAGGAACACCACCCGCTCCTTGAGCAGACGCGAATAGATATCGAACGACCGCTCGCCGCGCGACGTCTGCTCGACCACCATCGGCACGAGGTTGAGGTTGTGGATTGTTTCGGGTGCTTTTGACATGAAGGTATCCGCTTGGTGAGAGGCTTGCTCAGCCCTGTGCCGGCGGCTTCAGCAAGTCACTGAAGCTCATCGGCTTGTCCACGCACTTGCCCTTTTCAGCCACCCATTCGGCGACTTGCTCCTCAAGTACCCGATTGCGCAGCGACGACATCAGCTCGTGGTTGTTCTGGTAGACCTCGACAACCTGTTCCGGTTCCTCGTAGGTAGAGGCGATTGCGGCAAGCGCCTTGCCGACACGCTGGTCATCCACCCGAATCTCGTTGTCACGCGCAATCTTGTTGAAAAGCAGGCCGGCAATCACCCGTTCGCGGGCCGCCGGCTCGAGTTGCCTGAACTGCTCTTCGGTCATGGTAGCCTGCTGATCAAGGCCGGCCAGCGCACGCGCCTCGGAAACGACCATCACGCGCGGGAGCTCGAGCTCGGCATATTCGGCCGCCAGCGCCTTGGCAACCGCCGCCTTGAGCCGGCCGCCCATGGCGGCGCCGAGCTCACGCTCGAGATTGGCACGCACCTCCTGACGGAAACTGGCTTCATCACCATCGGTGATGCCGAATGCCTTGAAGAATGCCGTATCCAGATCCGGCAGCTGCGGCTCCTGCACTCGCAGCACCTTGCCACTGACCTTGCTCAGCTTGCCGGCCAGCTCTTCAAACTTGAACGGCTCGGCAAACGTGGTCTCCAGTTCAAACGTGTCGCCAGCCTTCAGGCCTGCAAGGGCCTTCTCGACATCGGCGTTGAACTGATCGCTGCCCAGCAGCGTGCCGGCACGCTCGCGCCCCTCTTCGGGGAAGCGTCCGTCACTGGTGTTCGCCTCGAACTCGAACAGCACCATGTCGTCCATGGCGGCCTTGCGCTCGACTGTTTCGTACGTGCGGCGCTGCTTGCGCAGCGTTTCGATCATGTCGTCAACATCGCTGTCGGCAACCTCGGCCACCGGCTTCTCGACGGTGAACCCGGTCACATCGACTTCGGGCAGCTCGGGCATGACCTCGAAGGTGGCCGTGTAGGCGATCTCACCCTCCTCGGGCTTGCCGCTGGTGTTGATGGCGGGCGCGGCAACAGGATTCAGCTTCTCCTGCTGGACAGCCTCGCGGAAGCTGTCTCCAATCAGGTCGGAGAGCACTTCATTGCGGATCTGGTCGCCGTAGCGCTTCTCGATCACGCCACGCGGTACGCGGCCGGGCCTGAAGCCCTTCAGCCGTACCTCGCGCCCCATGCGGGTAACACGCTCGGAAAACTGCTGATCCAGCCTGTCCGCGGGGATCTTTACCGTGAGCTTGCGCTCCAACTTGCCGAGATTTTCTAGCTCAACTTGCATCGTTGCTCCTGGCCCGACGTCACCGTTGGCGGTGCGTCACGCGTGCTGCCTGTCTTGAATGGAATGGTGCGAAAGGAGA
This sequence comes from uncultured Gammaproteobacteria bacterium, assembly GCA_963734945.1. GTDB lineage: Bacteria > Pseudomonadota > Gammaproteobacteria > Xanthomonadales > Rhodanobacteraceae > DASSBG01. The sequence goes on from CAVTJF010000050.1 coordinate 93,226, forward strand.
GACTCGAACTCTCACGGGTTACCCCACTGGAACCTAAATCCAGCGCGTCTACCAATTCCGCCACTTTCGCGGAGTTTGCCACCGGAGGGGATCAACCCGACCTCGAAACCACGAACAGGCAAGGATACTTGAAAACGCGCCTTGCAGGCAATAACAGCGTAAAAACCCGAGCCACCCGACCCATGGCAAAACGGCCCGCATCGCTGCGGGCCGTCGCCAGTTTGGTGGGCCGTGTAGGACTCGAACCTACAACCAATTGATTAAGAGTCAACTGCTCTACCAATTGAGCTAACGGCCCTGAAACTTGAGCCGGTCTTCCGTGACCAGCGCTGGCAGCATGCTCTCATGACTGCCGATTTTGGGGTGGACGATGGGACTCGAACCCACGACATCCGGAATCACAATCCGGGACTCTAACCAGCTGAGCTACGCCCACCATTGAGAACCCACAGGACAAATGACAAAAAACCCTGTCATCCACCACTTGTCCTCTGTTTTCTGACCACCGATCCTGCCTTGTACTCCCTTCCTCCTGACCTGGCGCGCCTGACAGGACTCGAACCTGTAACCGTCGGCTTAGAAGGCCGGTGCTCTATCCGGTTGAGCTACAGGCGCATCATACGGTCCCGAAGACGTCTGACAAGCCCACCAGATTGTGGTCGGGGTAGAGGGATTTGAACCCCCGACTCCCTGCTCCCAAAGCAGGTGCGCTACCAGACTGCGCCATACCCCGCCTTCACAACCGACTAGAACTTCGGCATTGTCTTGCTGCCAGATGCAGCCCGCTGATGTTACGCAGGTCGGGTCGAGGCGTCAATCCGAACACATGTTTACTGCTCACCACGACATCTTCCATGATATTGCGGCTTTGCAACAAGACGGGGTGCGTTTCGCACCCCGTCGGTTGCTTGTTGGCGCGCCCGGAGAGATTCGAACTCCCGACCGCCTGGTTCGTAGCCAGGTACTCTATCCAGCTGAGCTACGGGCGCATCATCTTGGTAGTCGCGCTTGCAAGGCAAGCAATCCGCGCCAAGTGAACGGCGAATTATTCAGGGAATTGAGGTTTGCGTCAATAGCTGCGTCCGAACTTTCTGCTCGAAAGGCCGGAAATGCGCCTGTTTGACCCGGTTGCGGATGCGCGGACACGAGCCCGAATCGCACGATCGTTGCCTGTCGCAGGACAGCAAGGCAGGACTTCCGTTCGATCGAGATAGGCGTTTGGCGGCCCAAACTTGTTCCGGACAGAATTGTGCTCGGCCCATCCATGGGCCTCACCCCTTCGCGCTTTGCGCTGCGGGGCCCGCCTGCGGCGGTCCAATTTCGTTCCGGACGAAATTGTGTTCGGCCCTCTTCCTGGGCTTTGCCGCTCCGGGCTTTGCACTGTGCGGCCCGCCTGCGGCGGTCCAAATCTGTTCCGGACAAATTTGTGTTCGGCCCATCCGTGGGCCTCACCCCTGCGCGCTGCGCGCTGCGGGGCCCGCCTGCGGCGGTCCAAATTTGTTCCGGACGAAATTGTGTTCGGCGCCTCTTCCTGGGCTCGGCAGGCCGAACTCGGCACAGTGTGGCCCGTAAGGGCGTGGTCAAATGGATCCGGACCGTCGTATACGGAGGGTTCGTGGGCCTTACCTTCGTCTCTCCACCAGATACGCAAACGCCCCCATGAAGGGGGCGCTCGCGAATCTGTGCGGAGCAAGAGGGATTGTGTTCGGCCCATCCGTGGGCTTCACCCCTGCGCGCTGCGCGCTGCGGGGCCCGCCTGCGGCGGTCCAAATTTGTTCCGGACAAATTTGTCGACGCCGCAGGCAGGAGGCCGGAGGCGAACATCGGCGCAGCCGATGGCCCGTAAGGGCGTGGTCCATGGATGGACCGCGTATACGGAGGGTTCTGCTTACCTTCGTCTCTCCACCAGATACGCAAACGCCCCCATGAAGGGGGCGCTCGCGTATCTGGCGGAGAGAGAGGGATTCGAACCCTCGAGAAGGCTATAAACCCTCTACTCCCTTAGCAGGGGAGCCCCTTCAGCCACTCGGGCATCTCTCCGGGAACTGGGATATCGGCTACTGCGGTGTTGCAGAAGGGCAGCAAGGATAGCCGCAGCGGCGGCGCACGTAAAGCCCTAGTCTTCGGAAGGTGATTCGTCGCCGGTAGTTGCGACTGCCGGCGCTGGTTCCTGGCCGCCGGTCTGCTCCTGCTGGATGCGCTGATAAATCTCTTCACGGTGCACAGCAACATCCTTCGGCGCATTGATGCCGAGCCGTACCTGGTTACCTTTGGCGCCGAGTACGGTGACCGTCACTTCATCACCAATCATCAGCGTTTCACCGACCCTTCGGGTCAAAATAAGCATTGTCTATCTCCTGATCGCGGCAGCCCGGATCTTGCGTCCTGTGGATCACGCTACCCCTAACGGACCCTTGGTATCTGGTACCAGCAACTGCCCCCTGAAAGATCGCTGATGCTCCAAGAATACGCCACCAGCATGAATAAAACATTCAATTGCAGGCTTCTGCCATCAATGCCCTGCACATGCCAACTCATACTAATCAAGGCGGCAGCGGCACGCAATGCTCGCGTAGCATGACTTTCGGCATGCATGTCGCTTCACACCGCACCCTTGCTTGGCAGTCAGGCGCACGGCATTGCGTGCATGTCGACCACCACCTGCAAGCCGCAGAAGAGACCCCGCCATGCAGTGCGAATGGAGCCCTGCTGACCCGCAAACCCGTCGCTGGGGCGCACTTAGAGACCCTCTGATTAACCCTGAGCAGGTGTCACCCATGGTGTCTGTTCGCAAGTCAAGGCGCACTGGCGCAGGCAGGCTGGTGGCCTGTCAAGTCAGTGCAACGCAGGATTGTGGACAGACAGCATGGGCCCGACTTGTTGATTCTGAGCGCCCGGGTGACGACCAGAAAGCCCGCATCCCGCGCCGCGCGGCTTGTCCAGGCAGCCCAGCCTGAACGGCGCCGCGCGACACGAACTGCGGACTTTCTGGACGTCATGACACCTACTCTGGGTTAATCAGAGGGTCCTCAGGGTCACAGGATGAAGGCGCGATAAATGACGTGCTGATTGACTAGCCGAGTTTTTCGCTCACCCAGTCCGCAAGACCGTCAATCGCACTGTCCAGAGCCGGCGAGTCTTCCCCGCCACCCTGTGCCATGTCGGGCCGACCACCACCCTTGCCGTTGATCTGTGCGGCCACATGCGCCACCAGCTCACCGGCCTTGATGTGCTGCAATGCCCTGCCCTGCACACCGGCAACCAGGCTGGCCTTGCCCTCGTCCCCGCTGGCAAGCAGGATCACGCCATCGGGCATGCGCTGCTTCAGTTGATCCATGGCCTCGCGCAGGGCCCTGGCCTTCAGGCCGGGAACCCGGGCGGCCACCAGCTTTATACCGTCGATCTCTTGGGCCGAGTCGGCCAGATTGGCAACCGCCGAGCCGGCGGCCTTGCCACGCATGGACTCCAGTTCCCGCTCCACGGCTTTCTGGCGATCGAACAGCTGCGCCAGTCGGCCAACCACTTCCTCGGCATTGGTGTTCAGCAACTCGGCCACAGCGGCAAGTCGCTGCTCCTCGTTGGCGACATGCGCCAGCGCGCCGCTTCCGGTCATTGCCTCGATCCGGCGCACACCGGACGCGACCCCGGATTCACTGGTGATCTTGAACAGGCCGATGTCACCTGTGCGGCTGACGTGGGTGCCCCCGCACAGTTCCGTGGAGAACTCGCCCAAGCGCAGCACGCGCACCTCATCACCGTACTTTTCGCCAAACAGGGCCATGGCGCCCGATTCGATGGCATCGTCATAGCTCATGTGACGGATGTCGCCGACATGATTGGCGCGAATTTCGTCGTTGACCAGGGTCTCGACGCGATGCAGCTGTTCCGCGCTCAGCGGCTTGTCATGTGAAAAATCGAAACGCAGCCGGTCGGGCGCCACCAGCGAACCCTTCTGCGTCACATGCGACCCCAGCTCGGAGCGCAAGGCCGCGTGCAGCAGATGGGTAGCCGTATGGTTGAGCACGATGGCCTGGCGGCGTTCGGCCTCCACCTGTGCGCTCAGGGTGTCGCCCGCGAGCAGCGGCTTCTCGCCCCGCCAGGTGCCGATATGGCCATGAAAACTGCCGGCCAGCTTTTTCGTGTCGTCCACCGCAAAGCTGCCGCTGCCGGCGACCAGCACACCCTGATCGCCAACCTGACCACCGGACTCGGCATAGAACGGGGTGCGGTCAAGCAGCACAATGCCCTGCTCTCCATCGGCAAGCGATTGCACGCTCTGGCCGTCGCGGATGATGGCCGCAACTTCAAGGCCGTCGGCCTCGAGCCTGTCATAGCCCAGGAACTGTGTTGCCTGCAGCGATTTCACCAGCTCCGCCGGCATGTGGGTACCCGAGGCAAACTGGCTGGCCGCACGGGCGCGCTGCCGCTGCGCCTGCATGGCCTTCTCGAAGCCGGCCATGTCCACTTCCAGCCCGCGCTCACGCGCGATGTCGGCGGTCAGATCGACCGGGAAGCCATAGGTGTCGTACAGACGAAAGACATCCTCGCCGGGAATCATCGCCTTGGCACCCTGGGCGACCTCATCGAACAGCTTCATGCCGTGTTCCAGCGTTTCACCGAAGCGAATTTCCTCCTGGCGCAAGGCCTTCTCCACCGCGGCCTGCGCCTTGGCCAGCTCCGGGTAGGCCTCGCCCATTTCGGCCACCAGCGGCGCGACCATTTTCCAGAAGAACTCGCCGCGGGTACCCAGCATCCAGCCATGGCGCAAGGCACGACGGATGATACGGCGCAGCACATAGCCGCGACCTTCGTTCGATGGCAGCACGCCGTCGACGATGAGGAAGGCGCAGGCACGGATGTGGTCGGCAATCACGCGCAGGGACTTGTGCTCGAGATCGTCGATGCCGGTGGCCTCGGCGGCCGCCTTGATCAGGCGCTGAAACAGGTCGATCTCGTAGTTCGAGTGCACACCCTGCAAAATGGCCGCCAGGCGCTCCAGACCCATGCCGGTATCGACGCACGGCGCCGGCAAGGGTTCCAGCGAGCCATCGGGCTGGCGATCGAACTGCATGAACACCAGGTTCCAGATCTCGATGAACCGATCGCCATCCTCGTCGGGCGAGCCCGGGGGGCCACCGGGGATATGCTCGCCGTGATCGTAGAAGATTTCGCTGGACGGACCGCACGGACCGGTATCGGCCATCTGCCAGAAATTGTCCGAAGCGTACGGCCCGCCCTTGTTGTCACCGATGCGGATGATGCGCTCGGCGGGAACACCGATCTCGTTCTGCCAGATCGCATGGGCCTCGTCGTCGTCCTGATAGACCGTCACCAGCAGACGCTCGGCCGGCAGCCCGAAGACCTCGGTGAGCAGTTCCCAGGCCCAGGCAATGGCTTCACGCTTGAAGTAGTCGCCGAACGACCAGTTGCCGAGCATCTCGAAGAAGGTGTGATGACGGGCGGTATAGCCGACCGAATCAAGGTCGTTGTGCTTGCCGCCGGCTCGCAGGCAGCGCTGCACATCCACCGCGCGCACGTAGCCGGGCTTCTCGCTGCCCAGAAACACGTTCTTGAACTGCACCATGCCCGAGTTGGTGAACATGAGAGTCGGATCGTTGTGCGGCACGAGCGGCGCCGAGGGCACGACGGTGTGGTCGCGCTCGCGGAAAAAATCGATGAAGGTGCGGCGGATTTCAGCTGTTTTCATTGAATGCGGACAGATTGCGCAGGGAAAGTCGCCTATCGTGCCACAAGCCGCCCTCCTTCAACACTCCGACCAGCCCCCTTGGCAAGGGGGCCATTCGTGCACAGCACGAATGCGGATCAAGAGAAGCATGCCGGGGCCCGGAATTCTGCACAGCAAAATTCTCGGGATGGTCCCACGAAGTAACGCCACAGCCCCCTTAGCAAGGGGGCGATCCGCGCCGCAGGCGCGGATGGGGGTGTGGAGAAGCAGGCCGGGGCCCGGAACTTTGCAGAGCAAAGTTTTGGGGATAGCCATGCCTCGCATGGCTATCGGCAAGCATGCCGGGGCCCGGAACTTTGCGCAGCAAAGTTTTGGGGATAGCCATGCCCCCGCATGGCTATCGGCAAGCATGCCGGGGCCCGGAACCTTGCAGAGCAAAGTTTTGGGGATAGCCATGCCCCGCATGGCTATCCAGCCACAAGCCGCCCTGCTTTAATACCGCGGCCGCGACCCCGGCCAGCCTCATCGACATTCAATCGAGCTGGCTTGCCTGTCGGGCAATTTCCGCGGGAAAGCCGCGTCGCAGAAGGAACTGGGCGCGTTTGCCACGCTCGGCATAGTCGTTTGCGGCCTGCCCGCCATAGTGCCGTTGCAGCAGGTCGCTGGCCAGCGCAGCCCAGTCTGTGTCCTCGTCCACCGCGGCCAAAGCCGCCTGAACCAGACTGTCATCAAGCCCGTGACTGCGCAGTTCCGCACGGATGCGAACCGGGCCATAGGCATGGGCGACGCGGCTTCGCACCAGCATCTCGGCAAAACGCTGGTCGCTCTGATAGCCCGCATCGATCAGCTGCTGCAGCGCGTCGCGGATCTCATCGCGAGCAAAACCCTTGCGCTCCAGTTTGCTGGCAAGATCCTTGCGCGAGTGCTCGCGCCGTGCCAGCAGGGCCAGCGCGCGCTCGTAGGCGCTGTCGCGGGATTTCTTGTTGTCCTTTTGCCGATTCATGCCGTCAACCGGTCAGTTCGAATGGACACGTTTCGTGCACCCGTATCGGGTGCGAAACATCATCACGATGCCACGACAGGATCAGGCGCAGCAAACGGCCACCCGGGCCTGAGCCTGGATGGCCGCAATGAAAGTGTTATCCGCCGCGCCTGCCCGGCAGCGGGCAGCCGCGGCGATCAGGCCTCCTCGGCCTCTTTCTCATCCGGCTTTGCGTCCGACTCGGCGGTGGCTTTCTCGGCAACCCCGACCAGCAGGCGCTTGCGCAGCTCCAGATCAATCTCGTTGGCGACATCGGGATTGTCTTTCAGGTACTGGCGAATGTTTTCCTTGCCCTGGCCTATGCGCTCTCCCTTGTAGCTGTACCAGGCGCCGGCCTTGTCGATAAGATTCTGCTCGACGCCCATCTCGATGATCTCGCCTTCGCGGGACGTGCCTTCGCCATAGAGAATTTCAAACTCGGCCTTGCGGAAGGGAGGCGCGACCTTGTTCTTGACCACCTTGACGCGTGTCTGGTTGCCGATGACCTCGTCGCCCTTCTTGACCGAGCCGATGCGGCGGATATCCAGGCGTACCGATGAATAGAACTTCAGCGCATTGCCGCCCGTGGTCGTCTCCGGGCTACCGAACATGACCCCGATTTTCATGCGGATCTGATTGATGAAGATCACCATGCATCCGGACTTCTTGATGTTGGCAGTCAGCTTGCGCAGAGCCTGGCTCATGAGGCGCGCCTGCAGGCCGACGTGCGAGTCGCCCATTTCGCCCTCGATCTCGGCCTTCGGCGTCAAGGCCGCCACCGAGTCGACTACCACCATGTCCACGGCATTGGAACGCACCAGCATGTCGGCAATTTCCAGTGCCTGCTCGCCGGTGTCGGGCTGGCTCACCAGCAGGTCGTCAACGTTGACCCCCAGCTTGGCCGCATAGCCCGGATCCAGGGCGTGCTCGGCATCGATGAAGGCGGCGGTGCCGCCCTTGCGCTGGCAATCGGCGATGACCTGCAGGGTCATCGTGGTCTTGCCGGACGATTCGGGCCCGTAGATCTCGACCACACGCCCGCGTGGCAGACCACCTACCCCGAGGGCAATATCCAGTCCCAGGGAACCGGTGGAAATGGTGTCGACGGCAACTTCGGTATGGTCGCCCATGCGCATCACGGCGCCCTTGCCGAACTGCTTCTCGATCTGGCTCAGCGCGGAGCTGAGCGCCCGGCGTTTGTTGTCATCCATCTTGGTTTCCTCGGATCTGGCGGTTGTCATCGTTGCAAGCATGCAGCGCGTGCGTCTCATGCGCTGCGACAAATTCATTATTCCACAGACCGTGGCCACCGCCCCATCGGCGCTGACCGGCTCAGTCTGTAAGGATTGACCTGATGCCCTTGAAGGCGCGTGCCACCGTCTGCCGCCGCACCTCGTCGCGGTCGCCGTCGAAATGGCACAGGGCGCTGTGCGCGTAGCCACCCCGCCGCTTCCATCCAAGCCAGACGGTACCCACGGGCTTGTCCTCGGTGCCGCCACCCGGGCCGGCAATGCCGGTCACGGCCACCGCGACACTGGAACCGAAGCGCGCCAGGGCGCCGGAAACCATTTCGGTCACGGTCTCCTGGCTGACGGCGCCGTACTGTTCCAGCGTTTGCGGCTGTACGCCCAGCAATGCCTCCTTGGCCTGGTAGCTGTAGGCCACCACGCCCCCTTCGAACCAGCCCGAGCTGCCGGGAATATCCGTCAGAAGCTTGGCAATCCAGCCCCCGGTGCACGACTCGGCGGTCGCCAGCCGGCCACGGCTGGCCTTGATCACGTCCGCGGTTTCCAGGGCCAGGCGATGCAGCTCATCCATGTGACGGTACCGGGCCGGTGACATTGCGCAAATCCTTGGGCAAGGCAAAAACGATCGACTCGGGTTCGCCGTCAAGCTGACGAACCCGGTCGGCGCCATGGCTGCGCAGGTGATCGAGCACATCGCGCACCAGCTGCTCGGGAGCCGAGGCACCGGCGGTCAGGCCGACGCGCTCGACGCCGTCCAGCCATGCATCCTCGATACACTCCGGACCGTCCACAAGCCACGCCGGCACGCCCTGCTTGGCTGCCAGCTCGCGCAGGCGATTGGAGTTGGAACTGTTGTGCGAACCCACGACCAGGACCACATCCACCTGGTCAGCCAGGCGGCGCACGGCGTCCTGGCGGTTCTGTGTGGCATAGCAGATATCGTCCTTGCGCGGCCCCTGGATGTCGGGGAAGCGCTCACGCAGGGCCTCGATAATGGCCTTGGTGTCGTCCACCGACAGCGTGGTCTGGGTCACGTAGGCCAGTTTGTCGGGCTGGCGCGGCGTCAGCTGCGCCACCTGTTCGATGCGCTCGACCAGATGGATGCTGCCGCCATTGCTGGCTCGCCATTGCCCCATGGTGCCCTCGACCTCAGGGTGGCCGGCATGGCCAATCAGCACCACATCAAATCCGCCACGCCCCAGGCGCGAGACTTCCATGTGCACCTTGGTCACCAGGGGGCAGGTCGCGTCGTAGACCGTCAGCTCGCGTTTGCGCGCCTCGGCCCGCACTGCCTGCGACACGCCGTGGGCACTGAAGATGACCGTGGCGCCATCGGGCACCTCTTCCAGCTCATCAACGAACACGGCGCCACGCTCCTTCAGGCCCTCGACCACGTAGCGATTGTGCACCACTTCATGGCGCACATAGATCGGCGCACCGAATGCCTCCAGGGCGCGCTCGACGATGGCGATGGCGCGATCGACTCCGGCGCAGAATCCGCGCGGGTTGGCAAGAAGTACTTCCATGCGCGGATTATCGCACGTCGGACTGCCTGGCCGGGGCCAGGAAGCTGAACAGGATCAGCGCGACCGCGCCGACGCAGACCGCCGAATCGGCCACATTGAAGGCCGGGTAGGCCCAGTCGCCGAAGTAGACCAGGATGAAGTCGGTGACGTGCCCCAGGCGGATGCGGTCAATGACATTGCCCAGGGCGCCGCCCAGCACCAGAGCCAGCGGCACGGCGGTGCGCCAGTCACCGGCCCGCGTGCGCTTCATCCACACCAGCAGCACCGCGGCGATAGCCAGCGCCAGCAGCGTGAACAGCCAGCGCTGCCAGCCGCCACTGTTGGCCAGAAAGCTGAATGCCGCCCCGTCGTTGAAGGCCAGGGTCCAGTAGAAGAAACCCGGAATCACGGCAAGCTTCTGCCCGGGATCGAGCGTGGCCAGCACCCAGGCCTTGCTCAGCTGATCCAGCACGATGACCAGCGCGCTCAGCCAGAGCCAGGGCCAGGCACCCAAACGAGCCGCCTTCATGCGCCTGCACCCCTGTGTCGCGTACCCGGGAGCCCGGCGAGGTGGCGCCGGCGCCCCGCAATCAAAACCATTGTCGCTGCTCCGGTGCATCACCGATGTTGCCAATGCAGCGGCCGCACAGCTGCGGATGCTCGACATGGCTGCCCACATCGGCGCGGCGGTGCCAGCAACGTACGCACTTTTCATTCCCGGTGGCGCTGGCCAGCACCCAGGCCTCGCCGCCATCCAGCTCCAGTCGCACCGCCTCGGTCGGCCGATCACTCAATGGCGCGAGCTGCAGCTCCGAGGTGATGAACAGAAAGCGCAGTTCATCGGCTGCCCTGGAGTAGCGCTGCAACAGGTCGTCATCCACATACAGGGTCACCTCGGCCTGCAGCGAGGAGCCGATGTCACTGCCCTGTCGCATGCCTTCCAGCACCCGTGCCGTCGCGCTGCGCAATGCCAGCAGGCCACGCCACCAGCCGCGCTGGGTATCGCTGCCCTGGGTGGACTGCAGCTTTTCATACCAGGTCTCGAACAACACGCTTTCATCGCGTTCACCCGGCAGCAGCTGCCAGATCTCCTCGGCGGTGAAGGCCAGGATCGGCGCCATCCAGCGCACCATGGCCTCGGTGATGTGGTACATGGCGCTCTGCGCGCTGCGCCGGCCGTGGCTGGCCGCAGGCATGGTGTACAGACGGTCCTTGATGATATCCAGGAACAAGGCACCCATCTCGTTGCTGCAGAAATTCTGGATGCTTTGCGCCACCTGGGAAAAGTCCTGACGATCGTAGGCTGCCGTGACCACGGCTTGTACATCGACCGCTTCCTGTATGGCCCACTGGTCCAGCGGCAGGCAGTCTGCTACCGGCAGCAGATCCGTTTCCGGGTTGAAGTCATGCAGGTTGCCGAGAAGAAACTTGCCGGTATTGCGGATGCGCCTGTAACTGTCGGAAACGCGCTTGAGGATGGTTTCCGACACCGACATCTCGTTGCGGTAATCGGCTGCGGCCACCCACAAACGCAGGACATCGGCACCCAGCGTGTCCATCACCTTCTGCGGTGCCACCACGTTGCCTACCGATTTGGACATCTTGCGGCCATCGGCGTCGACGGCAAAGCCATGCGTCAGTACCCGCTGATATGGCGCGCGGTTGTGCATGGCCACCGAAGTCAGCAAGGACGACTGGAACCATCCGCGGTGCTGATCCGATCCCTCCAGGTACATCACCGTGCGGCTGTCGGCGTCGCCCTGCTGCAGGGCCGGGCGCCGGTCCAGCACCGCGTAGTGGGTGACGCCCGAATCGAACCACACATCCAGCACGTCGGTCACCTTTTCGTAGTCGTCGGCCTCTGCACCCAGCAGCTCGGCGGGATCCAGCGACTCCCAGGCCTCGATGCCGCCTTCGGCTACCCGCGCGGCCACCTGCTCAAGCAGCTCGACGCTGCGCGGGTGCGGCTCGTGCGTCGCCCGGTTTACAAAAAGCGCGATCGGCACGCCCCACACACGCTGACGACTGATACACCAGTCCGGACGCCCCTCGACCATGCCCGCGATGCGCTCGCGCCCCCAGGACGGAATCCACTCCACCGTGTCGATGGCGCTCAGCGCATGCTCGCGCAGCTTCTCCTTGTGCATGCTGATGAACCACTGCGGCGTGGCGCGAAAGGCAACCGGCGTCTTGTGCCGCCAGCAGTGCGGATAGCTGTGCTCGATTTCCTCGAAGGCCAGCAGATGACCATTGCCACGCAGCATATCGACCAGCACGTCATTGGCCTTCCAGATGTGCTGACCTTCCACCAGGGGCGTCCCGGGCAGATACACGCCGCGTGCATCGACCGGGTTCAGCACGTTGGCCGGAAACTCGTCCACCAGGCCGTATGCACGACCCACGGCAAAATCCTCGGCACCGTGACCGGGGGCCGTGTGTACCGCGCCGGTACCGTCGTCGGCCGACACATGCTCACCCAGGATGACCGGCAGCTGGCGCTCGGCATACAGCGGGTGCTGCAACTGCAACTTCTCCAGCCGGGCGCCCTTTGCATGTCCGAGAACCGTGGCTTCGTTCAGGCCGTATCGGGCCGCGACCGTGTCCGCCAGGGCAGCGGCTACCACCAGCAGCAGGCGCTGCCCGTCGCGCGCCGGGCCTTCAATCAGCGCATAGTCGAGATCAGCACCCAGGGAAACCGCCAGGCTCGCCGGCAGGGTCCATGGCGTGGTGGTCCAGATCGGCATGGCCACAATGGCGTCGCCGGCATCCACATCGAATACCCCGGCCATGGCCCGCGGATCGATCGCGTCGTAGGCGACATCGACCGCCGGGGACCGCTTGTCCTGATATTCGATCTCTGCCTCCGCCAGTGCCGAGCCGCAGTCAAAGCACCAATGCACCGGCTTGAAGCCGCGGCTCACATGGCCCTGTTTCATGATCTGCGCCAGGGCGCGCAGCATGTCGGCCTCGTAGCTGGCATCGAGCGTCTGGTAGGGATGCTCCCAGTCGCCCAGAACGCCGAGGCGCTTGAAGCCGGATCGCTGCTGGTCCACCTGGGACAATGCGTACTCGCGGCACCTGGCCCGGAATTCGGCGCGGTCAAGCTTGTCGCCGGCCTTGCCGTATTTCTTCTCCACCGCAATCTCGATCGGCAGCCCATGGCAGTCCCAGCCCGGGATATAGGGTGCGCGAAAACCTGCGAGAAGGCGCGACTTGACCACGATGTCCTTGAGAATCTTGTTGACCGCATGCCCGATATGGATGGCGCCATTGGCATACGGCGGCCCGTCGTGCAGCACGAACAGGTGCTTGCGATCGGCGGTGCGCTCCTGGATCTGACGGTAGCGCCCGGCCTTTTCCCATTCGGCCAGCCAGGCCGGCTCGCGCTTGGGCAGGTTGCCGCGCATGGGAAAATCGGTCTGCGGCAGATTGATGGTGTCTTTGTAGTCTTGGCCCATGGAATACGGTCAGCTTCTGGTTGTGTGAGATCAGGTCGGGGATGTGGCGAGAATGCGCCGTGCGGCCGCAGCATCACGATCCATCTGCGCGACCAGCAGGTCGATATCGTCGAACTTTTCCTCGTCGCGCAGATGGGCAACGAATTCTACGTGAATCCGGCGCCCGTAGATGTCCCGGTCGAAATCGAACAGGTGCGCTTCCAGCAGCGGCTCCACCACTTCGTTGACAGTCGGGCGCTTGCCCAGGCTGGCGACACCCAGGTGGGTTGCTGGCATCACCCTCGACCAGTCACCCGCACCGCGAAAATGCCCAGCACCGGGCTGACCCGCCGTCCCAGCCACAGATTGGCGGTGGGATAGCCCAGTTTTCGACCCAGCTTGTTGCCGTGCGCCACACGGCCGCTGATGGAAAATCCTCGTCCAAGCAGGCGTGCCGCGTCATCAAAACGGCCTTCGCCAAGGCAGGCTCGAATCGCCGACGAGGAAACCCGCTCACCATCGAGCAGTACCGGCGGCATCTTCACCGCCTCGAACCCGAGGTCACGCCCCATGCGCTGCAGCAGTGCAAAGTCACCCTGCCGCTTGTGTCCGAAATGAAAATTCGCGCCAACATGAATTTCGCGCACGGCCAGCCGCTCCACCAGCAGACGGCGCACGAAATCCTCGGCACTCATGGCCGCCAGCGATGCATTGAACCGCAGCATCAGCACGCGCTGCATGCCGGCGTCCAGCAGCCCGGCCACCTTTTCTCGCCGCGAAGCCAGCCGCGGCAATTCGGCGCGCGCAAAGAATGCCCGTGGCAGCGGCTCGAAACTGACCGCAGCAGGCACGCAACCGAGCGCGTCCGATCGCTCGCACACGCGCTTCAGCAATGCCTGGTGCCCCAGGTGCAGACCATCGAACGCACCCACGGTCACGACGCTGCCTGACGGCGCCAGGCAAGCGCCCGCAATATCCCGAAAAACCCTCATCGCGGCAGTATAACGGCTGCGCTGCGCTGCACAATGGATTAGGCTGCAGGGGATGGCTTGTCGACCGCGCGAAAATTCAGAAGGACGACTTGCCGGACGGCGCGGGCAGCAAGCCGCTGCCGAGGCGATACGCTTCGAGCAAGGTCCCGCCTTGCGATGAAGCCGGAGACAGGCTCTCACGACTGGATGATCATCGCTATTGCGCTGATCGGCATGGCTGCCGCCCTGGTGGCGTTTTTCAGGACGCCGGCCGAGCAGCGATACAAGATGCCGAGCTCAAAGCGGGTGAGGCAGGACGGCGTCGACTACGCCGAGGAATACACCAAGCCGGAGCGTATTCGGCTAGTGCTCAAGTCATTGGCGATCGCAGCCCCGATTTTTCTTGTGCTGGAGTTCTGGGCATCACCGCGCTGGTCCGAATACGCACGTTTCTCGCATTGCTACCAGTACTTCGGCTATTCCGGCACGGCCTGGATGCTGTATGCGGCTCTGGTTGGACCTTTCGTGTTGATGACCCTTTTCATCGGCATCCCCGGCGCATGCGATGGCATTCGCATCGTCCGCGAGGGCCGCAGCCCGCCCAGGGGCCGCAAAGTCTTGCGAACAACGCCCATCCGTACCGGCAGAGCAGCCACCTGGATCGGCGGCGCACGGGTGCTTCTCCTGATTGTCCTGGTTGCCATGTCGGTCTGGAGCGGCATCACCTGCCGGAGGCTGCTGGCCAGCCTTGATCTTTCCCGAACCGACGGTTGCGAACAGGCGCCCTGGCACAGCCATCTGCGCAGGGACCTGATTACCCCGGAAAGCGCCGACAGCCGGCCGGGTGTCTGAGCCCGCCATCGGGCAGAAACCCCGGCCATGAAACAGGGCCGGCCTGGCGCCGCATGACTACTGACTGGCGCGCAGATCGCGCAGGCGGAAGCCGGCCGCGAACAACACCAACAGGTAAGTCAGGCCACCGGCCGCCACCAGCGCGGCCAGCCGCCAGATGCGTGTCCAGGTCGGTACCGTGGTCCAGTGCGGCCACAGCTCGAGCCCAGCCCACAACACCGCACCCATGGCGGCGCAGGCCAGCACCAGCCGCAGCAGGTGCCGACCCCAGCCGGGCTGGCGCTGGTAGACGCCATCGCGCTTGAGCCAGCGCCACAGCAGCAGCGCGTTGATATAGCTCGACAGCGCCCCGGCGATGCCCATGCCCATGTGCAGCCCGGGAACCTGGGCGATGGCATCCAGCCAACCCATCCGGTGCGCGGCAGGCGGCGCCCACAGCTGGAACAGCAGCCCGATGAAGCCGATCGTCAAGACAATATTGGCAATCAGGGCGGTGACGCCGGCGCGCACTGGCGTGCGCGTGTCCTGACGCGAATAGAAGGCCGGCAGCAGCACCTTGACCAGTGCATAGCCCGGCAAGCCGCAGACGAAGGCCAGCACCGACAGCGTGGCCATGCGGGTATCGAAGGCGGTGAACTCGCCGTGCTGGAACAGCGTGGCGATCAGCGGTCTGGCCAGCAGCAGCAGCGCCAGCATGGCCGGCAGCGCGATCAGCAGGGTGATGCGAAAGCCCCAGTCCAGCGCCCGCGAGAAACCGGCGCGGTCGGTACCCACGTGATGGCGCGACAGCGCCGGCAGGATCACCGTGCCCAGGGCCACGCCGAACACGCCCAGCGGCAGCTCGAGAAAGCGCGTGGACTGCGACAGCCAGGTCTGCGAGCCGGTGATCAGCAGCGAGGCGAACACCGTGTCCAGCAGCAGGTTCACCTGCGCCACCGAGGAACCGAACAGGGTCGGGCCCATCAGCCGCATGACCTTGCGCACGTCCGGATGGCGCCAGCCCCAGCGCGGCCATACCAGCAGATTGAGCTGCTTGAGGCCCGGCAGCAGGAACAGCAACTGCACGATGCCCGCGAACAGGATCGCCCAGCCCAGCGCCAGGATCGGCGTGCCCAGGCGCGGCGCCAGCCACAGGGCGCCGGCGATCAGACCGACGTTGAGAATGACCGGCGTCAGCGCCGGCAGCGCGAATCGGTCGCAGCTGTTGAGCACGCCGCCGGCCAGCGCCGTCAGCGACACGAACAGCAGGAACGGGAAAGTCAGGCGCAGCAGCTCGATGGTCAGGTCCAGCTTGTGTGGCTGGTCCAGCGAGCCGGGCGCGAACACCGACACCACCTGCGGCGCGAACAGCACGCCCAGCGCGGTCACCACCAGCAGCACCCCGCCCAGGGTACCGGCCACGCGCGAGGTCATGTCCCTGAGATCCTCGTGACTGCGCGTCTCGCGCACTTCGGTGAACACCGGCACGAACGCGGTCGAGAACGAGCCCTCGGCGAACAGCCGGCGCATGAAATTGGGGATGCGGAAGGCCACCCAGAACGCATCCGTGGCCGCGGAAGCCCCGAAGGTGGTGTTGATGGCGATATCGCGCACCAGCCCGAGCACCCGGGACAGCATGGTCATGGAGCTGAACGACAGCAGCCCGCGCAACAGGGAGGGCCGTCGCGTCACGCGCTTGCCCCCGTCGCCCACGGCGCAGGCGCAGGGATCATCGAGGACCTCAAGCCCCGGGTCCAGGCCACAGGACGTCCTGCCGCGGAGCTGTCATCCCGGCGCAGGCCGGAGGCGCTTTTCAACAGCCGCATGGCTGGCCATCCCGTATCAAGGGCGCGCGCAGCAGGCAACGCCAATTTTCGCTTGCTCCGCACGCATGCCCAACTGGATCCCGGCATGCGCCGGGATGACGGCGCCCAGGCCACGCGACGGAAGCGATCGAAATCGCGGACGCACGACACGTCCGCGCCCGTCGTGCGCGATCAGGCCTGCGACGAATCATGAAATCCGGGCCGAAACCGTTGACGCACAAACCAAAAACCCGCATAATTGCGCTCTTGTCCCAAGCCAACACGTCCGGAGTCATCCCTTGGCCAACATCAAGTCTGCAAAAAAGCGTGCCCGTCAGTCCGAGCGCAGCCGCATGCGCAACGCCAGCGCGCGTTCGATGGTACGTACCTCGCTGAAGAAAGTCATTACGGCCATTGAGGCAGGTGACAAGGAAGCGGCGCGCACCGCCTATCAGGCCGCCGTGCCTCTGATGGACCGTTACGCTGCGCGTGGCCTGATCCACCAGAACAAGGCTGCTCGCCACAAGAGCCGCCTGAACGCACAGATCAAAGCCCTCGCCTGAGCCTGTCTCAAGCGGGTGCATGAGAAAGCCGGCGTCTGCCGGCTTTTTTGTTGCGCGAGGTTCACTGTGCCGCGTCATCGGCGGCGCCCTCTTCCAGTTCACGCTCCCGTTCAAGCTCGAAGAACTGCTGCACCTGCTGACACACGGCCCGCGTGCCCTCCCGCGCAAGCGCCGAGACAGGGAAATAGCGATCTTTCCAGTCCAGGCCTGCCACGATCTCGGCAACCCGTGCGTCGCGGTCCTCGGCCGGCAACAGATCCAGCTTGTTCAGAAGCAGCCAGCGCGGCCGCTCCAGCAGGGCCGGATCATGCCGCTTGAGCTCGCCTTCGATGGCGCGCACCTGCTCGACAGGGTCCACACCGTCCATCGGTGCCGCATCCACCAGATGCAGAAGCAGCCGCGTGCGTGACACGTGACGCAGAAACTGGATGCCCAGCCCGGCACCTTCGGCCGCACCTTCTATAAGGCCCGGTATGTCGGCAATGACGAAGCTCTGATCACTGCCTACCGAGACCACGCCCAGGTTCGGGTGCAAGGTGGTAAACGGATAATCGGCCACGCGCGGTGTCGCGGCAGAGACGGCGCGGATGAACGTCGACTTGCCGGCATTGGGGAAACCCAGAAGCCCGACATCGGCCAGCAGCTTGAGCTCCAGCTTCAGTTCGCGCTCTTCTCCGGGCGTGCCGGGCGTGGACTGCCTCGGCGCCCGGTTCACCGAACTCTTGAAGTGCATGTTGCCCAGGCCACCCTTGCCGCCCTGGGCTACCTTGAGTCGCTGCTCGTCGGCAGTGATGTCGCCAATGACCTCGTCGGTAGCGGTGTTGATGATGATGGTGCCGATGGGCACGCGCACTTCAAGGTCCTCGCCACCGCGGCCGTATTTCTGCCGGCCCATGCCATCCTGGCCGCGCTCGGCCTTGAAGTGTCGCTGATGTCGAAAATCGACCAGCGTATTCAGACCCTCGTCACCGACCAGCCAGACCGAGCCGCCGTTGCCGCCATCGCCGCCGTCGGGACCACCGCGCGGAATGTACTTCTCGCGCCGGAAACTGACACAACCGTTGCCACCGTTGCCGGCATGCACCTGGATTTTGGCTTCGTCTACGAATTTCATGG
This sequence comes from uncultured Gammaproteobacteria bacterium, assembly GCA_963734945.1. GTDB lineage: Bacteria > Pseudomonadota > Gammaproteobacteria > Xanthomonadales > Rhodanobacteraceae > DASSBG01. Next base: position 111,408 of record CAVTJF010000050.1, read on the forward strand.
TTCAAGCGCCGGGAATGGAAGGATGGTACAGCGGGTGTGCACGATGGCAGGCTGCCGGGCAGGCTACAGGATACGCGAACGCCCATGAGCTTTCCGGGTTGCCGGATTCCCTGCCCGCGCATAGACAAAACCCCGCTCGCGGCGGGGTTGAGTCGGCTAACTGACAAGTCGCGGTTCAGTCGGCAATGACGTCCACGAACTTGCGGTTCTTGGGGCCACGGGTCTTGAACTGGACCTTGCCGTCGGTGAGCGCGAACAGGGTATGGTCGCGGCCCAGGCCAACGCCCGTACCCGGATGAAAACGGGTGCCGCGCTGGCGGACAATGATGTTGCCGGCCTGGATGGCTTCGCCACCGTAGATCTTGACGCCGAGATACTTCGGATTTGAATCGCGGCCGTTGCGGGTTGAACCGCCTGCTTTCTTGTGTGCCATGGCTGTTCTCCTTTACTTGCTGCTGGCCGATTTCTTGCCGCCGGCGATGCCGGTGATCTCGATCTCGGTGTAATGTTGACGGTGGCCCTGCTGCTTCATGTGATGCTTGCGGCGGCGGAACTTGATGATGCGAACCTTGTCGTGGCGACCGTGCGACAGCACCTTGGCGCTGACCTTGGCTCCGTCCACCAGCGGCGCACCGATGGTGATGTTCTCGCCTTCTCCGTGCATCAGCACCTGGTCAAAATCGATGCTGCTGTCGACCTCGGCATCCAGCTTCTCGACGCGCAGGCGCTCGCCTTCCATCACGCGATACTGCCGGCCGCCGGTCTTGATGACTGCGTACATTGTTATCCCTTAAGTAGTTATTCTGGGGGTTTCGCCATAAGCGAACGGGCGATTATAGCGTTCCCGGGCCCGCAGCGGCAAGACCCGCTCAGGCCGGATATCGAATTGCCGTCGAGCGCTCCGCAGGTCAGCCGTTGCCCGCCCCTTCCGTGCCCGGATCGCCAGCGCCCTTGCCACCGGCCTCGGGGACGGGGCAGGAACCCTGTGCATTCAGGGTGCCATTCTTCTGCAGCTGCTCGATCATCTGCTGAGCGCGATTGCGTCCCCAGGCCTGGCCGTCCCGCATGGTCTCGCTCATGATCCCGGGCATTTCCTCGAGCACCTTCCTGCCCACCCTTGTCCGATAGAACTTCAGCAGGTCGGCCACGTCCTCGCTGCTGAAGTGTTTCTGGTAGATCGGCACCACGCGATTGATCAGGTCCTTCTCGGCCTTTTCATTGGCGAAACCCTTCCAGTAGCCTGCCGGAACGCAGGGCAGCGCCTCCTGCATGGTGTTGCTCAGGCCCGGAATCATCTGCGTCATCATGCGGTGCATCATTTCGGCGCCGCCGGTAACCTTGATCAACTCCCGCACCTGCTCGGCACTGGCCTGTGGCGGCGTCGCCGCCTGCAGCGGGAAAACAGAAACCGCCCCGGCAAAAGCGGCGATCAGGAGGAATGATCCGAAACGTCCTTTCATGCGTATGACTCCCTGTTGCGAATTGTGGCAACCGGTGTCGCAGGTCCTGCGACGGCCCGGCACGAGTATGGTGGCCCCCTGCTGCTTGCGGTCACCGGAAAATCCAGTGCGAGAAATGCCCGGCAGCAGCCGTCGCCACCTTGCTATTGTGCCCAATCCACCCCATCTTTTCCTGTCCGCACCACCGAAGGCGCGGCACCTGCTTCCGAAATCACATACCGACTGCCCATGCAAACCATAAGCATCCGCGGTGCACGCACCCACAACCTCAAGAATCTCGACCTGGATCTGCCCCGCGACAAGCTTATCGTGGTCACGGGACTGTCCGGCTCGGGCAAGTCCTCGCTGGCGTTCGACACGATCTATGCCGAGGGCCAGCGCCGCTACGTGGAGTCGCTGTCATCGTATGCCCGGCAATTCCTGTCGATGATGGAAAAGCCGGATGTCGACCATATCGAAGGCTTGTCGCCGGCAATCTCCATCGAGCAGAAATCGACATCGCACAACCCGCGCTCGACCGTCGGCACGATCACCGAGGTGCACGACTATCTGCGTCTGCTTTTTGCCCGCGTGGGCACGCCGCGCTGCCCCGATCACGACATTCCGCTGGCCGCGCAAACCGTAAGCCAGATGGTGGATGCCACCCTCGCTCTGGATGCGAAGCGTCGCTGGATGCTGCTGGCACCGGTGATTCGCGAGCGCAAGGGCGAGCACGTGCAGGTGTTCGAGCAATTGCGTGCGCAAGGCTTCGTCAGGGTGCGGGTGGATGGGCACGTGCACGATCTGGACGCCGTGCCCGCACTGACCCTGCGCCAGAAGCACAATATCGACGTGGTGGTTGATCGCTTCCGCCCGCGCGAAGACATCAAGCAGCGCCTGGCCGAGTCATTCGAAACCGCGCTGCGGCTCGGCGAGGGCCTGGCACTGGTGGCAGACCTCGATGATGCCGATGCCGAGGAGCAGATCTTCTCGGCACGCTATGCCTGCCCGGTCTGCGATTACTCGCTGTCCGAGCTGGAGCCGCGTCTGTTCTCCTTCAATTCGCCGGTGGGGGCCTGCCCCGGCTGCGACGGCCTGGGCACGCGCGAGAATATCGACCCGGCGCTGGTGGTCGCGCATCCCGAGCGCGCCTTGTCGAATGGCGCCGTGCGCGGCTGGGATCGACGCAACGCCCATTTCTTCCAGATGATCCTGTCGCTGGCGAAATTCTATGATTTCGACGTCGACACGCCCTGGCGCGAGTTGCCCGAAAAAATCCGCAAGGCCATCCTGTTCGGCTCGGGCAAGGACAAGATAAGTTTCCAGTACCTTACCCAGCGCGGTGGCAGGCGCACTCGCACCCATCGCTTCGAGGGCATCGTGCCCAACCTGGAACGCCGCTACCGGGAAACCGAGTCCTCGGCCGTGCGCGAGGAACTGGCGCGCTACCTCAGCGATGCGCCCTGCCCGGACTGCCATGGCGAGCGTCTCAACCGCTCGGCGCGCCACGTGTTTGTCGACAAACGCAACCTGCCCGAGGTCAGCGCCCTGTCGATCGAGGACGCGCTGGCGTTTTTCCGGGATCTGAGCCTGGATGGCTGGCGCGGGGAAATCGCCCGCCGCATCGTCAAGGAGATCCGCGAGCGGCTCACTTTCCTGGTGGATGTCGGCCTCAATTACCTGACCCTGGATCGCAAGGCCGACTCGCTGTCGGGTGGCGAAGCCCAGCGCATCCGTCTGGCCAGCCAGATCGGTGCCGGTCTGGTAGGCGTGATGTATGTCCTGGACGAACCCTCGATCGGCCTGCATCAGCGCGACAACACCCGTCTGCTGGGCACACTGACCCGCCTGCGCGACCTGGGCAACACCGTGATCGTGGTGGAGCACGACGAGGAAGCGATCCGCAGTGCCGACCATATTCTCGACATCGGCCCCGGTGCAGGCGTGCACGGCGGTGAAATTGTCGCCCAGGGCGATCTTGACGCCGTACTCAAGTCCAAGCGCTCGGTCACCGGCCAGTTTCTGTCCGGCAAGCGCAACATCGACGTGCCCGAACAGCGCCGCGAGTTTGATCCGCAACTCGCCCTGAAACTCGTGGGGGCACGGGGCAACAACCTGCAATCGGTGGATGTGGACATCCCGGCCGGCCTGTTCACCTGCGTCACGGGTGTGTCGGGCTCTGGCAAATCAACCCTGATCAACGACACGCTCTACCGCCTGTGCGCGGTCGAACTGAACGGCGCGTCGCGGCAGGCAGCCCCGCACGAGCGCATCGAGGGTCTTGAGCACTTCGACAAGGTGGTGGACATCAACCAGGCGCCCATCGGCAGGACGCCGCGCTCCAACCCGGCCACCTACACCGGCCTGTTCACGCCCTTGCGCGAACTGTTTGCCCAAGTGCCCGAAGCCCGCGCGCGCGGCTACAAGCCCGGTCGTTTCAGCTTCAATGTGCGCGGCGGCCGCTGCGAGGCCTGCCAGGGTGACGGACTGATCAAGGTGGAGATGCACTTCCTGCCCGACGTCTATGTCCCCTGCGATACCTGCAAGGGAAAGCGCTACAACCGCGAGACCCTGGACATCCTGTACAAGGGCCATACCATCGCCGATGTGCTGGACATGACCGTTGAAGAGGCCCTGGAGCTGTTCAGGAACGTGCCGGCGATTGCCCGCCGCCTGGACACGCTGCGCGCGGTAGGGCTGGACTACATTCACCTCGGCCAGAGCGCAACCACGCTCTCCGGGGGCGAGGCGCAACGAGTGAAGCTGTCCAAGGAGCTTTCCCGTCGCGATACCGGCCAGACCCTCTACATACTCGACGAGCCCACCACCGGTCTGCACTTTCATGATATCGAGCAACTGCTGGACGTTCTGCATCAACTGGTCGACAACGGCAGCACCGTGGTGGTGATCGAGCACAACCTGGACGTCATCAAGACCGCCGACTGGATCATCGATCTGGGCCCCGAGGGCGGCGCCGGCGGCGGCCGCATCATCGCCACAGGAACCCCCGAGCAGGTGGCCGCCAACAAGCAATCCCATACCGGCCGTTATCTGGCGGAGCATCTGCCCAAACCACGTCGCAAGACGCGCAAGAAGCGCGCCTGAGGAGCACTGCATGAGTCCAACCGAGTCCACCGCCACACCCATGTTCCACACGCCAGTCGAAGTGCGATGGGGCGACATGGATGCCTACAATCATGTCAACAACGCGCGCTACCTCACCTACCTGGAGCAGGCCCGCCTGGCCTGGCTCAATACCCTGGACAGGAGCTGGCTCGGTCCGCACTGCGCACCGGTGCTGGCTGCCGCCCAGGTCAACTACCGCAAGCCCATCACCTGGCCGGCTTCGGTCGAGGTGATCCTCGAATGCCAGCGCGTGGGCAGCAGTTCGGTCACTGTCGGCCACCGCATCATCGACGCTGAAAAGCCCGATACCCTTTACTGCGACGGCCATACGGTGCTGGTCTGGATCGACCCGCAGGCCGGAACCCCGGTGCCGCTGCCCGAGGTGATCCGCAACGCCATCCAGACCGCGCCCGCAAGCTGAGCGCCCGACCAACGATCCGCCGCCCCCGGTCATTCTTCGCGCAGCGAAGCGGAGTCGCAGAATCCACCCCGTACGGCATGTTTGAAGCATGGATCCTGCGACAGCGCTCGCTACGCTCCCTTGCGCAGGATGACGCGATAGGGGCACCGTCATGCACCACCCAGACCCACGCCAGACCACCCGCCCGGCACGGCCACTCCCGTCATTCTGCGCGCAGCGAAGCGGAGTCGCAGAATCCACCCCACAAGGCCAGCGGGTGGGCAGGACCAACTTTGGCGATTGGATCGCTGTTCAGATCGCCTGTGCTTACCATGGTCGCACCACCAAGACCGGAGTCTGTCGCGCCATGTCCCGAACCCTTCTGGCCCTTGCCATCACTACCGTCATGACAACCACATCAGTCGCCGCCGCCGATGCGGTCGATCTGAGCCTGTATCGCAGCGACAATGACCAGCTGTTCTCGGCGGCCGATCGCGGCAGTGTTTCGGCCGGCTACGCACTGGTGCACGAGACACGCCAGGTCAGTCTCGCCAAGGGTCAACAGGTGTTGAGCCTTGACGGCCTGCCTTCGCAGATCGACACCGAGGCGCTGGAGGTGCACTTCCCCGGTCGCGACGATGTCCGCACAATCGCCAGCCGTCTGCTGCTCCCCGACCAGGCCGGCCTGCTGAGCACCCATCTCGGCGAGCATGTGGTGGTGTATGCCGACAGCGGTCAACAACTCGCCAGCGGCGCCCTGCAGGGCACCGACAACGGATTGCTTGTGCGTGGCAGCGATGGCGTGCTGACGCTGGTGCATCGCTATGCAGCGGTCTCCCTGGGCAAGACCGATGTCCGCGCCGGGGCACGCCTGCAGCAGACGCTTGAGTCAGGCAAAGCCGGACCGGCCGAGGCCAGGCTCGACTACCCCACCGGCGGCATGGGCTGGCGCGCCAGTTACACGGGCACGCTGTCCGAAGACCATGGGCGCTGCCGTCTCGAGCTGCAAAGCCGGGCCAGCATTGCCAACCGCAGTGGTCGCGACTGGCAGGCGACCACGCTGAAGCTCATCGCAGGCGAGCCCAACTTCGGCAAGTCCTCGGCACCGCGACCGCAAATGATGCGAGCAACTTTTGCCTCGGCGGCACCCGCACCCGAGAACAATCCCGAGCAGGCATCCATGGGCGACTACCGCAGCTACACCGTGGACGGAAAAGTGCACCTGCCTGACGGCAGCATCACCCAGGTGCCCCTGTATGCCGCGCAGTCCCTGGACTGTCATCGCAGTCGCGTGTTCGAGCACGGCTCGAGCTGGTTTCCGTCTCAACCGCAGCTGGCTCGCGATTTCGATCGCGGGGGCAACACCGCGGTGACCAGCAGACTTGCTTTCAAGGCATTCGACAACATGCCGGCCGGTTATCTGCGGGTGAACGGCATTTTTGACGGCAAGCGCGAACTGCTGGGCGAAGCGCGTATGCCCGACACCCCCGAAGGCCGCCCGCTGGACATTGCCCTGGGTACCGCCTTCGACCTGCGCGGCGAACGCGAGCGCACAGCCTTTTCCCTGGACAAGGCCGGCCATACCCTTGACGAGTCATTCCGCATCACGCTGAGCAATGGCGGCGAGCAGCCGCGCACGGTGACGGTGCGCGAGCATCCCAATCGATGGCGCCAATGGACCCTGGTCTCGTCGTCCGCCAAACCGTCCGCAAAATCCCCCGAGACACTCGAATTCGAGCTCGACGTACCGGCGCACGGCACGGCGGTACTCGACTATGCGCTGCGCTACCACTGGACCGCCAACGACGAATGAGAATCGCTGCGGCACCCCCGGCGCAGCCGCCGCGGTTGACCAGCTTCCCCAATATGCCCACTTGGGGTTAGGATGAAGGCGGGCCCACAAACGTGCCGACATGAAACAAGGCCTGCAATTCCGCCTCAATCAGCAGCTGGCCCTGACGCCACAGCTGCAGCAGGCCATCAAGTTGCTGCAGATGTCCTCGCTGGAGCTGGGCAGTGAGTTGCGTCAGATGGCTGAAGCCAACCCTCTGCTGGACCTGGAAGGCCTGGGAGAGGATCCGGGCGTGGGCGAGCGAGTCGATGACGTCGAGGAAGGTCAGGCGGCCGACGCCGACGAGGCGCTGGACGGTCTCGACGACTACGCCGCATCGCCCGGGGACACCCCGCTGCAATTCGACACGGCCAGCCGCGCCAATGGCAGCAGCGAGCCATGGCAGACCATGGAAAGCTGTGCCAGCGAAGACCTGCACCAGCATCTGCTCTGGCAGATCGGGGTAAGCAGTCTGCAGCCGCGCCAGCAGGCCATTGCCGCCGCACTCGTCGATGCACTGGACGATGACGGCTACCTGCGCAGCGATGACGACGAGATTCGTGCCGCCCTCGGATCTTCCGGCGATATCAGCGCCGAGGAAATCGAAACGGTACGCCAGTGCCTGCTCACCTTTGACCCGACTGGCGCGGGCGCGCGCACCCTCAATGAATGTCTTGCCGCGCAGCTGTCCGTGCTGGACGATGACGACCCGACGGTGCTGCTGGCGCGCCGCATCGTCGACGAAGGCCTGGAGCTGCTGGCGCGCAATGACCTCGACCAGCTGGCCAAGCGCCTGTCGGCCGATCGCGAGAAGATCCCCGGGGCCGTGGACCTCATACACAGCCTGGACCCCAAGCCGGGGTACAGCTTTGACACCACGCCGGTGGAGTACATCGCTCCAGATGCCTACGCGGTCAAGCGCAACGGACGCTGGCAGGTCGCCTTGAGTCCGGACTGCAACCCGCGCCTGGAGATCAACCAGCATTACTGCGAACTGATCGGCAAGACCAGCCGGGATGACACCAGCTACCTGCGCGGCCAGCTGCAGGAGGCGCGCTGGCTGATCAAGAGCCTGGAGTCGCGCGCCGACACCATCAACAAGGTGGCCACCGCGATTGTCAGGGCACAAAGCGCGTTTCTCGACTACGGTCCGGAGGCCATGCGGCCACTGGTACTGCGCGAGGTGGCAGAGGCCATCGACATGCATGAATCCACCGTTTCGCGGGTGACCACCCGCAAGTATCTGCATACACCGCGCGGCATTTTCGAATTCAAGTACTTCTTTTCCAGTGGCGTCGGCACCCAGGATGGCGGCAGTGCCTCGGCAACCGCCGTGCAGGCCATGATCCGCAAGCTGGTGGACAACGAGAACCGGCGCAAGCCCTACTCGGACCAGGCGCTGGTCAAGGCTCTCAAGCAACACGGCATTCAGGTGGCGCGCCGTACGGTGGCCAAGTACCGCGAGTCGCTGCGCATACCCAATTCATCAGAACGGGTGCAACTGCATGAGTGACTGAACAATCCGAAGGGCGGCCGGGAACTGCACCAGCCTGACGCCGTCCAACTATTCGAGGCATCCCGCCTCAACGGCTGGCACACAGCCGCAGATCCACGCCCCAGGAGGCCTTTATGCAGATCCATATCACCGGCCATCAGATCGAGGTGACCCCTGCCCTGCGTCAACATGTCGAAGAGAAGATCGTGAAATTTCCGCGCCTGTTCGACAACTTGACCTCCTTCAACGTGGTGCTTGCCGTGGAAAAGCTCGAGCACAAGGCCGAGGGCACCCTGGCCGCGTCCGGTCGTGTACTGCATGCGGTCGACGTCAAGTCCGACATGTATGCCTCCATTGACGGCATGGTCGACAAGCTGGTGGCCCAGCTGCGCAAGCACAAGGAAAAGCTGAAAGACCACCATCAGGCCGAAGCACGCCAGGAGCGCTACGGCTGAGCCCGGGCCTCAGGCAGCAGCAGGATGCGCTGGCGAACAGGACGCCTGACCGCCCGAGCCGGGCCTGCCATGCGCCCGTTCGCCCAGCAGCATCCTGCCAATGCCGAATTGGCGCATGGATCACAATGGCATCACCGCCTACAATGCCTGACAGAGCCCATTTCGTGATGCCTTCGTGGACCGACTGACCGCACGTCAACTTTTTGATCAGACCAGCGAAAGGCTGGCGCTTCGCTGGGTTGCCGGATTGCGTGGCGAGTCGCGCGTCATAGAACCCGGCAAATCGGGCAGCAGGCGCCCTTCCCTGGTTGGCTACCTCAACATCATCTATCCCAACCGGGTACAGATCATCGGCAGCGAGGAACTGGCCTATCTTGATGGCCTCGATTCGCGTCAGCGCTGGAAGGCGGTGCAGAAGATGATCGCGCAAAAGCCGACCGTGTTGCTGGTCAGCAAGGACCAGGCGGTCCCTGGTGACCTGCGCGAGGCCGCCGAGGAGAGCGACACGCCGTTATGGGTCAGCGCACGCCGCGGCCACGAAATTCTGACTTGGCTGCAGTACTACCTGGCGCGCAAGCTGGCGCGGCAGGCGACCCTGCACGGGGTGTTCCTCGAGGTCTACTCCATCGGCGTACTGATCACCGGCGACGCCGGCACCGGCAAGAGCGAGCTGGCGCTGGAACTGATCACCCGAGGCCACCGCCTGGTCGCAGACGACGCCCCCGAGTTCACCCGCATCTCACCCGATGTCATCGACGGCAGCTGTCCGGAGATCCTGCAGGACCTGCTCGAGGTGCGTGGCCTGGGTGTGCTCGACGTACGACAGATGTTCGGTCACACGGCCGTCAAGCAGTCGAAGTATCTGCGCCTGATCCTGCACCTGAAGACACTGGCCGAAGGCGAGCACGTGGACGCCATGACCCGCCTGGCCGGTGATGTCAGCTACCGTGAAGTGCTGGACATGAAAATGCCGATGATGACCATCCCGGTTGCCCCGGGGCGCAACCTGGCCGTACTGGCCGAGGCCGCCGTACGCAGCCACATGCTGCGCAGCAAGGGCATCGATCCGGCACAAACCTTCATCGACCGCCAGGCGCACCAGATGCGCCAGTTGCCACCGTGGTGATCGGCGCATGCAGCCCCGGGCGATCGAACCACCACTGGCGCCGGCCCTGCACTTGCGCCATACGCTCACGATCAACTGACGCCCGACCCTTGCGCATCACTTCTTCACGCCTCGCGAGCCCTGCCCCATGAAAAAGTCCGACAGTCAAGACGAAAGCACTCGCGTACTGGTGCTCACCGGCATGTCCGGTGGCGGCAAGACCGTGGCGCTGCGCGCTCTCGAGGATCTGGACTATTTCTGCGTGGACAACCTGCCCACGGCACTGATTCCGTCGCTGGTACATGAAGTTACCCGGCGCGCATCGGATCGACCGCAACCCATTGCCGTCGGCGTCGACATCCGCAACCGTTCGGAAGACCTGCAACACATGCCGGATGTGCTGTCGCAGCTGGCGGCAGACGACATCGAAGTGCAGCTGCTGTTCCTGGACTGCCGTGACGATGTGCTCATCAAGCGGTATTCGGAGAGCCGCCGGCGGCATCCGCTGTCCAGCAACGGCATGCGCCTGCCCGACGCCATCACCACCGAACGGCGCCTGTTGCGCCCGCTGGCGTCGATCGCCGACCAGATCGTCGACACCAGCGAACTGAACGTGCATCAGCTGCGGCGCATGATCGCCACCGAGATCGGCCGCGGGTCCGGCCGCACCACCCTGATGTTCGAATCGTTTGCCTACCGGCGCGGTCTTCCGCTGGATGCCGATTTCGTGTTCGACGCGCGTTGCCTGCCCAACCCCCATTGGGTACCCGCGCTCAGACCCTTGAGCGGTCGTGACGAAGCGGTCGGCCAGTTCTTTCGCGACCAGCCGCTGGTGGCTCAGTTCCAGAACGACATCCACCAGTTTCTGGGCAACTGGCTGCCACGCTTCGAGCATGACAAGCGCGGCTACGTCACCGTCTGCATCGGCTGCACCGGCGGGCGCCACCGCTCGGTCTATCTGGCCGAACAGCTGGCCGAGCAATTCCGCGATGGCGAACGCCATGTACTCAGCTACCACCGGGAACTGGGCTGATGGCTGTCGGTGTACTCCTGCTGACCCATGACGCGATCGGCCCGGCCCTGATCGAGGCCGCGCGGCATGTGCTGGGCCCATTGCCGCTGCAGGTCGATTACGTGGAGATTGGCGCCGACGCCGATCCCGAAGCCATGCTGCATGTCAGTTCCGACCATGCGCGCAAGGTCGACACGGGTGACGGGGTGCTGGTGCTGACGGACGTGTTTGGCGCTACCCCGTGCAACGTGGCCCGCCGCCTGGACGAGATGGGCGTGCGCCTGCAATGCGTACCCGGCCTCAACCTGCCCATGCTGCTGCGCGTGCTCAACTACGCCGAGCAGCCGCTTGACACGCTCGCCGACACGGCAGCCAGCGGTGGACGCAGCGGCATTTTTGTCGACAAGCAATGAAGATGGAGCTGTATCTACATGATTGAAAAGGATATTACTGTCACCAATCGACTCGGCTTGCACGCGCGTGCATCGGCCAAGCTGGTGCAGGAGCTGCAAGCGTTCAACTGCGATATCTGGCTCATTGGCCAGGGACGCGAGGTGAACGCCAAGTCGATCATGGGGGTCATGATGCTGGCGGCCGGCATGGGCACCACGCTGAGCGTTCGCGCCGATGGCGAGGACGAGCAGAAGGCTGTCGACACGACGGTCGCGCTGTTCGAGCGCAAATTCGACGAAGGCGACTGATGGCCGTCAGGCAAACCATCAAGGGCAGCGGTGCGGCACGCGGCATGGCGCTGGGGCGCGCGCGCCTGGTACACCCCGGCGAGGTCAACATCGACAAGCGCCCCCTGCCCGACGACCAGGTCGAGGAGGAAGTCGCTCGGCTCGATGCGGCCATGCTCAGCGCAGGCCAGGACCTGTCGGACCTGCGCGACAAGGTGCACGGTGCGCTGGCCGGCGAAGTGGCCGAGTTCATCGGTGCCCACAAGATGCTGCTCGAGGACCCGGAGCTGAAGGCACGGCTGCACCAGGCCATTCGCCAGGACCATCAGCGCGCCAGCCATGCGCTGAACGTGCAACGTGACCAGCTGGTGGCCACGTTTGACGCCATGGACGACCCGTACCTGCGCGCCCGCCGCGAAGATGTGGATCAGGTTATCCACCGTGTACAGACCGCATTGCAATTGCAGACCAGCACCGAGGAAAAGAAGCTGGCCAAGCGGGTGGGCGAGATTCTGGTCTCCGATGGCGTCGGCCCCGCGGAGATGGCGCATCTGGCCGGCCACGGCCTGCTCGGCGTCATTGCCACCGGCGGCAGCATCTATTCGCACAGCGCCATTCTGGCGCGCAGCATGCGCCTGCCCATGCTGGTGGGCGTGCAGGACGCTCTGGCCGAGATCAATGACGGTGATCTGGTCCTGATTGATGCCGAGAACGACGTTGCCATCGTGCATCCGGCCGCCCAGGACCTGGTTGCCTATCGCAAATGGCAGCGTGAGGCCGCTGCCGAAGGACGCCGCCTGGCCGCCCTGGCCGGCGCGCCCAGTGACACCGCCGACGGCCAGCGCATGGCGCTGTACGCCAATGCGGAAATGCCGGCAGAGGTGACCCGATCGCGGCACCTCGGGGCGGCCGGCATCGGCCTGTACCGGACCGAATTCCTTTTTCTGAAACGCGATGGCGCGCCCGATGAAGACGAGCAGTTCGAGGCCTATCGCACCCTGGTGCTGGGCATGGCCGGCCTGCCCGTCACCATCCGCACCCTGGACCTGGGTGCCGACAAGATCGATCGCAGCGGCCTGGCACTCAAGGCCGAGGACAACCCGGCACTTGGCGTGCGCGGCGTGCGCCTGTCCTTGCGTCGCCCCACCGTGTTTGCCGTGCAGTTGCGCGCCATCCTGCGCGCGGCCAGCTATGGTCCCGTGCGGATTCTGGTGCCGATGGTCACTGTCGCCGACGAGATGAAGGCGGTGCGCACCCTGGTGGACATGTGCCTGCGTGACCTGCGCAACGACGGCCAGGAGGTGCCCGAGCAGGTCGACATCGGCGCCATGATCGAGGTCCCCGCTGCCGCAATCGGCATCCGCACCCTGCTCAACGAGTGCGATTTCATCGCCATCGGCACAAACGATCTGGCCCAGTACGTGCTGGCCGTGGACCGCAACCACGATGCCCTGGAAGAACTGTACGACCCGCTGCAACCCGCCCTGCTGCGGCTGGTGGCCAACGTCATTGCCTGCGCGAACCGTGCCGGCAAGCCGGTGTGCCTGTGTGGCGAGATCGCCGGCGACACCCGCTTCACAGCACTGCTGCTTGCACTGGGTCTGACCGATTTCAGCATGCATCCCGGGCAGATTCTGCAAGTCCGCGATACCCTGTCGGAACTGCACCGCGGCAAACTTCGCAAGCTCGCCCCGCGCCTGCTGCATGCGACTAGCAGGGATGAAGTCGAACAACTGCTGGAGAAACAGGCGCCTGCCTGAACCATCGTCATGAAAGACCAAACCAGGCAACTCCCCTCGCCCATGAGGGCAACCAAAGTGATGGAGGCACCGGTGTGATTGTCAGCTCAGATGTCATCAACAATCTGGACAGATTCCATCGCAAATTTCGTGACGCACAGCCTTTCCGGCATGTGGTCATCGACAACTTCTTCGAGCACCCGGTGGCAGAGGACTTGCTGGAACAATTTCCGGCCTTCGAAGTGGGTAGTGCGCGCAATGAGTCCGGGGATCTGGGCAACAAGTCGACCGTGGAAAAGATCCGCGATCTGGGACCAGCCTATGCCGCGCTGGACGATGCCATCCAAACGCGCGACTTCCTCGACATGGTCGGGCGCATCACGGGAATCGACAAGCTGCTGTATGACCCCTGGTATTTTGGTGGGGGCACACACTGCAATCGCGCCGGCCAGGACCTGGACGCACACGTGGACTTCAACCGCCACCCCATCAAACATTGGCATCGCCGGCTTAACCTGATCGTGTATCTCAATCACGAATGGCAAGACGCATGGGGCGGGTCGCTGGAGCTGCACTCGGATCCACGTATCGAACACGACACGGTCAAGGCCATCACGCCGCTATTCAATCGCTGCGTGATTTTCGAGACCACAGAGCACAGCTGGCATGGGTTCCCGCCAATTCATCCGCCCAGGGACAGACATGACGCCATGCGCCGCTCGGTGGCTCTGTACTTCTACAGCGAGGATCGACCCGCCGACGAACTGGCCGACACCCACTCCACCATCTACGTCGACCGTCCCCTGCCCGACCATATTGTCGCGGGCTGCACGCTCAGCGAGGACGACATGCGGGAGATCAGGATTCTCCTGACTCGTCGCGACCATCACAATCGGCGGCTGTACAAGGAAATAACCCGGCTCAATGCCGAACTGGAACGAGCAACGGCAGCAATCAACAGCGGGCGTCTGGGTCGTCTCCGCTATCTGCTGCAACGTGCACGAGCAAGTCTGCGCCGATAGCTAGCCGACGTACCGGGACAAGCTGACTCAATGTTCCAGGCTTGCTGACACCAGTCGATAGGCCAGTTCGCGCTGGTCGCCTGAATCCGGCTCACTTGCCGGAACCCAGGTCCGCTCGGCATGAATCCGCAATGTGACTGACTTGCCGGCAGACATGTTTGCTGACAGCGTGATCCCGGTACGCTGACCAGGATGCAGCAGCTGCGACCAGGACCGCCCAGCCAGTTCGATGTGCAAGCTCTGTTTGGCGCCCAAGCTCGGGGGTACCATGAGCTCCAGCTTCAGCGCTTTAGCCTTGCGAGTGGGGGTGAATTGCACCGTGACATCCTCGCCTGCCCAGGCATCCGGCCATAAGCCCAAGGGTGCACCCGATTGCACGGCATAGCCTTGCATGCTCATGCGCTGCGCACTGCGCGCCTCGCCAAGCGCATATTCGTAATTTCTCATCTGCATGCCGAAATCCTTTTCCCGTTCATACAGATAACGCAACTGCGTCCGCATGCGCGTGAAGCGCTTGCGGAGCTCTCGGATGTCCGAGTCGGAAAGGACCCTGCCGGTATCCCAGTCAGGAATGCCCTGGGGCACGTAGATGGTTGCATGCGGTGGCGCGGCCTCCGCCTGCGGGCGTTCCCGCGTATACAGGTAGATGGCAAAGGATTTGCGTGACACCTGGTTGCGGCGCGCTTCCGGCAGCGCGATCTCCTCGAACCCGTGCCAGCTGTTCTCGGTGGTCTCGAAAATGGCACAATGATTGAACAGTGGCGGAATGCGGATCATCCGATCATGCGCTGGGTTCCACGGATCGGCATGCAGATCGAGGCAACCTCCCCACCTCTCTTCCCATTCATCGTTGAGATATACAATCAGGTTGAGTCGGCGATGCCATTGAGTGCGCGGGTGGTAGTTGAAGTCCACATGCGCATCCAGACCCTGACCATGTCGGTTCTCGTGCGTTCCGCCACCTATGTAATCCGGATCGTAAAGCAGATCGGGGATGCCTGTAACGTGCGATACGTAGTCGAGAAACTCGGATGTCTGCAACCAGCGGTCCAGGTCACGGTACGCCTGCGAGATCTCGCGCACATCCATGCGCACGGCCTTGCCACCCACTTCCCCCATCTCGTTGAGCGCATGTTCCTTGTCAAAGCTCGGGAAGTCGGCTTGCAGCTGTCGACACCTTTCGGCATCGAGGAATTCGGGTATCACTACGTGGCGGAACGGTGTCGCCTCACGAAACTGTGCAGCATGTTCGTCAACCGTTGCTTTGGTGTTGGCAGAGAGCATATTCGGGGACCGGCATTTCGGGAAAGTAATGGGAGTAATACGTCAATGCGCTCTCGCGTCATGCAGCCAACGACGCAACCTACGCCATACTCGTGCTTTCAGGCTGCGATCACCTATGGGAGCTGGCCATGATGCAACATCTGGGCTTCCGGCAGGAACATAAAACATCCCGATCAGCATGACATCTCCGGGCTGGTCGCATACCGCCTGGCCATAGGCCGCCCAGACGCCGCGTGCATAAGCCCAACCGGGCGCTGATGCCACCGTGTCCAGGGTCCCTCGAATGCAAGGCAGTCCGGTCGCGCGCAACAGGAAGGCATAGTCAAGCTCGGCAGGCAGGCGCGTTGATGCCGGCGCACAGCCCTGATGCCCGCACCATGCCCCGCCGCTGGCATGTGTGCTCAAGACGCCAAGGCTGACGATTCGACTGGCGAGATCCGACTGGAATCCTGTTGCCGTATCCACTGGCAGCGCTACAGCCTGCACCGTCATGAGTGAATTGCGGAATGCTCGCACAGGCAAACCAGCCGCCTCGGCAAGTGCGCTTGCACCCAGCCAGCGCCAATGCCGTTCATCACCCGAGGGTGGCACCACTGGAATTCGATCGGGCTCGACACCGTGATGTCGTGCCACGAACTCGAAGGTTTGCTCCGTCATGAAGTCAACGACTGGGGAGTCCACACGGGGATGCCGATCGTCGCGATAGTGCATGGCAGGGCGACTGATGTGCAAGGCCACAAACGCATCACGCACGTCAATGCAGGAGATTCCGAACATGCCGGCGTCCCGAGCAATCTGCTCTTCGCACGCCGTGCGTCCGGACACCGCGTTCCTCGGGGGCGTCATGAGTACCAGCACAGTGACCTTGCGCTCAACAAGGTCGCGCCAGGCGAGCCTGCGCGCAGCGTGGGTATCGGTCGCCGCAAAGCAGGAGTCGGTGAGCAAGGCATCGAGCAGACTGTACTCCCATACCACCACGTCCCCCGCGGCGAATGCATCGAGATGCTGCATGACGCGCATACAGCCCATCATTGAAGTCTGGTCGCCAACAGACAGATTGGTGCAATCCAGACCGAGCTCCTCGCGCACACGACCCTGCAAGCGCTCGGCATAGCCGCCACTTTCAATGGACACGGATGTACCAATGACCCACAACATCCGGCCAGCATAACCGATGCACGCTGTCGTTCTGAACAACCACCTGCAGCCCGGTCAGATGGGCAGCCGGCGAAGTGAAGGGAGACAACGCGACACCCCACCGGAGTGCAGGTCCGACCTTCCTGCATGCGACACTCAGGTGTTCAGCAACGTTGTCAGTTGCTCCCGGACCTGACCAATTGGCATCGGGCCACAATCGATACCACCGGATGCTTCGGGGTTCCTGTCAAACGTGCATCCTGACCCTGCGCTGCTCGCGCCAGCGGAGACGGATAGCAGGCCCGGGCTTCAGAACCTGGCAGAAATCAGATGCCTGCAACCGCCGCATCCTGTCAGTGCGGCTTCAAGTTCATTGAAGTTCAATTCGAAGGCCATGGCGGTCGGCAGACATTTGCAGAGCACGTCACAACGTCAGAAACAGGCGCTGGCATGATGTTATGTTCCGGCTTGGCCAGCCAGGCCAACCGAACTCGAATGAATACAATCCCCGAATGACAAACAATTCATCAACTCGTATTGCAACGCGCAACGCGACCCTGCTTTGGGCCGCCGTCGCCCTGCTGCTGTTCGTCCCGGCCCACGACGGCCTGTCCTGGCTGGACACTTCGTCGCTGCATGGCTTCGGGTTTGACTGGCGCAATGTGGCGAGCACTCTGGCGATCACCGGGCTGCTGGCCGCGTCCTCCTGGCTGGCCCTGACGGCACGCAAGACCTGGGCGATCAGTGCTGCGGTCGTGATCATCGTACTGTTTTTCATCCGCATGCTTTTCGCGGGCATCGTGCATTTCGCCGGCCGCGACTTCGACGCGGGCTTCTTCGTGCATCTGCAGCCCGAGTCGGTAGCCGTGGCCTGGGCGCAATACCGCTACATGTTCGTGCTGTGCGCGCTGGGCATCCTGCTGCTGATCGCGGGCTTTATCCTGCTCAGTCGCCGCTTGGCCCTGCCCTCGCCGCGCACCGCACTTGTGCTGGCAGCGCTGTGCATGGCTGTGCTCGGCATCAGCTATGCCAGCACCCCGGAGTGGCACCTGGCAGCCGCTACCCGCGACTGGTTCCGGCCCAAGCAGCTCAGCTTGCCCAACGGCCGCATGCAGGTATGGCGCAACAGTCCGCTGGTCAATGTCGATCTGGTCACCAGGCAGTCGCTTTGGGCAAGACCGGCCACGCCGCCGAAGAACCTGATCTTCCTGTACATCGAGTCCGGTGGACTCGGCCTGATGGACTCGAAGAAGCATCCTGGCCTGATGCCCAACATGCATCGCCTGGTACAGCAACACGGCTTTCTGCCGTTCATCTGGGCCAGCAGCTACGTGACCATCGAGGGCGAAGCCAACACCCAATGCGGCACGCTGCTTCCGTTCGAGCACGGCAACGATTCCATGGCCGGCTTCGACAACATGGTCGAGGAAATGCCTTGCCTGGGCGATGTGCTGCATGCCGCGGGCTATCAACAGAGCTACCTGGGCGGCGCCGGGAAGGCGTTTGCAGGCAAGGGGCGGTTTCTCTCGGAGCATGGTTACGACAAGGTCATGGGTTTGCACGACTGGCAAAAGCTCGGTCTCGACCAGCGTCCCGGGACCTGGGGATTGAGCGATGTGGATCTGTTCAGCCAGTCGCTGCAGGAGCTCAAGCGCCTCAAGGCCAGTGGCAAACCATTCAATCTGACCATGCTGACCATCGGCACGCACTTGCCCGGCTTTTCCTACAAGGAATGCAAGCCCTGGAAGGACGGCAGCGAGCGCTTCCTCAATGCCGTCTCGTGCACTGACCAGTTGATCGGCCAGTGGGTGCAGGATCTGAAGACCGGAGGTTGGCTGGATGCGAACACCATCCTCGTGATCACCGGCGACCACAACTTTTTTCCCAGCCCGGACATGAAGCGTCTGTTCGGCAACCAGGCAGTCAATCATCGCGTACTGCCGCTGGTGGTAATCGGCAAGGGCCTGAGTGAACCGGTTCAGAAGGAAGGTGCCGGTTTCGACATCGCTCCGACCGTGCTGGACCTGCTCGGCGTGACCACCAACGCGCGCTTTGCCATGGGACGGTCGCTGCTGCGCGACAACCGGCCAATGGACTATTTCCCCAGCCGCTACGTCGATATCTACGACGACCAGCCCTGGAACTTCGACGATCCCTTTGACTGCAATCCGGATGACACCTCGCGCATTCCGGGCCAGCAGCCACTAAGCCGATGCGAGCGCACCGAGCTGGCCACGATCCTGCGGCGTCAGGCGCGTGCCTATTCGGCCCCACCCGTGAGCATGCGCTGCAACGCGGCGGACCCGGTGCATGTAGCGGTTCCCGACGACACGCAGGCCGACCTCGATTTTCGCATCTCGGGGCAGCAGCAGGCCGGGCGCTTCACATGGCTGGAACGATCCGTGGACAAGGACAAGCCAGGACTCTATCTGCTGGCGCTGGACAAACACGGGCTTCTGTTGTGGCGCAAGTATGCGCCGCCCGGCCAGATCGACAAGCAATTCTCGACCTTGCCCGATCTCACCGGTGCTGCTGTCCTGGTCACCGCATGGCGCCCTGGCAGCGACGATGCCAGCCTGCCGGCGTGGATGCCTGCGTCGACCGGAACCGCTCAGGCCGGGGCGTGGCTGTATGAGGTAGGCGCGGACGGACAGCTGACGGAGGTAGCCGGCACGGTGGCCGGCAGCAGCCTGGATCTGAGCCCGGGCGAGTGCGCGGCTGTCGTCCATTCGCGAGCGCCGGAGAGGCACTAGTGCACGGGCGTTGATCGGCGACCGGGAGTTGGCCCCGCCATGCCCGGGCATGGATAATGCGTGCTCGCCTCGCGGATCGCATTCATGGCCGACAACGATCGTTCAACACGCCACGCGCAACAGTTGCGCACGCTGGCCGAGGCGCTGGACTCGGGCCGGCTGGGCCCGGTCAAGCGGCTGGCCAACAGCCTCACGCCGGCCGAGGTGGGCAATCTTCTGGAGTCGCTGCCGCCGGCCAAGCGCCACATTGTCTGGGAATTGGTGGACACCGAGATCGACGGCGAGGTGCTGCTGCACGTCAACGACGAGGTGCGCGAAAGCCTGCTGGCGGAGATGGACCCCGACGAGATTCTGGCAGCCGCCGGTTCACTGGAAACCGATGATCTGGTGGAACTGCTGGACGACCTTCCGGATGCGCTCACCGACCAGGTGCTGCACTCGATGGACGTCGAGAACCGCGAGCGTCTTGAGCACATGCTCACCTATCCGGAGGACACGGCCGGACGTCTGATGAACACGGACGTGGTGACGGTGCGGGCGGACGTCAGCATCGACGTGGTGCTGCGCTACCTGCGGCTGCGCGGCGAGGTGCCGCGCGACACCAACTTCATCTATGTGATCAGTCGGCGGCGGCAGTATCTGGGGCGCCTGGCGGTCTCGGCTCTGCTGACCGCCGATCCCGAAACCCTGGTCAATCGGATAATGGACGACAGCCAGCCTCCGATCCCCGCCGAAACCAGCGAGAGCGAAGTAGCCCACCGCTTTGCCAACTATGACTGGACCAGTGCCCCGGTAGTCGATGACAACAACGTGCTGCTCGGCCGCATCACCATCGACGATGTCGTCGACATCATCCGCGAGGAAGCCGAGCATCAGGTCTACGGTGCCGCCGGTCTGGACGAGGAAGAGGATCTGTTCTCGCCGGTTCCGCGCGCCGCGCGCCGGCGCGCGGTCTGGCTGGGGCTCAATCTGCTCACGGCTTTCCTGGCGGCCTGGGTGGTGGGCAACTTCCAGGGCGTGATTGCACACATGGTGGCGGTGGCGGTGTTGATGTCGGTTGTCCCCAGCATGGGCGGCGTGGCCGGCACCCAGACCCTGACCATCACGGTGCGCGCACTGGCACTGGGTCAGATCGGACTGTCCAATGCCGTTCCGCTGCTGTGGAAGGAAATTCTGGTGGCCGTTGCCAATGGCCTTTTGTGGGCCATCGTGGTCGGTGGCGGCGCCTGGTTCATCTATCGCGACACACCGCTGTCCATCGCCTTCGGCGCCGCCATGGTGATCAACCTGCTGGCCGGCGCTCTGGCCGGTGTATTCCTGCCGCTGCTGCTCAAGCGCATGCGCATCGACCCCGCCCTGGCCGGCGGCGTGATCCTGACCACGGTCACCGACGTCTGCGGCTACGCCTCATTCCTCGGTCTTGCGACCTTGATGCTGCTGCATTGAATCGGCTGACGGGCGCGCCGCCGCATCCTGCCCATCTGCCTTGAGCTTCAGCCGAATCCCCAGCGCCTCCAGATAACGCTTTTCCTGGCCAAGGTCGGCCATGGTCAGGGGATGCTGCCGGCACCACTGCGCCGGCAGATGCAGGACCAGGCGCCGCGCTCCGGCTGACTCCAGCTGCAGCGCGGGCAGGCGCGCAGCATCCCGACCGCGTCGCAACAGCACGGCCAGGCGCAGCAGTGCGACGGTCGCGCGTACCGCTGCGCGCTGGGGCCCCGGTATTTGCTCGAAGGCATCGCGCGCGGGCTTGCGACGGTGGTTGGCAACCACGATCGCCAACTCGCCCTGTTCCTGCTGGCTGAACCCGGGCAGGTCGGCATGCGCCAGAATGTAGCCGGCGTGTCGGTGGTGCTTGCTGTGTGAAATGTCCAGCCCGATCTCATGCACCCGCGCGCTCCAGGTCAACCACTCGCGAGCGTGCGCATCCAGTGACCAGGGCTCGCGCACCTGATCGAACAGCTCCATGGCGGTTTCCTCCACCCGGCGGGCCTGGTCGGTATCCACGCCGTATCGCTCGGCCAGGGCGGCTATCGTGGCGCTGCGCGGGTCGCTGCCGCGCATGCGACCGACAAGGTCCCACAGCAGTCCCTCGCGCATGGCCGCGTCGCAGATTGCAACTTCCTCGACACCCAGCGCCTCGAACAGGGTCTGCATGATGACGACACCGCCGGCGATGGTGGCGTTGCGCTCCGGCGACAGGCCGGGCAGGTTGATCCTGTCCACGTGGCCCGCACGCAGAATCGATTCCACCACGCCGTCCAGTGCCGAGCGGGTAATGACTGCTGCCGGCAATATCCCGTCGCCCAGCACCCCGGCGATTGCCTGGGCCGTGCCCGAGGATGCGTAGGCCTGCGCCCAGCCGAGCTGGCGATAGTCGGCCGAAAACTGTTGCAGGAGCATGCCCACTTCGCGTTGTGCCCGACGCCAGCGCTTGCCGGAGATGCGGCCGCTGGCGAAAAAGCGCCGGGTGGTATCCACACAGCCCACCTGGACGCTTTCGGTCTGCAAGGGCTCCATGCCCTGACCAATCACGAATTCGGTGCTGCCGCCGCCGATGTCCACCAGCAGACGACGCGCGTCGGTCGCGGGCAAGGTATTTGCCGCACCAAGCCAGATCAGTCGCGCTTCCTCGCGCCCGGCCACCACCTCGATAGGATGGCCCAGCGCATCTTCGGCTGCCTGCAGGAAGTCACCGGGCGCGGCGAGTCGGCGTACTGCATTGGTTGCCACCGCACGCACGCGGTTGGCCGGCAGATGCGCAACACGCTGACCGAACTGCGCAAGACTGGCCAGTGCAGCCTGACGGTGCGGTCGATCCAGACGGCCCTCGGCATTGATGCCGGCCGACAGCTGTACGCCGTCGCGCAATCGATCCAGCATCTGCAGCGCGCCCAGTCGGTAGCGCGCCACAATCAGATGAAAGCTGTTGGAGCCAAGATCGACTGCGGCAAGCAGTTCGTCTTCTTCCAGTGATGTCGGTACAGTGTCGGTCACGGTCAGTCGCTGCGGCGAGTCCAGGTCACTGGCATACATTGTGCCGCATGTCTCATTCACGCAGTCCTGCAAGGAGGCGTTCCTGGGCGCAACACGGCGCGTCACCGCCCGGCTCGAGCTGGCGGTAGCGGCCGTCGCTGCCAAGCAGCCACGCCTGGGTATTGTCCGCCAGAGGCAGTGCCAGTGCCTCGCCATAGGCGCGCCGGGCAAGGGCCGGGTCAAGCAGCGGGAAGGCTGTTTCCACTCGCCAAAGGAGATTGCGCTCCATCCAGTCCGCACTGGACGCCCAGATCTCCTCGTGACCGTCATTGGCGAACCAGTACAACCGGCTGTGCTCCAGAAACCGTCCGACAATGGAGCGCACCCGGATATTGTCGGAAACATCGGCGACGCCGGGCCGAAGAGTGCAGGCACCACGGACCACAAGATCGATTTCGACACCGGCTTGCGAGGCGCGGTACAGCGCCTTGACCACCTCCGGCTCGGTCAGCGCGTTCAACTTGGCGATGATGCGGCCGGCGCGGCCATCGCGTGCGTGCGCTGTCTCGCGGTTGATGCGCTCAAGCAGGCCACGATAGAGGGTGAATGGCGACTGCAGCAGGCGCACCAGCGGCGCCACGGGCGCCAGTCCGGACAACTGCTGAAAGATCTTGTGCACATCCTCGCCGATCTCCGGGTTGGCGGTGATCAGGCTCAGGTCCGTATAGAGCTTGGAGGTGCGCTGGTGGTAGTTGCCGGTGCTCAGATGCACATAGCGCCTGAGGCTGCCGCGCTCGCGGCGCACGATCAGGAGCATCTTGGCGTGCGCCTTGTATCCGACCACGCCAAACACGACCTGCACACCGGCTTCCTGCATGCGCGTTGCCAGATGGATATTGGCTTCTTCGTCAAAGCGCGCACGCAGTTCAACAACCACGGTGACATCCTTTCCCGCCCGCGCGGCCGCGATCAGGTCCTCGATGATCGGCGAGTCCTCGCCAACGCGGTACAGCGTCTGCTTGATAGCCAGCACATCCGGGTCATGGGTGGCCTGGCGCACCAGGTCCAGCACCGGTGCAAAGGAGTCGTAGGGGTGATGCAGCAGGATGTCGTGCTGATCAATCGCCTGGAACAGGACGGCTTCATTGTCCAGCTCGGGCGCGATGCGCGGCGTGAATGGTTCGAATTTCAGATCAGGCCGGTCGATCTGATCGTAGACGCTGTCAACGCGGTTGATGTTGACCGGCCCGTTGCAGCGATACACGTCGCCCTGCTCCAGACCGAAGTTGGTCATCAGCATCCCCGTCACCCCGCCCGGGCAATCGGCCGCGACCTCCAGGCGTACCGGCCGCGCGTAGCCCCGCCCGGGCAGCTCCTCGCTGAGCGCGTGTGCCAGGTTTTCGATCTCCTCTTCTTCTATCGCCAGCTCGCTGTTTCTCGTGACTCTGAACTGGTAGCTGCCTCGCACCTCGAAGCCGGGAAACATGGCATCCGCGAAACAGTGCAGCACGTTGGACAGGAACACGAATTCATAGGGGTTCTCGCACACCTCCGGCGGCAGACGAATGATGCGCGGCAGGGAACGCGGCGCTCGCACCAGGGCGACCCGTCCCTCCCTCCCGAACGCGTCCCGGCCTTCAAGAATCACCGCCAGGTTGAGACTCTTGTTGAGAATTCGCGGAAATGGATGCGCGGGATCCAGCCGCAGCGGCGACAGCACCGGCAGCGTTTCTTCCTCGAAATACCGCTGCAGCCATTCGCGCTGGGCAGGCGTCCACTGCTCGGGATCTCGGAACATGATGCCGGTCTCGGCCAGCGCCGGCTTCAACTCCGAGTTCCAGACCGCATACTGCTCTTCCACCAGTTCCAGCGTACGCTGCCTGATGCGTGCCAGCAGTTCGACCGGAGGAACGCCGTCGGCGCCAAGTCGCATTTCCACCAGGCTGCCCTGTTGCTTGAGCACCGCCACCCGCACTTCGAAAAACTCGTCCAGATTGGTATTGGAAATGCACAGGTAGCGTACCCGCTCCAGCAGCGGCACCTCTGCGTCGCGCGCCTGCGCGAGCACGCGAAAGTTGAATTCGAGCGCTGACAGTTCGCGATTCAGGAACAGCTGCTGCGGGTAGCTGTCGGTTTCGCCAGTGGGTAGGTCGGCCATTGGCACAGTCTGCCGCTCGGATATTTCAATTTTGCGTCAGCGATACCGGATCGCAACATTCACCGTTGCGAGTAGCGATGCATACCCGGGTTCAGGCAAAAAGACCGTGCAGCAGCTTGACCAGTGCGTAGCTGATCAGGGCGGCAATCGGCAGGGTCAGGATCCACGACCAGACCATCCGCTCCACCACGGTCCAGCGTATGGCGCTGAAGCGCTTGGCGGCACCCACGCCCATGATCGAGGCGGACACGTTGTGCGTGGTCGACACCGGAATGCCGAACATCGAGCAGACGATGATCACCAGCGCGGCACTGGATTCGGCGGCAAAGCCGTTGATCGGATGCAGCTTGACCATCTTGTGGCCCAGGGTCTTGATGATGCGCCAGCCACCCCCGGCAGTACCTGCGGCCATGGTCAGCGCACACAGCACCTTGATCCACGCCGGCACCTGGAATCCGCCGTGCACATTCTCGGGAATGCGCAGGAAAGCCAGCCACTGCGGAAGCTGGTCCAGCTGACCGGCCGCCGTGCCGCTGGCCAGCGCCAGGGCGATGATACCCATGGTCTTCTGCGCGTCGTTGAGTCCGTGCGATATGCCCATGGCGCTTGCCGACAGCAACTGGGCCTTGCTGAAAAAGGCATTGGCGAACGGCGTGCGCCCCAGTCGCTGCAACAGACCCGTGCGCGAAGCCAGCCAGGCAAACAGTGCAAACAATGCGCCCATGAACAGGAAGGCGATGGTAAAGCCGATCACGGGCGAGGCGATCATGGGTACGATGACCTTGGGAATCACGCCCGTATCACCCCACCAGTGCTTGTCACCCTGCATCCAGATGGTGGAGTGGATGTTGTTGCCCGACGCGGCAAGCGCCGCGCCGATGAGACCGCCGATCAGGGCATGGCTGGAACTGGAAGGCAAACCCAGCCACCAGGTCAGGAGATTCCAGATGATGGCACCCAGCAATGCGCCTATCAGCAACTCGGCACTGACATGGACGACGCCGGCATCAACGATCCCCGAGGCAATGGTCATGGCAACCGCGGTACCCCACAGCGCCCCGATCAGGTTGGTGGCCGCCGCCAGCAACACGGCCTGCCCCGGGGTCAGCACCTTGGTGGCGACGACGGTAGCGATGGAATTGGCGGTATCGTGAAAGCCGTTGATGTAGGTGAAGATAAGCGCCACCACAATAACGACCAGCACCAGAGTCAGACTCACGCGAGGCGGCTCCTCAAGAGTTCTTCAGCACAATGGTGTACATCACGTTGCCGGCGTCACGGCACTTGTCGACTGCCTTTTCCAGCAGTTCGTACAAGTCCTTGGCCAGCATCACCCGCAGCGGATCGTCGGAAGTCAGATAGAGCTCGCTGTAAGGCGCCAGCAAAAGCCGATCGGCCTCCGACTCGATCGCCTGCAGTCGCTCCTGCAGGGGCTTGATGCGGTCGATGCGCAAGCCACGCTTGAGCTCGCCGACCATGGCCTCCACCACCTGGGTGGCACGCACCAGCAGTTCGGCGCGGGGGCCGAAGTCGATGCTGCCAAGCCGCTCGCTGACGACCAGGTAGCGCTCGGCGAATTTCTGGATTGTCTTGGGAATCCTGTACAGTGCCGAATTGAGTGCCTCGATGTCCTCGCGGTCCAGCGCGGTGACAAAGTGGTTGATCAGGCCTTCACTGATTTCGCTGGCCAGGTCCTTCTCGCGCTGATGTGCCGCATCAAACCGTTCCATCGCCGGCGGCTGCTCGCCATTGACCGTGGCCTGCAGCGCCCGGGCACTGCCACTGGCCTGTTCGGCGCTGGCGAGCAACAGGTCGTAGAATTTGTCACCTTTGCCGAAAATCGTCTGCAATGAGAACATGGTTGCCTTTCCACGTGAATGGCGTTGCCAGGGGTTTGGGGAATTGATGCGCTATGTTACACAAGCAAGGGCCTACCTGTGAAAATTTGCGGAGAATCCTCGGCATGAAGAAAGTTCTTGCCTGCCTGGCGGTGCTGTTCAGCACACCGGTATTCGCTGCGGGCCGCACGCCGCAGAACTTCGACATGGTCAACAGCCCGCTGGGCTATCTGGCGCTGGCGATATTCCTGCTGGCCTACCTCGGCGTGATCCTCGAGGAGCGAATCAGTCTGGCGAAATCCAAGCCGGTGATGCTGGGCGCGGCCCTGATATGGGGCCTGCTGGCCTGGCAAGTCGGCGCCAGCGGTGATGTCGAACCGGTGCGGGTGGCCTTCGAGGACATGTTCCTGGAGTTTGCCGAGCTGTTCTTCTTCCTTGTGGTGGCGATGACCTACGTCACCGGCATGGGCGAACGCGGCGTGTTCGAGGCGCTGCGCGCCACACTGACGCGGCGCAACCTGAGCTACCGGATGCTGTTCTGGCTGACTGGCGTGCTGGGTTTCTTCCTGTCGGCCCTGCTCGACAACCTCACCACCTCGCTGGTCATGTCCGCAGTCATACTTGCGGTCGGCGGAGGCAATGCCCGTTTTGTGGTGCTGGCCTTCATCAACCTGGTAGTGGCGGCCAACGCGGGAGGTGCATGGAGTGCCTTCGGCGACATCACCACATTGATGGTATGGCAGGCTCATGTGGTCGAGTTCTTCGAGTTCTTCCGCTTGTTCGTGCCGTCTCTGGTGACGTGGCTGGTGCCGGCAGTGATCATGCACTTCGCCGTGCCCAGGGACCGTCCGGCGCGCATGGAGGGCGATGCCCACATCAAGCCCGGCGGCATCGGCATCTGCGTCAGCTTCGGCCTGACCATCATGATCACGGTCGCTGGCAAGCAGTGGCTGGGCATGCCGCCGGTATACGGCATGCTGACCGGCCTGGCACTGCTCAACCTGCTGGCCACGAACATCGACAGCAGGCAGCGACGCTATGCACTGGCGCAGGGTGTCGAGCACGAGCCCTATTCCATTTTCCGCATTATCGCCAACGCCGAGTGGGACACGCTGCTGTTCTTCTATGGCGTACTGGCCTGCGTGGGCGGCCTGGCGGCGATGGGCTTCCTGCAGCTGGCATCGACCCATGTCTACGGCACCCTCGGCTTCACCGTGGCCAATGCCATCATGGGTGTCCTTTCGGCCATCGTCGACAACATTCCGATCATGTTCTCGGTACTGCAGATGCAGCCGCCCATGGATCATGGCCAGTGGCTGCTGATCACGCTGACTGCGGGCGTGGGCGGCAGCCTGCTGTCGGTCGGCTCGGCGGCCGGTGTGGCGCTGATGGGCAGTTCTCGCGGCATGTATACCTTCATGTCCCATCTGCGCTGGTCATGGGCCATTGCACTGGGCTATATCGCGGGAATCGCCACCCATCTGTGGATCAATTCCCATCATTTCACCGGCGGCATCTGGGGCATGGCGCAGGCGCAGTGAACACGCTTTCCATACCAAGATGCCTCATTCCAGCGGAGCGCCCGGCCTGATGCTTCCCGAAATCGGTCTGGTATTGCTCCTGGCCTTGCTGAACGGCTTCTTTGCGCTGTCAGAGATTGCCGTGGTGGCCTCGCGCAAGAGCCTGCTCAAGCACAACGCCCGCCGAAGTGCGCGGGCGCGAGCCGCGCTGCGCCTGGTGGAGCACCCGGAGCACATCCTGTCCACGGTGCAGGTGGGTATCACCCTCATCGGCGTCGTCACCGGTGTCGCCACCGGTGCATCCATCGGCGCCAAGCTGGGCGTCTGGCTGAAGGGTCTGGGCTGGCTCGCGCTGGCCCAGTATGCCGTGCCAGTGGGCATGTTTCTCAGCGTCGCCCTGATCACCTTCATCAACATCGTGGTGGGCGAACTCGTACCCAAGCGGGCCGCACTGGTTTCGCCGGAGAAGATCGCCACGCAGATCGCGGTACCCATGCTGATCATCGCACGCGTCACGGCGCCGTTCGTCTGGATTCTCAATATTTCGAGCACCCTCATCCTGAGGATGCTGGGCGTGCACAGAAAACGAAGCGGCGTCATCAGCGAAGAGGAGATTCGTCTGCTGGTTGCCGAAAGTGCCGAACAGGGTGTGCTTGACCTTGATGAGCGAAACATGGTCAACCGGGTACTGCGTCTCGGTGATCGCAGCGTCGACAGCGTGATGACACCGCGGACCCGTATCGCGTGGCTGGACATCGACGCGGAGCTGGAGCAGAACCTTGGCGTCCTGCGAACAACGCCATTCTCCAGGTATCCGGTATACCGTGGTGACGAAAGCGAGATCGTGGGCATTCTCGAGGTCAAGACCCTGATCGAGGACATCGCCAGGCCGCATGTGGACCTGTTCCGCAAATTGGCCAAGCCGGTCTACATCCCGGCCACCGCACGGGCGCTGGATCTTTTCGAGGAATTCCGCGAGGCCGAGACCGCGCTGGCCATGGTGGTCGACGAGTACGGCGACATCGAGGGCATAGTGACCCTGAATGACCTGCTTGGCACGGTGGTCGGACGGCCGGCCCCGAGCGAGGACGAGCACTCGCAGGTCGACTCACCGGTCGTGAGACGTGCCGATGGCAGCTATCTGGTTGACGGTTCCCTGCCCTGCGATGATCTGCGCGAGCTGCTGGGCGAAGACGAGCTGCCGCATGAAGACGAGCACGATTTTCGTACGGTAGCCGGCATGATGATGGCCGAGTTCGGACGCATCCCCGATACCGGCCAGCACTTCAGCTGGCATGGTCACTATTTCGAGGTCGTGGATCTTGACGGCGCACGCATCGACAAGGTCCTGCTGATGACCGCACAAGCCACCGAATCGACCGCCGAACCGGACTGACCCGAAAACGGGATGCAGCGGGCGCACCGAAATGCTGTACAACGCATGCCGGGCATTTCTCTTCTGTCCGCAGAGGGCGCAAGAGAAAGCCGCGCCTTTCTCCTGGCGTCTCTCGCGCCCTTCGCGGACAAAGGCCTCGCACGGCAACAATTCCCCTTGCTCGGAAACCCATGGACGGAAGGCGAGTGGTCATTCCGTAGCCCGCGGAGGTGGACTCCGGGATACATTCGGATGCGCGGGCGCAGGACAACTTCATCAAGATCAAAATGGATCCCGGATCGCGGCTGCCGCCGCGTCCAGGATGACGATGGAAGGCATTCATCAATCAGGGGCGTGCCGCCATGCCTGCCTTGGCAAAGGTCAGGCAGGGTTCGGGTCCACCGACGACGCCAGGGGCGCGAAGAGTGCAGAATCAATGACTTGCCCTTCTTCGCGCCCGCCGCGCCCGTCGCGGACAAAACCCTCTCACTGCAAGCATTCCGATTGCGCAGAGCCCCGAGCTTCGGATCCCGAACAACCGGACTTGCGATCCGACTTCAGTAGTGCAGGCGCAAGGTCACGCCATAGGTCCGGGGCGGCATGAGGAAGGCATTCCAGGCACCGGTCTGCAGGGGCGCATCGAAACCGACCTGTATGTATTCGGCGTCGGTGAGATTCCTGGCCCACAGTTCCACCTGCCAGGCCTTGTCAGCCGCGCCAATGCCCACGCGTGCGTTCACCACGGTGACGGCCGATTGCGCCTTCTGCGGGTCCAGGTCCGATCCGGTATTGAACTCGGACATGTACTTGGCGCCCAGATGGAAACTACCGCTCAATGACCGGCCCAGATTGCGCTCGTAGTGCAAGGCCGCCGAGGCCGACCACAAGGGCGCAAAGCTGATGCGGCTGCCGGGCAGCAGGGCCAGACCTTCATCCGGCAAGGTGTCGTTGCCATAGCGGGTATCGGCATAGGTGACCCCGCCCTGGAAGGACAGACCCTCGACACCTGTCTGCCACTGCATTTCCGTCTCCACACCCTTGGAGGTGACGCGCGGGATGGAGCGCACCACAAAACTGGTACCGAGGAAGCTGTTCAGCTGGAAATCGCTGTAGCGCTGGTAGAACAACGTGGCATTCAGCAGGAGATTGCCCTCAGCCAGGGTACTGCGTGCGCCAAGCTCGTAGCTGTCCACGAACTCCCCGGGAAAGGACGTGTCGTCGACGGGCGTGATGCCAGCGGTGCCCGAGGACAAGCCATCGGAGGACTGAACGCGATCAAGATTGAAGCCACCGGCCTTGTAGCCGCGTGCGGCTGACACATAGGTCATCAACTGATCATTCCAGCGCCAGGCGCCCTTGAGGGTGCCGGACCATTCGCTTTCGTCGCGGCTCTGCCTGGTCACCCTACCGTTGTGCAGGGCGTTGGCCCACGGCAGGCACATGTAGCCGGCAACCTGTGGCGCCACCGCACCCAGAATCTGCTGCTGTACCTCGGGTGGCAGCGCCGCAACCGGAATACCGCGTGCGGTCAGTGCCGCGGCCACGCGGCTGGAGACGTCGGCCAGCGTCGCGGCGCAACCGGGGCTGCCATTGGGATTGCTGTAGCGCGAATCGAGGTCCTTGCTCTCGTGCGTGTAGCGCAGGCCCATGGTCAGATCAAACCGATCGGAGGCATGCCAGGTATTGTTGCTGAATAGCGCGTAGCTGGTGGAACTCTGGCGATAGGTATCCAGCGCGCCCAGCCCGGTGAAATTGCTGCCGAAAGGCTGACCACTGACCTGCGACAGGAAGGTCGCGGGATTGCTGGTATCCACGGTGATGCCCATCGGCGCCAGTTGCGCCGCGAGCCCCCCGAGCACCTGACCGCCCACCAGCGAGGACAGATAGGGCTCGTAGGCATTGCCGATGCGGTAGGAGTCATTGCGATCCAGACTTTCGTCGGCGTAGAAGGCACCGACCATCCAGTCGAAGCTGCCACTGCTGCCGGTCAGACGGAACTCCTGACTGAAGGTATCAAAGCCGGTATAGGACTCGCTCTTGTCCGCGTTGCGATACAGCAGGTCTGCTGTACTGAAGTCGAAGTCCAGCCCGTTGACGGCACCCCACTTGCGCAGCGATGTAATCGAAGTGAGCGTGGGGGTGCCCGGCCAGGCGGTATTCCAGTTGACCTCGGCGGAAACACCCTTGTCGTCGATCTTCTGGGCAGTGCTGCGGTTGCTGTAGGCCACGCGTGCAAACGGATCCACCTCGGGGCTTACCGCGTTGCCACCCACCAGTGCATTGAGTATCGCGGTTGGTGCGTTGTACGGCAGGCCGGGGGTCGGCTCGCGCGCGATGGCGACGGCGGTACAGCAATTTTCATCGCGTTTGCTGTAGTCGCCTATGAAGCGGATGCTGACATTGTCGGTCGGCTCGACCAGCAGCTGCGCCCTGAGAAAATCGTAGTTCTGGTCATAGTCGTCATGCCTGGTGCGCGGTCCGGCACCGGTTTCCACGTCCATGAATCCGTCGCGCTTGCGCTTGGATGCATGAATCCGGAATGCCGTGTTGTCACCCAGCGCCGTATTGAAGGTCCCCGCGATACCCAGTGCGCCATAGTTGCCCGCGGTGAGCTCGCCGTCGACCTCGGTACCAAAATCCGGTTTGCGGGTAATGACATTGATCACGCCGGCGGAGGTGTTCTTGCCGAACACGGTGCCTTGCGGTCCCTTGAGCACCTCGATACGTTCGATCTGGCCGAGATCGCCAAAACCGACGCCGTTGCGCGGCCGATAGACGCCGTCGATGACCACGCCAACCGAGGACTCCAGACCGGGGTTGTCGCCCACCGTCCCCACTCCGCGAAGACGCGCCACCGTATTGACTGCGCTTTGCGTGCTGGAGACGGTCAGCCCGGGCACCAGCACCTGCAGATCCTTGATGTCGTGGACGCCGGTGTCCTGCAGTGTCTGACTGTCGAGCACAGTCACCGATATCGGCACATCCTGCAGAACCTGTTCGCGCTTTTGCGCGGTGACCACGGTCGTGCCCAGCGTCTTGACCTTGTCTGTCCGAGACCTGGCCGTGGCGTTGTCCTGGGCTGATGCCGGTGTTGCCACTACAGAAGAAAGACAGGCGGCGACGATCGCCGTGCACAGCGCTTTGCGTTGCAGAGAGGTACGAAGCATGATTTTGGCCCCCGAAGCATTTCGGTATCCGCCAGCCTGCATCCATGGCATGCGATCTACCGGATTGTCCGGGACGCCTTACATCGGGAAATCGTGTGCCCGAAGGGCTGACCCGGTGCAATGGCGGCAAGACAAGAAGCCTGTCTGCCGCACTCAAACTTCACGGCTAAGCTACCACAGTTCCGACCCCCATGACGCATTTTCGGACACCTCCGGATTTGCATGCCGGAGAGTAGACCAGACGGCTGCCGAACGCTGTTGCCGGACCGGGTCAGGCGCTCGTCAACGTACTGATCGCCGGGGACCGCAATGCTGGCGCCAGCGCGATGCAACAATACCCTGCCCTGGCGGCGTCTGTGCGCAATGTTCCAGGGGCGGGTGCGCTCGCGCCACAGTGCATGACTCTGCGAGAGCAGTTGCTGCCTGCCCGCGACACAGGTCATGTCATCGCAGGCCGGGCCCGAGCGCAGTCTCGGGCTGCGATTCGGGCCAGACGGGTCGAAAGCAAGGCACGGGCCTCATTTACTTCCATGCCTGGCATGATCCCGGCACGGCGCGCTACCGGCCAATTGCGGCTAAAATGATGCGCCGCCCAAACCATGCTCAAACAATGCAGACTGATCGCCTGACCGCCATTTCGCCACTCGACGGCCGCTACGCCGGCAAAGTCGATGCCTTGCGCCCCATTTTCAGCGAATTCGGCCTGATGCACCGCCGTGTGCAGGTGGAGATTGCCTGGCTGCTTGCGCTGTCGCAGCAGAGCGCGCTGCCCGAGCTGGGTGCGCTGTCCGCGGCCGAGCAGGCCTCGCTGCGTGGCATTGCCGACGACTTCTCGCCGGACGACGCCGCCCGCATCAAGGCGATCGAGGCCACCACCAACCACGACGTCAAGGCGGTCGAATACTTCATCAAGGAGCGGATCGGCGACAACAAGGACCTGGCGCGGGCACGCGAATTCGTGCATTTCGCCTGTACCAGCGAGGACATCAACAACCTGGCGTATGCATTGATGCTGCGTGACGCGCGCGACGCCGTGCTGTTGCCACAACTGGATGCCGTCATCGCCACCCTGACCGAAATGGCGCATGCGCAGGCGGCGCAACCCATGCTCTCGCGCACCCACGGCCAGACCGCATCCCCGACCACCCTGGGCAAGGAGATCGCCAACGTGGTGGCACGCCTGAGGCGGCAGCGGCAGCGCCTGGCAACGGTGGAGATTCCGGCCAAGATCAACGGTGCCGTCGGCAATTTCAATGCCCACGTGGTGGCCTGCCCCGAGATCGACTGGCCGGCGATGGCGCAGACCTTCGTGGTCGATCTCGGTCTGGACTACAACCCGATGACCACACAGATCGAACCGCACGACGGGGTGGCCGAATACTGCGACGTCGTGCGCCGCAGCAATACGATACTGATTGATCTGGCACGTGATGTCTGGGGCTACATTTCGCTTGGCTACTTCAGGCAGGCCCTCACCGAGGGTGAGGTCGGTTCATCCACCATGCCGCACAAGGTCAACCCGATCGATTTCGAGAACGCCGAAGGCAACCTCGGCATGGCCAACGCCCTGCTGGGCCATTTTGCCGACAAGTTGCCGATCAGCCGCTGGCAGCGCGACCTCAGCGATTCCACCGTGCTGCGCGGACTGGGTACCGCGTTCGGGCATACCCAGGTCGCAATCGAATCACTGAAGAAGGGGCTGAGCAAGCTGCAGGTCAATCCCGAACGCCTGGCCGGCGATCTCGACGCAAGCTGGGAAGTGCTGGCCGAGGCCGTGCAGACGGTCATGCGCCGGCGCGGACTGCCCAATCCCTACGAACAGCTCAAGGCGCTGACGCGCGGCCACGGCGTCACCCCCGAATCGCTGCGCGAATTCGTGTCGCAGCTTGACCTGCCCGAGGATGACCGGCAGCGCCTGCTGCAACTGACGCCGGCCAGCTACACCGGCCTTGCCGAGCGATTGGCATGTGAAGGCGCGGCGCGGTGACCACAAACCCGCCTCCCGAACAAGGAGACAACCCCGATTGGCAAAGTGCGCTGAAAGCGACATTGTTTGCCTTCGCACTCTCCCGATTGCTGGTTTTCCTGTCTGCAGCAATCGCCGTCGCACTTGCACAGCAACCATGGCCAACGGCGCCAACCCAGAAGGTTAGGGTGTTTACCCCCAAGGTCACCCGCCAACTGCGTGATCGCGTTCTCGCCAACGATGCAAACTGGTACGCGAGCATCGTGAGACGGGGCTATGAGGAGCGCCCCTTTGACGCAAGCCGTCAAGCCAACTGGGCCTTTTTCCCGCTGCACCCGATACTTTGGCGAACGGCAACACTGAGCGGGCTCGGCCTCGCACTATCCGGGGTGCTTCTTGCAAACCTGTGGCTGCTGCTTGCCCTGTTTCAGACGCACCGCTGGGTACAGATTCTGTACGACGCGCAAACGGCCAACCGTGCTGTCCTGGCGCTGGCTCTGTTTCCCACATCCTATTTTCTTTCCCTGCCCTGGACCGAGTCGCTGTTCCTGGCGCTGTCTGCCAGCAGCCTGCTTGCGTTGACGCGTTCGCGTTTCGCCACTGCCTCGGCGTTCAATGCTCTGGCCTCTGCGACCCGCCCGACGGGCGTCTTGCTTTCGGTCCTGCTGTGGTGGGATGGACGAAAAGGTCAGCGACTGCCATCCGCACGAATCTGGTTTCTGGCCATTCTTGGAGTCAGCGGACTGCTCGCGTTCATGCTGCTCCTGTACTTGCGAACCGGCAACCCGCTGGCTTTTTCCGACATTCAGAGCGCCTGGGGGCGAAACGGGGGCAGCCTCACCAAGGATTTGCGACGATGGCTCGCCGAACCGGGCACGATCGCCAGATTCTGGAGCAGCCCATGGATCAACAGCAGCTCTTTGCTGTTCGGACTTGTAGGCAGCGCATGGCTGTGGCGCAAGAATCATCGCGGTCTGGCCCTGTTTGCGTTCGTCAGCATTGCCTTGCCATGGGCGACCGGAACGCTGGTCAGCATGGGACGTTACGTCATGTGCTGCCTTCCGCTATATCTGCCCCTGGCTTGCTGGACCCGGCGAACCCCAGTCATGCTGGGCTGGATGGTGATCAGTGCCTGCACCCTGGTAGCAATGACGGCACTATATGCCCTGGGCGCAAGTTTTGCCGGCGCATGAGACGCGGACAACGCCACGGCGGCGGCTCTCAATCCACATTTTGCAAACAGGGATCCCATTTCCGAGATGCACGAACCTCCCATTGAAATCGAAGCCAAGGGAGACTTTCCCCTGGCCATGCCTGCTTCAAGATTCCTGCGCGACTACTGGCAGAAGCACCCGCTGCTGATTCGCGGGGCATTTGCCGATTTCAGCCTGCCGCTGCAACCGGAGGATCTGGCGGGCCTGGCTTGCGAGGAAACCGCACTGTCACGCCTGGTTCGCCACAATCGGCAGGCCAACGCCTGGGAATTGCGCCACGGCCCGTTCGACGACGATGACTTTGCCGCCCTGCCCGAGCACGACTGGACATTGCTGGTCGAGGACGTCGACAAGTGGGATGCCGATGTGGCGCTGCTGCTGGACACATTCGGCTTCATGCCGTCGTGGCGCATCGACGACATCATGGTGAGCTACGCCACCGCCGGTGGCGGGGTGGGGCCGCACATCGACCAGTATGACGTTTTCCTGCTGCAGGGCATGGGCCGGCGGCGCTGGGCCATCGACACGAACATGGCCGCGTCGCAGGAATACCGGAGCGACACCGAATTGCGCCTGCTGAAGACGTTCTCGCCCAGCCATGAATGGGTGCTTCAGGCCGGGGATCTGCTGTACTTGCCACCGGGCATCGCCCACGATGGCGTGGCCGAAGATGCCTGCATGACGTTTTCCATCGGCATGCGCGCACCGGCTGTGAGCGAAATGCTTGTGGACTGCGCCGAATACCGCGCGGAACGCATGCCCGAGTCGCTGCGCTACACCGATCCCGACCTGGCCTCGGCCGCGGACGACCCGGGCCAGATCGACCCGCTGACACTGGACCGGCTGGCCGATACGCTGGGCCCCATGGCACACGACATGAGCCGCGACGCACTGGGCCTGTGGTTCGGCAGTTTCATCACCCGCTACCGCAGCGCCCAGTTGCCGGCCGCCCCCGAACAGCAGATCAGCACAGCGCAGGTGCACAAGGCCCTGCAGAATGGTGCGATGCTGTTGCGCCATCCCTGGACGCGCCTGGCATGGCTGCCGCGGGGACGCTCGGCTACCCTGTTTGCCAGCGGCGATTCCATGCCCTGCCCCAGCAGCCTTGCCAACCTGCTTTGCCGGCAGCGCTACCTGCAGCTGGATCAGGAACCCGATGCAGAAACGCTCCATGTACTATGTCACCTGATCAACAGCGGCCATTTGCACCTGAGCGCCGAAGGAGTCAACGCCGATGGCTGATTTTCACGTTGAATACGCCGACTGGACTCTCGACAGCGAGGCATTGCATGCCCTGCGTGACACGGTGTTCGTGCAGGAGCAGAACGTACCGGCCGAGGAGGAATGGGACGGGCTGGATCCGCGCTGCGACCACGTCCTGGCCATCAGCGAGGACGGCAAGGCCATCGGCTGTGGCCGCCTGACCCCCGAGCACAAGATCGGTCGCATGGCGGTGCTGGCCGACTGGCGTGGCCGTGGCGTTGGCGCGGCGATGCTGCAGATGCTGATCGAGATTGCCCGCGAGCGTGGCTGGGAGTCGGTATCGCTGCACGCCCAGGTGACCGCCATCGACTTCTACCAGAAGCATGGCTTTGACGGGGTCGGCGAACGCTTCATGGAGGCCGGCATCGAGCACTGGACGATGCAGCGCACGCTCGAGCCGATCGAGCCACCTCCTGCGGAGCGTGGCACGCCGCCCGCGCGTCCCGAGGCCGAGAACCTGAAGTGCACGACCCGCAGCGAACTGAGAACCGCACTGCTGACCCTGCTCGGACAGGCACGGTACAGCATCTGCATCCACAGCCAGTTTCTGCAGCCGACCCTTCCCGATGACGACGACGTCCTGGCCGAGTTGCGTCGTCTGGCCACGTCGGGACGCCTGGCCAGCCTGCGTTTCCTGATAGGCGATGCAGACCGGGTGTTGCGCGATGATCATCGTCTGGTCAGCCTGGCGCAACGCCTGGAGAGCTCGATTCGCATTCGTGTGATCACCGAGCAGATTGACCGGGACTACCCCTCGGCCTTTGTTCTCAATGATGCCGGCGGCTATCTGCTGCAGGCACAGGCAGACATGCCCAATGCATTCGGTTCGACGCGCGCGCCCGGTGAGCATTCCAGGCTGCAACACTATTTTGATGAGGTCTGGGAGCGCAGCGAGCCCGCCAGCGTCCTGCGCAAGCTGGATCTGTGACCCCTGCCGGCGACCACGCTCGTCCGTTGCAGCCTGATTGAACCTGCGCCGCAGATGGCGGGCCAACCAGGGCGCCGCAGCGGGCTGGCTGCCGGCTCAGCCTGCGGGCTCGCGGTACCCTCGGTGCCGGCTTTGGTGGCCGATGGACCTGCCTTGCTGATCAAACCCGGGATTCCCTTGCCGCAGCATGGGCGCAAGCCGCTATAATGCGTGCATCAGCAGGCCTTGTTGACGCCTTTCTTGCGCTCGACTCGGCCTGATTCATGCTCAGGCGCGCCCAAAGCGCGCCTTTTCCTGTGTGCCGGTGGTGAAGTGAGCGCAAACCTGATCCGAGAATTTCTCGCATCGTCCCAGTTGGGCAGCAATGCCGACTATGTCGAAGCCCTGTACGAAGCCTGGCTGAATGATGCCGAGTCGATACCCGAGGACTGGCGCAGCTATTTCAGCGAACTGCCGGGCCAGCCGAACGGGGAAATCCCCCATTCGCTGGTAATCAGCCGCATCGAGTCGGCGCAGCGTGAGCGGGATCAGCGCGTGCCGGGTGCTGTCATGAGCGACAGCCATGCGCGCAAGCAGGCCGGCGTGCTCCGGCTTCTCACTGCCTATCGCTCGCGCGGGCATCTTGGCGCCAATCTCGATCCGCTGGGGCTGCGCGAGCAGCACCCCGCGCCTGATCTGGGCCTGAGCTTCCATGGCCTGTCCGAGGCAGATCTGGACACCGAGTTCGATACCGGCAGCTTTGCCGCGGGCGACCGGATGACCCTGCGCGACCTGCTGGCGCGGCTCAAGGCGACCTATACCGGCACCATTGGTGCCGAGTTCATGCACATCAGTGACCATGAACAGCGCAACTGGGTCTACAGCCGCCTCGAACATGCTGCCGGTCAGGCTGGCCTCACCGCCGAGGAAAAGCTGCGCACCCTGGAGCGCCTGACGGCCGCCGATGGACTGGAGCGCTATCTGCATACTCGCTACGTCGGCCAGAAGCGCTTCTCGCTGGAAGGCGGCGACAGCCTGATTCCGCTGGTCGACACGCTGATCCGCAGCAGCGGTGCCAACGGCGTTCGTGAACTGGTCATCGGCATGGCCCATCGCGGCCGCCTGAACATGCTGGTCAATACCCTGGGCAAGCCGCCGCTGGAGCTTTTCGACGAATTCGAGGGCAAGTACCATCACCCGGACGACCCCGACTACAGCGGCGACGTGAAGTACCACCTCGGCTTCTCCGCCGACGTCACCACGCCCGGCGGACACAATGTCCACCTGGCGATGGCCTTCAATCCGTCCCACCTCGAGATTGTCGACCCGGTGGTGGCCGGCTCGGTGCGTGCCCGGCAAACCCGCCAGCGGGACAATTCACGTGCCTCGGTGCTGCCGTTGCTCATTCACGGCGACGCCGCATTTGCCGGCCAGGGCGTGGTGATGGAAACCCTGCAAATGTCGCAGGCTCGCGGGTTTGCCGTGGGCGGCACGGTGCATGTGGTCATCAACAACCAGATCGGCTTCACCATCTCCAATCCGGACGATGCGCGATCAACCCTGTACTGCACCGATGTGGCCAAACTGGTAGGTGCGCCGATTTTCCACGTCAACGGCGACGACCCGGAGGCCGTGGTTCAGGTCGCGCGCCTCGCCTTCGACTTCCGCCGCACCTTCCGCAAGGACGTGGTGATTGACCTGGTCTGCTATCGCCGCAACGGTCACAACGAAGCAGACGAGCCGGCCGCGACCCAGCCCATGATGTACCAGGTGATCCGCCAGCACCCGACACCGCGCGAGGTCTACGCCAGGCGCCTGATCGAGTCCGGCAGCATCGATGACGCCAAGGCCAGGGCGCTGGTGGACCGCTACCGCGACCGTCTGGACGAGGGCAAGCCGGTCACCGACCTGGCCACCGAGGAAGGCGGCACCACCTTCCAGTGGAGCAAGCATATCGGCGGCAAGCTTGACGAGGAGGTCGACACCACCATCACGCCCGAGCTGCGTGACAAGCTGGCCGGCATTCTGCTGAATGTTCCGCAGGAGTTCACCCTGCACAAGCGGGTCGAGAAGATCTACGAGACCCGCCGCGCCATGGCTGCCGGAGAGCAGCCCATGGACTGGGGTTTTGCCGAGAACATGGCCTATGCCGGCCTGGTCCACGACGGCTATGACATGCGCCTGGTGGGTCAGGACTCCGCACGCGGTACGTTCTTCCACCGCCATGCCGTGTTGCACGACCAGAAAACCGGCAACACCGACACACCGCTGCAGCACATCAACAGCGAGCGCGAAGTCGAGATCATCGACTCGCTGCTCAGCGAAGAAGCCGTGATGGCATTCGAATACGGCTACGCCACGGCGGATCCGGAAACCCTGGTGATCTGGGAAGCGCAATTCGGTGATTTCGCCAACGGCGCCCAGGTCGTCATCGACCAGTTCATCAGTGCCGGGGAATCCAAGTGGGATCGCCTGTGCGGCCTGGTGCTGTACCTGCCACATGGCTACGAGGGCCAGGGACCGGAGCACTCCTCCGCACGCCTGGAGCGTTATCTGCAGCTTTGCGCCCTCAACAACATCCAGGTCTGTGTACCGACCACGCCGGCACAGGACTTCCACATGATCCGCCGGCAGATGCTGCGCAAGGTTCGCAAGCCACTGGTGGTGATGACCCCCAAGTCACTGCTGCGACACAAGATGGCCACCTCGCCGCTCGAGGATCTGAGCAAGGGCCGTTTTCACGAGGTCATCCCCGATACCCGCCTGAAGGACCGCAAGAAAGCGACGCGTGTCGTGCTGTGTGCCGGCAAGGTCTTCTACGATCTGCATCAGGCAGCCGAGGAAGAAGACATCGACAACATTGCCATCGTTCGCGTGGAACAGCTCTACCCCTTCCCGCGTGAACTGGTGAAAAAGGAGCTGGCCCGCTACCCCAGGGCAAGCGAGGTGGTCTGGTGTCAGGAAGAGCCGATGAACCAGGGCGCCTGGTTCCAGATCCGCCATCACCTGCAGTATTGCGTCGGCGACAAGTACACCCTCGCCTACGCGGGCCGCGCACGCTCGGCTTCGCCCGCCGCCGGCCACGCCAGCGCGCACAACGCCGAACAGAAGGCGCTGGTGGAACAGGCGCTCCGTGAACCCGTAGATCGAAGCCACGCGGCCGAATGATCATTTCCGCAAACTCACCCAGCAAGGTTTCAAGGATTACCCCTCATGGCCACTGAACTGAAAGTCCCGGTCCTCCCCGAATCGGTCTCCGATGCCACCATCGCCAGTTGGCACAAGAAGGCCGGCGATGCAGTCAGCCGTGACGAAAATCTGGTCGATCTGGAAACCGACAAGGTTGTCCTGGAGGTCCCCTCTCCGGTGGACGGCGTGATCAAGGAAATCAGGCACGAAGAAGGCGACACGGTGACCAGCGAGCAGGTCATCGCAATGATTGAAGAGGGCGCTTCACCTGCAGCGGATGATCAGGGCAAGGCGCAATCCGGCAAGAACGAAAGCGACGATGCATCGGCACCGCAGCAGAAGGCCGACAACGACGCAAAGCCGGAGAAGGACACCTCGGCCAAAGCCGGAAAGGCCCCGAGCAAGGAAACCAGCAAGGCCAACGAGGACCTGTCTCCTGCCGGCCGCCGCGTGGCCAGCGAGGAAGGCATTGATGCCAGCAAGATCGAGGGTACCGGCCGTGGTGGTCGGGTGACCAAGGAAGATCTGCTCAAGCGCAATCAGCAGGCCACTGCCGCCAGCGGCGATCGTCCCGAAGAACGGGTGCCCATGACCCGCATCCGCAAACGCATCGCCGAGCGCCTCATGCAGTCGAAGAACTCGATTGCGATGCTCACATCGTTCAACGAGGTCAACCTTGCCGAAGTAAAGAACATGCGCAAGAACTTCGGCGAACAGTTCAAGGCGCGGCACGGCGTCAAGCTCGGCTACATGAGTTTCTTCGTCAAGGCCGTTTGCGAAGCGCTGCAGCGCCATCCGGTGGTCAACGCATCGGTTGACGGCGACGACATCATCTACCACGGCTATCAGGACATCTCGATAGCCGTATCCACCGACAAGGGTCTGGTGACGCCGGTCCTGCGCGATGCCCAGGACATGAGCTTTGCCGAGATCGAAGCCACCATCGGCGATTTTGCCGAGCGTGCGCGTGCCGGCAAACTGAGCCTGGAAGATCTGCAGGGCGGCACCTTCACCGTGACCAACGGCGGCACCTTCGGCTCCCTGCTCTCCACCCCCATCGTCAACCCGCCGCAGAGTGCCATTCTGGGCATGCATACCATCAAGGACCGTGCGGACGTCGTCAACGGCGAACTGGTGGTCGCACCGATGATGTACATCGCCATCAGCTACGACCACCGCATCATTGATGGCAAGGATGCCGTGCTTTTCCTGGTCGACATCAAGAACCAGCTGGAAAATCCGCATCGAATGCTTCTCGGCCTGTAAGGCCGAAGTCGGGACCCGGGGCTCGGGACTCGACCGATCACAAACCAGGGACTTGTGACACTCGGGAGCACTTGGCCTTCCCGGGTCCCGAGTCCCGCAGCAAGGACTTTCAACACCATGTCAGATTCAAAATACGATGTCATCGTCATCGGCGGCGGTCCGGGCGGCTACGTGGCCGCGATCCGCGCCGCGCAGCTCGGCCTGAAGACCGCCTGTATCGACAATTTCGAAGGTCCGGACGGCAAGCCCGCCCTCGGTGGCACCTGCCTCAATGTCGGCTGCATCCCGTCCAAGGCGCTGCTGGATTCGTCACGCCAGTTCGACAATGTGCAGAACCATTTCGACGTGCACGGCATCAGCACCGAGAAGGCCTCGATCGACGTCAAGACCATGATTGGTCGCAAGGACAAGATCGTCAAGCAGTTCACCGGCGGCATCGGGTCACTGTTCAAGGCAAACAAGGTCACGCCCTACTTCGGCACCGGCAAGCTGCTGAAAGGCAACAAGGTCGAGGTCAGCGGCAAGGACAAGCAGACCCTTGAAGCCACCAACGTGATTCTGGCTTCCGGCTCGGTGCCCGTCGAGCTGCCGTTTGCCAAGTTCGACGGCAAGCAGATTGTCGACAACGCCGGCGCTCTGGATATCACCAAGGTTCCCAAGCGGCTGGGCGTCATCGGTGCCGGCGTGATTGGCCTGGAACTGGGCAGCGTCTGGAGACGCCTGGGCAGCGAAGTCACCATACTCGAAGCCCTGCCCGACTTCCTTGCAGCCGCGGATGCGGACATTGCCAAGATCGCCGCGCGCGAATTCAAGAAGCAGAAGCTGGACATTCGCCTGGGCGCCAAGGTCAAGAAGGCCGAGAAAAAGAAGACCGTGGTCGAGCTGACCTACGAAGACAAGGATGGCGAGCACCAGCTCACCGTCGATACGCTGCTGGTAGCGGTGGGCCGTCGCGCCTATACCGACGGACTGCTGGGCGCGGATACCGGTGTGAAACTCGATGACCGTGGCCGTATCGAGGTCGACGAGCATTGCTGGACCGGGGTCGACGGCGTATGGGCCGTCGGCGATTGCGTGCGCGGCCCCATGCTGGCGCACAAGAGTTCCGAAGAAGGCATCATGGTCGCCGAACTGATTGCCGGCAAGGCCGGGCACATGAATTACGACGTGATTCCGTGGGTCATCTACACCGAACCGGAAATCGCATGGGCCGGCAAGACCGAAAAGCAGTGCAAGGATGAGGGCATCCCCTACCGGACCGGCAACTTCCCGTTCTCCGCCATCGGCCGCGCCGTGGCCATGAACGAGACTGCGGGCCAGGTCAAGGTCATTGCGCATGCCGAAACCGATCGTCTGCTGGGTGTGCACATGGTTGGTCCGGCCGTGTCCGAGCTGATTGCCGAAGCCGTGGTGGCCATGGAATTCAAGGGCTCCGCCGAGGATCTGGCACGCATCGTTCACGCCCACCCGACCCTTTCCGAGGCCGTGCACGAGGCCGCCCTGTCCGTAGACAAACGCGCCATCCACAAAGCGAACTGAGGGATCAGTTCGCCCCGGACAGCACATGGA
Source organism: uncultured Gammaproteobacteria bacterium (assembly GCA_963734945.1). GTDB lineage: Bacteria > Pseudomonadota > Gammaproteobacteria > Xanthomonadales > Rhodanobacteraceae > DASSBG01. The sequence goes on from CAVTJF010000050.1 coordinate 155,294, forward strand.
TGTGCGACGATCCGGGGCCCAAAATCAAAAAAGCATCAGTTCACCCCGGACAGCACAGAATGTGCGCCGATCCGGGGCCCAGAACCCGAAAAGCATCAGTTCGCCCCGGACAGCACATGGATGTGCGCCGATCCGGGGCCCAAAATCAAAAAAAGCATCAGTTCGTCCCGGACAGCACATGGATGCGCGCTGATCCGGTGCCCATGGGCTGCAACGCATCAATACACCGCGAAAAGCACAACAGCCTGCGACGCCGCGGAACCCGCAATCCTGCAAACCCGATCGCAGCCCAGGCCGCCTGACGGCTCAAGCCAGACTGGCAGCCCCGTCAGGAACCGGCATCATCCGGCAGCACGCCGCTCTCCACGGCCATCCGGTACAGTTCGACCTCGTTGCGCGCGCCCAGTTTCTCCAGGACCTTGCTCCGATGCACATAGGCGGTCTTCAGGCCGATACCCAGCTCCGCCGCGATCTGCTTGGGCGCCTTGCCCCCGCGCCAGCAGCAAAATACCTCGCGCTCCCGCTCGGAAAGCCGCGCCAGCAGGTCATCCGGTCACGCGCAATTCGCGATGGCAAGATCCGAGCTGAGAAAGACATTGCCGGCAAGCATGCGTACGAATGGCGTGACCAGTTCATCGGCCGCCGAACCCTTGCTGACATAGCCGTCGCGCCACGTGCCAGCGCCTCGGAAATGATAGGGCTCACCCTCATGCATGCTCAGCACCAGGATGCGCAGACCAGGGCATGCCTGCGCAGAATTCGGTATTCGTGCCAGACCCGCCGCCATCACCCAGCGAAAGATCAAGCACGAGCAGATCCGGCTCCAGCGTGGCCAGCGCCGCCTCCATGTCGAACAGCGACTCGCACTCGGCAATGATGGACAGGTCCGGCTCGCGCTCGATCAGTGCGCGAAAGCCCTCGCGCACGATGGCATGATCGTCCACAAGGATGATCCGATACATGCAGTCACCTTAACGAACTGGCCATCGCTGTCTATGCGAAAAATTCCTAGAGACCGGGTACACAATCCAGCCAGCACGCTCAGTGATCGAAACTGCCCCGGAAGACAACCGGCATCCAGTGCGGAAACAGATCACCTGCCGGCCACTGGGAAACCTGACCGTAGGCATTCCACATGGCGCTATCGATCTCGCTCGAGTAGCTTGTAGTGCCCGATTCGTCCCTGCGGTTCAGGATGGCGGCGTAGTCCCAACCGGACTGGGTGCGCACGACATAGGCCGTGGTCCCGGGCAGGCTGCCGTCATGCCATGCATTGCGCAGGCCATTGCCATAGTCCCGGACAGACCAGCCTTCCGCGTAGTACGGATCACCTGCATGGTAGGGCAACGGATAATTTTCGGGCAGCGAGTACATGCGATTGATCGAGGTCTGATCGAGTAGCGCGTCGGGTGCATCCGGATCATCCAGATTGCTCAGGAATCGAACCAGCTCGACCGCCGACATGACCCATCCGCCATGACTGTCCATGTTGGCAATATTGAACGCGCCATATTCGTAGGGAACTATCGCACCGGACGGGTTCATGACGGTCTTTCGGGCAATGCCCGAGTAGTAGAACACTTCGCGCGGACCCCGGTAGGCAAGCTCGGACTGCGCCAGATGCATGTCCCAGATACCTATCGGGCGAAAAATCGTCGCCGCATACTGACCGTAGCTCATGCCGGTGACCGCCTCGATGATGCGCCCAAGCAGCATGTACCCGTAGTTGCTGTAGTGAAAGCTTGTGCCGGGCGTGCTATGCAGAGCCTCCCCATTCATGACTTCGATGATTTCGGCCTGCGTCACCGGCAGCGTGACGCCAAGAGCACTGACCACGCCATCGTCGTAGAACATCGGATCATAGACAGAATCCACGTTGCCAAACCCGGCGAGGTGCTCAAGCAGGTTGCGCACCGTTATCGAGCTCAACCTCGGATCGGCTGTCTTGCCGGGCGCAGGCGTCAGATCGACAAATTCGCCGAGCGTGTCGTTGAGCGAAAGCTGCCCATCCTGGATGAGGCGATTGATCAGTACCGAGGTGATCTGTTTGGACACGCTGGCAATCCGGAAAGTGGAGTCGTAGTCGGTCACGATGTCCTGCGGTCCGGGATTCAGGGAATAGCCGTGCGCCAGCACCAGCCGCCCTTGCCATGTGATTGCCAACTGCGCAGAGGTGATGCCGTGGTTGGACATCAGCGTGTGCATGGCATTGTCGAACACCGCCAGTTGCGGAGCGGGCGGGCCCTTGACGACCCATTGCGCAAGGGCGGTGCCGGGAACACCGAGGCCGGCCCACATGCCGAGCACCAAGACAAACGAAGAAACAGCCGATTTCGGATGCAACGTCATCTTGTTCATTCTTGTTCTCAAGAGCTCAAGGATGACCGATCCAGGCCACCTTGCGGATGCCATCGCTGCCTTGTCGGCTCGCTCGCACCATGACCGCGCAGCATCAATTCAGAACCTGTGAAGGATCGAACGCACTGCAGAAGATGACCTCGTCATTGCCGGTCTCGATGGCGCCGATGTCGATACCTGCACCGCGCGTGCGCGCAAAGCATTCGCCACGCTGGTCGGTCGGGCTGCTGGTCCAGCCGGATACGCCGGCATCGATCAGCGGGCTGCCGGGCTGCGGCATGTGGCTGGGATCGGGGCCGCCATGATCGGCGAGCGCCGACAGGCCCGGATCGCCGCGCAATGCGAAGCTCTTGCCGCTGGCGCCGTCGCAGGCATGGGCGGCAGTGGCATCGGTTTCGAGCAGGCTGGCCATGTTGTCGCTGACCGTGCCCCCATCGTTGTAGCAGTCGGTGCTGCCGGCATTGTCGCCGATGGCGGTGTTGATGAACCAGGCCGTGCCCACCGTGCTGCTGCCGGTCACGTCGGTGTAGCTGCCGATATCGATGCCGGCGCCCCGGGGCGCCGCGTTGCCGGCCAGCGTCACGTTGTTGAGTATCACCTGCTGGGCGGCATCGCCGATGCCGCCGCCACGAATGTAGGAATGGTTGCCGGACACGGTGGTGTTGTTGATGGCAACGGCCACCCCGCCCGCCGCACCGACACCGCCGGCCGCCCCTTGCGCGATGTTGTCGTGGATGGCGCTGCGCTCGATGGTGAATTCGGCAGCGGCGCCACCGCCGGAGAGCGAAAAGTTGCCGATCGCGACCCCGGCGCCGCCGCCGAACTCGATGTGGTAATCCGGGTTGACGTTGTCGGGGATGTTGATGATGTTGTCGTGCACCCGGGTATTGATCATCACGCCCGGCACCGACAGCACACCCAGGCCGCCACCACCCAGGCCATAGCCCTCGTTGCCGCCAACTTCCGAATCGAGGATATCGAAACGGTCGCACAGGTAGGCGGCGATGCCGGCGCCGCCGCTGACGATGTAGGCGCTGGTGTCGCCGGCAAGCATGTCGGCCGAACCCTGCTGGTTGCCGACGATCCGGCTGGAGGCCACCAGCAGGCTGCCCGCCGTCACCGCCAGGCCGCCACCGTACAGGCCGCCGGTATTGCCCGTGACGCTGCTGTTGCGCAGCTCGACGCTGCCGCTGTAGAGGTCGCCCATGCCGCCGCCGTAATAGCCCTGGTTGCCGGTCAGGAGGTCAGCGACTCCAGCAGCACCGGGCCGAAGTCCGCATTGCCTTCCAGCAGCATCCCGCCCCGCCCGCGGTATAGCCCTGGGTGGTGTCCATGACCCGGCCATTGCTCAAGGTCAGATCACGGAGCATGAGCACCGGCGAGGTGCCGCCGGTGCCGGCATCCTGCAGCCGCACATGCAGCAGCCGGAACGCAGGCGTACCCGGCTGCCGAGCTGCGCACGATCGTGGCGCCATGCCCACGGATTTCCACCGGCTCCGGGGTCATCAGCACCGGCAATCCGTCGGGCCCGTAGGTAGTACTCATGTTGTTGACCGCGCTTAGCGTATAGGTGCAGCCGGCGGCCAGATCGATCGTGTCGGGCTCGCTATTGCTGTTGGCCACCTGGATGGCGTTGATCAGGTCCGGCACCGTGCAGGGAACGGCAAGATTGGCCGCGCTGCACGGCAGGGCCGCCGCGAGCAACAGCAGCAGCGGCAAGGTCTGGATACGGTGCTTCATGGAATACCCCGTTCGGCATCAAGAGTCGTCATCCCGGTTACGCATTCGCGCCGCCTGCGGTATCAGCCGTGCAGACGTCGCTTATAATTCCGGCTTTGGTGCAATGGGAGTCGGATACGATGGCGCAGTGGTTTTTCAGCTATGACGGGCAACGCATTGGCCCGTTGGATGACGCAGCAGCGCGAGCACAGGCCGAGCGCAGGAAGGACGGATTCTGCTGGCGTGAGGGCTTTGGCGAGTGGCTTCCGGTCAGCGCCGTGGATGACCTGGCCGGTGAACGCGCCACGCCTCCGCCGCTGCCACGCGATTCCGCCGGCGGTACCGCCGACGAAGTCGACTACCGGGTATGCGGCACCGACATGCAGTTCGTGGAAATCGAGCTGGACCCGGGCGAAAGCGCGGTCGCCGAAGCCGGCGCGCTCATGTACAAGGACGCCAACGTCAAGATGGACACGGTGTTCGGTGACGGCTCGCGCGAACACGGCGGGGGTCTGGTCGATTCCCTGCTCTCGGCCGGCAAGCGTGTGATCAGCGGCGAGAGTCTGTTCACCACGGTATTCACCCATGAAGGCAGCAGCGGCAAGGCGCACGTGGCCTTTGCCGCACCCTACCCCGGCACGGTGATGGCCATGAAACTGTCGGACCATGGCGGTCGGCTCATTTGCCAGAAGGACAGCTTCCTCGCCGGTGCGCGCGGTGTTTCACTGGGCATCTACCTGCAACGCAAGATACTGACCGGCCTTTTTGGTGGTGAAGGCTTCATCATGCAGAAGCTGGAAGGAGACGGCTGGGTTTTCGTGCATGCTGGCGGCACGGTCATCGAGCGCGAGCTGGCGGCCGGCGAGCGCATCGATGTCGATACGGGCTGTGTGGTGGCGTTTCACGACGGCATCAGCATGGACATCAACCGTGTCGGCGGGATCAAGAGCATGCTGTTCGGGGGCGAAGGCGTGTTTCTGGCCTCCCTGACCGGTCCCGGCAAGGTGTGGTTGCAGTCCCTGCCATTCTCGCGCATGGCCGGGCGCATGCTGGCTGCAGCACCCAAGGGCGGCGGCAAGGACCGCGGCGAGGGCTCGTTGCTGGGCACCGTCGGCGACCTGATCGGCGGCGATCGCGGGTTCTGATACTCGCCGAGGCGTTTTCCCGTATCTGATGATGAGGGCCTGCAAGGCCCCATCATTCACTGGCCACGGGGTATCACCGACATGAAACGCCTTGTTCTGCTGCTTAGCGGTCTGCTCTGGCTGGGTCCGGCCATGGCCGACCGCCTGTTCGTCGACGGCTTCGAACAACCGGTCATCGACCCGCTGTTTCCCCAGGTAGGGCAGACCTATCAGTTGCCCGCCGGCCCCACCAGCAACCAGCTTGCATGGGTACTTGCCGAACTGGCATCCGGCGAAAACACAAGCAGCAGCGAGATAACGGCCCATTTCGACGCCGGCTTCAATACCACCAGCACACGCGATTTCATCAACAGTCTGCGTACCCAGTTTCCGGATGCCGTCATCCGGGACGTGGTCATGGTCACGCCCGTGCGCGCCACGGTCGTCATCAACAGCCCGGGAAGCGGCACGCCCTATGGCTACGTCAACATCGGCGCCGCCTACAGCGGCAGCAAGAAGATTGTCTACCTGAGCGTCTCCAACTACTACGGCTCGGTACAGTATCCGGCTGATCAGAGCCTGACCCTGACCCAGGCCGCCGACAAGTTCATGACCCTGTCCGATACCCCGGCGCTGCTTGTCGGCAGGATCGACAGCAACGGCCAGTGTTCTGCGGTGGTCGACCGCAATGCCAACCAGTTGCGCGCGACCGGCTCGATCTTCAAGACGTGGATTCTCGGCGCTGTCGGCCGCGCCGTCGCCGCAGGCGCGCTGGATCCCGAGACCACGATCCCGCTGGTCGCATCCAAGCTGGCCCTGGGCGGCACCATCAATTCCGAACCGCTGGGCACCGTGTTTCCACTGCAGGACATGGCCGAGCTGATGATGGGCATCAGCGACAACACCGCCACCGACCATCTGCACGCGCTGGTGGGACGCAGCCTGATCGAGCAGGTGGTGGATGAATTCGGCTTCTCCCAGCCCGACGTGCTCAAGCCATTTCTCAATATCAGTGAGCAGTTCTCGCTTTATTTCTCCTTCCCGCTTGCCACCGCGCAGGGCTACGTCAATGGCAGCGAGGCCTACCAGCGCCAGTTCCTGCAGAACCAGATCGAGCCGATCACGCCTGTCATGGGCGGTTCCTACGCCAATTACCAGATCTTCCTGACCGGCACCTGGCGTGCCACGCCGATGGACATCTGCCGCGCATTCGCGCATCTGCGCCGCCTGCCGCAGGGCTCGGACGCGATCAGCCTGGTCGACCATGCCCTGGGCGCCGGCGCCGCGCAGCCGGAGGTGCGCTACAAGTGGGACCGGGTCTGGTACAAGGGCGGCAGCCTCGACGGCGCTGCCGGCCACTACGTGCTGACACACGCCTGGATGCTGGAGAACAGCGGCGAGTCGCCCTGGGTGGTCATCGCGATGTCGAACAACTCCACCGGCAACATCGACGAATACAAGGTGCAGTCGGTGACCGGACGCATCCTCGAGCTGGTAGCGCAGATGCCCTGAGGCGGCCCCCAGGGCGGATGCGGACGCAATGGCAGGCAGCCGATACCGCTTGCCTGCCGGCATCCCCATCGGGCATCTTGGTTTGGTTTCCACCAAGGCAAGTGCCCATGAACCAGCACCGATTCATTCCACTACCCGGCTACCGGACGTTTTCAGCGGAGGAGATGGGCGAGCGTGCCCGCTCCTTTGCCGAGGAAATGTCCAGACGGCGTACGGTGCGCGACTTCGACAGCCGCACCGTGCCACGCGAAGTGATTGCCGACTGCCTGCGCGCGGCCGGCACCGCACCCAGCGGCGCCAACCAGCAACCCTGGCGCTTCGTGGCCATATCGGACCCGGCCGTGAAGAAGCAGATTCGCGAGGGCGCCGAGGCGGAAGAACGCGAGTTCTACCAGCACCGCGCACCCGATGAGTGGCTTGAGGCGCTGGCTCCGCTGGGTACCGACGCCGACAAGCCGTTCCTGGAAATTGCGCCATGGCTTGTCGCCGTGTTCTACGAAACCTGGGCGCTTGATGAAACCGGCAGCAGACGCAAGCGCTATTACCCGCACGAGTCCACGGGCATTGCCAGTGGCCTGTTGATTGCGGCCCTGCATCATGCCGGCCTGGCCACCTTGACCCATACCCCCAGCCCCATGGGGTTTCTCAACAAGATTCTGGATCGGCCGAAAAATGAAAAGCCGTTTCTTCTGCTGGTCACCGGCTACCCGAAAACCGACTGCCGGGTTCCCGACCTGCAGCGACTCGAACTGGCGCAATATGCGACATTCCGTTAGGGACCCTCCTATTAACCCTGAACAGGTGGCATGACGTCCAGAATCAAAAAGTCGGGCCCATGCTGTCTGTCCGCAATCCTGCGCTGCACTGACCTGACAGGCCACCAGCCTGCCTGCGCCAGTGCGTCTTGACTTGCGAACAGACACCATGAGTGACACCTGCTCAGGGTTGGCCAGAGGGTCCCAAGAGCAAGTGAGGGGGACTACTTGCGCTTCGGGGAAGCAGCAGAGCAATCTGCAGACGACGCGGTTGCGCTTGAGGAGCCAGCGACGGGGCAAGGCTCGGCCACGGCGTTCGCGCGCGCAAGCAGCTCCCTGAAGCGCTTCACTTCGGCAACGTCACGCCCGTACAGGGCTGTTTCCAGCCCGACGCTCTCTTTCAGGAGAGCGCGGGCCTTGCCGGGCTCGTCGTCGGACAGATAGGCCTCACCCAGCAAACCCAGCAGCAGCGCATAGCTGTGGCTGGGATGGTCCCTGGTGGCCGGTGCCCGCCCTTGCAGGTAAAGGTCACGCGCTGCTCGCAACGACTGAATCGCCTCTTGTGTTTGCCCCCGCATCAGAAACAAGGCGCCGTAGCTGGTCTTCAGCCAGACCTGGTAGATATGCGCGGGCGCAATGCGCCTTTTCAGTATGCGCCGGGCTTCATCCAGCGCGGTTCCGGCTTCGGCAAAGTGTCTGGCACCCATGTCGGCATTGGCCTGGTGAATCAGAAACACCGCGTAGTTCGGGTTGTCCTCCCCCAGCAGGCGCCGGCCCATGCTCACGGCCTTTTGCGCAGCACTGCGTGCCTGCGCCCACTGTTCGCGGATGACATGAACCACGCTGATGTTGCTTAGCAGATTGGCATTTTCGGCGTACTCGGGCTGCCCCAGCCTGGCAAACTCCGACAATGCATCGTGATAGGCGCTCATGGCACCGTGCAGGTCCCCGCGGAGCGTGCGAATCACACCCAGATTGTTGAGGGCAATGGCCATTGCCGGATCGGGCTGGCCGAGCAGGCGCTGGCGATGCAGGTCCAGGGCAACCCGCAGGTGCTGCTCGGCCTGGGACAGATGATTCTGGCTGGCATAAAGCATCGCCAGGTCGTTGTGGATGAGTGCCAGCGTCTCCGACTGCGGCGGCAACAGGCGTTGACCGAATTCCAGCGCCTGCTGATACAGGCGCTTGCCAGCCGGGTAGTCTCCCTTGAGGTCCAGTGCCCGTGCCAGCTGATAGCGCGCGTCAACCTGCAGGCGACTTGTCCGCGGCAGCTTGTCCTGCACCAGTGCCAGCGCGCGGCGCCCGGTGCTGGTCGCCTTCTCGTACAGGCCCATGCCGACAAATGCCTGGGTGATGCTGGTAAGCACATCGGCGTGAATGTCCGGTTGCCCGGCCAGCTCCCTGTCAGCGCGCCGGGCAGCGATGCCCAGCACCTCGGCCATGGTGACGTCCGGCCCCTTGCGGATGGCAGATGTCCATTGCGAGCTGGGCGACATCAGTATCTTCTTGAAAAACTCGTTGATGTGTTCTGCGCGCACCTGCAAGGCCTCGGCACGAGCAGCCTGCTGTCTGGCACGAGTGGCCTGCCAACTGGTGGTCACGATGCCGCCAATCAGGGAGAGCACGATCACGCCGGCGGCGATCACGCCCCAGCGGTTGCGGCCGACGAACTTGCGTACCCGGTAGGCCAGACTGTCCGCGCGCGCCCGGATGGGAAGTCTGCGCAGGTAGCGGTGCACATCCTCCGACAATTCCTGCACCGATCCGTAGCGGCGATGCGGCTCCTTGCGCAGCGCCTTCATGGTGATGACGTCCAGATCGCCCTGCAGTGCCCGGACCACCTGGCGGGGGCGTTTGTCCCGCGCTACCAGCTGGCTCGGCAAGGGCGGCACCGTATCGCACACCAGCTGCTCGGCCTGGGACGGCGTCAGGGTACCCAGCTCGTAGGGGCGCTGGCCGCAAATCAACTCGTAAAGCAAGACCCCCAGCGAATAGATATCACTGGATGTAGTGATGACATCTCTTTGAATTTGCTCGGGACTTGCATACGCTGGCGTCAGTGCAATCATCGTGGTTGCGCGATCGTCCTGCCCGCCTCCTGTCGCCCCTTGCAGAATCTTGGCGATACCAAAATCCAGCAGCATGGGCCGGCCATCCGCGGTGACCAGGATGTTTTCCGGCTTGAGATCGCGATGCACCACCAGCGCACGGTGGGCCGTTGCCACGGCTGAGCAGACCTGACGGAACAGATCCAGGCGAGCCTCCAGCGACAACTTGTGGCGGCGACAGTACTCGGTGATTGGCACGCCATCCACGTATTCCATCACCACATAGGGAATACCCTCCTCGCTGCTGCCTGCATCCAGCATCTGTGCGATGTTCGGGTGCTGCAGCTGCGCCAGAATCTGGCGCTCCGCGGCGAAGCGACGATGCGCCTCGGGGTTGCGCAGCAACGGGTGGAGAAACTTGATCGCCACCTGCTGCTGGTAGACGCCATCATCACGATGGGCCAGGAACACGCTACCCATGCCGCCTTCGGCCAAAAGCCGATCTATGCAATACGCGCCGACCCGATCACCAACGCCGGCACCCGACAACGCCACGAATGCGTGAGGATCATCCAGGAACGCTTCGTCCATGGCATCGGCGCGCTGCAAGCGCCGCACGCTCTCGCGCATCGCGCTGTCCGTACAGTTTGCGTCAAGCCATGCGTCACGCTCGGCCGCCGGCTGCTCCAGGCTGCGTTCGAACCACTCAAGCGCCTGCCATTGCCGGTCCGGGGATTGCGCCTCTGATTCGTTTGGCCCGGACACGATCTCAGCACCCGAGCCGGCTGGCAGGCATGCTCCGGAAAGCAGACGGCGTCTGGGCAGACGCACCTGCACGGACGCGCGGCCGCGCTTGAATCCGGTCAGTGCACCATACTTCGCCCTGTTTCATGTCGCCGTCCCCACCCGCAAACGGGCCGATGCAATCTATGCAAGCTGATCGCGCAGCCAGGCTCGCGCGGTGCGCCAGCCACGCTTCACGGTGATCGCCGAGCAGCCCATCACCTCGGCAATCTCGTCGCTGCTCATGCCGCCAAAATAGTGCATTTCGACAATCCGCGCCTTGTCCTCGTGAACCGCGGCAAGCCGCTGCAGGGCCTCGTCCAGGGCCAGCACGTCAAGGTCTCTTTGCAGATCGGCATGCACCTGCTCGTTCAGCGTGACCCGGAGGCCACCGTCACGCTTGCCCGCCGTGCGACGCCGGGCATGATCAATGGCAATCTGGCGCATGACACGCGCTGCCAGGGACATGAAATGCGCGCGGCTGCCGCACTCCGGCACCGCACCCCTGTTCATTTTCAGCCAGGCCTCATGCACCAGCGCGGTTGGCTGCAGGGTCATCTGCGCCATGTCGCCCAGCTGGCGATTGGCCAGCCGGCACAAATCAGGATAGATAAGGGCAATCAGGGCGTCGCCGGCACGCTCATCCCCGCCCTGCCAGTCACCCAGCAATCGCGTGACTTCGGATGGCGTGGTCCCGGTCACACCAGGGTCAGCGCCATGGCAACCGGCATCATGTGCGGTATCCAAGGCAGCGGCCTCGTGATTTCATCGAAGATGTCCGTGCGGGTTCGCGAGCTGCACAGCTCGGACCGACAGGGCATGCGGGACGCAGGACAGGCTTGTCGGTCATGGTCGCCACACAGCGGTGCTCGCCCGGCGACGCGCGGCGCGAACGTCCAAAGCGTCGGCTCGCACGCAACTTGTCCTGTCCATGCGCCCGGTCTCCTAGCTCTTTTTCTTTGCGCGTACATACAGCACCAGGCTGTGATCCTCGATCACGTAGCCGTGCTGGTCGGCGATCTTGCGTTGCAGGTTCTCGATCTCCTCATTGGAGAACTCAATCACCGCGCCGGTGTCCACATCAATCATGTGGTCGTGGTGTTTGCCGCGATCAAGCTCGTAGACCGCCTGCCCACCTTCGAAATTGTGCTTGAGAACCAGCCCGGCACCTTCAAACTGGGTCAGCACCCGATAGACCGTCGCCAGGCCGATGTCTTCCCCTTCGTCCAGCAGGCGCCGATAGATGTTCTCGGCCGTCAGATGCCTGTCGGTGCACTTCTCCAGCAATTTCAGGACACTCATGCGCGGGTGAGTCACCTTGAGCCCTGCGTCGCGCAATTCCTGCGTTTCCATGCCTGACCTGTTCAGTTATAGGGTTCCGGTAGTGTATCATCGGCCGTTGAGTTTCGAGCGAGATACCTGGCATATGCACAAGGCTCCCATTCTGGCCGTTCTGGCCCTGGCTTCGGTCGGGCTCGTCGGTTGCGGCATCATCTACAAACCGGACATCCAGCAGGGCAACGTGCTGAGCAAGGCCAATGTCGAACAGCTCAAGCCCGGCATGAGCAAGGAACAGGTACTGGCCCTGCTCGGCCAGCCGTCGGTAGCCAGCCCGTTCGATCAGTCGCGCTGGGACTACATTTCGACGCTGCAGAAGCGCGGTGGCAAGATCGTCACCAAGGACTTCACCGTCTACTTCGAAAATGACGTGCTGGCACGTACTGAGGGCGACTTCCGGCCCGAAGACGGCACCGAAATGCTGAAGGAGGTACGTCACTACCCGCTGATCCTGCACGACAAGGAAAAGGAAGCCGAGGCTCGCCGCAAACGTGGCGGCAGCTGAGCGTCAGGGAGATGGCTTGCGACCGGCGGCGCGTCGACGGCGCGCCTCCATCGGATCAAGCTGGAGAGGCCGATAGAGCTCCACCCGGTCACCGTCATGCAGCACCTGATCCAGCCTGGCTGCCTTCGAGAATATGCCGGCTCGAAGCGGCACGTCATTCAGTTCCGGGCACGCCGCGTACACTCCCGACCGGGTAATCGCGTCCTCGACAGTCGAGCCCGCCGGCAGCTCCAGCTGACACACAAACGCGCGCTGCGGCAGCGCACAGACCACTTCCACCGACATTGAGTCAGGCATACACCAGCGCCGCCTCGGCACAAAAGTCGTTCACCATGCGATCGGCCATGCCGCGAAAACCCAGACGCAGGGCGGGACCCAGCAGGCGCTGACGGAAGTCGAAGCGCAGATCCAGACTGACCTTGCAGCCTTCGCGCCCCAGCGCCTTGAAAGTCCACGTCCCGTCCAGACTGCGCAAGGGACCACCGGCCAGGTGCATTTCGATGCGTTCGGGCCGTTGCAGGGTATTGTGGGTGCTGAAGCTGTGTCGCAACCCGGCAAAGGCAAGATCCAGCCGCGCCGTGAGGGTGTGTTCGTCGTGACTCTGCACAGCCGCGCCCTCGCACCAGGAAAAGCGCTTCGGATATGCTTCAACGTCGTTCACCAGATCGAACATCTGCTCGGGCGAACACGCCACCAGGGCACTGCGCTTGATTTCAATCATCAGACAACTTGTTTCAAAAGGGTCATTTTAGCGGACATGACAAAGAAGAAGGACAACAAGGCCAGCAGCACCATCGCGCTGAACAAGCGCGCACGCCATGAGTACCACATCGATCGCCGATTCGAGGCCGGTCTGGCACTGCAAGGCTGGGAAGTGAAGGCTCTGCGCGCCGGTCGCATCAATTTCGGCGACAGTTACGCCATCGTCAGGAATGGCGAGATATACCTGTTCGGCACATCCATCCCCGCACTCAGCACGGCGTCAACCCACGTCGTCGCCGACGACCGGCGCACCCGCAAGTTGCTGCTCAATCGCCGCGAAATTGACGAACTGATCGGTGCTGTCGAGCGCAAGGGCTATACCCTTGTCCCCACCGCCATGTACTGGAAAAAGAACCGCATCAAGGTGGAAATCGGCCTGGCCCGCGGCAAGCAGGACCATGACAAGCGCGATACCATCAAGCAGCGCGACTGGGACCGCGAGAAACAGCGCGCCATGCGCGCCCACAATCGCGGCAGCTGACCGACGCGGGCGCCGTATAGCGCCGACCGCCCTGCCCGCCTCACCTGAATCCCCGGCCCGTGGTGCCCTAGGCTTCCAGTCAGGCCGCGGCAGCGGCCGCATCCAGCCGCAGGAGCTTCATCTCGTGATTGAGACCCTTGGCCAGGGACACGCAGATCAGCAGCAGCACGACGGTGAACGGCAAACCGGTGGTGACCGCCGCAGCCTGCAGTGCCGATAGCGCGTCGGAACCGCCGACGATCAGCAGAACGGCAGCGATGAATCCCTCGGCGCTGGCCCAGAACACGCGCTGTGCCACCGGAGCCTCGACCTTGCCCCCGGAGGTGATCGAATCTATCACCAGCGAGCCGGAGTCTGATGAGGTGATGAAGAACACCAGCACCAGGACAATGCCCAGGAACGAGGTGATGCCGCTCATGGGAAGGTTCTCGAGCATGTGGAACAGGGTCAGAGACGAATCCTTGATGCCGTCTGCCAATGAGCCGATACCCTGCATGGCCTGATCGACGCCATTGCCGCCGAACGCGCTCATCCATGCCGTCGTCACCACCGTGGGCACGATAAGCACCGCCGTGAGAAATTCCCGGACCGTGCGTCCCCGGGATACACGGGCAATGAACATCCCGACAAACGGCGACCAGGATATCCACCAGGCCCAGTAGAAAATGGTCCAGCCGTGATAGAAGCTCTGGTCATCGCGTCCGACCGGATTGCTGAGCGGCACAAAATACTCGATGTAGCCGGCCACGGTGGTACCGATATTGGCGAAGAAGCCCGACAGCGAGCCGGCGATGATCACGAAGGCCAGCAAAAGGAAGGCCAGGCCCATGTTGATGTTGCTGAGCAGCTTCACGCCGCCATCGATGCCGCGAACCACCGATGCCAGTGCCACCGCAGTCACGCCGGCAATGATCAACACCTCGACCGTGAGGGATGCGGGGAAGCCGAACAGAAAATGCAGACCACCGGCGGCCTGCTGCGCGCCGAATCCCAGCGACGTCGCCAGGCCGAAAATGGTTGCCAGAACGGCCAGCGTGTCGATGACGTTGCCAATCGGTCCCCAGACCCGGTCACCCAGCAGCGGGTAGAAAACCGATCGAATGGTCAGCGGCAGGCCCTTGTTGAAGGCAAAGAAGGCCAGTGCCAGCGCAACCACCCCGTAGATTGCCCACGGATGGATGCCCCAGTGATACATCACCGCGCCCATGGCGGCAGTCTTGGCCGCAGCAGTGCCCCCGGCAATATTCAATGGTGAGCCCGCCCATTCGGTGAAGTAGCCCACCGGCTCGGCAACGCTCCAGAACATCAGCCCGATACCCATGCCGGCGGCGAACAGCATGGCAAACCAGGACATGCGCGAGTATTCGGGCCGGGCGTCCTGTCCACCGATGCGAATCTTGCCATACGGCAAAAAGATGAGCGCCAGCGAGAACAGGACAAAGATGTTGCCCGCGCTCAGGAACAACCAGTCAAACGTGTTGATGGCCCAGTTCTTGCCACCGGCCAGTGCGGTCTTGGCTGTTTCCGGGAAAAGTATCGCTCCCAGCACGAAAATGACGATCAGCGAGGCGCTCCAGACAAACACGGGGTTGTGCAAGTCCAGTCCGAATGGATGCACATTGTCCTGACCAACCTCGTACTCGGTCTCGTACTTCGCTTCAAGGGCTTCGATTGCCTGCTCGTGGCTCATGGCGCATACACTCCCGTGGAAGGCATGAATATCCCCGAGAACCCCTGCAGACCCATCCCGTGGCTGCCGCAACGATCATGTCGATTCTCGAGCATGAGCTTCTGATCCTATCGAGCCGGTACCGAAGCTGTCAAAAACGCACAGGGCGGAAGCGCATGCAAAGCCGAACCGCAACGGCCGCACGGCAAGCTGGGCTCATACCCGGTTTCAGGCAAGCACGGCGCCTGCTCATGATTGGCGCCAGCGTGCGCGAGGTGGTAGCCGCCCAGGCAGCGCGCCAGGTCGGACGTGACGCATCAGAGGCCGAACCGTTCATTCATCCAGCAGGCCGTGACGGCGATGCCATTCCTGCTGGGATTCCTCGGGAAAATGCTGGAAGTGGTGTTCCTTTTCACCGTGGTCCGCGACTACCCAGTTGGACTTCGAATCGAGAAGGATATGGCAGCGTTCGGGTGCCAGCGGAAGCGCGGTATCGATGGCCGAAGCGTGTGGATGCACCCATTCGGGCCATTGCTCGTCCCAGGCCCACAGCGCACTGCCGCAATGCTTGCAGAAATGCCGGTGCGCCGTGCTGCGCACAGTTGTCCCGTCACGTTCGATGCGAGCCTGGTACACACTCACCGAATCCATGCCTTGGGACCCTCTGATTAACCCCGAGTAGGTGGCATGACGTCCAGAAAGTCCGCAGTTCGTGCTGCGCGGCGCCGTGCAGGCTGGGCTGCCTGGACAAGCCGCGCGGCGCGGGGTGCGGGCTTTCTGGGCGTCACCCAGGCGCTCAGAATCAACAGGTTTGGGCCCATGATGGCTGTCCACAATCCTGCGTTGCACTGACTTGACAGGCCACCAGCCTGCCTGCGCCAGTGCGCCTTGACTTGCGAACAGACACCATGGGTGACACCTGCTCGGGGTTAATCAGAGAGTCCCTTCCTCGAGGGTTCCCTTCCACGCCCCCAGGTTGATGGCATAGCCGCCACCACCAGCCGTCTTGCGACAGATCGAGCAGTAACAAAGCATGCACGGCACCGGTACATACGCCTGCACCGAAAACCGCACCTGCTGGCAATGGCAGGAAGCTTCCAGCTTCATGATGCCTATCGTTCCACAGTGGCCATGTCGATTGCCAGCGGCGAATGGGCGATCAGCGCAAGCGCACCCCGAGTACCAGCATGGTCTCACCCAGATTGGGGCCGCCGAACAGGTCACCGTTGGACACGTGGCGCAGCATCACCAGCATGCGAGGCCCCTGCCAGCCCAGGGAACTGACGAACTGGGCGGTACTGCTGATCGCATCGGTTTGCCGGCTGGCCGCAGCGACCTGGAAACTGAAGAAGGCGCCGCCCCACCAGTCCACTACCCGGGCACCCGCTGCAGCCACCACCACGTCCCGCGTCATCCCTGAAGCCGCGTCGGCGCGTCCGCGCCCCTGAATCCAGCCCAGCGACAGGTTCGGCTGCCAGTGCAGCCCGTGCCACCGGCGCGTCGCGCCCGTGCCGTCAACGAACAGCACGTTTGTCCAGAGCCGCTGATGGTCGGTTGAAACACTGCGCCCGCCACTGAGGCTCAACGATCCAGGAGGGCTTGCCTGGCAGGCTGGCGCGGCCAGGGCCAGCAGGAGACCTGAAATGACCAGTGCCTTTCCCATATGCCGCAACCTCATCCAGTCCACTCCGTGGCACCGCCGCATGGTGCACGCCAGATCGTATCCCCTGGTCGAACCTGCGACCATGCACCGCATTAGAACCCGGGGGGTCCCGAACCGGCAAGCACAGGCAGATGTCCGAGCAGCAGACACAAAAAACCGGAGACCCGTCAGGATCTCCGGTCCGCGTGGCGTCCACGACGCCATATTGGTGGAGGTGGCGGGAGTTGAACCCGCGTCCGAGAGCGTTTGACGCCCGGATCTACATGCTTAGCTCACCGTTGGATCTCGTTCCGAAGCAGCACGATGTGCAAAGCGCACTCCGGAACCAGTCTGCTTTATTTTGACCGCGGAGCGACAGACGGCACGCCACGGCGATCTCGTGATAATGACCCTACACCGACGAGCACGAGCACAAGATCGGTTCGGGACTCAGGCCTTAAGCGGCGAGAGCGTAATTGCTATCGTTGGCAATTATAAGTTTTGCGGCTGGATTAACGAGGAAAGCTGCCCCCTCGGCATGCACCAGACAATCGCACTACCCCCGTCGAAGCCAAAACACCCCCGGGGAATCGATTGCTGACTGATGCAGTATAGGGAGTTGTGTGATTCGGACTCAAGTAGCCGGTGTCTGCCCGTTCAGCGCTCAGCCGGTTTCGTCGCCTCGGCCCGGATGGCCCTGCCCGGCCTGCTGGCCGGTCTCCGACCCGGTCTGCGCCAGGGTGTCCTTGATGGCCGCCTGGAAGCGCGCATGCAGGCGCACCAGCGCGCGCCAGAGGAAAAGCGCAAGCAGGATGCCCAGTACCACCAGGGTCAGCGCCAGGCCGCGTGGCGGCAGGATGGTGGAACTGAGGGCAACCACCATCAGCGCCAGCAGCAGGAGCGTTGCCAGCGGGATGATCCGGGCCAGCACCCGGCGCAACGGGTGGGTGTATTTGCCGGCAAACGAGGCACGGATACCCAGCTCGGCCAGCAGCATGCCCAGCGCCTCGGCCTTGCGGTAGACGGCAATCAGCATGGGCAGGGACAGGAACAGTGCCGCCGCCCAGATCAGCGCGTGACGGGTCTGCCGGTCGATGCCGAACCGGGTGAACCAGCCATGATCATGCGCATTCAAGTAGGCCCCGACGATGAACAGGGTGATGACCAGCGAGATGTTGACGGCGATGTGCCACAGCAGGCGCCGGAACATGGCGGCCAGCACCGCATTGTCACTGACCGGGCGCACATTGCCCAGCCACTCGGTGTAGTCGCCGAGCATGACCCGCCAGGAACGTGGCAACAGCCGACCCAGACCGTGAGCAATGCTGTCCGAGCGACGCAGCAGGTGCGGCGACAGCGCCATGCAGATCACTGATACGGCAACAATCACCGGATACACCGATTCGTTCACCGCCTTGTAGGACACGCCAATCGACACCATCACGAAGGAGAACTCGCCGATCGTGGCCATGCCCAGGCCGGTGCGGAGCCCGCGGCGCGCGCCATGGCCCGCCAGAAAGGTGCCTGTGCCGCAGGCCAGGGTCTTGCCCAGGATGACCGCGGCGGCCACCACCAGCGCCGGCAGCCAGTAGCGGGCCAGCAGCATCGGATTGATCATCAGACCGATGGCGACAAAGAACAGCGCGGCAAACATGTCTCGCAGCGGCTCGACCAGATGCACGATACGCGCCGTGGACCGTGATTCGGCCACCACGGCACCGGCAATGAAGGCCCCCAGGGCCACGCTGAAGCCCAGAAAATCGGCCAGCAGGCTGGCACCAAAACATACGCCCAGCACCGTGACCAGCAGCATCTCGTTGCGCTGGAAACTGGCCACGTAGTCGATCAGGCGGGGCAGCACGAGCAACCCGATCAGGATCGATGCCACCACAAACAACAGAAGGTGACCCAGCACGGACAAGGCATCGCCTGTTTCCACGCTGCCACCGATGGCCACCGCCGTCAGCAACGTGATCAGTACAACCGACAGCACGTCCTCGGCCACCAGAAGGCTGACCACGTCGCGCGCGAACGGGCGTCGCATCAGATCCTGGTCGCGCAGCACCCGGGTAACCACCATGGTCGAAGACAGGCCCAGCCCGCCGGCAAGAAACATTGCATCCACATGGCTCCAGCCAAACGCCAGG
Source organism: uncultured Gammaproteobacteria bacterium (assembly GCA_963734945.1). Lineage (GTDB taxonomy): Bacteria > Pseudomonadota > Gammaproteobacteria > Xanthomonadales > Rhodanobacteraceae > DASSBG01. The sequence continues at coordinate 174,137 of CAVTJF010000050.1, forward strand.
CCCAACTGGTAGCCCAGCAGCAGCATGAAGGCCACTTCCCCCAGGGCCACCAGCATCACCGCCGCGCCCACCCGCCGCAGCTTGCCGATACTGAACTCCAGGCCAAGCGTGAACATCAGCAAGACCACACCCAGGTCGGCAATATCACTGATGGCCTTCTGGTCGCCGACCAGCACGCCGGGCGTATACGGACCAATCAGCATCCCGGCCAGGATGTAGCCGAGCAAGGCCGGCTGGCGCAAGCGATGAAAGATGATGGTGGTGGCGCCAGCTACCATCATCACGATCGCAAGATCGCGCAAGAATCCGATATCGTGCATGGCATCATCCCGCCAACTTGCCCAGAACACAGCTTAACGGCTGCGGCCGATGACAGCGGCACAGATTTTTGTTCGAAAATGCTTGACTCCGAGGGCCTTCGCCACTAACCTTGCCGGCTTCCAGTTGCGGGGCCATAGCTCAGCTGGGAGAGCGCTACAATGGCATTGTAGAGGTCGCCGGTTCGATCCCGGCTGGCTCCACCAAATTGCTAGTCCCCATCGTCTAGAGGCCCAGGACACCGCCCTTTCACGGCGGCAACAGGGGTTCGAATCCCCTTGGGGACGCCACAGCATGATGTAAGATGTTCGCGTCACAATCAGAAAATACGGAGCGGTAGTTCAGCTGGTTAGAATGCTGGCCTGTCACGCCGGAGGTCGCGGGTTCGAGTCCCGTCCGCTCCGCCACTTTTTGAAACCCCGCCTTGTGCGGGGTTTTTTGTGCGCCATGGGATAGCGCCAACGCAAAACGGCCGCCCCGTTGCCGGGGCGGCCGTCGCTGGTTCTTGCTGGTATTGCCGGAACTACGGCTGATCAGGAACCTTCACGCCCATCTCGCGCAACAGGTTGTCGGCATGATCAAGGTGATGCATGACCCACAGCATGTAGCGCACATCGACCTCGATGGAACGATTGGTGCGCTGGTCAAACAGCCAGTCACCACTGACCGACTCCCAGTTGCCATCAAAGGCCAGACCAACCAGACGTCCCTCGGAGTCCATGGCCGGGGAGCCGGAGTTGCCTCCGGTGATGTCCAGATCGGCCAGGAAGTCGACCGGCAATGTGTTCTGCTCGGGTGACGCGAAGCCGTCGAAGTCACCCCCGGCGCGAATTGCATCCAGCTCCGCTTGCGGCGCATTGAAGGGCACCTCGCCGGTGTTCTTCTCAAGAATGCCCTGGACAGTGGTGAACGGCGCATAGGTCACCGCATCACGCGGGGACACGCCCTGCACGGTGCCGAAGGTTACCCGCAGGGTGGAGTTGGCATCCGGATACACCGGCTCGTTCTTCGAGTTCTTCCAGTCGATAAGGGCCTGCATGTAGCGTGGGCGCAAGGCGCTCAATGTGCCTTCCATTGCGTCGTTGGCATCGTTCAGGGTCTTGAGCTGCGGTTGCAGGGCGCGTGCCAGCACCAGCATGGAATCCTTGCTGGCGTTGATGGCCTTGGTATCGGCCTTGAACCACTTCATGCGCGCATCCAGTTTGTCGAGGTTGCTGTTGGCGTACAAACGCGCCACCTTCCTGGCAATCGCCGCCTCGCTGCTGGCATCACCCAGCCACTTGTCCAGGGCCGACAAACGCTGATCTTGGGGCAGGCCGGTATAGCGCTTGAGGGCCATGACCAGGAACTGCTGGTCCACAGCCGGTGCAAAACGCCGCTGCATGCTTTTCAGGCCCTGCTCGATACGTACCCAGTCCCGCTTCTGGTAGCCGTCATCGCGATCCAGGTCCTCCTTGGGCCTCTCCTTGGCCAGGTGCACCAGACGAATGGCGGTAGCCAGCTCGGCACTGCGGTACAACTGCCCGATGGCCATGTCACGTGCGCTGTTGGCCTGCTCTTCGGCGATGGTTTTTTCCAGCTTGGCAATGTCGTCGAGAAGCGCCTTGCTCTCGGCTGTGTCCTGCGCTGCAAGCCAGGCCTTGAGGTCGGCTTCCTGCTGCTGCTTCACGGCCACGGCATGGCCACGGGTGAGGCCTTCGATCTGACCACCGAAGTTCTTCAGGTAGTTGTTCAGACCGGCTTCCAGGCTGGCATATTTGACGCCGTCATCGGGATTCTTCTTGGCCGCCGCGGCGATGATCGCCAGGCCGCCCTTGTAGATTTCGATGAGCTGGGGATAGCTCCAGTCCAGCGCGTGCTGCACTTCGCTGGCGAGGCGATAGCGATTGGTGCGACCCGGGTACCCGGTGACCATCACGAAATCACCCGCTTCCAGCCCCTTGGGGTTGACCTTCAGCACATGCTTCGGGTGATACGGCACATTGTCTTTCGAATAGGTGGCGGACTTGCCATCCGGCGACACGTAGGCGCGCAGATAGCTGAAGTCGCCGGTGTGCCGCGGCCACATCCAGTTGTCGATGTCCCCACCGAACTTGCCGATCGACTCGGGCGGTGCATATACCAGGCGCACGTCGCGAATTTCCAGCTGCTTGATCAGCTGGTAGCTCAAGCCGCCATAGAAGGTGGCGACCCGACAACGATAACCATCCTCGGCCTCGCACTGCTTGACCAGTTCCTTGCGCGCCTTGTCGATGGCCTTGAAGCGCTCGGCACCGGAAAGCCAGTCATGCAGATTGGCCTCGACATCCTTGGTGACATCCTGGATGGATTCGGTGACATAGACCCGCGATCCTGGTGAGCCGGGCAGCTCCTCGGCCTTCGTCTTGGCCAGGAAACCATTGACAATCAGATTGTTGTCGGGGGTCGAGTTGTACTGCAGGTCACCGTATCCGCAATGATGGTTGGTCACGATCAGGCCTTCCTTCGATACGAAGGACGCCGTGCAGCCACCCAGGCTGACAACCGCTCCCATGGGGTAGGCCGTCAGGTCGCTCAGGGTTGCGGGATCAATCTTCAAGCCCTTGGCTTTCAATTGCTTGGCGATGGAAGGCAACTGCGCCGGCTGCCACATGCCTTCCACGGCATGGGCGTCGGTAACAATGAACAGGCTGGCTATGGCCAGGGACAGCAAGATACGCATGGGGCGCTCCGTGGGGTGAAAAGCCGATTGTACCCAAATATGCCGCCTTGCCGGTGCGCGCACCTTTGACAACACCCGGCTGTAGGAGTCTGATGGCCCCATCAGTCTTCGGATTTGGGGCCATGCTCGCACTTGACCTCGTACTCACCACCACACAATTCATCGGTGCGCTGATCATCGCCGCACTGCTGCTGTACTACGACCGGGTATCACCGCGTCGCAGCCTGCACTTGTGGGCGGGGTCATTCGTCGCCGGCGCAATTTATCTGGCCATGTCCTGGGGTGCACGGCAGCTGGCCCTGCACAGCGACCTGGAGCCGCTGTCGCGGCTGCCTTTGTCCATCATTGCCATGATTGCCACCTACTGGCAGATGGCCCTGGCCCTGATGGCCACCCGGGTCGCCCTGCATGCCGGCAGCCTCGACCAGAAGCGCATCAACCAGGTGCTGTGGCTCACGGCGCTCCTGGGCACCGTTGTGGCCATGGCGTGGGCCAGTCCGCCGGACGCATGGATGCAGCGACTGTTCATGCGTGTCGGACTTCGCTACCTGATCGGTGCAGCCTGTTTTGCCTATATCGCAGTGGATTTGTGGCGAAGTGTGCCTCGCGATGGTCTGGGGACCCGCATTGCCGCCAGCGCCATGGGCATCTACAGCCTGCAACTGCTGCACGTGTGCGGCATCTATGCCTGGCAGGTATATACGGGGCAGGCACTTGAATGGGGCCGCTATACCGGTGTCATTGACCTGGTATCGATGCTTTTCATGGGCTTCGGTCTGATCGTCTGGCTGCTCGAGGAAGAACGCAATCGCGCCCAGCGTGCCGACGCCGCGCTGCGGCGCATTCGCGATTTTGACCCGGTCACGGGCTTCCCGAACCGGCGCCGGCTGCTCGACGACCTGCCGCAATGGCTGCGTCAGACCAACCAGAAAACGGCGATTCTGATGCTTCGCCTTGATCAGCAGGAGACCTTGTCCGGCGCCATCGGCATGGTATCGATGGAATCCATAGTGGCCGAAACAGCCTCGCGCTTCGAACAACACGCGCGCGGGGACTGGCAGCGCCCGACGCGATTCTCGGAAACACGCCTGCTTCAGGTCATTCCGGGCGCCGAAAACACGGCGCACCTGACAGCCATTGCCAATGATCTGCTGACCACCATGCGGCTGCCCTTCTACGTCGCCGGTCAGGAGTTCTCGCTCAGCGCCAGCATTGGCATCGCCGTGGCGCCGGAGGACGGGAAGACGGCCGAGGCGCTGATCACGGCGGCCGAGTCCGCGTGCAAGAGTGCACACGATGCCGGCGGCAATCGGTTCCATTACTTCTCCAGCGAACTCAACACGGTCGCCCTGACCAAACTGGGACTGCAAAGCGAGTTGCGCCAGGCCTTGCTGCGCGGCGAACTGGAACTGTATTACCAGCCGCTGGTTTCCGGCGACAACCATCACCTGTGCGGCGCCGAGGGCCTGGTGCGCTGGAACCACCCGCAACGCGGCACGCTTCTGCCGGAAATGTTCATCACCGAAATGGACCAGCTCGGCCTGGGCGAGGAGCTTGATCGCATGATGATCCGGCAGGCATGCCGGGAGGCCTGCGTCTGGCGAGACCGTTTCGGCAGCGAGATCAGCATCTCGATCAATGTGTCTACACGAAGCTTCCAGTTTGCAGGGTTTCCCGATCAGGTGAAGGGCATCCTCGACGAAACCGGTCTGGAACCGTCACGCCTGGAGCTGGAAATCGTCGAATCGGGTGCGCTGGTCAACCCGAACCGCGCCATCCGCACGCTGAGCAAGCTGCGCCAGCTGGGTGTGCGCTCCACCCTGGACGACTTCGGTACCGGCTACTCCTCGCTGACCCACCTGCGTGAACTGCCGGTCGACTGCCTCAAGATCGACCGGAGTTTTGTCGACAACGTCATGACAAGCGAACGCGACGCAGCCATCGTCGCCGCCACCATCACCCTGGCCCACAGCCTTGGCCTGGAAGTGGTGGTCGAGGGGATAGAAACTCAGGAGCAACTGGAGTGGTTCAAGCGGCATGACGCCGACCGCCTGCAGGGATTTCTGTTCTCGGCACCACTGCGCAGCGCGGAAATGCGCAAGCTGCTGCAGTCTCGCGACCAATGGCTTGCCACAATCAACGACTAGCGCCAGCCCTGCTCCACTCCTGAATCATTGCCGACGTCGGCCTTATAATGGCCAGTCAGACGCACTCGGAAATCACTATGGCAAACACCATGAAGGCCCTGGTCAAACGCGATGCCACAGAAGGCATCTGGATGGAGCAGGTGCCGATCCCCGATATAGGCCCGAACGAGGTGCTGGTCAAACTGGAAAAGACCGCGATTTGCGGTACCGACCTGCACATCTACGAGTGGAACGACTGGGCGCAACGGGTCATCCGACCGGGCCTGGTGATTGGTCACGAATTCGTGGGCCGCATTGCCGAACTGGGCAGCGCCGTCACCGGCTACCAGATCGGTGATCGCGTATCGGCGGAGGGCCATGTGGTTTGTGGTCACTGCCGAAACTGCCGCGCTGGTCGCCAGCACCTTTGCCCCAACACCACGGGGATCGGCGTCAACCGCGACGGCGCCTTCGCCGAGTACGTGGCCGTGCCGTCCTCCAATTTGTGGCCGATTCCGGACCAGATACCATCCGAGCTGGCGGCGTTTTTCGATCCCTACGGCAATGCCACCCATTGTGCGCTCGAGTTTGACCTGATTGGTGAAGATGTCCTGATCACCGGAGCCGGACCCATCGGCATCATCGCCGCCGGTATTGCCAAGCATGTCGGTGCGCGCAACGTCGTGGTTACCGACGTCAACGACTATCGCCTGAAGCTGGCTGCCGACATGGGTGCCAACCGGGTGGTCAATGTGTCCAAGCAGCGCCTGGCCGATGTCATGGCCGACCTGCACATGGAAGGCTTCGATGTGGGCATGGAAATGAGCGGCAACCCGGACGCGTTCAACGACATGCTCGGTTGCATGTATCACGGCGGCAAGGTCGCCCTTCTCGGGCTGCTGCCCAGCGGCGCGGGCATCGATTGGGACAAGGTCATCTTCAAGGGTCTGACCCTGCACGGCATCTACGGCAGGCGCATGTACGAAACCTGGTACAAGATGACACAAATGGTCCTGAGCGGATTTCCGCTGCAGAAGGCGCTTACCCACCAGATCCCGATCGACGACTTCCAGCGAGGCTTCGACCTCATGGCGTCCGGCCAGTGCGGCAAGGTTGTGTGCTCCTGGTCCTGATGGGCGGCGGAGCCGGGGCAGCGTCACGCGGTTCGCACACACGCTCCGGCGAGATCTGCGGCATGTAAGCAGATTGCCTGGTCAGGGGTCCGCTAAACAGGCCCTCCCGGAACCAATGCCATGCACCGCCTGCTTGCCCCGCTTCTGCTGCTGTTCGGCCTGGGCGCCAGCCCGGATGTTCTTGCGACCCATTGCACGGCGCACAGCGCGGTCCGCCGCACACATCTGGTGGAACTGTATACCAGCGAAGGCTGCAGTTCCTGTCCTCCGGCCGATCGCTGGCTGGCCGGCATCAAGACCAGTGACGAGGTCATCCCGCTGGAATTGCATGTCGACTACTGGGACTCCCTGGGCTGGCCCGATCCGTACGCGGATCACCGCTTCAGCCTGCGCCAGCGACAACTGGCGGCGCGCAGCCCGCGACCCGTTTCCTACACGCCCGAAGTGGCACTGGACGGTCAGGAATGGCGCGCATGGTCCAGCGCGCCAATCCCCACCGCCAGCGAGAAGGCCCCTGTCGGGCTGGTCCTGCAGATTGACAATGGCACTCCCCTGCGCGCCAGCCTTCAGGTGATCCGGGACTCCGGTGCCGATGGGTCGCCTGCCAGGGCCTATTTTGCACTTGCCGAGAACGGACTGGTGTCGCACGTTGGCGCCGGCGAAAACAGTGGTGCCGTGCTGCGCCACATGCATACCGTTCGCGCCTTTGCCGGCCCCTTGCCACTGCGCGCGGCGCATGCGGACTTGCCGATACCACGAGACCTGCAACGCTCGCGCGCGGTTGTAGTCGCGTTCGTGCAGGACACAGACACAGGCCGCATTGTTCATGCCGTGAGCCAGCCACTGGCGACATGCTCCGGGGCCGATTCACCCTGACTGGCGGCCGCGTTGTCCGCGACACACCGTCGCGGCGGGTACCGCACAGCCCTGGCCCAGGTGCCGCTCCTGCGCGCAACTTCGGCAAGCACGCAACAAGCGCGCATTCCCCAGTCCCCCGAGCTACAATCCAGTACCGCCCGCTTGCACGCCCTGCAGCGAGCGTGCGCCGCCGGGCATCGAGAAATGCCTGCCGGCCCGGGGGGAGCATGGCCTGACACCAGCCAACGCCATATGCAGGGCTTCATCGCAGCATCAGGATGGCCCGATGCGCGTCCTCATGATCTCTCGTGCACGAACCTGGCTGGAGCCCCCGCGCCTGCTGCGCGCGCTACAGGACAGCGGCGCGCACACGGCCTATCTTGCATGCCGCCACAGCATGCTCGACCACATCAGGCATGCGGACAGGCGGCTGCACTGGAGCGAGGACCTTGCCGATCACCCGGATGATCTGCAGCGGGCCATGGGTGAGTTTGCACCCGACGTGCTGCTGCCGGCAGACGAACCTTCCGTGTTGTGGCTGCATGCGTTGCACGCCCTGGATAATACTCCCCAGCCCGTCCGCGACCTCATCGCAGTATCACTCGGTGACCCGGCGGGGTTTGCAAGAAGCACCGACAAACTGGCCATCACCCGCATGGCTGAGGAACTGGGCGTTGATACGCCGTTGACCGCGGAGCTGGGCAAGGACAGCGATGCGGGCTTGTTCGTGCACCGTCACGGCTGGCCCGTGGTGATCAAGGCGCGCCGCGGGTTTGCCGGTATTGGCGTGTATCCCTGTGCTTCACTGAGCGACCTGCGCCATGCACACCGCCACTGCCCCAGGCAGGAAGGACGCCTGATCCAGATATTCAGCGAAGGCACAACCTGGATGACCGCGTTTGTTGCCGATCGAGGCGAAGTCCTCGCCCAGCTGTGTTTCGCCAAGCTGCGCCAGTTTCCGCAGTTCACCGGCCCCAGCACCATTGTGCGATGCCAGTACGACTCCGCCTTGCAGGCGGCGACAGCACGCCTGGTCAAGGCGCTCGGATTCAGCGGTTTCGGCAGTGTCGACTTTCAACGCTGCACGGATGGTCGCAGCCTTCTGCTCGAGTTCAATCCCCGTCCCACCCCGGTGTGTCACCTGGGCCGACACCTGGGCGTTGATCTTGCCGCGGCCTTTGTCGACCGCACGCCGCGCGACAACAGTACCGCTCAAGATGCGCAAACCATCGCCCTGTTCCCGCAGGAACTGAGCCGCGACAGCAGTGGTACCGGGCTCGAGGGATGCTGGCATGACCTGCCGACCGATGAACCGGCATTGCTGGCGGCAATGCGCCGCATGCTGCCGCCACAGGCACAACAACTGGTCAACGTGGCAAATTGATCCGGCGCACGCACGATGCTTAAATGACGGGCTATCGAACCGTGACGGTCGCGCAAACGCCGCCACGCCAATCCACCTGCAAACAGGCCAGAACATGAGCTATACCATCCGCGAACGCCTCAACGCCGAGCTTGAAGACATCCGCCAGCAGGGCCTGTACAAGGACGAGCGCGTCATCACCTCGCCGCAATCAGCCGAAATCACCCTGGCCGACGGGCGCAAGGTACTCAACTTCTGTGCCAACAACTATCTGGGGCTGGCCGATCACCCCGATGTCATCGCTGCCGCCCACGAAGCACTCGACAGTCATGGATTCGGCATGGCCAGCGTACGCTTCATCTGCGGAACGCAGGACCTGCACAAGCAGCTGGAAAAGACCATCTCCGAGTTCTTCGGCACCGAGGACACCATCCTCTATGCCGCCTGCTTCGATGCCAATGGCGGCCTGTACGAGCCGCTGCTGGGGCCCGAGGACGCCATCATTTCCGACGCGCTGAATCATGCCTCGATCATTGACGGCATACGCTTGTGCAAGGCCAGGCGATTCCGCTATCAGAACTGCGACATGGATGACCTGGAGAAGCAGCTCGTCGCAGCCGACGAAGCGGGCGCGCGCAGCAAGCTGATCACCAGTGACGGCACCTTTTCCATGGATGGCACGATTGCGCCGCTGGACAGGATGACCGCACTTGCCGAAGAGCACGGCGCACTCGTGCATATCGACGAATGCCATTGCACCGGCTTTCTCGGCAAGACCGGACGAGGCGCCGCCGAGGTGCACGGCGTGATGGACAAGATCGACATCTTCACCGGCACGCTGGGCAAGGCGCTCGGCGGCGCCATGGGCGGCTTCACCACCGGACGACGGGAAATCATCGACCTGCTGCGGCAGCGATCAAGGCCGTACCTGTTCTCCAACTCGCTGGCACCGGCCATTGTCGCGGCCTCGATCAAGGTGTTCGAGATGCTGGATAGCGCCGACGAACTGCGCAGCAGGCTGGTCGACAACACCAACTATTTTCGCCAGCGCATGCGCGAGGCCGGGTTCGAGATCAAACCCGGCAACCACCCCATCGTGCCGGTGATGATTCACGATGCACCCAAGGCGCAGAAAATGGCCAATGCCCTGCTTGAGGAGGGCATCTATGCCATCGGCTTTTTCTTCCCCGTGGTACCCAGGGGTGAGGCGCGCATACGTGTGCAGATGAGCGCCGCGCACACCCGCGCGCACCTGGACCGTGCCATTGAGGCATTCGTCAATGCCGGTCGCCAGAGCGGTGTACTGGAAAAGGAGTGAGGCAGCCGCTCGCGGATCAGCGCATCGGCAGGGCGCGCCTGGCCGATGCAGTGACAGGTACCGCCGTACTAGGCACTGACGGCGACAAGATGCAAACCGTTGCGGCGCCGCTCCGGCGTGCGAACCTCCGCGAATTCCTCCTCCGTGAGCAAGAGCTGTTCGCGAAGCTGAATGCCGCTTGCATCGGGATGCAGCAGCAGCCAGAGCTGGCGTCCGTCAGGCGAGCGCCTGAATGCAAAGGGCGAACAAACCAGCCCGTCTTCACCCTCCATGGTGGGTCGGAATCCATCCTCGCTTGAACAGGTCACCTGTAGCCGCCGCCCGTGCTCGGGGCCGCCCACAATGAGACAGTCAAAAAGGGTACTGGTCTGGTTCATGGCCGTATTGGCTCCTGGAAAGTCACCAGGAATAATGCACGTTCTGTGCCACGGGCCACGTGACGAATGCTTAGCAGCTCACAGTTCAGGAAAATACCTGCATCCGGGGCATCCCTGTCATCCCCGCGTGGAAAATCCGCGCGGCGACGCGTGACGCTTCAGCTTGTCGCCGCGGCCCCGTCGGCATCGTCCCTGTCGCGATCCACGCCCAGCGCGTCATGGATCGAACGCAGCAATTCGCGCAGCGGCTCGCGATCAGGTTCCCATGCCAGAGTCTGCTCGTACAGCGCCTCGATTGCCTCTGCCTGCTGCAGCACCGGCTTCTTGCACACCCTCGCGCCCGGACCCGTGGCAAGGGTCCACAGCACCTCCAGCTGGCGTCTGAGAATGGCCACATTGCCGCTGGCATTCTGCCGGATCTGATCAAAACCCAGATGGATGAATTCGGCCATGCCCGGCGCATGCGTCAGGATGCGAATGTACTTGTCGCTGGAAACGATTCTCGGCGGCATCCGCCTGCCCGACATGCGTACCAGCATCACGCCGATCCAGTTGACGCACATGACCCCCGTGGTGGTCTCGTTGACACCCGGAGAAAGAGCCTTCAAGGCCACGTCGACCAATTGCCGCAGGCCGTAGCCCGGATCATTTTCCAGCGTACGCTGCTTGCTGAATGACCAGGCGTCCAGCAGGTCCTCCAGCACGTCGTCATCCAGTGGCTCGGCAGACTGGACTTCGGCGAGGGCTTCGCCCTCGGTCACAAAGTGCCCGGGACTCCTCCATACCCGAACCAGGCAGTCGCATTTGTCGGCTGCAGCGAGCAGATCATCAAAGTCGATCCCGGTGACATAACCATTGCCCCTGGAACGCAGGCTCTTGCGATGGCCATCCGCAGGTGACTTTCGATCCAGGCTGTTTTCCTCGGGTGGCTCGAAACGATCGGGGAAATGTCGGTCCACGGACGGCAACGCACTCTCGGCAATCGCCGCCACCACGCGTGTAGCCTGCAGGCTCATCGCGATGTGGTGGATGAAATAGATCAGCGTGGCAATGCCCACAAAGGCCAGCAACAAGGCCAGCAGCATCGACAACGGGGGCGCATGACTGTTGTCGCTGACACCGGAGAGCGAGCGCATGACCAGGAGGCAATAGACAAAAATGCCGAGAAAAAGCCCCAGCACTGCCTGATTGCCGCGATCCCGGATGAAGTTGCGCAGTACCCGGGACGTGTACTGGCCGGATGCCAGTGTCATGGCCGCAATGGTGATCGAGAACACCACACCGGCAATGGTGATGATCGAGGTACCCACCACCTGCAGCGTCGCCATGCCGCCACCGATGCGCACATCGAACAGCGCCACCAGTCCGGTCGCGCCCTTCCACCACTCATCGGGCAATCTGGCGTCGATGGCCAGGGCGGCATAGGCCAGGACCACCGAGCCAAGCACGATCAGCGACGGCACGAACCACAGGCTTGTGCGCAGCCGATCAAGCCAGAGCCGCAGTCGGTACATAGTGGAAGCCTCCGCTTCTGTTGAACGAGTCCCGCCAGACTCCGACTATCGCATCAGGCGCCGTTTGGGCTTGAAGGGCAGTTTGCCACGCCAGTACTGGATAAGCACGAAACCGGCCAGTGCGCCGCCCAGATGCGCAAAATGTGCCACGCCCGATTGCGTTTGAGTCACGCCCAGAATCAGCTCGATGACCACGTAACCCGACACAAAAATCCAGGCCGGCATCGGAATGGGCGGAAACAGAAGCATGAGACGCTGGTGCGGAAAGAACATGCCGAAGGCCAGCAGCACCCCGAATATGGCGCCCGATGCACCAATGGTCGGATAAAAGCCGCCGGTGAAGAACCTGACCACCAGCAGCTGGGCAAGCGCGGCCACCACCATGCACACGATGTAGTAGGTGAGGAATTCGCGCTTGCCGAGCAGGCGCTCGATGGGCCCGCCGAACATGAACAGGGCAAACATGTTGAAGAACAGATGTGACCAGCCACCATGCATGAAGCCGTAGGTGAGAAGTTGCCACGGGCGGAAGCCGGCACCCACCAGATCGCCGTTGCCAGCATAGCCCAGCACCTGATCCGGACCGAGCGGCCACAGGGCAAAATGCTGCGTCAATGCAAAGGTCTGCTGGTCATGCACCAGCAACTGCAGGAGAAATACCGCAACGTTGGCAATCAGCAGCGCGCGGGTGACGGGAGGCAGATCAAAAGGCATGGCGTATTCCGGGTGCGGCGAAAGGCCGCGCCAGCAGGCGCGGCCGGAGAGTGATCAGCCGGCTGACTGGCGAGCATGATCGGCCAGCACCATGGCGACTACCATGGTGACGCGCTTGCCGGTCGGAATATGCAGGAACTCGTTGGGGCCGTGGGCATTGGAATGAGGCCCCAGCACGCCGGTAATCAGGAACTGCGCCGCGGGAAACTTCTCACCCAGCATGCCCATGAACGGTATCGAGCCGCCCTCGCCCATGTAGGCGGCTTCCGCACCGAAGGCCTGCCGGGATGCCTCGGCCACCGAATCGCTCAGCCACGCCGACAACGGTGGCGCATTCCAGCCGCTGCCATCCTTTTCCACCGTGAAGCGGACCTTGCAGCCGTACGGCGGGTCCTTTTCCAGCAGTTCCTTGACGAAATAGCCGGCCTTGCGGCCATCGACCGTGGGCGGCACGCGCAGGCTCAGCTTCAGCGCGGTACCCGGGCGGAGCACATTGCCGGCACTGTCCAGCGCAGGAAGTCCATCCACGCCGGTAATGGCCAGCTGTGGGCGCCAGGTACGATTGAGAATCAGCTGCACCGGGTCGTCATCAATCGGGCGCATACCCTCCACCCAGGGAAACTTGCTGTAAACCTCGTCCCCCAGGATCTCGGCACATTGACGAGCCTGATCGACGCGCTCCTCGGGAATCTCGGTCTGCAGCTCGGGCGGCAGAATCGCGCCGCTGGCCGGATCTTCAAGCCGCGACAGCAGGTGGCGAATGACCCGGAAACTGTCGGGCACCACACCCGAGGCATCGCCCGAATGCACGCCTTCGGTCAGCACCTCGACGGACAGATCACCACCGGTCATGCCGCGCAGCGACGTGGTCAGCCACAGCTGGTCGTAGTTGGCACAACCCGAATCCAGGCATACCACCAGCGACGGATTGCCGATGCGATCGGCCAGATGATCGACATAGTGCGGCAGGTCATAGCTGCCCGACTCTTCACAGGCCTCGATGAGGATCACGCAGCGCGCATGCGCGACGCCCTGCTGGTGCAGGCCGAGCAAGGCAGTGAGGGAGCCGAATATGGCGTAACCGTCATCGGCGCCACCCCGACCGTACAGCTTGTCGCCCTTGATCACCGGCTTCCACGGGCCAAGGTCGTCCGCCCAGCCCGTCATTTCAGGCTGTTTGTCCAGATGGCCATAGAGCACCACGGTGTCATCGTTGCCTTCGGGCATGCCCAATGCCGGGACCTCGATATAGATCAACGGTGTGCGCCCTTCCAGCCGCACCACCTCCAGGCTGGAGCCGGGCAGCTGGTCCAGCTTGGAACGCGCCCACTTCTCCATCAGCGCGACCGCATCATCCATGTAGCCGTGCTTGACCCAGTCCGGATCGAACATCGGTGACTTGTTGGGGATCTTGATGTAGTCGACCAATTGCGGCACCACCTCGTCGTCCCACACGCCGCCCACAAAGTCACGCAGTTTGCTGTTGTCCATGTCTGATCCTCTGAAACCGGGTTCCGCGACTGGCCATCACCCGACAGCCAGCGCACAAGCGCCTGATTCTAACAGTTTTGCCCGACGCGCCCGGGCTGTAGGCGAAGCCCTACGGGGCAAAAACCACTTGGCCCACATCAGGACCTGTCCCTGCCCTGCTGCGCCCGGCCCGGCACGCCCCTACAGTGGTGCTGCGGTGCAGGCAGCGCCGCCTCGAAACGATTCAAGGAGAGAAACATGAAACTGACTCGATTTGTTGCACCTCTGGTGTTTGGTCTGGCCTTCGGTGTTGCCGCCATGGCGGCCACGCCCGTCAACGTCAATACCGCCGATGCCGCCACACTGGCCAAGTCGCTGGACGGCGTGGGCATGAGCAAGGCCGAGGCAATCGTGGCCTATCGCAAGGCGCACGGCCCTTTCAAGAACGCCAGCCAGCTGGCACGCGTCAAGGGCATCGGTACGCGCACCATCGAGCAGAACCAGAGCGCGATCCGGGTTAGCGGCAAGTAAACCGTCGTCCGACCCGGACAGGGAGTGTCCCCTGGGCACAGGGAAGGTGCCATTGACGCCGGCGGCAGGGAGGGAGCCGGCGCGACAGGGAACGTCCGCACCAGGGCAGGATGCCCGTTGACAGGGACGTCGCACCAGGCCGGAATCGGGTTGCCGATTCCGGCCGATTTGCCTTGCTGCGCCAGCGCCGTATCGCGCCGGCCTTGAAAGACGGGCCACAAGTGCCGACAATGGCCGGATTCCACGCCAACCGTGACAGCCCTGAACTGTCGTGCCAACACGCATTCGGGACTGAATCCGCATGTCTGATATTCCCACCCTGCAAACCGAACGGCTGCAACTGGTGCCATTCGACGAACGGCATTTCGACGACTATGCCGCGATGCTTGCCGATCCCGACTCAACCCGCTTCGTCGGTAGCGGCGAACCGCTGGACCGGATGAATGCCTGGCGCTCGATGGCCATGCTGCTGGGCCACTGGGCGTTGCGCGGTCACGGCATGTGGGCGCTGGAGCGCAAAGGCGACCAGGCATTCATCGGGCGGGTGGGTCTGCTGCGTCCGGAAGGCTGGCCCGGGGTCGAGCTGGGCTGGATGCTGGTACGCCAGCACCGCCATCACGGCTACGCCACGGAAGCCTCCCAGGCAGCGCTCGACTTCGCCTGGAACGAACTGAAACTGCAACGCGTCATCAGCCTGATCCGCAAGGGCGACGACCCGTCGCTGGGTCTGGTGCAGCGCCTGCACGGGGAACGGGTGGAGGAAACCGACTTTCTCGGCTCGCCGACCAGCGTGTTTGCCTATTATCCCCCGGCGCAGGGCCATGAGCGCCTTGCCGCGCACGGCTAGCCCGTATTTCTCAACAGGGTTTGTCGCGAGCCGGCACGAGGGCATGCCCGGCGTGGGTATCGCGACCGAGCGAAAGCCGCGCCGGACGTGTCACCGGGCCGGAGCAGCAGAAGCTTGGTGCATGGTGCGGGCCAAAGACACCCATTCCGTCCTGGCCTGCGGCCAGAGCGTGCACCTGCCCGGCGAAGCCCGCTTGCCGTACCGATAGCGGTCATGAAGCAGGTGCGCCATGCGCTGGCGGCGCGCGCCCGGGCACGGCGGGGCCGAAACGCTCGCCGTGCCCTGACGAGCGCCCGCGATATCAGCCCAGCGCAGCGGCCTGGGACAGCCCGGCTGAGCGACGCCGACCACCCGCAACTCCGGCCAGTGCGTGGATGCGTGCGGTGCGCGTCCAGGCCAGGCTCAGAACCACAAGCTGGGCCAGCACGAAGGCCAGGATCGTGCCGCCCACCCCGACTGCCGGCACGCGCATGCGCCACATGCCGAAGACGAGTACCAGCAGATAGCCGATGATGCTGACGCCCAGGTACATGCCGAAGCTTGCCAGAGGGCGGCCGAAAACCATCTTCAGGCCACGGCCCCAGGCACGGGTCGCCGAACCCAGATTCGGATCCGCTGCAAACTGGGCGCGCGAGGCCTCGGCGATGGCGTGTGCTATCACCAGCAGGATGATCATGATTGCCATGGCGCCATGCCGCCACAAGTCAACCTGCGACTCGAGCGTTGCCGTCTTGGCAACGTTGCTGGCCATGTGAAAGGCTGCCGCCCCGATACCGAAGGCAATGGCCCACCCAACCAGCGCCCACAGACTGACCCGCAGCATGCGCCAGTATTCGCGCAGGCCGCCGTGCATCAGCTCGCTGAAGCCGGTGTGCTGCGCGCTGCGCGCCGCGGTGACCACCATGCCGGTCAGAAACGGCGCCAGCAGCAGGCTCATGAAGAAACCTGCCATGGCTGCGGCGCCGATGGCGGGCATGAACTTGGCCAGCTGGAACATGGCATCGCCCATCCCCAGCGCATTGAACGACTCGGCCCAGGCAGTGGAATGTACCGAATGCTCGAGCAGACTGCCCATCGCGGCACTCATGGGCCAGGCCGCCACCGCGACCGGCAGCAGCATCAGCAACAGCCACACAAGCAGCAGCTTCCACTGCAGGCCGGCGCCGAGGGCAGCCAGGAAACCGGAAAAACCGGCGTTTTGTCGATGCATGTTCATAGCGTCCCCAGGAATGAAAAGACAGTGCCAAGGAGTGCCGACCAGTCCGCACCGTAACGGCGGGCAGCGCTCTTGTCGGCTTCAACCGTGCGGCTGTTGTTGAGAATGTTGGAGTCCAGCAGCACCTTGTTCTCCGGATCGATCTCGGCCGATACGGCCTTGACCGGCCGGGTGAAGCTGAAGCGCTTCCAGCGGCTGCCGTCATTCCATTCCACGGTGGTGCTGGTGTCGTCGGCGAAGGTGACGCGGACGCTGCGCGGAATGGCCGCGCCGGTGCGTTGCACGGTAACCAGCGTCTCCCACGGGTACGGCCCGCCATGCTTGGCGTCTTCGTGTGCCTTCTTCCATTTCTCGCGCGCATCCTTGATCTGCTTCTTGACCTCATCCTGCGTCACGGTCACGCGCTTGCCGTCCTTGATGAAGGTGCCGGGGCGCGGCACCTGCTCGTTGGTTTCCAGTCGCACCACCTTCGCATCGACGGCGTCGGTGCCGTAGACCTGCGACTCGAAAATGGAATGGATCAGTTCACTCTGGCCCGTGCCCTCGGCCAGCGCGTCTCGAAGGTCGGCTGCTGACGGATGACGGAAGTGCCAGCGCTTGTAATACAGCTTCATGGCCCTGCCCATGGCCTCGGGGCCGACCAGATTCTCGATCGTGCGCATGGTGCTGGCGGTACGCGCATAAACCGAGCCGTAGCTGGAATTGGACATGCGATCCCAGGAATTGGCGTCCAGCGAGTCGGCCGGGAACCCGATGCCCAGCACACCGGCCAGTCGCTCGTAGACAAACGGCCCCATGCTGGGTCGCAAGCCCAGCCAGCTCAGAAAAGGCGTTGTCGGATAAATGTCCTGACCACGATCGGCCAGCATGCGCTGGTCCCAGTATTCGTTCATGCCCTCGTCAAGCATCGGCTCTTCGAATTCATTGGAACCCAGCAGACCCATGAAGTAGCCATGACCGAATTCGTGGATGGTGACGAAATCGATCATGAACTCGCTCAGCGTGTTCGGGGTGTACTCATCCGAGTGCTCAGCCGTGAAGAAGGTCGGGTATTCCATGCCGCCGGCTTCACCGGCGTTGTAGGGTGGCACGACCGCCGTGACGCTCTGGTAGGGATACGGCCCCAGGGTCTTGGAGAAATAGCTGAGCGAGTCGGTAGTCGCTTTCTGTATCGGCTTTGCCACGGCCGGATACTCGGGCGGATAGATCACCCGCACCTTGACTTCCGGGCTGCCGGGGCCGGTCCAGGTGGTATCCATGACCTTGTAGCCGGGTGCCGCCACCCAGGCGAAATCCTCGACGTCGGTCTGCACGAAATGATGGGTGATCTGATTGCCCTGCTCGACCGGCTCGCCGACCTCATGGCCGACTGCGCCGACGGTATAGCCCTTGGGCACCGTCAGCTTGACGTCGTAATTGCCGTAGTCGGCGTAGAACTCGCTGTGATAGTGGAACTCATGCGCGTTCCAGCGCACCTGGGTTGCACCGCGTTCGCCGGGCAGTTCCAGCACGGCGATCTTGGGGAACCACTGCGCCACCAGGTGAAACTTGCCCCACCAGCCGGTGCGCTCGACCACGCGCGGCAGGGTGTCCTGGAAATCGATGTCCAGCGTCAGTGTGCCGTGAGCCGGCACCGGCTGTGGCAGATCCATCGCGACTACGGTGCGATCGGTCTCCGGTCCGCCATCGGGGTGCACGAAACGCCATTTCACGTCCTGGCCATTCTGTTGCACCTTGTGCAGGTCGACATGACCCCATTGGCCTTTCTTCAGCTTGGCAGAACCGCGTGAGTTGCCGCTGCCGGACAGCTCGCGCCGTTCCGTATTGAAGGTACTGCCGGGGCCCTCGAAGGCATTGAGGTACATGTGCATGTAGATCGTGTGCACGGCCCGGTCACTGCGGTTGCGCCAGGTCATGCGCTGCTGTGCCTTGACCGTGTGCTCCTCCGGATTCAGCGTCGCCTCGATGGTGTAGCTGGTGACCTGATCGGAAAGCGTTGCATCGGACGCACTGCGAGGGCCGCCCCACGCATCCGGCGCACTGGCCACACGGATGTTTGCCGTGCGCGGTGACACCAGGGGAATGGGCGCCAGCGCACTGCCGGCGGCTGCCGGCCCGCCAGCGGTAGAACTGGCCGACGCGGGTTCAGCCTGTGTTTTCTGGGCCAACGCGGTGCACGGCAGCAGCAGCACAAGCGCACAGCTGGCGAGAGTTCGGATACGCATGCAGTTCCCCAAAGCGAAAATGGCAAGCCATCAGGATGGCGCAGTTTGGCACGTTTCTCAAAGTGTCAGAGGTCATGTGTGCGTGGATTAGTTGCGAGTGATTCTCATTTGTGATTGAATTGCGCGCCGCACCCTGCTGCCACCAAGCCGCCAGCGCAAACCATGACCACACGAAAGTTCATTTTCCGACTGCACTGGATCGCCGGAATCACCGCGGGCCTGGTCCTCACCGTGGTGGGTGCCACTGGGGGCCTGCTTGCGATGGAGAAACCGGTGTCGCGCTGGCTCAACCCGCAACTGACGATTGTGCCGCTGGAAAACGCCGAGGCAATGACGCCGGATGCCCTGGTGGCGCTGGCCGAGCAGGCCGCGCCCGGCATGCTTGCCGCCAGCGTGAGCTGGCACGGTACGGACCGTGCCGCATCAGTTCGCTTGAGCGCTCGCGACCGGCGGGTCCGCCGCAGCGTCCATCTCGACCCCTGGACCGGGACCTTGCTGGCACCGCCGCGCGGCGAGGCGTTCTTTCATTCGGTCGAAGGCCTGCATCGACGACTGGCTGCCGGTGCCGTCGGCAAGCAGATCGTCGGCGCCAGCACCGTGCTTCTGCTGCTTCTGGCGATCAGCGGCCTGATCCAGCGCTGGCCGCGGCGGCATACCCTGCGACTCTGGCTCAAGCCCGAATGGCGGTTGCGCGGACGCGGCCTGTGGCGCAACCTGCATGCCGTTCTCGGCACCTGGGTGCTCGGCTTCTACCTGCTGGCCGCCCTGACCGGCCTGTGGTGGTCATACGACACCTACCGCGACGCCATCAACAGCATGGCCGGCATCAGCGGAAGCCTGCGCTCGCCGCGCCCCGGCTTGCAGGAGGACATGCCGCACCTGTCCGTAGACAGGGCGTGGCACAGCTTCCGCGCCGCGGTGCCGGATGCCACAGCCGCGCGCCTGAACCTGACCACCGACCCGGCCGGTCTGGTGACGATCCGCTACCAGACCGACAGCAGTCCCCACGAGCGTGCCTGGGACACGTTGCAGATCAACCCCATCACCGGAAGTATTGCCAAGCGCCAGCGCTACGCAACACAAGCTGCCGGTCGACGTTTTGTGGCGTCGCTGTTTCCGCTGCATTCGGGCAGCTTCTTCGGCCCGGCGGGTTCGGCACTGATGGCCCTGGCCTGCCTGCTGATGCCGTTCTTCACCGTCAGCGGCTTCGTGCTGTGGTATCTGCGACGGCAGAAGTATCGCCTGCCTCGACCAGCGGGTCTGCCCGCGAAAGCCGGCCAGCCCCATTATCCCGGTTCTTCGCGGCAAACGGCACGGTCAGCACGATGGCGGCCAGAACCAGATGCAGGAGCGCCCACAGAATCTGGGCATCCGGATGATCGACTACCTTGACTGGCAACATGCTTCCGAACAGCGCATTGGACACATTCCATCCCCAATGCAGTCCCACCGCGGGCCAAAGCGAACCGCTACGCAACATGGCGCTGGCATAGGCGACGCCGAAACAGAACAGCATCAACCATTCGGTCGGCCCGTTGGCCAACCGAAAGACATGGTTCAGGGTATACAGCAGCGCCGAAACCGCAACGAAGAGCGCGCCATTCCAGCGAATGCCGGAGGCACGCCACCAGAAGCCGCGCGTGAGAATATCCTCGGCAATGGAGGGCACGAATGTCGAGAAGGCAGCAATGGCGAGCGCGACCGGAGCAAACTGGCCAAGCTGAATCTCGGCGCCCGGATCCCAGGCAAAAATACCCAGACCGAGCCCCATCGCCAGGGCGGCAAGATTGGCCAGTCCTGCCAGCAACAAGCCGCCCGCCAGCCACGCGGGCCAGCCCGAACCGACCAGCGCATAAGCGTCGTAGCCGCGGAAACCGAGCCATCGGCCCAAGGGCCACGCGACCAGTACGCAGGCAAGCATCAGGCCTGCCTGGACAGCAAAACTGTGCAAAACGTTCGCACCAATTCCTTCGGCGGACTGGTACAGCGCAAACAGCACCACAAACACCACGACGCGACGCATATTCACCGGCATGACTGTCCCCTGCAGGAGGCAAGAAGGCGTGCGGCATTCTAAGCCCCCGACCGCAAGCGGGGGAATTTCCGGGCAGCTTCAGTCGAAACGATTGTCGCGAGTGAAGATGCGGCCGTTGTCCTCGCGTACCGGAAAGCTTGACACGGGCTCGGTCGCCGGCGGACAGGTCACCGCGCCGCTGCGCACGTCGAAGCGCGCGCCATGACGCGGGCACTCGACTTCAAAGCCGTGCACCTCGCCGCCGGCCAGGTCGCCGCCGTCATGGGTACAGGTGTCCTCGATGGCGTAGAACGCACCGTCCACGTTGTACACCGCGATAGGGGTGTCCTCGTCCCAGACGACCTTGAACTCGCCCGGCAGAAGGTCTCCGGTGGCACATACCTCGATCCACTCGCTCATGTTGCGCCCTCACCGGTCAGGGGCTTGCGCAGCCACTCGAAGCGAAGATCGTCCCGGCGCGGGATACCGAAGCGCTCGTCACCATAGGGGAACGGTTTGTACTGCCCTGTCCTGACATACCCCCGGCGCTGGTACCAGGCGATGAGTTCCTCGCGCAGGTCAATCACGGTCATGCACATGAACCTGCAATGCCACTGCTGCACGGCGCGTCGCTCGGCCTCCTTGAGCACCGCGCCACCCAGGCCGCTGCCCTGTTGCTGCGGGCGTACCGCAAACATGCCGAAATAGGCATTGTCATCCTGTCGAGCGACATGCGCGCAGGCCTGCAGGGCACCGGCCTCGCCACTGCCGCCGGCAGCATGTTCGGCCAGCAGCACCATACTGTCGGTCATCTCGATCGACTCCTGCACACCTGCCGGATCGATGCGCTGACCATCCAGCAGGTCGGCTTCGGTGGTCCAGCCGACACGGCTGGCATCGCCACGGTAGGCCGATTGCACCAGGGCCACGATGGCCGGTACATCGTCGAGTGTCGCGTCGCGGTAGTGAATCGCTGTGCTGGGGGGCATGGACGTCAGTCGCAATGATCGTGGTCGGGAAGTGAACAGGCTGCCGATGATAACGGCGTGCCGCAGCAAATGCCTGCCGCCATGCTCAGAAGCCCCGTGGACGTTCGGCCGCCACCTTCAGCTCGCGCTCCAGTGCCAGCCCGACGCGGGCAATCACACCTTCTTCAAACAGGCGCCCGATCAGGGTCACGCCGTGGGGCACGCGCCGGGGTGGGTCGAAACGCGGCGCCGGGTGCGCCGAGTCCGGTGCCCAGTCGCTGCGTGCCTGCGACACGTGCACGAAACCGGTACGCAGGGTCAGCGACGGCTGCCCGGTGTTGTTGGAAATGATCAGCATCTCGTCGCGCAGGGATGGCACCATCAACAGGTCCACCTCCGACATCAAAGAGGCCATCATGCCGGCGACCTTGCGCCGCAGGCGATCGGCCTGGACGAAATCCACCGCGGACAGGAAACGCGACTGGCGGAATGCATTGGGCCACGCATCGGGGGTCTGCACCGTCATCGCGTCGTCCTTGCCGCTGAGGGTGAGCTCCTCGAACGCGGCCGCCGCTTCGGCGAAAAGGATCACGTTGAGCGTGCTCCAGGGCCAATCCGGCAACGAAACGGGCTTGAGCTGAAGGCCCAGCTTTTCCAGTGTTTTCAGTGACGCCCGATCAACGTCCGTAGCGGGCGCCTCCTTCATCCAGTCGGGAAAATAGCCGACCTTCAGGCCCTTCACTGATGCCTCGGCGACATAATCCAGATGGCCGGGCACGCTGGCCACATCCCCGGCATCCGGCCCGCTGATGGCCTTCAGCACCAGCATGGTGTCGTCCACCGAACGTGTCAGCGGACCCAGCTTGTCCAGCGTCCAGCAAAGGGTCATGGCGCCGGTACGCGGTACGCGGCCGAAGGTCGGTCGCAGCCCTGTGACACCACAGCGCATGGCCGGATCGATGATGCTGCCCTGGGTCTCGCTGCCGATCGCGAACGCGACCAGGCCCGCAGCCGTGGCCGAACCGGGTCCGGCGCTGGAACCGCCCGCGCCCTCTTCGGGCACCCAGGGGTTCATGGTCTGGCCACCGAACCAGATGTCGTTCAGCGCCAGCGCGCCCATGCTCAGCTTGGCCAGCAGTACTGCACCGGCGTCATTGAGGCGCTTGACTACAGCGGCATCCTGCTTCGGGACACGATTGCGGAATGGCTCGGCGCCGAAAGTGGTGCGAATGTCCGCCGTATCCAGCAGGTCCTTGGCACCCCAGGGAATGCCATGCAATGGGCCGCGGTATTTGCCCGCCGCGATTTCGCGGTCGGCCCGGCGCGCCTGCTTGAGCGCATGCTCCTCGAGCAGCGTGATCACGCAACGAAGTTTCGGATCGAAACGCTTGATGCGTGCGATGTAGATTCTTGTCAGGCGTTCCGAACTGAGCTTGCCGGTGCGTATCCATTGGCCCAGCCGGGCGACGCTGGCGAATGCAATGTCGGCATCCTTGTCCGGCAGCGGCGTGGCCTCGATGGCGGCCGGCTGGAAGCGGTCCTGCTGCGGGCCCACGGGATGCGCTGATACCTGCGGATTCCATACCGTTGCCGGTGCCAGACCCTCTTCCAGACTGATTGCATTGGGGCCGGTACGACGTGCGGTCATGCCCGCCATCGACGTGCGCCAGCTTGATGCCGCCATGTCGCGATGAGCGGGCGTCATCTGCACGCGCATCAATTTCTCGGCTTCGGCGAAGGTCCTCTCGCTGATTTCCGGGCCGGCGCCGACATCCGAATTGAAGGTTGGCGCCGCGCCTGGTACATCGCCGGGATCAGCAGTCTGGGCCTTGAGTTTCCAGGCAGCGATGGCGCCGAGAGCGCCCAGTGGCATGCGGGTGAGAAAGTGGCGGCGCGATTTCATGACGTTCCCCTGTGGCTTGCGGATGGCGGTCAGGCACATGTCAGCATATCGCAACCCTCGGCCCGGGCTTTCCAGCCGGATGTCAGGCGAGCATGCCGCGCACCGTGTGGATGGCCTCGATGAAGCGATCGATTTCCTCATGGGTGTTGTAGAAGGCCAGTGAGGCACGCGCCGTGGCCGGCACACCGTAAAACTGCATCAAGGGGTGCGCGCAGTGGTGCCCGGAACGTACCGCCACGCCCTGCATGTCCAGCATGGTGGCCAGATCGTGGGCGTGGGTGCCTTCGATGAGGAACGAGATCACCGCCGCCTTGTGCGCTGCCTCACCGATGATGCGCATGCCGGGAATGGCCCGCATCGCCTCGGTGGCATGTTGCAGCAGTTCCTGCTCGCGTGCGGCAATGCGCTGCATGCCCAGATCGCTCAGGTAATCGACCGCCGCGCCCAGACCGACGAAGCCGGCGATATTGGGCGTGCCGGCCTCGAACTTGTGCGGCGGATCGGCAAAGGTGGTGCCGCTGAACTTCACTTCGCGGATCATCTCGCCACCACCGAAGAACGGCGGCATCGACTGCAGATGCTCGCGCCTGGCCCATAGCACGCCGGTGCCGGTCGGCCCGGCCATCTTGTGGCCGGTAATGGCGTAGAAATCGCAGCCCAGCGATTTCACATCCAGCGGCAGGTGCGGCGCGGCCTGTGACCCGTCGACCAGCAGCGGAATGTCGCGCTGGCGGCAGGCGCGGGCCAGTTCGCGCACGGGGTTGATGGTGCCCAGCACGTTGGATACATGGGTGACACCGGCCAGTTTCACATCCGGGGTCAGCATCTCGACGAATTTCTCGACGATCAGCTCGCCCGATTCGCTGATCGGGGCCACCTTGATCTGCGCGCCGGTGCGCTCGCACACCAGTTGCCACGGCACGATATTGGCATGGTGTTCCATCTGCGTGAGCAGGATGCAGTCACCGGGCTGCAGGCGCGGCAAGGCGTAGCTGTAGGCCACCAGGTTGATGGCCTGGGTAGTGCCGGAGGTGAACACCAGCTCCTCGCGATGACCCGCACCCATGAACGCGGCCAGCTTGTCGCGTGCCCGCTCGTAGGCATCGGTGGCCTCTTCGCCAAGACTGTGCACCGCCCGCGCCACATTGGCGTTGCTGTGCCGATAGAAATGATCCGTGGCCTCGATCACGGCCAGCGGCTTCTGCCCGGTATTGGCGCTGTCGAAATAGATCAGCGGCTTGCCATGCACCTCGCGGGACAGGATCGGGAAATCGGCGCGCACGCGATCGATGTCGAGCGCATCGGCGGTTCCGGTATTGGCATGTTGCGGGTTCATGGCATCCACGAGGGCAATGGTGGCTTGGGCTATCCGGCTTGGCCGGGCAGGCGCTGCGCCAGTTGGGTACTGATGTGCTGGCGCAGGTCCGCATTGGGCAGCGAGTCCAGCGCCGCCTGACAGAAGGCGGCCGTCAGCAGGCTGCGGGCCTGGTCCGCGGGCAGGCCGCGCGAGCGCAGATAGAACAGCGCCGACTGATCGAGCTGGCCGACTGTGGCGCCATGCGCGGCCAGGACCTCGTCGGCATAGATCTCCAGCACCGGCTGGGTGTCAATTTCGGCATGTGCGGACAGCAGCAGGTTCTTGTTGTTGAGGCTGGCATCGGCACCATCGGCGCCCTGCTCCACCACGATGGCGCCGTGAAAAACGCCGCGGCCACGCTGGTCGGCCACGCCGCGCCAGAGCGAATCACTTTGCGTGTTCACGGCCTTGTGGCGGATATCCAGACGGGTATCGAAATGCTGGCGCCCACGCGGCATGAACACGCCGCGGGTCTCGATGCGTGCGCCATCACCCAGCAGATCGGCATCCAGTTCGTGCCGCACCAGGCCACCACCCAGTTCCAGCGCGTGCACCCGCGCCATGGCACCGGCCTCAAGGCGCAGATGGTCACGCCGCATCAGTTGCGCACCGTCGGCGGCATCCTGCAGCGTGGTCCAGCCCAGGCGCGAATCGCTGCCCAGTGTCACATCGCTCACCAGTGTGCCCAGATGCTTGTGTGCTGCGCTGCCCACATGGTGCTCAACGAAATCCAGTGTCGCGCCCTTTCCCAGGGTGATGCTGTTGCGCACATGCCAGGCAAAGTCATTGTCTGCCGGCATGCCGACATGCAGCAGATGCAGGGTCGGCTCTATTCGGGCACCGTCAGCCACCCGCAACAGCAAGCCGTCGCCGGCCAGGGCCGTGTTCAGGCGCGCGAATGCATCAGCCGGGTCCTGCCAGTCACGGCTCAGTACCGGGCGCAGCGTTTCGTCGCCTTCGGCGAGCGCCTGCGACACGGGCTGCACATGCAAGCCATCGGGGCAGTCGTCCAGGTCCGACAGGTCCGGCCGGAACACACCATGCACGAAAACCAGACGCGGGCCGTCGACGCCGGGCAGATCCAGGCTCGCCCTATCCACCGGGCGCGAGGCGGCATCGGCATCACCGGTCCGGTAGGTGCGTCGCGCGAACGCGCGCAGGCTGGTGTACTTCCAGGATTCGTTGCGGCTGCCCGGCAGGCCGTCGTCCAGAAAGGCCTGCAACTGCTGCCGGCGCGCCTTCTCCAGCCAGGCCAGTTGCGCACCCGGAAGATCAGCCTGAGCGGCCGGGGCCTGTTCGGCAACCGAGTCAAGAAAAGGCGAAGCCATCACGCCGCCCCGGCCGGCTCGCCGGCATCGGCGATCCAGGCATAACCATGTTCTTCCAGCTTGTGCGCAAGGCTCTTGTCGCCGCTCTCGACAATACGGCCGTCGGCCAGCACATGCACAAAATCCGGCTCGATGTAGTCCAGCAGTCGCTGGTAATGGGTGATCAGCAGAAAACCGCGCTCGGGCGAACGCTGCGAATTGACGCCTTCGGCCACCTGCTTGAGCGCATCGATATCCAGGCCCGAATCGGTCTCGTCGAGGATCGCCAGTTTCGGCTCCAGCAGTGCCATCTGGAAGATCTCGTTGCGCTTCTTCTCGCCGCCGGAAAAGCCCTCGTTGACGGCGCGGTTGAGCAGGTCCGGCGACAGCTGCATGACCTTGAGCTTCTCGCGCACCAGCTTGAGGAACTCCATCGAATCGAGCTCCGGCTCGCCGCGCGCGTGGCGCTGCGCGTTGTAGGCCGCGCGCAGGAAGTAGGTATTGTTCACGCCAGGAATCTCGACCGGGTACTGGAAGGCCAGGAACACGCCGGCGGCGGCGCGCTCTTCCGGTTCCATCGTCAGAAGGTCCTTGCCCTCGAAAGTCACCGAGCCCTCGGTCACCTCGTAGCCCTCGCGCCCGGCCAGCACGTTGCCCAGGGTCGACTTGCCAGCGCCGTTGGGGCCCATGATGGCATGCACCTCGCCCGCCTTGATCTCGAGCGTCAGGCCCTTGAGGATTTCATTGCCCGCAACACGGACGTGGAGGTTTTTGATATTCAGCATGTTGGAGCCGGGAGTCGGGAGTGGAAAATAGGGGCCAGGGATGATGAGCCAGGGACGAGAAATTCAACCACTGCCGCCATTGCGGATAGCGCGGAGCGACGATCCGGACGCCGGGGCAGGATTGCCGAAAAGTTCGGCAAGGTTTGGTATTCGGGCTTTATTGCAGAATCGGGCTCGACATCATGCGGGCAGGCAAACCAATCGTCATTCTGCGCGGAAGGAGCGCAGTGACTGGAGTCGCAGAATCCAGCTCCCGGGTAGACCACCCGCCCAGGCGCCTGTGCTGAAATGGATTCTGCGATTCCGCCTTCGGCTCCACGCAGAATGACGGCTACCGAGTTACGCGGGAGAAAACAGGATTCCGTGAGGGCCTCGACTTTCTCCGCACAGCACTGCTCGTTCGCGGAACCGGCACAGTGCAGGCTGGGAGGCCACGTGGCAACTGAACTAGCCAACGGCGCCCTCCAGGGAGACTTCCAGCAGCTTCTTGGCCTCGACGGCGAACTCCATGGGCAGCTGGCGAAAGACCTGCTTGCAGAAACCGTCGACGATCATCGATACCGCGTTTTCCTCGTCCAGGCCGCGCGAGCGGCAGTAGAACATCTGCTCGTCGGAAATCTTCGATGTGGTGGCCTCGTGCTCGACGATGGCGCTGGGGTTCTTCACTTCCACATAGGGGAAGGTATGCGCTCCACAGGTCTTGCCGATCAGCAGCGAGTCGCACTGGGTGTAGTTGCGCGCGTTGTCGGCGCCCTTCTCCACCTTGACCAGGCCGCGATAGCTGTTGGAACTCTTGCCGGCGCTGATGCCCTTGGCGATGATCTTCGACTTGGTGTCCTTGCCGACGTGGATCATCTTGGTGCCGGTGTCGGCCTGCTGGTAGTGATGCGTCAGCGCCACCGAATGGAATTCGCCGGTGGACCGATCACCGCGCAGCACGCAGCTCGGGTACTTCCAGGTGATCGCCGACCCGGTCTCGACCTGGGTCCAGACAATCTTCGAGTCGTCGCCCCGGCAGTCGCCGCGCTTGGTGACGAAATTGTAGATGCCGCCGACGCCGTTCTCGTCGCCGGGATACCAGTTCTGCACCGTGGAGTACTTGATGTCGGCCTTTTCCAGCGCCACCAGTTCCACCACGGCGGCGTGAAGCTGGTTCTCGTCGCGCATGGGCGCGGTGCAGCCTTCCAGATAGGAAACCTGCGCTCGGTCCTCGGCGATGATCAGCGTGCGCTCGAACTGCCCGGTGTGGCCGGCGTTGATGCGGAAATAGGTGCTGAGCTCCATCGGGCAGCGCACCCCGGCAGGAATGAACACGAAACTGCCATCGGAGAACACGGCCGAGTTGAGCGCGGCAAAATAGTTGTCGCCCTGCGGTACCACCGAGCCCAGGTACTGGCGCACCAGATCGGGGTGCTCGCGGATCGCCTCGCTCATCGAGCAGAAAATCACCCCGGCCTCCTTCAACTCCTTCTGGAAGGTCGTCCCCACCGATACCGAATCAAACACCGCATCGACAGCCACACCGGCCAGCTTGGCGCGCTCATGCAGGGGAACGCCAAGCTTCTCGTAGGTTTCAAGCAGCTTCGGGATCTACATCGTCCAGCGACTTGGGGCCTTCCTTGGGCGCCGAGTAGTAGCTGATGGCCTGAAAGTCGATCGGCCCCAGCTTCAGCTTGGCCCAGTTCGGCGGTGTCATCGTCAGCCAGTGACGATAGGCTTGCAGGCGCCATTCGGTCATCCATTCCGGCTCGTTCTTGAGCGCCGACAACTGGCAGATGATTTCCTCGTCGAGGCCGGGTGGCAGCCCATGACTTTCGATGTCGGTGATGAAACCGGCGCTGTAGCCCCGCCGCAGTGCGGCATTGACCTCGGCATTGGCTTCATCGCGAACCGGCAATGTCTCGGTGGATTGCATCTTCAGGAACCTGCTGTTCGGGCGGTCGTATTGACCGGCACATGGATTTCGTTGGCTGCATGCCCGGGCCGCATCATGTCGGCCACGCTTACCGCCTGCAGCGCCGCCGTGACGCTGGCGTTGATGCGCTGCCAGTTGCCGCGCACACCGCAGGTGGATTCGCGATCGCACTGCCCTACCGCGACACCGCATTCGGTCATGCTGATCGGCCCCTCGATCGCCGCGACCACCTCCGCCACGCTGATCTCGGCGGCAGGCCGCGCCAGGCGGTAGCCGCCATTGGCGCCGCGAAACGATTCCACCAGATCCGCCTGGGCCAGCAATTTCAGCAACTTGCTCACCGTCGGCGGCTCCAGCTGCAGGCATTCGGCCACATGCCCGGCGCTCACCACCCGCTCGGGCTGCTCACCCAGGCAGGCCATCAGACTGGTGGCGTAATCGGCAAGACGGCTGACGCGCAACACGGTTGATCTCCGCAGCTCAATTGAGTACCGGAATGGTACTGTTTTGCCGACATCCGGTCAATGGCAGCGTGTTGCCTGAACCCGTAAGTCGGGCTTGAGCCGCAATGTCGGCAGCAGGCTGCGGTGCATGTCATCACCCCAGCTGCCAGCTGGGGTGATGTGCGGCGTCGCCGGGGCGCTCTGCTGCCCTAGGCGGTCTCGTCGAACTGGTGCAGGGTGTCTTCCAGCATGCCGCGTGTACGTTTCAGCCGCGACAGCCGGGGTACATGCACCCCGCAAATCACCAGGCATGGCAGCAGACAAGCCAAGGCCAGCCAGACGGATTGCTGACCGCTCACGACACCGCTCCCGGGCAGCCGCGACACCGCGAACAACAGCGAGGGCAGCGCCAGTGCGGCAACGGCAATCAGCACGATGCTCTGGCGACGATCGTGTTGCACGCCCCGCAGTTGTGCCTCGGTAGCGGTACGCACGCTCCGGCAACGCGCTCGCAGTTCGGCCACATGCACAAACTGCCGGCGCAACAACCAGACCAGGATGAATGCAGCAACGATCTGCAGCACCAGCGCCGGCCAGACGTCTACAAGGCTGAACACACCGTGCTGTGACCAGGCGCGGGCCAGAAAGATGATCGCGGCCGCACTCATCAGAGCGAACCACACATACAAGGCAAGGCGCTGCACCGCCTGCCGATGCAGTTGGCGCCGCGTGGCATGCATGGCCTGGGTAATCGGGTCGGTCCGGGTGGCATCTGATGCGTTCATGACGAGGCTCCTTCAAGCTTGCGGGAAAGGCGCCGGCGCACGCGACTGAGGCGCGCGCCGACGTTGGATTCGGTCAAGCCGAGAATCTGGCCGATATCGCGGTAGGACTGCTCGTCCAGATACAGCCGCAGCAAGGCCCGATCGATGGCCGGCAATTGCTGCATGGCCGCCTGCAGCGCGCCACTGCGCTCGCTTTCGAGCAGGTGTTCCAGGGGCGGTGCACCCGGATCGGTCGGCTCATCGCCACCTTCCAGCGGCATGGCCGCAAGCGGCTGGCGTCGATGCCAGGCCAGTGCCGTGTTCAACGCCACCCGGTAGACAAAGGTCGACTCGGCAGCACGCCCGGCAAAGTCAGGAAGCGCATGCCACAAGGCCATCATCATGTCCTGCAGCAAATCATCCCGGTCGGCACCGCGGGCGAAGTCGCCGACGATACGCAACAGGATTCCGCGGCATCGCTCGACGCACTGATGGAATGCAAGTTCTCGCTGTGCTCTGGGCTTCATGTCACAGTTAGTGACACGGGGAAAGCAATCCTTACACACCAGAGCGCATCAACACCCTCCACCCAGCCTCAATCAGGGCGTTGCAAGCCAGGATCCTGTCTTGCCCCGTCATCCGCATGGATCGCCTCGCGACGATCACAACGCGACCTCACGTGATAAAGCGCCCCCG
>CAVTJF010000051.1:0-27038 GCA_963734945.1 uncultured Gammaproteobacteria bacterium
AATGGCCGCGTGCACCTGCGGCATCCACATGTATGGTGCCGGCGGCAATGCTGCTGTCCAGACGCAAGGCAACGCTGCCCGCCTGCATGGGCATGCCCGGCGCGGGTCATCAGCTGGCCGGATGCGACCGTGCTGCTGATGCTGGCGGCACTTTCTGGCGCAGGCCGCGGGAGGAGGTCACGTGCACCTGTGCCGCACTTAACGGGGCACTGCCCTGGTCGCGCGGACTGATGCGCAGCATGGCCCCGGAGGCACTCAGGGGCACGGCCACGCCGCGCTCGAGTTCGGCGCCACTGGCATCGACGATGAAGTCGCGGCTGACGCGCTTGAACGGTTGTGGTGTCAGCCTTCAGCGACTGCCCGGCGGGCAGCGCCCAGGATACGTGGACCGGGGTGTGATCAATGTCGACCGTTGCCGGCTCGCCGGTGATGAGATGCTCGGGCACCTGGTCGCCGGCGCTGGCCTTGAGCAGGGGCGTGGTGCCCTGCGGCAACGATGCAGAGGCAGCCAGGGCGATGGCCGGAACAAGCAGGCCTGCAGCGAGAAAGGCGATGGTCTTGTCTGTGAATGTTGTCATCTCGATTCTCCTCACAGGTCGTCGCGCAGGATGGTGTTGAGGCCGAAGCATGCCCGGCGGCTCTGGTTGTGGCTAAGGGGCTCATCGCCGCGGGTACGTTGCGTGTCGTAGAACCAGACCTAGCCGGCGGCCGCGGCGCTGGAGCAGTCGAGGAAGCCGTCGGAGCAGCTGTCGAGCCAGGCCTGGGTGATCTCCAGGCCGAGGTTGAGGGAGTAGCCGCCGCAGTAGCTGTCGGGGTCCCAGATCGCGGTCTCGACGTCGGTGCCGACGACGTCCCAGAAGCCCATCGGCAGGGACGGGCGACCGGAGGTGCCGAGCAGCTAGTTCGCGTTGTAGTAGGCCATCCAGCTCGTCTGCTGCTGCCGCACCGCGTCGCTCTCGTAGCCAAGCAGCCAGCCGAGGGAGGTCTCGAAGACGGTGCCGGCCGTCACCGCGTCGGCCAGTGGCGTGCCGGCGCTGGATGCGGCAAGGGCGTTGACCCAGCGGATCCTGGAGATGATGGTCGGGTAGCGGCTGTCCAGGTCGGATTGGACATGATCCAGCGCATGACGTTGCCGCCATTGGAGTGGGTGATGACGACCAGGTCGTCGATGCCGTGCGAGGTAATGAAGCTGTAGAGCTGCGTCGCGAGGCAGCCGGCGGCGCGGCTGTCCCACATGTACTGCTCGAAGTCGCAGTTGACCACGAGCAGGTTGGACGGGTCGGACAAGCCCCCGCGCACCGACTCGATCATCGTGGACTGCCAATAATCGTGGTAGGCATCGGTCTGGTGTCCGGTGCCGTGAACAAACGCGACGCCGGTGGTGGCGCAGGCGGAACCTATCCCGCACAAGACCAGCGCAAGACATACGAGCAATCGTTTCATGTTTCCCTCCCCAGGGTTTCATCGTCGCTTGTGACAATGTCGCGCGAGCCGGTGCTGCGGGCCGAAAAGCCGGCATCCGTGCGTGCGGCAGGCAGCCGCCGGATCGCATGTCGAGTGCCGCCGTGCGGCGCTCCCCGTTGCCGGCCTGTACCCCCCGGTCAGGCTGGCAACAGCATCACGCTAGCAAGGCGCGGGCGATAAATCAAACGTATGTTTCATTGCGTCTGCGGCTGGTCAGGCATCGCCATGGCTGTCACATCACGTGGCGCATCGACGGCGCTCATAGGGAGAAGCTATCGCGGGCATGCAAAAAAGCGATTTTGCTTGCGCAAGTCGCCAGTTCATACTCGAGGATCATTCGGCATTGCGCCGAAGCCGCGAAACTACAACAGGAGTCTGCCATGAGCACGAACAAAAGCGACAAGCCCGCGTTCACCACCACCGATGGTGGCGCGCCAGTCGCCAGTGACGAGCACTCCCTCAGCATTGGTGCCGATGGTCCGATCGTCTTGCACGACCACTACCTGATCGAGCAGATGGCCAATTTCAACCGGGAGCGCATCCCGGAGCGGCAGCCGCACGCCAAGGGCGGCGGCGCGTTCGGCCATTTCCACACGAGCGAGGACGTGAGCGCCTATACCAGGGCCGCGCTGTTCCAGCCCGGAGTGAAGACAGAAATGCTGGCGCGATTTTCCACCGTCGCCGGCGAGCGCGGCAGCCCCGACACCTGGCGCGATCCGCGTGGTTTCTCGCTCAAGTTCTACACCAGTGAAGGCAACTACGATCTGGTCGGCAACGACACACCGGTGTTCTTCCTGCGCGATCCGATGAAGTTTCAGCACTTCATTCGCTCGCAGAAGCGGCGAGCGGACAACGGCTTGCGCGATCACGACATGCAGTGGGACTTCTGGACGCTGTCACCCGAGTCGGCGCACCAGGTCGCCTGGCTGATGGGTGACCGAGGCATCCCCAGAACCTGGCGCCACATGAATGGCTACGGCAGCCACACCTACATGTGGGTCAATGCCAAGGGCGAAAAGTTCTGGGTCAAATACCATTTCAAGACAGATCAGGGCATCGAGTGCCTGACCCAGGACGAGGCGGACCGGCTGGCCGGCACGGATGCCGACTACCATCGTCGTGACCTGTTTGAGTCGATCAAGCGCGGCGATCATCCAAGCTGGACGCTGTACGTGCAGATCATGCCGTTCGAGGAAGCCCGCGACTATCGATTCAATCCGTTTGACCTGACCAAGGTCTGGCCGCATGCCGACTATCCGCTGATCAAGGTCGGCACGATGACGCTTGACCGCAACCCCACCGATTACCACACGGAGCTGGAGCAGGCCGCGTTCGAGCCCAACAACCTGGTGCCGGGGATTGGTCTTTCACCGGACAAGATGCTGCTGGGACGCGGATTCGCCTACGCCGATGCGCACCGCGCCCGGCTCGGGGTCAACTACAAGCAGATACCGGTCAATCAGCCGAAGTGCCCGGTACACAGCTACAGCAAGGACGGTGCCGGACGCACGGTCAATGTTGCCGACCCGGTTTACGCCCCCAACTCCAAGGGCGGTCCCGCGGCCGATCCGGCGCGCACCGACGACGCCGGGCTGTGGCATGCCGATGGCGACATGGTGCGCAAGGCCTATACCTTGCGCAAGGACGATGATGATTGGGGCCAGGCCGGCACGCTGGTGCGCGAGGTGATGGATGACGCCGCCCGTGACCGATTGGTGAGCAACGTGGTTGGCCACCTCAAGGCCGGCGTCTCCGATCCGGTGCTGGAGCGGGCATTCGAGTACTGGCGCAACATCGACAGCGACATCGGCAAGCGGATCGAGAAGGGCGTTCGTGGCAACTGAGCTCATGCCGGGACGGTGTTGCTGACTTGACCACGCAACGGGTGGGCGGCAAAGTACCGCCCACTCACAAGGCCTCTGGATGGGCCGGTGGCGGCCGCATCGGCGCGCCGCCGCCGCGTCGGTTTGCCAGGCGGGCACGGGTCGCTCCACAAGGAGGCATCATGCACAAGTTCACATTGCCGCTCTGCAGTCTGCTGCTGGCATTGGCCGGTCTGACATCCTGTGCCACCAGGCAGGATCAGGGCAGTACCAGCACCAGCACGGTGGCGGCGCAGCAGATATCCGATCAGGCGCTGGACGTTACCGGCGCCAGTGCGACGATCAGGGACCTCAAGGATGCGCGGCCAGTCGAGGCGCCCCACGCCATGGTGGTCAGTGCCCAGCATCTGGCCACGCGTGTCGGGCTGGACGTTCTCAAGCAGGGTGGCAACGCCGTCGATGCGGCCGTGGCAATGGGCTATGCCCTGGCCGTGGTGCATCCGTGCTGCGGCAATATCGGCGGCGGCGGATTCATGTTGATTCACCTGGCCAGTGGCAGCGACGTTTTTCTGGACTTCCGCGAAAAGGCTCCGCTCAAGGCCACACCCACCATGTTCCAGGACGCCGATGGCAACGTCATTCGGCATCGCAGCACGCATTCGTTCCTGTCGGTCGGGGTGCCGGGTACCGTAATGGGCCTCAACGAGGCACTGTCCAGGTACGGTTCCATGTCGCTCAAGCAGGTCATGGCGCCGGCGATCCGTCTGGCGGACGAGGGCTATGTGCTCAAGCCCGGTGACATCAAGATCCTGGATACCGGCACCAGGAAGTTTGCAAGCCATCCCAATGCTGCGGCAATTTTTCTCAATAATGGCAAGCCGTGGAAGGCCGGGGAACGCCTGCTGCAGCCGCAACTGGCCAATACGCTGAAACGGATCGCGGCCAAGGGCAACGACGGATTCTACAAGGGCCCCGTGGCACAGGCGGTGGTGGATGCCAGCAAGAAGAACGGTGGTCTGCTGAGCATGCAGGACTTTGCCCGCTATACCGTCAACCGGGACAAGCCCATACGTTGCCGATACCATGGCCATGACATCGTGTCGTCGCCACCGCCCAGCTCCGGCGGCACCACGGTGTGCGAGATCCTGCAGATCCTCGAGCCGTATCCGCTGCGCAAATGGGGCTTCGCTTCTGCAAAGACCACCCACTACATGGTCGAGGCCGAGCGCCATGCCTTTGCCGATCGCAACACCTATCTGGGTGACCCCGCCTTTGTCGACAACCCGATAGCCCGGCTGCTGTCACCCGAGCATGCGGCCGGCATCCGCGAGCAGATCCGCAGTGATCGGGCGACACCATCGTCCGAGGTCAAGGGCAGCCTGGGCGAGCCCGAGGGCCAACACACGACGCACTACTCGGTTGTGGATGCCTCTGGCAATGCGGTAGCGGTGACCTACACCATCAACTACCTGTTTGGCATGGGCGCCATCGCCGGCGACACCGGCTTCTTTCTCAACAACGAGATGGACGACTTTACCGCCAAGCCGGGCGTGCCCAATGGCTTTGGCCTGGTGCAGGGCGTGATCAACCAGGTGGATGCGGGCAAGCGTCCGCTCAGCTCGATGACGCCCACGATGGTGTTCAAGGACGGCAAGCTGGTCATGGTCACCGGCAGCCCGGGTGGCTCGACCATCATCACCACGGTGCTGCAGACCATACTCAACGTGGTCGATTTCGGCATGAACATGCAGCAGGCCGTCAATGCACCGCGCATGCACCACCAGTGGCTGCCCGACCTGATCATGGTCGAGAAAGGCTACCTCAGCCCTGAAACCCGCGAGGCACTGACCGGCATGGGTTACCACTTCCGCGAAGTGAACTCCTGGGGCGCCGCCGAAGCCATCCGCCGCAACCCCGACACAAACATGCTCGAAGGCGCCAACGACCGCCGCCGCTCCGCCGGCCTCGCCGCCGGCTACTGACGGAGAACACCCGGTCAGCGCGATTCTGCGCGCAGCCGCAGGCGGAGTCGCAGAATCCATGTCGCAGTGGCCATCGAGCCACTCGCCATCTGAAGCGTTCTGCGACGCCATTCGCTGCGCTCATTCCGCGCAGAATGACGGGCCAACGCGACGAGACGAAGCAGAAACCCTCATTCAATGGCGATCTGCGGCGCCGCCACGGATGGGGTGCGGTGTCATGCCGGGAAAGCAATCAGCCGCCGGCAACGGAAAAGCGCAACACCGTCATTCTGCGCGCAGCCGCAGGCGGAGTCGCAGAATCCATGTCGCAATGGCCATCGAGCCACTTGCCACCTGAAGCATGGATTCTGCGACGCCATTCGCTGCGCTCATTCCGCGCAGAATGACGGGCTTTCTTGCGAACGCGACGAGACGAAGCAGAAACCCTGATTCAAGGGCGATCTGCGGCGCCGCCACGGATGGGGTGCGGCGTCATGCCGGGAAAGCAATCAGCCGCAGGAACGCCGAAAAGCGCAACACCGTCATTCTGCGCGCAGCCGCAGGCGGAGTCGCAGAATCCATGTCGCAATGGCCATCGAGCCACTTGCCACCTGAAGCATGGATTCTGCGACGCCATTCGCTGCGCTCATTCCGCGCAGAATGACGGGCTTTCTTGCGAACGCGGTGGGACGAAGCAGAAACCCTGATTCAAGGGCGATCTGCGGCGCCGCCACGGATGGGGTGCGGCGTCATGCCGGGAAAGCAATCAGCCGCAGGAACGCCGAAAAGCGCAACACCGTCATTCTGCGCGCAGCCGCAGGCGGAGTCGCAGAATCCATGTCGCAATGGCCATCGAGCCACTTGCCACCTGAAGCATGGATTCTGCGACGCCATTCGCTGCGCTCATTCCGCGCAGAATGACGGGCTTTCTTGCGAACGTGGCGGGTAGAAACACCGCCGCTGCGGAAGCGCATGATCCGCAGGGCCATCATGGTCTGGCAGGTCAATTCAGCGCAGTGCCTCAGTGAGGCGGGCGAGGCCGGCTTCAAGCGTGACGCGCGGGCATGCGAAGTTGAGGCGAGCAAAGCCCGGCGCACC
Source organism: uncultured Gammaproteobacteria bacterium (assembly GCA_963734945.1). Lineage (GTDB taxonomy): Bacteria > Pseudomonadota > Gammaproteobacteria > Xanthomonadales > Rhodanobacteraceae > DASSBG01. The sequence goes on from CAVTJF010000051.1 coordinate 6,347, forward strand.
GAAGTCGGCGCCGTCGGACAGGCCCAGGCCGTGCTCTTCCAGGTGAGCCACCGGATCATCAATACCGCATCCGCGCAGGTCCAGCCAGTACAGGTAGGTTGCCTCGGGTGCCTGCGCCCTGACCTGCGGCAACCTGGCCAGCGTTTCGCTGATCAGGTCGCGATTTCCACGCAGGTAGTCGACAAGCTGGCGGTGCCAGTCGCCGCCATCGCGCCAGGCGGCTTCCGCTGCCACATAGCCCAGCGTATTGACGTAGGGCAGAATGCCATCGATGGCGTTGGCAAAGCGGGCGCGCAGATCGGCATCGGCAATGACCGCGCAGCTCAGACCCAGGCCGGCGATGTTGAAAGTCTTGCTGGGCGCCAGCAGGGTGATGGTGCGTGCCGCCAGCTCGGGAGACAGCGCGGCCAGGGGCTGGTGTTGCAGTCCCGGCTCCAGAATGAGGTCGGCGTGCAGCTCATCGGAGACGACCAGCGTGTCATGAGCCAGCACGCACTCGGCAACGGACTCCAGCTCGTCGCGACCGAACACCCGGCCAAGCGGGTTGTGCGGGTTGCACAGGAACAACAGGCGGCCCTGGTCCCGGAATGCTTGCGCCAGGTGCTCGACATTCATGTGTGCCGTGCCCGCGTCATCATGCACCATGGGCACCTCAAGCAAGCGTCGTTGCATGTGCCCTGGCGCCGCCAGGAAAGGCGGATAGATCGGCGTGGTGGTCACTACCGACTGGTCAGGCTCGATCAGGCGGCAGGCGGCATTGAGCGCGGGCACCGCGCCCGGAATCCACATCAGCCACTCCGGTTCCAGGGTCCAGTCGTAGTGCTGCCTGGCCCAGTGGCACAGCGCCTCCACAAGACCCGATCCGGCGTGGCTGTATCCGAAAATGCCATGGCTGACACGCTGCTGCAGGGCCTGGGTGACGGGCGGCGGTGCCTGAAAATCCATGTCCGCAACCCACATGGGCAGCACATCGCGACCAGCATAGCGATCCCATTTCACGCTGTTGCTGTGGCGGCGATCGTGTGGTGTGTCGAAATAAGGATTGCTCACGGTATCTCCTCGAGCGTTTGTTCTCTGGCATTGCCGGCGCTGCGCTGTTGCCGTTCGAGTGCGCCTGCCGGGTTCTGCGATTTCAGCAGATGTCCCGGATGAGGGGCAGCCCGGATCCTGGCAGTCGGATCCGGGGTGTGCCTCAGAACTCCAGATCCTGGGCCGCGCACAGGTAATCGAGCATTGGTGCCAGGCGCTTCATGCTGGTGACAATGAAGGGGCGAAGCCGATCGGAGCAGGCCAGCTCGTCGCTGATGGCCTCGGTGGCCGCCAGGCTCTTGCGCTTGAGGTCGTCGATCAGCTCGTGCTCGGGATCGAAGCCGCGTGGTGGGCGTTTCAGGCTTTCACCGCGCAGCGACAGGTGACGGCGGAATGCAGCGCTGCCGGTCGCCTTCTTCCATGCGGCGGGGTTGTCCACCATGAATTCCCGGATTCTGCGCAAGGTATGGTTTTCCGGATGCCAGAGGCCCCCGCCGACAAAGCAGTTGCCGGGCTGGATGTGGATGTAGAACGATGGCGCTGCCACTTCGCGGCGGCGTTCATGAAACAGCCGGGCACCGGCCCATGGCTTGTACGGCAGCTTGTTGTTGGAAAAGCGCACGTCGCGGTGGATGCGGAACAGCGAGCCGCCTGCCTTGCGCGTGTCGGCGCGGTAATGGCTGCTGATTTTTGCCAGTGGGTCGGCCAGGTCGCCGATCAGGGCGAGAAACGGTTCGCGCACATGCGCCTCGTACTCGGCCTTGTGCTGGTGGAACCACTCGCGGCTGTTGTGGCGGTCAAGGCCGCGCAGGAAGCGCATGGTGGCTTTGTCGAAATAGGCTCGTTTCATGCCGCGTCAATCCGTGTTTCAGGGTCGATGCCGAATTCGTCCGCCAGCGACATGCCCCAGGCCTGGAGCCGGTCGAGCAGGGCACTGTCGGATGCAGGCCGCGTCTCGCGCAGCGCCGTCAGCGTGGCGAAATAGTCGGTCAGGCACAGGCTGGTGGCCTCGCTGCGGGTGCCCAGGCGCTGGCGCGCAAAATCGTGCCATTCGCGCGCTTCATCGGGGTCCAGCGTGTGTGGCCAGTTGCGAGCCCGGTAGCGGAAAAGCAGCGTGGCATAGCGCGGGTCGCGGAATGCAATAGCCGCTTCGGCAAGTTCCTCGGGTGGCGTGCCACGTACCTGCTGCAACAGGGGCTTGTCGGCATTGGGCAGGAATCCGTCGTAGATGGCCAGTTCCGGATCCGCGGCCTTGCCCATGTCGCGCTGTGCTGCATACACCTGTCGTACCTTGCCGGCCAGATCGGGTATGGCGCGCAGGCGCGCTGCGTGACGCATGCAGGTGTCGACATCAAGACCGATGCGATCCGTGTCCACACCCTTGAGCACGCTCATCGGCGCCAGTGCCGGCGAGCGGTTGGTGCGGACGGTACGCAGAGCAACCCGGTCAACACCTTCGGGCAGGTCATCGCGCGCGGTGAAGACGCGATCAACAATGTCATCGGCATCCAGCGACAGCAGTTCGGTCGGGTCAACCGACAAGTCGTAGACGATGATCTCGCCGCTGCGCGCGGGGTGCTGCGCGAGCGGCGCAACCAGGGTGGTGCAGCCGCGGCTGGCCGGGTATTTGGCGGACACATGCAGTACCGGTGTGCGACCGGGAATGTCGAGCAGGTCGGCGGCAACGCGCTTGTTGCGCAGCCTCAGGTACCAGTCCCAGAGTCTGGGCTGGCGTGTCTTCAGCAGCCGGGCCAGGGCGATGGTGGTTTCCACGTCGGACAAGGCATCGTGTGCCCGGCGATGGTCCAGCTTGTTGGCGGCAGCGAGGTCCTCCAGGCGAAAGCTGGGTGCGCCATCATCGCGCAGTGGCCACTGGATATCGGCGGGGCGCAGCGCGTGGCACATGCGAGCCAGGTCAATGATGTCCCAGCGCGAGTTGCCGTCCTGCCATTCGCGGGCATAGGGGTCGTAAAAATTGCGATACAGCAGGTTGCGGGTGAAGTTGTCGTCGAAACGCAGCGAGTTGTAGCCGACCCCGCAGGTCCCCGGCTGTCCGAGCTGCTCGTGCACGGCGGCGGCGAACTCGGCTTCGTTCATGCCCTCGCGTTCGGCCTGTTGCGGCGTGATGCCGGTGACCAGGCATGCTTCGGGGTGCGGCAGGTTGTCATGGCTGGGCTTGCACATGATCGAGACGCTGTCGCCAACCGGCTCGAGGTTCAGGTCGGTGCGAATGCCGGCAAACTGCCAGATGCGATCACGAAACGGATCGGTACCGCTGGTCTCGTAGTCGTGCCAGAAAAAGGTATCTGCGCTCATTGCTTTATCTTCGCATGTTTGGCGGGGGTGCCGGACAGGCAAGGAACAGAAATCATCACCCGGTAAGCCAGACACGCCAACGGCGCGAAGAGAATCATGTTCCACTTGTTTCCCTGGTACCTCTTTGCGTTCTTCGCGTCCTTCGCGGACAAAAAGGCTTTCCATTTCGCACCTCCTGATAAACTGCGGTCTTGCCGATTGAAGGATTCAGCATGAGCAGCATCGATGAGAACAACCTGATCTGGATTGATCTGGAGATGACCGGGCTCGACCCTGATCGGGATTCAATTCTCGAAATTGCCACCGTGGTGACCAACAGCCAGCTCGACGTGCTGGCCGAGGGGCCGGTGTTCGCAATCCATCATCCGGTCGAGCGGCTGGAGGCGATGGATGACTGGAACCGTTCGCACCACGGCCGCTCGGGCCTCTGGCAGCAGGTGCTGGACTCGAGTGATGACCACGCCACGGCCGAAGCGGCGACGATGGAGTTTCTCAGCCAGTGGGTGCCTGCGGGCAAGTCGCCCATGTGCGGCAACTCGATCTGCCAGGACCGGCGATTCCTGTATCGGCAGATGCGTGATCTGGAAGCCTTCTTTCACTATCGCAACCTGGATGTGTCGACCCTCAAGGAGCTGGCCAGGCGCTGGGCTCCGGACGTGGCCGCAGGGTTCAACAAGGAGTCGGCGCACACGGCCCTGAGTGATGTGCACGATTCGATTGCCGAGCTGAAGCACTATCGGCAGCACTGGAGCGAGTGGATGCCGCTGCGCCAGTGACTCGCGCAGGCAGGCGGTGAACGAGGGTCCCGGAAACCGCCTGTTGGGCCACTGGGCCGGGCCCGGCCGCCGCCATCCGGTTCCCGCGTGCGGGCGCTCCGCGCTACAATGGCCGGATGTCCAGCGCCAAGACCCCCGCACCTGTCCTGACCATCGACGGCCCTTCCGGCTCTGGCAAGGGCACCATCAGCCGCCTGGTGGCGGACAGGCTGGGCTGGCGGATGCTCGATTCGGGCGCGCTGTATCGCGCTGTCGGCTACTCGGCCAGCATGGCTGGCGTGGACCTGGGTGATGGCGATGCCGTGGCGCGTTGCGCGCAGAGCACGCGTATCCGCTTCCAGGCGGCCGACGATGGCGGTGATACGCGGGTATTCGTCAACGGCCATGACGCCACCGACGAGCTGCGCACCGAAACCTGCGGCGCGGCGGCTTCGGCGGTAGCCGTATTCCCGGCAGTGCGCGAGGCCCTGCTGGACAAGCAGCGCGGCTTCCGGCACAAGCCGGGGCTGGTGGCCGACGGGCGCGACATGGGCACGGTGATCTTCCCGGATGCCGGTCACAAGGTGTTTTTGACCGCCAGCGCCAGCGAGCGCGCCAAAAGACGCTATAAACAGTTGAAGGACAAGGGTCTTGCGGTTACACTTGCATCCCTTCTGCGGGAGATCGAGGCGCGCGACGCTCGTGATGCCCAGCGCAAGGTGGCGCCGTTGCGCCCGGCCGAGGATGCCGTGGTGATTGATACCACGGGCATGCCTATCGAGGCCGTGGTGGACCAGGTGCTTGCCCTGATCGAACCGTCGAAGGCCTGACAGAACAGTACAAACGCGCTTCGGAGAGGCGTGGCGAATGCCGTTTTCGGCGTTCGACCTGGTGTATGGACGCGCCACAACAATCGAGCCGTGTCTTCTGGACACATTATTTTCACGACACCGCAACCCATGAGGGCAAGGTGTCCCGACCGGTGGATCGCAGCGTCACTCCATTTCGCGAGCGGTCCTTTCCCATCCTGGAATCCACATGACTGAAAGTTTTGCCGAGCTGTTTGAAGAAAGCCAGATCCTGACCAACCTTAAGCCGGGTGCCATCGTTTCTGGAATCATCGAGGAAATTCGTCCCGACGTCGTTGTCATCAATGCCGGACTGAAGAGCGAGGGCATCGTGCCCATCGACCAGTTCAGGAGCGACAATGGCGAGCTGGAAATCGAGGTAGGCGACGAGATCAAGGTTGCCCTGGAAGCCATCGAGGACGGTTTCGGCGAAACCCGCCTGTCGCGTGAGAAGGCCAAGCGCTCCATGGTCTGGGACGAGCTGGAAAAGGCGTTCGAGGACGAAGTGGTCGTTACCGGCAAGTTCTCCGGCAAGGTCAAGGGTGGGTTTACTGTCGATATCAACGACGTGCGGGCCTTCCTGCCCGGTTCGCTGGTGGATGTGCGCCCAGTGCGCGATCCCAGCTACCTGGAAGGCAAGGATCTCGAGTTCAAGATCATCAAGCTGGACCGTCGCCGCAACAACGTGGTGGTTTCGCGTCGCGCCGTGGTCGAGGAAGAGTTCTCCGAGGAGCGCGAGAAGCTGCTGGAGCGTCTGGTGGAAGGTGCCGTGGTGCCGGGTGTCGTCAAGAACCTCACCGACTACGGTGCATTCGTCAACCTCGGCGGCATCGACGGTCTGCTGCACATCACCGACATGGATGGCGTCGCGTGCGTCATCCGTCCGAGGTGGTCAATGTGGGTGACGAGCTGGAAGTGCGCGTGCTCAAGTTCGATCGCGAGCGCAACCGCGTCAGCCTGGGCCTGAAGCAGCTGGGCGAAGATCCCTGGGTCAACATTTCGCGTCGCTACCCGGTTTCCTCACGCGTGTTCGGCAAGGTCAGCAACGTCACCAACTACGGCTGCTTCGTCGAGATCGAGCCGGGCGTCGAAGGCCTGGTGCACGTGTCCGAAATGGACTGGACCACAAGAACGTCAATCCGGCCAAATGGCCCAGGTGGGCGACGAGGTCGAAGTCATGGCGCTGGATGTCGACGAGGAGCGTCGCCGCATCTCGCTGGGCATGAAGCAGACCCAGTCCAACCCGTGGGAAGCTTTCGCCGCCATGCACAACAAGGGCGACAAGGTTTCCGGCCAGATCAAGTCGATCACCGACTTCGGCGTGTTTGTCGGCCTGGAAGGCGGCATCGACGGCCTGGTGCACCTGTCCGAGATTTCCTTGCAGGATGCAGGCGAAGATCTGATCCGCGAATTCAAGAAGGCGAAGAACTCGAAGCCGTGGTGCTGGCTGTTGATCCGGAGCGCAGCGCATCAGCCTCGGTATCAAGCAGATGGAACAGGATCCGTTCGGCCAGTTCATGGTTTCCCATCCGCGCGGCAGCATTGTCACCGGCACGGTTACCGAAGTGGACGCCAAGGGCGCCACGGTGGAACTTGCCGAGGGTGTGGACGCCTGGTTGCGCGCCAACGACATTGCCAAGGAGCGTGTCGAGGACGCCACCCAGCATCTCAAGGTCGGGGACACGGTTGAAGCCAAGTTCACCGGCATGGATCGCAAGACCCGCAAGTTGTCGATCTCCATCCGGGCCAAGGATGAAGACGATATCCGCGGCGTCATGGACGACTACAAGAGTGCCGGCAACGCCACTACCAAGCTGGGTTCGCTGCTCAAGGAACAGCTCGACAAGGCTGACTGATCGAAGTTTGCGACGCGGGAAGGCAAGGGCCTTCCCGCGTTTGCAGCGTGTATGGGTTCAACAGGGGCGGATGGATGACCAAATCCGAGCTGATCGAGGCACTGGCTCGACGTCAGACACATCTGGCGTTCAGTGATGTGGAAATGGCCGTCAAGGGCCTGCTTGACCAGATGAGCCAGTCACTGGCCGATGGCGACCGTATCGAGATTCGCGGCTTCGGCAGTTTCTCCCTGCACTATCGCCCCCCGCATGGGGCGCAACCCCAAGACGGGCGAGGCGGTGGCATTGCCCGGCAAGTACGTGCCGCATTTCAAGCCCGGCAAGGCCCTGCGCGACAAGGTCAACAACAAGGACTGATCCTGGTGAGCTGTTCGCGGGCAGCATGACGCCCGTGATTGCAGCCGTGGTCCGGGTCTGGTGCCGCAGCCATCGGCATCGCGAGTGCAATCGGGTCGGCGTATTTTCATGCTCTCCGGCAATCGACACTCGACCTGATACGCGTTTTTCGGATACATTGCCGTTATGCGTCTGCTCCTGATCATCATTGTTGTGCTGTTTGCCGCTGCTGGCGTGGTTTTTGGGCCCTGAACGCGGACCTGGTCAGCTATGACCTCGTTTTTACCCGCTTCGCCATGCCCAAGGGCGCTGCCCTGCTGGGCATGCTCCTGGCCGGCTGGATTCTCGGCGGCCTGCTTGTATGGCTGTTTGCAGTGCAGCCGCTCAAGCGCAAGCTGGCGCGCACACGTCGCCAGATTCCGGCGATTGAATCTGCCAACGAGGACGATCCGCAGACGGCCTCGGCATGAACCCGCTGTATCTGCTGATTCCCCTGCTGCCACTGGCGGCCTGGAGCGGCTGGTACCTGGCTCGTCGCGGGCGGCTTTCCGATGGTGATCGGGTCAACGAGCTTTCATCGAGCTACTTTCGCGGCCTGAACTATCTGCTCAACGAGCAACCGGACAAGGCCATCGAGGTGTTCCTCGAGCTGGCCGAACTCAACCGTGACACTGTCGAGACGCACCTTGCTCTGGGCAATCTTTTTCGCCGCCGCGGTGAAGTCGAGCGCGCGATCCGTGTGCACCAGCATCTTGTTGCCCGCCCCAACCTGAATGATCCGATGAAGACCATCGCCCTGCTGGAACTGGGCGAGGACTACATGCGTGCCGGCCTGCTTGACCGTGCCGAAACACTGTTCAGTGATCTGGTGGCGATGGGCGCGCACGCGCCATCGGCCCTGCGGCACCTGATTGCCATCTATCAGCACGAGCGTGACTGGCACAAGGCGATCGAGCATGCGCGCAAACTGGAGAGCATGAGTGGCGAGCCCGAGGCCGAGACCATCGCCCACTACTATTGCGAGCTGGCCGAGCAATCGCGACAGCATGGCGCGATAAACGAAACGCGCGACTACATGAAGCATGCCTTTGCCAGCCACCCGGACAGTGTACGCGCACATCTGCTGAACGGGCATCTGCTGGTGGCCGAGGGCCGCCTGGACGAGGCCGCGCAGGCCTATGAACGCGCCTGCAATTGCGATGTGGAGTTTGTCCCCGAGATACTGCCCTACCTGCTCGAGACTTATGCCAGGCTGGGCCAGGATGATCGAGCCGAGGCCTTTCTGCGTGAACTTCTGGACCGCTATCAGGGCATTTCGCCGGTGCTGGCGTTGCACCGACTGATCCGGCGTCGCGATGGCGAGGATGCCGCGGTGGCCTTCCTCACCGCGCAGTTGCGGCAACGACCGTCGGTGCGCGGCCTGACCACGCTGATCGAGGCCACGGCCAGCCGCGCCGGTGCTGCCGAGCGCAACAACTTCCTGATTCTTCGTGATCTGACGCACAAGCTCATGGAAGGCCAGGCCATGTACCGTTGCAGCCGCTGCGGTTTCGGCGCCAAGGCCCACCACTGGCAATGTCCCAGCTGCAAGAGCTGGGGCAGCGTGCGCCCGATACGAGGCGTGGCCAACGAGTGAGTGCGGTCATGCCCGTCAGTCACCTGCTCCTGGGTATCCTTGTCAGCTTCGTCCTGTCCGTTCTTCTGGTTGGTGCCACCTTGCGCTATGCGCTCAGACGGGGCCTGCTGGACGCGCCCGGGCGACGACGGTCGCACACCGTGGCCACCCCGCGTGGTGGTGGTCTTGGCCTGCTGCTGGCCGTGCTGCCGGTCCTGTGCTGGGCATGGCTGGGCCCAGCATCGTGGCTTGCCCCGGCCGAGGCGCTGGCCCTGTTCGGCGCACTCCTGCTTCTGATACTGGTGGGCTGGCTGGACGATCATCGCAATCTGCCGCTGCTGCCGCGCTTCGTGCTGCACCTGCTGGCCGCGACGCTGCTGGCGGTGGTTGTCCTGCATGATCTGCAGGGCTGGTCGCCCATGCTGCGCCTGCTGGCCGGCGTCGGCCTGGTGCTGGCCACGGGCTGGTCAATAAACGCACACAATTTCATGGATGGCATCGACGGCCTGCTCGGGATGCAGATGCTGTTCTACTTCACCGCCCTGGGCGCGGTGGCATGGTCGTTGCAGGCTGGCGGGGTGGCACTGGCGTGTGCGGGTCTTGCCGCCGCCTGCCTCGGCTTTCTGTTTTACAACCGTCCGCCTGCACGGATTTTCATGGGCGATGTCGGCAGTGTGGCGCTGGGCTGGCTGGTGGCTGCCCTGGCTGCGCTGCTGTGGCGGCAGGCGCCGCAGAGCGTGTGGTCGGCTCTGATCCTCAGCTCCGCATTCATCATCGATGCCAGCATGACGCTGCTGCGGCGCATGTGGCTTGGGCGGCGCTGGTACACTGCCCATCGGGAGCACGCCTACCAGTGGCTGGTGCGCAGTGGTTTCAGTCATGCCCGGGTGACACTTTTCTACCTCGGGTGGAATCTGCTTCTGGCCCTGCCCATGGCCCTGGCCGCGCTGGCCTGGCCGCGCCTGGCTCCGGGTCTGCTGGCGCTGGTCTGCGTGCTTGGTGTGCTGGCGCATGCAGCCATTCGACATCATTGCCACACGACGCGTGACAGGAGACGACGCGGTGCTGCGTAAATTCATCGGCATCATTCACCCGCGGATTGCCGTGGTCGTGCATGACCTGGGCATGGTCTGGCTGGCCTGGATGGTGGCCAATGGCCTGCGTTACGCGATGCTGTCGGGGTCATCGCCGATCGGCTGGTTGTCGATGGAAACCCTGATCGTGCTTGCCGTACAGACGGCCATCCTGGCCTGGACCGGCCTGTACAAGGGCCTGTGGCGCTTTGCCAGCCTGCCGGATCTGTGGAACATCCTGCGTGCCGCCATCGCAGGCGCACTGGTGGCGGCGCTGGCCCTGTTTCTCTACAACCGCCTGGCCACCGTGCCGCGCTCGGTCCTGCTGATCTACCCGCTGATCCTCAGCGCCTTGCTCGGTCTGCCGCGCCTGGCCTGGCGCTACTGGAAGGACAGCCGGCTTGATCTTTTCCAGGCCCGGCCCAGCAAGCGCGTGCTCATTCTTGGTGCCAGCCCTGCCGGCGAGGCCCTGGTGCGGGACCTGAAGCGTGACAGCCAGTACCGCGTGGTGGGCTTTCTCGATGATGACCGCGCCCTGCGCGGCGCCAATGTGCACGGCGTGCCGGTGCTTGGACGCATCGCCCAACTGGAGGAAATTGCACGTTCGGTGGCTGCCGAGATGCTGCTGCTGGCATTGCCCTCGGCCAGCAGCCAGAAGATGCGCGAGATCGTGGACCTGTGCGAAGCCACGCAACTTCCATTTCGCACCGTGCCGCGTCTCGAGGACGTGGTATCCGGGCGTGCCCAGTTCAACCAGCTCAAGAAGGTGGCCATCGAGGATCTGCTCGGCCGCGAGCAGGTCGAGCTTGAGTGGACCGCCATCCGCGAGAATCTCACGGGCAAGCACGTCCTGGTCACCGGCGGTGGCGGATCGATCGGCTCGGAGCTGTGCCGGCAGGTGGCGCGCCTCGGCGCCGCGTCGCTGACCATCCTGGAAACCAGCGAGTTCAACCTGTACCAGATCGAGCGCGAGTTGCGCGCCGCCTGGCCCGAACTGGTGCTGCGACCGCTTCTGGGTGATTGCGGCAACGAGGTCAGCTGCGAGCATGCCTTTGCCGTGTCGCGCCCGCAGGTCGTGTTTCACGCCGCCGCCTTCAAGCACGTGCCGCTGCTGGAGGACCAGCCCTGCGAAGCCTTCCGCAACAACGTGCTCAACACCCGCAATGTGGCGCGCATCGCCGACCGTCACGGGGTGGAGAGTTTTGTCATGATCTCCACCGACAAGGCGGTCAACCCGACCAGTGTCATGGGTGCCTGCAAGCGTATTGCGGAGATGTGGTGCCAGAACGTTGCCGAGCGCTCCGGAACCCGCTTCATCACGGTACGTTTTGGCAACGTGCTCGATTCGGCCGGTTCGGTAGTGCCGCTGTTTCGGGAGCAGATCGAGGCTGGCGGCCCGGTCACCGTCACCCATCCCGAGGTGGCACGCTACTTCATGACCATTCCCGAGGCCTGTCAGCTCATCCTGCAGGCTGCGGTGCTGGGTGATGGCGGCGAGATTTTTGCACTGGACATGGGCGAGCCGGTCAATATCCGCTACCTGGCCGAGCAGATGATCCGCCTGGGCGGCAAGCAGCCGGGGCGCGATGTGCAGATTGTCTATACCGGCCTGCGGCCGGGCGAGAAATTGTTCGAGGAACTTTTCCACCCGCTGGAAAAGTACGGCAAGACGCGGCATCCGAAGATCTATCTGGCGCGCTCGCGCAGCGTGGGCTGGGACCGCCTGTCGGTGCAGTTGTCGCGCGCCGAGAAAGCGATTGGCGATGCCGATGACGAGGCCTTGATGACCATCATGGGCAGGCTTCTGCCGGAGTTCGGTACGCGCAATGCCCATACACACGACAACGTTGTCAATCTGACCGAAAGTCAGGACAACTCGGGAGCCCAATGAGGACACGCATGCGAAAAGTTGTATTCCCGGTAGCCGGCTTCGGCACCCGATTCCTGCCCGCCACCAAATCGGTTGCCAAGGAGCTGCTGCCGGTGCTGGATCAGCCGCTCATCCAGTACGCGGTGGACGAGGCCGCCGACGCAGGCGCCGACACGCTGGTATTCGTCACCAATCGAAACAAGCACGATATTGCCGACTACTTCGACTGTGCGTTCGAGCTGGAGGCCAAGTTGCGCGCCGACGGCAAGCAGGAGCTGCTGGACACGGTGCAAGGTACCCTGCCCAGGGGCATGCGCGCAGTATTTGTCACCCAGCCCCAGGCTCTGGGCCTGGGCCATGCCGTGTTGTGCGCCAGACCCGTCATCGGAGATGAGCCATTTGGCGTGATCCTGCCCGACGACCTGATTCTGGGCGCGCAACCGGGCGCGCTGCGTCAGATGGCGGAAGTTGCCGAGCGCGAACAAGCCGCTGTGCTGGCGGTGCAGGATGTGCCGCGGGAAAAGACCGGCAGCTACGGCATTGTCGATGCCGAGAAGATCGATGAGCGCAGCAGCCTTGTACGCCACCTGGTGGAAAAGCCGTCTCCTGATGATGCCCCGTCCACTCTGGGCGTGGTGGGCCGCTATGTCCTGCCTGCGCGGATCTTTGATCTGCTGGCCAGCACCCGGCCGGGGAAGGGTGGCGAGATCCAGCTCACGGACGCCATCGACAGCCTGATTCGTGACGGTCGCGTGCTCGCCTGGCGTTTTGCTGGCCAGCGCTTTGATTGCGGCAACAAGCTGGGCATGGTCGAGGCGACCGTGCATCTTGCCCTGCGTGACCCGGAACTGGCGCCGGCTGTGCGTCGCCTGCTGGAAAAGCTGTAGGGCGCACGCCGCAACACCCCGGTCAGCTGGTCAGCGGTTCCCCGGGATGCCGCGTTGCGCCAATGGGCTTGGGTCACATGCCGGAGTGGTGATGTCCCGGCGTGGCCGGACCGTTGCCCGGTGGCCGGGGTGTGTCAGCCCAGCGCCTTCAGCGCGGCATCGTAGTCCGGTTCCTCGGCGATCTCGCCGACCAGCTGCGAATGGATCACCTTGTTGTCGGCATCGAGCACCACCACCGCGCGTGCGGCCAGACCGGCCAGCGGCCCGTCGCTCAGGGCCACGCCGTAATCGCGCAGGAATTCGCGTCCGCGCATGGTCGAGAGCATGGTCAGGTTGTCGATGCCTTCGGCACCGCAGAAGCGCGACTGGGCAAAGGGCAGGTCGGCGGAGATGCACAGCACCTGGGTGTTGTTCATCTCGCCAGCCAGATTGTTGAAGCGGCGTACCGAGGCGGCACAAACCCCCGTGTCGACACTGGGGAAGATGTTGAGGACCTTGCGCTTGCCGGCGAAATCGCCCAATGAGCGATCGCCGAGGTCCTTGTCCACCAGTTTGAAGTCGGGCGCCGTGGCACCATTGGCGGGGAATTGCCCATCGACCTGCACTGGTTTGTCATGAAAAGTGACCTGGGACATGCCTATCTCCTGCAAAGCTTGATGAATGGAATCCAGTATCATACCGCGCCAGGTTGACCGCAGCCTGTCCCGGACCAGGCGCACCCAGTCACAGTGGCCGACTTTGCTCTTCCAGCGTCATTCTGCGCGCAGGGAGCAAAGCGACCGGAGTCGCAGAATCCACTCGTCGATAGCGCAACTTGTCACATGGCAGGGGCCGTGTGGATCCTGCGACTACGCTTCGCTCCGCGCAGGATGACGGAAGGTAGTTGCGCCTTGCACGGGATGACGGGAGGTAGTTGCACCTTGCACGGGATGACGGGAGGTAGTTGCGCCTTGCACGGGATGACGGAAGGTAGTCGCAGCTTGCAGGGGATGACGCAAGGGAGCGTGCCTGGCGCAGGATGACGCAAGGGAATCGCGCTGCGTGCAGCCGATACCAGGCACAGTGGCCGACTTTGCTCTTCCAGCGTCATTCTGCGCGCAGGGAGCAAAGCGACCGGAGTCGCAGAATCCACTCGTCGATAGCGCAACTTGTCACATGGCAAGGGCCGTGTGGATCCTGCGACTACGCTTCGCTCCGCGCAGGATGACGGAAGGTAGTTGCGCCTTGCACAGGATGACGGGAGGTAGTTGCGCCTTGCACGGGATGACGGAAGGTAGTCGCAGCTTGCACGGGATGACGCAAGGGAGCGTGCCTGGCGCAGGATGACGCAAGGGGGGCGTGCCTGGCGCAGGATCGCGCAATTGAATCGCGCTGCGTGCAGCCGATACCAGTCACAGTGGCCGACTTTGCTCTTCCAGCGTCATTCTGCGCGCAGGGAGCAAAGCGACCGGAGTCGCAGAATCCACTCGTCGATAGCGCAACTTGTCACGTGGCAGGGGCCGTGTGGATCCTGCGACTACGCTTCGCTCCGCGCAGGATGACGGGAAGGTAAGTTGCACCTTGCACGGGATGACGGGAGGTAGTTGCGCCTTGCACGGGATGACGGAAGGTAGTCGCAGCTTGCAGGGGATGATGCGAGGGGGCGTGCCTGGCGCGGGATGACGCAAGGGACTCGCGCTGCGTGCAGCCTATAGCAGTCACAGTGGCCGACTTTGCTCTTCCAGCGTCATTCTGCGCGCAGGGAGCAAAGCGACCGGAGTCGCAGAATCCACTCGTCGATGACGCAACTTGTCACGTGGCAAGGGCCGTGTGGATCCTGCGACTACGCTTCGCTCCGCGCAGGATGACGGGAGGTAGTCGCAGCTCGCACGGGATGACGGGAGGTAGTCGCAGCTTGCACGGAATGACCGAAGGTAGCCGCAGCTTGCAGGGGATGACGCAAGGGGGCGTGCCTGGCGCGGGATGACGCAATGGAATCGCGCTGCGTGCAGGATGAGGGTGCCCGGGAGTGGCGGTGCCGTCACAAACCTGTGGCGCAGAGCCTACACCCGCGCAAACACCAGGGTGGCATTGGTGCCACCGAAGCCGAAACTGTTGGACATCACCGTGTTCAACTGTGCTTCGCTCGTGTGCCGCAGTATCGGATAGCCGGCTGCCTTGGGATCCAGCACCTCGATGTTGGCCGATCCGGCCATGAATCCGTCCTGCATCATCAGCAGGCTGAAGATGGCTTCGTGCACGCTTGCCGCGCCCAGGGCATGCCCGGTAAGGGCCTTGGTCGAGGAAATGGGCGGGATGTCATTGCCAAACACCTTGCGCACGGCTTCCAGCTCCACCACGTCGCCCAGTGGCGTGGCCGTGGCATGGGTGTTGAGATAGTCGATCGGCCGGTCGAGTCCTGCGGTCGCGGCCTTCATGCAGCGCACCGCACCTTCGCCGGAAGGCGCCACCATGTCGGCGCCGTCGGAGGTCACGCCGTAGCCGACCAGCTCGCCCAGAATGGGTGCACCGCGGGTGCGCGCATGATCGTAGTCTTCCAGGACCAGCATGCCGCCTCCGCCACCAATGACGAAGCCGTCGCGGTTGGCATCGTAGGGGCGCGAGGACGTTTCGGGGGTGTCATTGAAGTTCTTTGAAAGGGCGCCCATGGCGTCAAACTGCGAGCTCATGCCCCAGTGGATCTCTTCGCCGCCGCCGGCAAACACGATGTCCTGTGCGCCGTGGCGGATCAGGTCGGCGCCGGCGCCGATGCAGTGGGCGGAGGTGGCGCAGGCGGCAGCGATGGAGTAGCTGATGCCGAGAATGCCGAAGGCCGTGGCCAGATTGGCCGACACCGTCGAACACATGGTCCTTGGGACCATGTAGGGGCCGATGCGCCGCACACCTTTTTCCTTCAGCAGACGAGCGGTTTCGATCTGCCACTGCGGCGAGCCGCCGCCCGAGCCGGCGATGACACCGATGCGCGGGTGGCGAATGGCATCCAGGCTCAGCCCGGCGTTGTCGATGGCCGAGCGCATCGCCACATGGGCGTAGGCGGCCGCATCACCCATGAAGCGCTTGAGCTTGCGGTCAATGCGCTCTTCAAGGTCGATCTGCGGGATACCGGCAACCTGGCTGCGAAGGCCGTTCTCGACCGCCCCGGGCGCGGTGCGAATACCGCTTTTCAGCTCGCGCAGGGCCTCACTGACCGTGTCAGCGGCATGCCCCAGGCAAGAGACGATACCCATGCCGGTAACGACTACTCGACGCATGTCAGAAATCCTCCGGCGACTGGAACAGACCCACGCGCAGGCTGCTGGCGTTGTAGATGAGGTGGTCGTCGACATAGGTGCGGCCATCGGCAACCACCAGTTTCAGGCGACTGCGCACGACGCGGTGAATGTCGATCTCGTAGCGGACCAGCTTGGCCTTGGGCAAAACCTGCCCGGTGAATTTGACCTGGCCCACGCCCAGTGCGCGGCCACGGCCCGGTTCGCCAAGCCAGGGCAGGAAGAACCCGGTCAGCTGCCACATGGCGTCCAGCCCGAGGCAGCCGGGCATGACCGGATCGCCCTCGAAATGACAGTCGAAAAACCACAGGTCGGGTCGGATATCCAGCTCGGCATGCAGCTCGCCCTTGCCATGCGCCCCGCCGTGATCGTTGATCAGCGTGATGCGGTCGAACATCAGCATCGGCGGCTTGGGCAGGCGTGCATTGCCGGGGCCGAACATCTCGCCGCGCGCACAGGCGAGAATCTGCTCTTTGTCAAGCGAAGTGGGGCGGCTCATGAATGGTCCGGTTCAGGTGATAGTGCAGAGTCCGGGCACAGCAACTCCGTTGGATTCGCATGGTAACAACAAATGGCTTGCCGGGTCTCTGATGCGGTTCCCTGGAATTCGACTCCGGTACCGATCACCGGCGGGTGCCTGTCTAGGGGACGATGCCGGTCCAGCGCTGCTGGCCGAACTTGCCCCGGATCAGTTCCCTGGCCTGGTCCAGGTCCTCGCTGCGCAGCGCGCCTTCGGACAAGCCGAAGCGCGTGCGGAAGGTGTTGATCATGCTGGCAATCACCGCTTCGCGTGCCATGCCGGTCTGGCTGCGCAACGGGTCGACGCGTTTGGCTGCACTGGTGGTGCCCTTGTCGGACAGCTTCTCGCGGCCAATCCGGAGCACCTCCATCATCCTGGCAGCGTCGATGTCGTAGGCCATGGTGACGTGATGCAGAACCGCCTTGCCGCGCCGCGCCTGGGCCGCACCGGCAATCTTGCCGACTTCCGAGGCAATGTCGTTGAGCGGCTGGTACCAGGCCTTGATGCCCAGCGAGCCCAGCGCATCAATCACCCAGGCATCCATCATCGCGTAGGACTCCTGGAAGGACAGCCCGTGGACCATCGACAGCGGGGCGCTGATGGAATAGGTGATCGTGTTGCCCGGCTCGATGAACATGGCGCCGCCGCCGCTGATCCGGCGCACGACCTCGATGCCATGGCGCTGTGCGCCGCCCGCATCCACCTCGTTGGCCAGGGACTGGAAGCGGCCGATGACGACGCAGGAGGACGACCATTCCCAGACCCTCAGGGTGGGGGCGCGCTGTCCGGAAGAAACCTGGTCGGTGATGATTTCATCCAGCGCCATGTGCATGGCGGGGGACTGCGGTGGCTCGTGGATCAGCTGCCAGTCGTGGTCATTCCAAACCGTGCGGCTCATGCCTCCGGCCCCCGGCCAAGGGCACGCAGCACCGTGGCGGCCACCGCGTCGGGCGAGAAACCGTACATGGCCACATCGGCGTCCAGGGCCGCCGCGACCGCCCGGGCAATGTCGTCGGCCGATGCGGTGGCGGGGAGGCCATCCAGCGCCGCGTTGATTTGCGCCAGAGCGGTATCGGGCTCCAGGAAAAAGTCACCGCTCAGCTGCACGTTGTGCAGGCGACCACCCTCGATGTCCAGATCCACCACCACCAGCTTGCCGCCGGAGACCTTGTATTCGCCATGCATGGGCGACGATATCCATTCTGCCTCGCGATGGGCACAGGATGGGGCCGTTGCGGACAAGGCGCAAGCGCCGCCATGCCTGTTTTGGGCTCGCGGCATCTTGCCAGCCACGCTGTTGACGAGCTGGGATGTCTGCGACTCCGGTCGCTCTGCTCCCTGCGCGCAGAATGACGATGGAAACAGCTAAGGTGGACCGGTGTCACTTTGGCCATCTCGGTGCCATGTCGCTGTCGAACGTCCCGGCGCAGCTGTCCAGCCCGCTCATTCTCGGCGCAGTGCCCGCGTTCGTCATCCCGGCGCAGGCCGGGATCCAGTCAGGTCTGGTGCGAAGCACACAAAGAAGTTGCTGCGTGCTGCGCACGGCTTTTTGCACTGGATGACCAGCCGTTCCGCTGTTGTAAAGCGCTTCCCGGCCTGCGCCGGGACGGCGGCAATGCTCAGTAGGCTTCGGTGTCGTAGGGGTCGGTCTGGTCGAGGCTGGCGTTCTGATTGCCTCCACCTTCGGCCAGGCGAATCTTCAGTGCCAGGCCATCGTGGGAGTCGGCCTTGTTGAGTGCTTCTTCCAGGTCGATCTTGCCTTCCTTGTAGAGCGTGTACAGCGACTGGTCGAAAGTGTGCATGCCTTCGGACAGGCTGCGATCCATGGCCTGCTTGACCTCGTGGATATCGCCGCGGCGGATCATGTCACGGATCAGCGGGGTGTTCAGCAGCAGTTCGGTCGCCGGCAGGCGGTGGCCGTCCTTGCCGATCACCAGGCGCTGACTGATGACGGCGCGCATGTTGAGCGCCATGTTCATGAGGATGTTCTTGTGCGCCGATTCGGGGAAGAAGTTGAGGATGCGCTCCAGGGTCTGGTCGGCGTTGTTGGAGTGCAGCGTGGCCAGCACCAGGTGCCCCGTTTCCGAGAAGCCGATGGCCGCCTCCATGGTTTCCGTGTCACGAATTTCGCCGATAAGGATCACGTCCGGCGCTTCGCGCATGCCGTTCTTCAGGGCATCGTGATAGCTGTGCGTGTCCATGCCCACTTCGCGCTGGTTGACGATGGACTTCTTGTGCCGGTGCAGGTACTCGATCGGATCCTCGATGGTGAGGATGTGACCGGATTTGTTGCGATTGCGGTGGTCGATCATGGCCGCCAGCGTGGTGGACTTGCCCGAGCCGGTGGCACCCACCAGCAGGATCAGGCCGCGTGGCTCCATGATCAGGTCACGGAATATCGTGGGCAGGCGCAGCTGCTCGATGGACGGGATCTCGCTCTTGATGGCGCGGATCACCATGCCCACCTCACCGCGCTGCTTGAACACGTTGATGCGGAAGCGGCCGGCGTCCTTCACCGCAATGGCCATGTTCAGCTCAAGGTCGCGCTCGAACTGCGGCACCTGGCCCTCGTCCATCAGCGAGTAGGCAATCTTCTTGACCATGCCGCTCGGCAGGCCGGTATTGCCCAGCGGGTACAATTTGCCTTCAACCTTGATGTTGACCGGCGCGCCGGTGGACAGGAACATGTCTGATGCGCCCTTGTCCATCATCAGCTTGAGAAAATAGCCGATATCCATGATGTCGCTGCCCCTTGGAGATTCAGTCTTGCACGATAAGCGCTGAGCATGCACGATGTCAGCAGGTATACACAATACTCTTTTTTGCAGGCCGAGAACGCGACATATGACACGTAAACGACCGATTTCCGGGCGATTTGGCATGCCTCTGGCCCTGTTTGGCGCCATACTCCTGTTTTTGGCCGGCTGTGCCTCGGTGCCGCCACCCACCAGTCTGATGAGCCAGGCGCGAGCCGATGTGGATGCCGCACGTGCCGCCGGCGCCAGTGATCATGCGCCGCTCGAGCTCGGCTTTGCGGTCAAGAAGCTGGATATGGCGCAATCGGCCATGAACGACGAGGACTACGAGCTGGCCTCGCAGCTGGCGCAGGAATCACAGGCCAACAGCAATCTGGCCCGGGTGAAGTCCCAGCTGGCGAGGTTGCGGGACAAGATCGAGAAGCAGGGCGCCGAGAACGCGCGCATCCGCAGCAAGCTTGACGGCAACCCGCCGGCCGCCGGCCAGGCAACTGGAGGTGGCGCATGAGAATCTTGTCGAAACACGCCTGCGCACTCTGGTTCGGTCTTGCGTTGCTGGCGACCGGGCTCACGGGCCCCGCCGCGATAGCGGCCGAGCCGGATCTGGATTATCAGCGGCTGACGGCCAGCCTTGATCACCTGGCCGCAGACCCGATTCTGGGTCAGTACGCCCAGGCCGAGCGCGCCCGCGCCCGGGATACCCTGCAGAACCTGGTCCAGGCCGGGCGCAAGGAGCGGCCGCACTGGCTGTATCTGGCCGAGCGACGGGTGGATCTGGCCTATGCCGCGGCACAGCTGGACGACGCCCGTCACAAGTACGAGCAACTGCAGCGCGAGCATGACAAGATCATGCTCCAGGCGAGCCGCCAGGAGGCCGAGCGCGTAAGGCGCGAGCTGGAACGTCAGCGTATCCAGAATCTGGCCGCGCAGGAAGAGACACAGCGCCTGCAGATGCAGGGCGAAAGCTATGCCGAACAGGCCGAGCAGGCGCGGGCGGAAGCGGCTCAGGCCCGCAAGCTGGCCGAATCCCAGTCGCGCGCCGCGGCCTTGTCGCGCAAGCAGGCGCAACTGGCCGAAGCCGCTGCTCGCGCGTTGCGGGCAAGCATGGAAAACCTCACGGCCCAGTCCGGCCCCAAAGGCATGCAGATGACCCTGGGCGACACCGCGTTTGCCCCGGGACATGCCAGTCTGGAGCCGGCCGCCACGCGCCATCTGGGCAAACTGGTCCAGTTTGTTCAGGCCAGCCCCGGCAAGCCGGTCCTGATCGAGGGCTATACCGATTCCAGTGGCAGCGCGGAACGCAACAAGGCGCTGTCGCAGCAGCGTGCCGAATCGGTACGTGACGCTCTGGTGGCTGCCGGCGTCAAGGCATCACGGATTCAGGTCAGCGGGCACGGGGAAGCCAATCCGGTGGCCAGCAATGACACGGCCTCGGGTCGCGCCCGCAACCGTCGCGTGGTGGTCATTCTCAAAGACAACTGAGCAACGCATGGTGCCTGACCGGCAGCGCGGGGCTGGCGGCCGCGCTGCGGTGCGGGCAACCCCGGCGGATGCGGGCATAC
>CAVTJF010000052.1:0-3864 GCA_963734945.1 uncultured Gammaproteobacteria bacterium
CGGATACGCTGCGCATTCGCCGCAACATGCCGGACGCCGCGGAACGGCTGCAGGCTGCGGACCAACTGCTGTCGCGTCTCGGCGCCTGACCAGGATTGTCCCTGCTGGAGCCGGGATCCATGCGCGGGTTGTGAAAGGCTGCAGATCCCCGGCGACAGCCTGTCGCCGGGAGCCATGTCCCCGCACGCGATACAACACGACGGGCATTCGCTTCAGGCACCAGTTTTTTGCAGCGCACAATGGCACTGGGCCCACAACCTGTATGGTGGCCGGGATCCGGCTGCATCGAGCTCGCAAGCGTGCACCCGGATCTGCTTCGCTGCAGGCGACAGGGGGTGTCGCGGCAGCCACTTTTCACATTCGGGAGGGATCTTCTTGATGGAGCTGCACATTCTATCGGTCACCATCACCGGCGCCCTGATGACGCTCGGCGCAGGCAGCGCTTTTGCCGGCAATGCCCATCGCATCCATAGCGGGCCACTCGGCCACGCCAGTGATCAGGCCGTCACCCAGGCGCTGGGTCTGGGTCAGGGCGCGTCCCTGGCGCATCGTCGTTCCGGCTATACCGTGAACGCTACGGAAAAAACCCACGAGCAGCAGATGTTCAACAATGTGCCCGTTTACGGTCGCAGTGTCGTTGTGGAACGCGACGCGGCGGGCAACACGGTCAGCGTGAGTGGTCATGTAGCCTACGACATTGGCAACGACATTCGCAGCACACGCCCCGCACTCAGCGCATCGGCAGCATCGCAGCAACTGCGCCAGCATGCTGGCATCTACCCGGTCGGCATTGGCGCCATCGGAGCCAACGACGCGTCACTGCGCAATGTACGCAACACCCTGTATGTCTACGCCGAAGGCAATCATGCAAAGCTGGCCTATCTCAGCTCCTTCTTCAGTGACAACAACGGCGCGCCGAAAAGGCCAACTGCGATCATCGACGCCAACACAGGCGAGATCCTGGCCAGCTGGGACGGGCTGACCACCAAGGGTCCGCCTGCGGGCCACGGCGGTGGCGGTGGCGGCGGCGGCGGTGGTGGTGGTGGTGGTGGCGGCACCACCGCAGCAAGCGCCAACGGCCCCGGCGGCAACCAGAAGACCGGAGAGTACTTCTACGGTACCGACTACGCTTCGCTGTCCGTGCAACAGGCTACCGACGGCACCTGCTACATGCAGAATGCCAACGTCGAAACCTACAACCTCAATCGCGGCACCAACTCGCGCAAGGCCACGCTGTGGACCTTCTCCTGCCCACCAGTGACGGCGATGCAGTCAACGGCGGCTACTCCCCGATCAATGACGCGCATCATTTCGGCCAGGTCGTGCATGACATGTACAACACGTGGTTCGGCGCACCGCCATTGAACCAGGTTCTGCAGATGTACGTGCACTACGGTCGCAATTACGAAAACGCGTTCTGGGATGGCCAGCACATGAACTTCGGCGACGGTGCCAGCTACTTCTATCCACTGACCGCGCTGGACGTCACCGGCCATGAAATCAGTCACGGATTCACCGAGCAGCATTCCAATCTGCAGTACTCGGGGCAGTCCGGCGGCATGAACGAGGCCTTCTCCGACATGGCCGGCGAGGCGGTCGAGTACTTCGACCGCGGCTCCAACGATTTCCTGGTCGGCGCGGATATCGTCAAGAGCGGACCGGCATTGCGTGACATGTGCAATCCGACTTCGGATGGTTGGTCGATCGACAATGCCGCCGACTACACAGCGGCCTGAACGTGCACTATTCCAGCGGCGTCTACAACAAGGCCTTCTGCAACCTGGCCACCACCGGCGGCTGGAACACGAAGATGGCCTTCGAGGTGTTCGAGCGGGCCAATGCGCTGTACTGGACGTCCACCGCGACCTTCGACAGCGGTGCCTGCGGTGTGGAAAGCGCTGCCGGTGACTACGGCTACTCGCAGCAGTGACGTCGCCGCGGCCTTTGCCAACGTCGGTGTGACCTGCCAGTAGTCAGGCACTTGCGACGTGTTGCAACATGGAGGGCCGGCAGCGATGCCGGCCCTCTTCTTTTCAGCAGGACGGGTAGACCCGGAATGACTGCATTCCGGGAAATCCCCAGGAGCGGTCGTTGGCCGCGATGGCGTCACTCCCTCCCCCTTGGGAGATGGCCGGGGTGAGGACCATCGATCTGAGGAGGGACTGGGTCGAGGGTCGGTGGCGCATGAGGCGGAGTTCATGCGCGGCCGGCAAGCAGCAGGCACATCCAGCCACAGATCCTGCGACGGCGGCCGCTGCGCGCCCTTGCGCAGGATGACAGGAATTGCCGTCATCCGCGCGGAGCGAGCTTCCTCTCCCGTCATCCTGCGCGGAGCGAAGCTTCCTCTCCCGTCATCCTGCGCGGAGCGAAGCGTAGTCGCAGGATCTCTCCACCGCAAGCCCACAGCCAGGCTGCAGCCAAGCGCAATCCGGGCAGCGTGAGGTCGTACGTGGTTCGATACCTCGCCACCAACGGATACGGTTTCACGTTCCGACAACTCGCTGCAGGAAACTCATGCACACACCGCCAGCACGCAGGGCGGTAGCAGCCGTGCAGCGGCGTATCCCGCCATATTGTGACCTCGGGAAGAACGCGATGGCGGGATCCGCTTCGCTTCTCCCGCCCTACCTGACTTAACGCCCTTGCAAGTCTCCAGTGCCTTGCCCTCGTCCTTGCGGATTCCACGCTGCACATGGCCCCGGAAAGACGGCAAGGGACCTCACGAATGCGCAAGCAGAAACCTGCTCCTGAAGGTGCTCAGGCGCCCGGGTTGAGGCAGTGCAGGCTGAACAGCCCTTCCGGGTCGGTCCAGCTTTGATGGATATGCAGCCCGGCGCGCGCGGCCAGGCGCGCGAACGACTCGGGTGAGTACTTGCAGCTGAACTCGACCAGGATCGAGTCGCCCGGGGCGAAGTGGAAGGTGCGTCCGGCGATATGCACGTCCTGTTCGCGCACGCTGTCGATGAAGGTCTGGATGCGGTCGGCCATGCCGTTGTACTGCGCGCGATGGCGGAACCCGGATAGGTCGAAGTCGGCGCCCAGCTCGCGGTTGAAGCGCGCCAGCATGTTCAAGGTGAACTCGGCGGTGACACCGGCCGCGTCGTTGTAGGCGGCCTCGATGATGGCCGGGTCCTTGACACGGTCCACGCCAATCAGGATGGCGCCGTGTTCACCCAGCTCGCTGCGCATGGTTTTCAGCAAGGCCTCTGCCGCCGCCGGCTCGAAGTTGCCAATGGTGGAACCGGGAAAGTAGATGACCGTGCGCCCGACAGGTCGCTGCGGTGTGGGCAGATCCACCGGCTGGGTGAAATCGGCGATTACCGGCAGCATCTCGATCTGCGGAAAGTCCGCGCCCAGCTGCTCGACACTGGCAGCCAGTGCGCTACGCGAGATCTCCACCGGCACGTAGGCTACAGGCGAAACCAGGTGCTGCAACAGCATGCGCGTCTTGACGCCGCTGCCGCTGCCGTATTCCACCAATTGCACGTCCGGCCCGACTACCTCGGCGATGTCGTCCACATGCTGTTCCATCAGCGCAAGCTCGGCACGCGTCAGGTAGTACTCGGGCTGTTCGCAGATCTGCTCGAACAGTCGCGAACCGCGGCTGTCGTAGAAGTATTTCGAGGACAAGCGGCGCGGCTGTCGTGACAGTCCGGCCAGCACGTCCTCGAGAACCGCCTCGTCACTGGGGTGCTGGTCGTCCAGATCAAGTTCGTCCGCGTTCACGCTCATGTGTCCCTGCCCAACCTGATGCCCATGAATTGCCAGCGACCGGCAGGATAGAAAAAGTTGCGATAACTGACGCGGAAATGATCTGCGGGCGTCGCGCACGAGCCACCACGCAAAACCCATTGACCGCACATG
>CAVTJF010000053.1:0-31151 GCA_963734945.1 uncultured Gammaproteobacteria bacterium
CCAAATGGTGCCTAGCCATTCAGGCGCAAAGCACACGAACAGCGCGGCATAGAAGACCATGAGATGGAATCCGGATTGCAGAATCAGTGAATGCATCACATGCCTCATTCTCGCCGAGGGCCACCGGGCAGCCCGTTGATGAAGGCCAGCCGGACTATTCGCCGACCAGAAGGTCCTGCAGCCTCCGGTCCAGCTCCTGCACGAAACGGTCCGGGAGCGACGCGGTGACCGGCACGCGCCAACTGCTGGTGGGCGCGATGGCTGCACACTTGATTGCATCCTTGTCGGTCATCAGGATGGGTTGCGCGTCACCAAATTCCAGGTCCTCGGGCTGATAGACGTGGTGATCCGGGAAGGGGTGCCCTGCCACATCCAGTCCGAGATGTCGCAAGCTGGCAAAGAAGCGCCGCGGATTGCCGATACCCGCCACCGCGTGGACAGGCTGATGCGCAAATGACGCCAGAGATCGTGTCTGCCCGTCATGCAGGTTCACAGCCTGATCGCCATGCAGATGCATGGCCACTTCATCGTCGCGCGCTTCATCACCGTTGCAGACCACCCAGTCGACCGTCTGCAGGCGTGCAGCAGGTTCGCGCAGGGGCCCGGCGGGCAGCATGCGGCCGTTGCCCAGACGACGCTCGCCGTCCACGACACAGATCTCCAGATCACGCTGCAAGGCGTAGTGCTGCAAGCCGTCATCGGAAATGACGATATCGGCACCGGCCTGGACGAGCAGGCGCGCGGCAGCGGGTCGATCGCGGCCAACGGCCACGCGGCCGCAGGCACCCCGAATCAGGCAGGGCTCATCGCCGAAGCGGGCCGGGTCGGGATGTTCGTCCAGCAGGGTCGGCTCGCGCTGGCTGCCACCATGACCGCGGCTGACCACCCCGGGGTTCCATCCGCGAGCATGCAGATGCTCCACCAGGGCAATCACCAGCGGCGTCTTGCCGGTACCACCGGCGGTGATGTTGCCCACCACCACAACCGGCACCTCCAGGCGCTGGCTGCGCAGGTGGCCGCGTTGGTAGGCCCTGCATCGCAATGCGGTGATGCGGCGAAAGATGGCCTCGCACAGGCGCATGGTCAGCGTCGGCGGCTGATGCTCGTACCAGACCCGGGTGAGTTCCGATTCACGCCACATCAGCAGACCTCGCTGGCTGCCCGACGTCGGGGCATCGCGGGCGCGGTCGTGGCGGCATCGGCCACGCTCATTCGACGGGCCTCGATCCGGATTGCGACTGGAACTGCATCCGGTACAAGGCGGCGTAGTGTCCGTCCATGTCCAGCAGCTGCTGGTGCCGACCGCGTTCAATCACGCGGCCCTGATCAAGCACCGCAATCTGGTCGGCATGCTCGACCGTGGCCAGGCGATGGGCGATCACCAAGGTTGTGCGATCGCGCATCAAGTGCTTCAGTGCATCCTGGATAAGCCGCTCGGACTCGCTGTCCAGTGCGCTGGTGGCCTCATCGAGAATCAGGATCGGCGCATCCTTGAGAATCGCGCGGGCCATGGCTATGCGCTGGCGTTCGCCGCCGGACAGCATGCCCCCGCCCTGACCGATGGGGCTGTCGATTCCCCTGGGCAGTTTCTCGATGAAAGTCATCGCGTTGGCGGCGGTTGCCGCGGCAATGATGGCTTCGCGACTGGCCCCGGCCAGCTCGCCGTATGCGATGTTTTCAGCGACGCTGCCCTCGAAAAGCACCACATGCTGGCCTACCCAGGAGATCTGGCGCCTGAGCGCGGCGAGCTGGAAATCGGCAAGTGGCCGACCGTCCAGGGTGATGCTGCCGGAAGTCAGTTCCTGGAATCGCGGCAGCAGACTCACCAGGCTGCTCTTGCCGCTGCCCGAACGCCCGACCAGGGCGGTCATGCTGCCTGCGGGGCACTCCAGATCAACGCCCCGCAATGCCGCATGATGAGCATTGGGGTAGACCAGCTCGACCCGGCTGAAGGCGATGTCACCGCGCACACGCTGCGGCGCATGGGTACCCGCGTCGAGCTCCGGCGGCATGTCGAGAATGGAAAAAAGCTCGTCGGCTGCCGCCATGCCCCTCTGGATGTTGGGTTGCACCGTGGTCAGGCGTTTCAGCGAGGGCAGGATGCCGCCCATGGCCATGATTACGGCGAAAAAGGTGCCCGGCGACATGTGGTCAAGAATGGCCGGCCTTGTGGCCAGAAACACGATCAAAGCCAGGGCCACCGCCGCCAGGGTCTGCACCGTGGCGGTAGACAGGGCATTGGTTGCGGCAATCTTGAGGTTCAGCCGCTTGGTCACGTCGGCGATGTTCGAAAACCGGTTGTTCTCGTATTTCTGGCCACCGTAGACCTTGACCTCGCGCTGGCCATTGACCGCCTCCTCCACGGTACCGGTCACCGACCCCATGCTGCCTTGCACGCGCCGACTGATCTTGCGGTAGCGCCGGCTGACCACCGTCGCCACCAGCACCACCGCCGGCACAAGTACCAGCAGGGCCAGCGTGAGATAGGCGCTGTAGTAGAGCATGACGCCGACCAGCCCGATCACTGTCAGCCCATCAACCACGGCAACCTTGACCGCGTTGCTGGCCGCATCGGCCACCTGCTCGGTGGTAAAGGTGATGCGCGAGATCTGCTGCCCGGACGGTTCCCCCGCAAAGAAGCGCGAGGGCATGCGCAGGTATGCCGCAAAAAGCTCCGTGCGCATCTGCTGCACCACATTGCGACCGACATAGGCGGTGCCGTAACCGGTGAGAAAAGTGGCCACGCCGCGAAACGCAAAGATGGCCACGATCCAGATCGGCATCCAGAAGATGGTGTGCGGATCCTTGTCGACGAAGAGATTGTCCAGCAGCGGCTTGATCAGCTTGGCGAAAAGCGTGATGCAGGCTGCATCAATGACCATGCCCAGCAACGCCAGGATGGCAACCGGCCAGTAGCGTGCGGTGTACCCGAGCAGCCGTCGATAGATGGGCCAGGCTGGCGTGTCGTCCGCTTCATGCGCCGCTGCGCCGGGGGTCACGGGCTGTCCTGCTTGCTCGGCGTGGTGGCAATACGCAAGCGCGAGAACCCAAGCTGGCTGAGCGCGTCCATGGCGCTGACCACGGACTGATTGGGCGTCAGTCCGTCCGCGCGAAGCAGCACCGGCATGTTGCGCTTGTCACCGACACTGCGCTGCAGCGCCTGCTTCAGGGCCTCCACCCCGGAGCCGGGCACCTCGTTGTTGCCGATGAAATAGCGTCCCTGGCGATCCACACCGATGATCAGCGTGTCCGCCTCGGTGGCGCTGGGCTCGGCACTGGCTTCGGGCAGACTTACCTTCATGTTTGCCTGCTGCACGAACGTGGTCGTCAGCACGAAGAACATCAGCAATGTCAGCAGCACATCGATCAGCGAGATGACATTGATCTCGAAGAAGTCTTCGCGGTCCTGGCGGCTGAGACGCATGGACTGGACTCAGCGCGTGGCGCGGGCGGTGACCGGCCGTGCTGTCGCCGGCCTGGCGTTGCCGGCACCGGCCGACACGTGAAGCTCGTCGAGCAGGCGACCTGCCTCGTACTCCATGTCCACCACCAGCCCGGCCACTCGACTGCGAAAATAACGATGCAGGGCGTAGGCGGGAATGGCCACGATCAGGCCCGCCGCGGTACAGATGAGTGCTTCACCGATGCCACCAGCCATGCGCTGCGGATCGCCCACTCCGCCGGCCATCACCGACAGGAACATGCGGATCAGGCCGATTACTGTTCCCAGCAGACCGAGCAAGGGCGAAATAAGCGCGATTGTGCCCAGGGTGCCGAGATAGCGTTCCATGCGATGCAGGACATGACGCCCTGTATCCTCGACACGCTCACGAATGATGTCGCGCGTCTGCATGCGCACCGTGACGGCGGCAGCGAGCAGTTCGCCGAGGGGCGAGTTCTGACGCAAGGCCTCGATATGCTTGCTGTCCAGCTTGCGCGCGCGCACCAGGGCGCACACCTCATCGGTGAGACCGTCCGGCATGACGGTCTTGCGACGCAATGACCAGAAGCGTTCCGCCACGATCATCACCAGGACGACCGAGGCCAGCAGGATGGGGCTCATGGCCCATCCGCCTGCCTTGATGATTTCCAGCACGAGTCACTCCGGCAAATTCGTCAAAGGCCGCATGATAGCAGTGTTTGCTGCTCGTTTCGGCTCCTGGGCGCATGCGTGATGGCGCCAATAGTGACGCCGATCACAACGCAGCCGTGCGCGCACAAGGGGCGCGGCGTCATTCGGGAAATCGACGGCCACGGCGCCGGACCGGGCGGTGTTGTACAACGGGATGCCGGCGCGGGCGTAACGCGCCACAACCGGGGCAGCCGGATGGCCGAAACGATTGTGCCAGCCGGCAGAGACCACCGCCAGGCGCGGCGCGAGCCGGGCAAGGAATGAAGTACTCGACGAGCTCTTGCTGCCATGATGCGGCACCAGCAGAACCAGCGGCGCCCCGGGCCCGACGCGCCGTGCCACGACCGGTTCCACCAGTCTGGAAATATCGCCCGTCAGCAGCGCCCGACCGCCGCGCGCGCTGATCAGCAGCACACAGGACCCATCATTGCTTCCTTGCGGCCAGGCGTCGTCCGGATGCAGCACCCGGAAGCTCACCCCGTCCCAGTGCCAGGCCTGGCCACTGCGACACGCTGCCAGCGGCAGATGGGTCCTCTCCGGTTCGCTGCCGCTCAGGCGTGCCTGCGGCCAGGCCCTCGCCACGGCTGGCGCGCCGCCGGCGTGATCATTGTCGCCATGGCTGACCATCAGCATGTCCAGCTTGCCGACTCCCAGCGCATGCAGCGCCGGAATGACCACGGCTTCCCCCAGATCAAAGCCGGACGGGAAGCGGGCCCCGGCATCGTAGAGCAATGCATGGTGCCGGGTACGTACCAGCACGGACAGACCCTGACCCACATCGAGCACGGTCATGCGGAATGCGCCCTGCTGCGGCAGATCGAGGCGCGGCAGCAGCAAGGGCAGGAAAAGCACCAGGCCAAGCCATCGAGCCGGCAGGCCGCGTGGCACCAGCAACCACAACGCGCCAAGCATGGCCAGAAGCAGTGACCACATCGGCGCCTGCGGCAGGTACCAGTGTGCGACAGGCCACGATGCAAGCCTTTCCAGCAGCCGCCACAGTACCAGCACAAGCCACCCTGCCCCTTGCCACAACAGCCCTGCCACATGCGCGGAGAAGAACCAGGCGATGCTGCCCAGCAAGGTCAGCGGCACCACCAGCAGACTGATCATGGGCACGGCGATCAGGTTGGCCGGCGCACCGAGTACCGAGGCCTGACCGAAGAACCACACGCCGAGGGGCAGCAGCGCCACGGTCATCAGGCCCTGCGCCCTCCCCAGCTGCGTCAGCCAGCCGCGCCAGCCGGGTTGCGGCACCAGTCCCAGCAGCAGGAACGCGACGCCGGCAAAGGACAGCCACAAGCCTGCGGAAAGCACCGCCAGCGGATCAAGCAGCAGTACCGCAACAAGCGCCAGTGCCAGTGAGGCCGCGGGCCGGCTTGCTCGCCGACCCAGGCGCGCCAGGCACACCACGCCGATCATGATCAGGGCACGCTGGGTGGGAAGACTCATGCCCGCCAGCAGCGCGTACCCGAGCGCCACGGCAAAGCCGGTCACGCCTTGCAGGTTCTGCCGCGGCCAGCATTGAAGGCGCGAAGGCATGCCGCGCCACAGCAATCCGGCAAGCCATACCCCGAGCAAGGCGGCGACGCCGACATGAAAGCCGGAGATGGCCAGAAGATGCGACACACCCGTCACCCGCGCCACCTGCCAGGCCCGGTCATCGATGCCGCGCTTGTCACCTACCGCCAGTGCCTGCAGCAGTGGTACCGCGTCGGAATTGCCGAGTTGCGCGGCAATGGCGGCGGAAAGCCGGGCGCGTACCCGGTCAACACACATCGGCACATCCGCAAGGTGTCGATCCGGGCCGTCGTCACGGACGTAGCCAACCGCCACGACACCGCGTTGCAGGGCCTGCCGTTCGCCGTCGAAGCCGCCGGGATTGAGCATGGCGCGAGGTGGCTTGAGGCGCACATGCAGTTGCCATCGCTGGCAGGCGCCAAGCGCGTGCGCTGCGCGCCCATACCAGGCCAGCTGCAATTTGCCATCAAGGGCCTGCGCCCTGCCATCAAGGCGCGCGCTTTCCACCTTGAAGCGGAAGCGGCTGACGCCGTGCCGGGTGCGCGGCAGATTATCCACCGTGCCGACCACGTCGAAGTCGCTCCCGGCAAGGGCATCCGGCAGACGTGACCGGATGGCATGCCCGGCGTGCCACGCGCTCCAGGCAAAACCGAACAGCAGAACAGCCAGCGGCGCCATGCGCGGCCAACGCCACACCAGCAGGACGGCGACCATCAGACAGAACGGTGCAATCCATGCAGGCGGCAATTGCGGCAGGCTCTGGAGCAGCAGGTCGCCGGCAAGCAGCGCCAGTGCCGCCAGCACAATGGCGCCTGAAGACGACGGCCGGCTTGTCTGCGCCTTCTTGCGCATGCTGCTCGTCCCTGATCATGTTGGTCGCCCCGATCCATCGGAGCGAAATGCCCTGCCTACTCCGCTGCCAGCGGGTGCAGTTCGCCTTTCTGCAATACCAGTGTGCGGTCCATGCGCCGCGCCAGCGAGCGATCATGGGTAACCAGCACGAAGCTGGTGCCTATTTCGCGATTGAGCTCCAGCATCAACTCGTATACCTGCGCGGCCTTCTTCTCGTCCAGGTTGCCGGTAGGCTCATCTCCGAGAATGCAGGCCGGGCGCGTCACCAGAGCCCGTGCCACGGCGCACCGCTGCCGTTCGCCGCCAGACAACTCGCCGGGCTTGTGTCCCAGACGTTCGGCCAGCCCTACCCGCTCCAGCAGTCGGCTGGCCTGGTCACGGGCCTCGGCAATCGGCGTGCCCCGGATAAGCAGGGGCATGCAGACATTCTCCAGGGCGGTGAATTCGGGCAGCAGATGGTGAAACTGATAGATGAAGCCCAGCGAACGATTGCGCAGAAGGCCACGTTGCCGATCCGACAGGCCCGACATCGACTGGCCGTCGACTTCCACCTCGCCGGCATTCAAGGTATCCAGCCCACCCACGATGTGCAGCAGCGTGCTCTTGCCCGAACCCGAAGCGCCGACAATGGCCAGCGTCTCGCCGCGCGCCACGTCGAAGCTGACATCGGTCAGCACCTCGGTCTTCAGCCGGCCCTCGCTGTAGGTCTTGGCAACATGGCTGGCGCGCAATACCACACCGCCCGAGTCCGGTGTCCCGAGTCCCGAGTCCCGGTCGTGCAATGCCTCTTCACGATTGCCATGCTCTGGTCTATTCATACCGCAGCGCCTGTGCCGGTTGCGTACGCGAGGCCCGCCAGGCCGGGTACAGCGTCGCCAGCAGACAGAAGACAAAGGCGAGCCCGGTGATCCAGCCGACATCGGACCAGTGCAATTCGCTGGGCACTTCGGAAATGTAGTACACATCCGGTGACAGGAACTGCACGTGGAATACATGCTCGATCCATTCCACGATTGCCGGCACGTTGGATGCCAGCAACACCCCGAACAGCACACCCAGGGCGATGCCGACTACCCCGACCACCAGGCCCTGCACCATGAACACACCCATGATGCTGCGTGGCGTCGCGCCCAGCGTGCGCAGGATGGCGATATCGGCCTGCTTGTCGGTCACCAGCATCACCAGGGTCGACACCAGATTGAATGCCGCCACGGCAATGATCAGCGACAGAATCAGGAACATCACCTTCTTCTCCATGGCAATGGCACCCAGGAGATTGGCATTGCTGCTCATCCAGGTTCGCACACGGTAGCGATTGCCGAGGTCGGCGACCAGCTCGCGCGACACCTCCCAGGCACGATACTTGTCCTTGAGCTTCAGGCGGATGCCGCTGGCACCGTGCATGCCGTACAGGCGGGCAATATCCTGCATGCTGGTCACGGCCACGCCCGAATCGTATTCCTGCATGCCGGCGCTGAATATGCCGCTGACGGTGAATCGGCGCAGCTTGGGTACCGCGCCCACCGGCGAAACGCTGAAGCGCGCCGCATACACCACCACCTTGTCGCCCACGCCGACACCCAGGCTCAGGGCCAGATCGCGGCCCAGCACGATATTCCACGAACCCGGCTGCAAGTCATCCAGCTTGCCCACCACCATGTCGGCACCGATCTGCGACACTCGCGGCTCCAGCTTCGGCTGCACCCCGCGAATCAGGGCGCCCGCCGGCTGCTCGGCCTGGCCCTGGATCATCACGTAGCGCTCGACAAAGGGTGCAGCGCCAATGACTTCGGAATTGCCTTGTGCCCGGTCCAGGGCCCGCTGCCAGTCCGGCATGCTGCCATCGATGCCCGAGATGGTGGCATCGGACACCATCCCCAGGATGCGCGAGCGCAACTCGCCATCAAAACCGTTCATCACCGAAATCACCGTGATCAGGGCGACGATGCCCACCGTGATGCCCAGCATGGACACCAGTGAAATGAAGGAAATGAAGTGATTGCGCCGCTTGGCACGCGTGTAGCGCAGGCCAACGAACAGTTCCAGGGGTCGAAACATCGTGAATCAAAGTCCTGCGGTGGTTGAGACGTCATGCATCCGGAGCGGCAGCATGCAGGGTGCCGGATAGCCGGCGAATCGGCAAGCGGTGCATGCCTGCACGCCCTGTCAGCACACGACTACACGCTGCATTCAGACCGCCGCGTGCAGCGATCGTTCGCGAGCCTCGGCGCGTGACAGGACCGCGATGGCGGACCACGCAGGGCCTGGATCAGCGCGAACGCAGACGCATGCGCAACTGCCGACGGGTATTGGCGTCCAGATTGTCGGGCAGCAGCCAGAGGGTGGCGCGGCCGCGCTGCGGCCAGCGGAGGTTCACGGTGATGAGCGGACCAAGCACATGGCCGGCATGGAGTTCACCATGCACCTGCCGTTGCCCGCCAGACGCCCTTTCGCGCAGCTGCATGTCAACGCTGCCGTCAGCGCGCCACAACACAGTGCGCACGCGCGGATTGAGCAGGCCGGCAAGACGCTGCAACGGCGCCGCCCGCCAGCACGACCAGCACCGCGCGAACGGGGTTGGTCATTGCCGCGGTGAAAACGGCGATGACGGCGAGGATGGCAACCAGAAGCAGCGCCAGCGTCAGCAGGCGCGAGGCGCGATATTCAAAGCCGATGGGCGGCGCGGATGTCATCGATGATGTCTTGCCAGTCGGCGCGCGGCGCCTTTTCATGACCCATGATCCAGTCCCACAACTCCGGATCCTGACAATCGAGCAGCGCATCGAAGGCATCGCGCGTGGCATCGTCGGCATCGGCGAGGCGCGTATCGAGCCACCAGCCCAGCATGGTGTCCAGCTCGCGGGTACCGCGGCGTGCGCGCCAGCGCAGGCGCCGGAGCTGACTCTCGCTCAACTCTGGCGCTGCACAAGCAACTGCTTGATTTCGCCGATGGCCTGGGCGGGATTCAGGTGCTTGGGGCAGGTGCGCGTGCAGTTCATGATGGTGTGGCAGCGATACAGCTTGAACGGGTCCTCGAGCAGGTCGAGGCGCTCGCCGGTCGCTTCGTCACGACTGTCGGCAATCCATCGATAGGCTTGCAGCAGCACGGCCGGACCAAGGTAGCGGTCCGGGTTCCACCAGTAGCTGGGACATGCGGTGCTGCACGACGCGCACAGAATGCACTCGTACAGACCATCGAGCTTCTTGCGATCCTCGGGGACTGCAGGCGCTCGCGTTCGCCCGGTGCCGGGCTCTCCGTCTTGATCCACGGCTCGACCGAAGCATACTGCGCATAGAAATGCGTCAGGTCCGGCACCAGGTCCTTGACCACGGGCATGTGCGGCAAGGGGTAGATCTTGACGTCGCCAGCCGGCAGTTCATCCATGGCCTTGGTGCATGCCAGGGTATTGGTGCCATCGATGTTCATGGCGCACGATCCGCACACACCCTCGCGGCACGAACGGCGCAGGGTCAGCGTCGGGTCGATCTCGTTCTTGATCTTCAGCAGCACATCCAGAACCATCGGCGTGTTGCTGACATCCACCTGATAGCTGTCCATGCGCGGATTGGCACCGTCATCCGGACTCCAGCGGTACACCTTGAACGTGCGCAGCTTCTTGGCATTGTCAGGCGCCGGCCATTGCCGTCCCTGGGTAATCTTCGAGTTCTGCGGGAGTGTGAATTCGGCCATCAGTACACCCTCTTCTTGGGCGGAATGCTTTCGATCTCGTCGGTCAGGGGCTGGTTGTGCACAGGCCGGAAGTCGAACCGGGCCTTGCCGCCGTCGTCAACCCAGACGTAGGTGTGCTTCATCCAGTTGTCATCGTCCCGGTCCGGGAAGTCCTCACGTGCGTGTGCGCCGCGCGTTTCAGTACGCTGCTCGGCCGAGTACATGGTGGCCACCGCCTGATCCAGCAGGTTGGTCAGCTCCAGCGTCTCCACCAGATCCGAGTTCCAGATCAGCGAGCGATCCGAAACCTTCAGGTCGGCGCGGCGCTGGTGCACCTTGTCGATGCGCTGGCAACCTTCCTTGAGCGACTCGGCGGTGCGGAACACGGCCGCGTCCTTCTGCATGGTTTTCTGCATGTCCAGACGCACTTCCGCCGTGGGTGAATCGCCGTCGGCGTGACGCAGCTTGTCAAAGCGGTCCAGCGCCTTTTCCGTGGCATGCCTGGGCAGATCACGATGCGACTCGCCCGGCTTGATGATTTCAGCACAGCGGTTGGCTGCTGCACGCCCGAACACCACCAGATCGAGCAGCGAGTTGGAGCCCAGGCGATTGCCGCCATGCACGGACACGCAAGCCGCCTCGCCGATCGCGAACAGCCCCGGCATCACTTCCTCCGGATTGCCGTCGCGCGGCTGTACCACTTCGCCGTGATAGTTGGTGGGGATGCCGCCCATGTTGTAGTGCACCGTGGGCAGAATGGGAATAGGTTCCTTGCTGACATCGACGCCGGAGAAAATACGCGCGGTCTCGGCAATGCCCGGCAGACGCTCGTTGATCACGTCCGAGCCAAGATGCTGCAGATTCAGGTGGGCGTGGTCCTTGTCCTCGCCAACGCCCCTTCCCTCACGGATTTCCATGGTGATGGCGCGGCTGACCACGTCGCGCGAGGCCAGGTCCTTGGCATTGGGCGCATAGCGCTCCATGAAGCGCTCACCCTCGGAATTGGTCAGGTAGCCACCCTCGCCGCGCACGCCCTCGGTGATCAGGCAGCCGGCGCCGTAGATGCCGGTGGGATGAAATTGCACGAATTCCATGTCCTGCAGGGCCATGCCCGAACGAAGCACCATGCCGCCACCATCGCCGGTGCAGGTATGCGCGGAAGTGCAGGAAAAATAGGCGCGCCCGTAGCCACCGGTGGCCAGGACAACGGCATGCCCGCGGAACAGGTGCATCACGCCCTCGTTGAGATCCAGGGCCAGCACACCGCAGCACTTGCCGTCGTCATCGAAGACAAGGTCGGTGGCAAAGTACTCGATGAAGAACTGCGCCTTGTGCTTCAGCGACTGCTGGTAGAGCGCATGCAGGATCGCGTGGCCGGTACGATCGGCCGCGGCACAGGTCCGCTGCGCCGTGCCCTTGCCGAAATTGGTGGTCATGCCGCCGAAGGGCCGCTGGTAGATCTTGCCGTCGTCGGTGCGCGAAAACGGCACGCCGTAATGCTCCAGCTCGACCACGGCAGGCACCGCGTCACGGCACATGAACTCGATCGCATCCTGGTCGCCCAGCCAGTCGCCGCCCTTGACGGTGTCGTACATGTGCCAGCGCCAGTCGTCCTCGCCCATGTTGCCCAGCGACGCCGCCACCCCGCCCTGCGCGGCCACGGTGTGCGAGCGCGTGGGAAACACCTTGGTCACGCAAACGGTGTCGAGGTTCTTGGCCGCCAGCCCGAGGGTGGCACGCAAGCCAGCGCCACCGGCGCCAACGACCACCACGTCGGACTTGTGCTCCTGAATGTCGTAACTTGCCATGCTCAACTTCCCAAGGCGACGCGGAGCACGGCCAGCACGGCGGCAACTCCGGCAATGAAACAAAGAAACTTCACCGCGATCTGCAGGGTCTGCTGCAGCCACGGCGCGTGAACGTAATCCTCGATGATGACCTGCAGGCCGAGCTGGCCGTGCCAGAACACCGCCACCACGAAAGAAATCATCAGCACCGCGTTGAACGGCTCGGCAAGCGTCAGGCGGGCCGTCTGGTAATCGGTACCCAGCAAGCGCAGCACCACCACAAGGAACCACGTCGTGAGCACAATCAGCGCCAGCGCCGTGATCCGCTGAATCATGAAATGCCGTACGCCGTGCCTGGCCGAACCCAGGCCGCGCGCGTCCTTGATGGGGTTTCGCAAAGCGCTCATGATGCACCCCCGTGCAGCAGCACGAAGCCCCACACCAGAACCGTCAGCAGCAACGAGCCGGCAACCGACAGCCAGCTGCTGCGAACGAACTGCTCGATACGAAACCCGAGACCTGCATCCTGCAGCAGATGCCGGATGCCGTTGAGCAGGTGGAAGGAAAGGGACCAGACCCAGCCGACCAGCAGCACGATGCCGATCCAGGACGTGCAGAAGTCACGGACCGCAGCAAATGCGGCGGGGCCGGAGGCCAGTGCCAGCAGGCTGATGAGCAACAGGATGCTGCCCGCCACCAGGGCTATGCCGGTGGCACGATGCAGGATCGAGGTCACCATCTGGACTTGCCAGCGGTAAATCCCCAGATGCGGTGACAATGGTCGTTCGGTGCTGGCCATGGAGCAACATCCTCGCTTGGTGTTGTCAGACCCCCTTGAACAGGGAGCCCCGGTTCATTCGTTATCAGAAATCGATACAGCGCCCATTCTTTTCCCAGTCACCGTAGCGGGTGGGATCCAGCCGCTTCGGCTTGCGACGCTCGGGTTCCTTCCTGCCATCGGCAGAACCGTCGGGACGCTGTTTGGCGTCCGACGAATCGGGCTTTCGGGCCGGTGTGGAGGGGTCAGATCTGGACATGTATCCGACAAGCTTAATCCCAGCCGTGCGAAATTGCCAAATCGAGCGCGTTTCGAACAGCGTCCAATCGGACTATCCTTGCGCCCATGATCACAGACCGGAAAAACCCGACCTGCAGCGCCGAGATTCTGACCCTGCGCGGCAAGGATGCGGCAGCGTTCGCCAACGCCCAGTTCGCCAGCAAGGTGGATCAGCTACGCCCGGCACAATGGCAATGGACCGCGTGGCTTGGCGCCGACGGCCGGGTCCGCCTGCTCGGCATGCTGTGGCAGGACAATGATGGCATTCATGTGCTGATGCGCGGCGGCCGCGCCGCACAGGCTTGCACCGCCATGCGGGCCTTCGTCATGCGTGCACGGGTCGAGCTCGCCGCCAGCTGCAAGGCCTTGTCACCGGGCGAAGCGCTGCCCGCAGGACGCTTGCAGCGCGACGGCAGTGCCCTCACATTCGGCCTGGGTGACTACAGCCTGTGCCTTGCAGAAGCAGACAGACGAAGACCCGGGCCGCGGGCCCTCGCCTGCCGTCACGCTGTGCGCCATTGATGCCGGCCACCCGTGGCTGCCCGACGACACACTGGACACCTTTCTGCCGCCCGCACTGGGGCTCTACACACTGGGCGCCGTGACACTCGGCAAGGGCTGCTATCCCGGTCAGGAAATGGCCAACAGGCTGCAGCGATTGGGCGGCCACAAGCACGTGCTGGCCCACGTCCGCTGCGATCACGTGCAGGAAGCCGGCGAAAGACTGTCGCTGGATGACCAGCAGGTTGCCACCGTCCTGCTGCACGCTGACGGCCATGCGCTTGTGGTAGCCCGCCAGGAAGCCCTGGGCAAGTTGCCGGGATGCACGCTGGTACGGCAATTTCCGGGCTGAAAGAGCATTGAACCGTGCCTGAACCGGGATTCGGCGGCACTTGCCGCGGGTCGAGGCCAAAACTATACTTGCCGGGATAGAAATGGTGCGTGCACGGAGTCGTTGCGCCAATAGCGAGCCGAAAGGCCGCATTGCAGACCCGTTGCAAACCTCGCGTTTGCAGAAACTGGAACTTCCGCGAAATGCGGAACAGCCGCGATCAAGGCCAACACACCGCCGTGTGGCTATCGCAAACCTGCGGATACCGTGACCCGATTCAGTCCGGCATCCCGAGGCGCAATGACGCCACCCCCTACAAACCGCGCGGTCGCCACACACGACAGTGGTGATCGACCTTTTGTGCTGGCGACAACAAAAATGCGCCATGCGAAGTCACCAGGCAAGCGTTTCGTCTGCCTGGCGTACGTTCTCAGGAGTATGCATCATGAGTCTCGGATTTCTTCTCTGGGTTGCAACCACGCTGTTGCCACAACCTCTGGCCAATCAGACCTGCCTTGCCACGACCGTCTATCTGGAAGCGCGCGGGGAACCGGTCGCCGGCCAGTTTGCCGTGGCCGAAGTGGCACTGCGTCGTCAGGAAATGCCGCGCTGGAACCATGACATGTGCAAGGTGGTGACCGCGCCGTGGCAGTTTGCCCCCGCCACCACGCCCAAGAGCTTCGAGATCAGCAACCTCACCGCATGGAACAAGGCCTGGCGCATCGCCGGCGAGTCCATGCGCATGTGGAAGCTTCCGGCCAAGCAGCGCGTGGTTGTGGTGCCGCGCGCGAACCACTTCGTCAAGCTGGCAGCCGCATCACCCAAATGGGCCAAGGGCCGGCCATTGCGCACCATCGGCGAGCACTCCTTCTACGCCGTGAACTGATGCGCTGAACACGATGCCCTGAAAAAAACGCCACGGCAGATCCTGCCGTGGCGTTTTCTTTTGCCCCTGTTGTCGCCGTGGATCAGCGGCGATACACGCGGTTGTTGCGTACCTCGACGTAGTCGCCGCGGCGGACATCCGGCGGGCTGTCCTGGGTCACCGTGGCATAGCGGCCATCATTGAGCTTGACCTCGACGCGCCACACGCGCTGATCGGCCTCATTGCGTTTTCCGATCTCATGCCCCACGGCACCACCGGCGACAGCGCCACCTACCGTGGCGGCCTTGCGGCCGTCGCCCTTGCCAACCTGATTGCCGAGTGCTGCACCGACCACGGCACCGATCACGGTACCCACCACAGTCGAATGATTGCTGCCGCGCACGTATTCCTCATGCACGCTCTGCACGGTGCCGCACATGTTGCAGGCCGCACTGTTGCCATAGCCGCCACCACGATTGCCGTAGCCGTTGTTGTAGCCGTTCGAGGCACAACCTGCCAGCGCCAGGGCCATGATGGCCAGAATAGCCAGGGTAAATCTGTTCTGCGCGTACTTGCTGCTCATGCTCTTCTCTCCTCTCGATGATGGGGAACAATCCGGTGCCGCCGATCAGCTACCCGTGTCGACCGCCACAACGCCGTCCTTGACCTGGATCCGGTCACCCGGCTTGTGGTCCATGCGCACGTGACCGGTCTTGCCTTCGTAGCTGTAGGTCACGTTGTAGCCAAGCACCCTGGTATGGCTCTCCGTGACGGTGTCGCAGCGCCTTTCGGTACTGCTGACCATGTTCTTGTTCTGTTGATGTTCCTCGATCTTCTTGCCGGCGTAGCCACCGGCCACGGCTCCGGCCACGGTCGCCGCCTTCTTGCCGTCACCGCCACCAACCTGATTTCCCAGGGCGCCACCCACCACGGCGCCGATCGCGGTGCCCGCGATCTGGTGTTTGTCCTTCGGCTCTGCCTTGTGCACCACGGTGACATCCTTGCAGTCCTGGCGCGGTGTCTTGATGGTCCTGGTAATCGGCTTGACGTCAGTGACCTGTGCATATTTCGCTGCGTCGGCACCCGCCTGATCGCAGGCTGCCAGCGCAAGTGTCATGGCAGGCACCGCGCACAGCACGACGCCGAGATGAATGTTCCTGCTTTTCATGGACGTCTCCCTCTGAATGGGTTTCAATGACAGGCCCATGGTCACTTGCCACGTCTGAATCCACTCCCAACGAAACTTGAATGAATGCCAACAGGCCACCGGAACTGATCGACAGCCACTGCCACATCGATCTGCCGGCCTTCGATCAGGATCGCGCCGATGGTGCTCGAGCGCGCGCGCGAGAAGGGTGTGGTGTCCATGGTGGTTGCCGGCGTCAGCGCCGCGCGCTGGGAAAGCCTGTGTCGGGTGACCGCAGAGCACCCGGGTCTGTACCCGGCCTACGGCCTGCATCCCATGTTCATGCGCGAGCACAAGCAGGGTGATGTCGAGCGCCTTGACGACTTTCTGGAACAGCATCAGTCGGTTGCCGTGGGCGAATGCGGCCTCGATTTCTATCACGGACGTGACGATGCCGACGCCCAGAAGCAACTCCTGCACGCTCAGCTGAAGATTGCGCGGCAACGCGATCTGCCGGTGATCCTGCACGCGCGCAAGGCACTGCAGGACGTCACGCAGCTGCTCAAGAGCGTGGGTGGCCTGCGCGGCGTCGTGCACAGTTTTTCAGGTAGCCCCGAACAGGCGCGACAGCTGTGGGAACTGGGCTTTCATCTGGGTATCGGCGGTGTTGCCACCTACCCGCGCGCGAAGCGCTTGCGGCGCATCGTGGCCGACATGCCGGTCGAATGGCTGCTGCTGGAGACCGACAGTCCCGACCAGCCATTGTGCGGGCATCAGGGACAGCGCAACGAGCCGGCCAGGCTGGCCGATGTGCTGACCTGCGTGGCGGAGTTGCGCCAGCAGGATCCGCAAGACCTGGCCGGACAGGTTACGGCAAACACGCGGAGGCTTTTCGGCATCGAATGGACGCAGGGGCGGTCGTTGACGGCAATGAAGCCATCCGAAACCTGTGGGGCCGATCGAGGTCGACTGACGATCCTGCATGCCTCGCGATGACTCGCCGCTTGCCTCCCGGATTTCCGCTCCCGCCCCACCTCTTGAAAAGCACACAGACAGCTTGCTACCATTTAGTTCATTCGTGAACTATACCTGTCAGTAATGTCTGAACTTGAATCAATGCTCGAGAGCATGCGCGAGGGCATCCAGCGCGTTTCCGAGCAGATACCCGACATGCCGGTGCGCGAGGTCATCCTTTCGCGCATGCTGATGGTCAGCGGTGACATGGTTGCAACCCGGCTGACCCAGGCCTTGCGCCCGCATGGGCTTGGCGAGAGCGAATTCCGCACCCTCATGGTGCTGTTCAGCAGCGAGCAGGGGGAAGCCCACCCCAGCGACCTGTGCATGTTCGCGACGCAAAAGCCCAACAACATGACCCGCATCACCGATGGTCTGGTTGCGCGCGGACTGGCGAGCCGCAGCCACAGCAAGGAAGACCGTCGCCGTATCGTGCTCAGGATCACGGCCGAAGGCCGGCGCTTCGTGCGCAAGTTCCTGCCCGATCTGTTTCCGCGCGTCGACAACATGTTTGACGTGCTGTCTGAAACCGACAGGAAGCAACTGGAGCGGATTCTGTCCAAGCTGCTCCACCACCTGGGCCAGCAGGCCCAATGCGAAAAGGACGCACCATGATCCGTCACGCTGCACTCGCACTGCTCGTCACGCTCGGGCTCGCTGCCTGCGCCGCCGTCCCCGACAAGCTGCCACCGCCGCACCTCGACCGGGACGCGCCACTGGCCGGATTGCCCGTGGACCCCGGTTCGCACTGGCCCGCCGCGACCTGGTGGCACCGCTATGACGACGCCCAGCTCGATGCACTGATGCGCCGCGCCATGAACGGCTCGACCAGCCTG
Source organism: uncultured Gammaproteobacteria bacterium (assembly GCA_963734945.1). GTDB lineage: Bacteria > Pseudomonadota > Gammaproteobacteria > Xanthomonadales > Rhodanobacteraceae > DASSBG01. The sequence goes on from CAVTJF010000053.1 coordinate 17,690, forward strand.
GAAGTGGCGCGCAAGCGTGTGGCCGAGGCCGAACAGGCCGCCGCGATCACCGCTGCCAGCAATGGCGTGAAGATCAACGGCAGTGCCGAGATCACGCGCAAGCGTCTGAGCGAGCATGGCCTGATACCGACCCGCTTTCTCGGCTTCACCTGGTACAACCAGGCCGACCTTGGCGTGCAGCTGGATTACACCTTCGACTGGTGGGGCAAGCATGAAGCCAGCGTGCAGGCAGCCCTTGGCAAGGCACACGCCGCCACGGCACAGGAAGCGGCCGCGGCCATCGGCCTGCAATCGGCCGTGGCGCAGACCTACTTCGCCTGGCAGGCCGACCAGGCCCGCCTGAAGCTCTCCGAGCGTGCCATCGACGCCGGCAAGCGTCGAACCAGGATCGCCCAGGTCCGCACCGATGCCGGACTGCAGCCGGAAGACCAGCTGCTGCAGGCGCGCGCGGCGCTGGCCGCGACCCGTCAGCAGCATGCACAGCTTGCGGGCATGGCCCGGATTCACCGGGCCACGCTGGCGGCACTGGTCGGCACCAGCCCGGACGGCCTCGGCAAGCTCGAACCAAAGCCCCTGCCCGAACCCGAAGCCGGCCTGCCGCAACACGCCGGGCTCGACCTGATCGCGCGCCGGCCCGATGTCGCCGCCAGTCGCTGGCAGGTCGAGTCGGCCCTGCGTCAGACCGATGTCGCGCGCGCCGCGTTCCTGCCCGACTTCAGCATCAGCGCCCTGGCGGGGCTGTCCAGCATTGACCTGGACAAGCTGCTGAATGTCTCCAGCCGCACATTCTCGCTGACCCCGGCGCTGCACCTGCCCATTTTCGAGGGCGGCCTGCTCAAGGCCCGCTATGGCGCCACGCGCGCACAGCTGGATACCGCCATTGCCATCTACAACGACAGCATCGTGCAGGCCGCTCGCGACGTTTCCCGGCAAGCCCTGACCGTGCAGCAGCTGGCTGGCGTCAACCGCGAACAGGACAAGCAGCTGGAAAACACCCAGGCCTTGCTCGACAAGCAGCAACTGCGCCACAAGCGCGGACTGACCAACCTCGATCCGGTGCTTGAGGCACGCCTGGCGGTGCTCCGCCAGCGCGACGCCGGCATCGAGCTGCGCGCCCGTGCCCTGTCGGCCGACATCGAACTGATTCATGCGCTGGGCGGCGGCTACCAGGCCAACGCCCCGCGCCAGGACAAGCATTCCGCCCCCGCGACCAGGAATTCCGAACATGAGTGACGAAAACAACAAGCAGGACAACAACGGCAACGGCGATCAGGACGGCGATGTGAAGCCGCCCATTTCACCGCGCAAGCGCAGGATCGTGCTGATGGTCATCGCCTCGGTGTTCGTGCTGGCCGGCCTTGCCTGGCTGTTGATGTACATCTTCGTGTTCTCCAAGCGGGTCATCACCGAGGACGCCTATGTGCAAGGCAACCAGGTGGTGGTCAGCAGCCAGATTCCGGGCACGGTGGTCTCGGTGTCCGGTGACAATACCGACCGGGTCGAGTCCGGTCAGACCATCGTCAGCCTGGATCGGACCGACGCCGAAGTCGGACTGGCCAACGCACGCAGTGCGCTGGCCGCCGCGGTGCGTTCAGTGCGGCAGATGCGCGCCCAGGCCGAACAGTCCGACGCGGCCATCGACGCGCGCAAGGTCGCACTGCGCATGGCACGCGCCAACCTGGCGCGGCGCCAGCCCCTGCTGGCCGAGAAAGCGGTCGCCCAGGAGACCCTGGACAACCTGCGCGACAAGGTCAGCGCCGCACGCGCCGACCTGAAGCTCGCCGAACGTCAGGCAGCGGCAGCCCACGCCGCCGTCGATGGCGTGTCGATCGAAGACAACCCGCAGGTGCTCAGGGCGCGCGCCCAGTTTCGCAAGGCGTGGTTGACCGCGCACCGTACGGCCATCGTCGCCCCCGTCAGTGGCTATATTGCCAACAGCAGCGTGCAGGTCGGGCAACAGGTCAAGCCCGGGGTACCTTTGATGCAGATCATTTCGCTCGACGACCTGTGGATTGATGCCAACTTCAAGGAATCGGATCTGCAGCACGTGCGCATTGGCCAACCGGTCACCGTCAAGACCGACCTGTACGGCGATGACGTCACCTACCACGGCAAGGTCATTGGCCTGAGTGCGGGTACAGGTGCCGCCTTCGCCCTGCTGCCACCGCAGAACGCTTCGGGCAACTGGATCAAGGTGGTGCAGCGGGTGCCGGTCCGGGTCAGTCTGCAGCCTGACGAATTGCGCAAGCACCCCTTGCGCATCGGCCTGTCCACCGAAGTGACGATCGACACCCACAACCTGGACGGGCGCGTGCTGGCGCAGAAGCCGACAAACAAGGCGACTTCGGCCACAAGCGTCTACAGCGTCAGCCCGGCTGATGCCGAACGCGCCGCGGATGCCATCATCCAGGCCAATCTGGACCTCGGCAGCGAAGACTGAGCGCCGTGACCGATTCGAAAAAACAGCCGCTCAAGCCGCTGCACGGCACCAACCTGGTGCTGCTGACCATCGCGGTCTCGTTTGCGGTGTTCATGGAAGTACTCGACCTGACCATCGTCAACGTGTCGGTACCGCACATTGCCGGCAGCCTGGCAGTGAGCCCGCAGGAAGGCACCTGGGCGATCAGCTCCTACGCCCTGGCGAGCGCCATCATGCAACCGCTTTCGGGCTGGCTGGCACGACGCTTTGGCGAAGTGCGCACCTTTGTCATATCGCTGCTGATGTTTGTCGGCTTCTCGATACTCTGCGGCCTGGCGACCAGCATGCCCATGCTGGTGCTGTTTCGCCTGTTGCAGGGTGCAGGCTCCGGACCGATGGTGGCCCTGTCGCTGTCGCTGCTGCTCAACTCCTACCCCACCGAGCGCAAGGGCATTGCCCTGGCCATGTGGGCCATGACCGTGGTGATCGCGCCGATCTTCGGACCCATCCTGGGCGGCTGGCTCACCGACAACTATTCATGGCCCTGGATCTTCTTCATCAATGTGCCGGTGGGCCTGCTGGCCGGCGTCATCGTGATGACGATCATGCGTGGCCGCGAGATGCCGACCGTGCGGCAGCCGATCGACTACATCGGCCTCATGTTGCTGGTGCTTGGCGTCGGCTGCCTGCAATTCATGCTCGACAACGGCAATGACAAGGACTGGTTCTCGTCGCCCATGATCGTCACGCTGGCCATCATCTCGCTGGTCAGCCTGGTGTTCCTGGTGGCCTGGGAGCTGACCGACCGCCACCCGATTGTCGACCTGTCGCTGTTCAAGAGCCGCAATTTCACGGTGGGCGTGATCGCACTGTCGCTGGGCATGCTGGCCTTCTTCGGCATCAACGTGGTGTTTCCGCTGTGGCTTCAGCTCAACCTGCAGTACACCGCCACCTGGGCCGGGCTGGCGACGGCACCGGTTGGCATCCTCGCCTTTCTGCTGTCACCGGTCATCGGCCGCAACATCGACAAGATGGACCTGCGCATGACCGTGACCTTCTCGTTCATCATCTTTGCCGGCACTTCGTACTGGTTTTCACTGTTCAACAACCAGGTCGACTTCGGCACCCTGGTCTGGCCGCGGGTGGTGATGGGACTGGCCATACCCTGCTTCTTCATTCCCCTCAACCAGATGGTGCTGTCGGGGCTGAGCGGCAACCAGGTTGCCAGCGCATCCGGCCTGGCCAACTTCTTCCGCACCATGGCGTCCAGCGTGTCCACGGCACTGACCGTGACCCTGTGGCAGCATCGCGGCGACTATCACCACGCGATGCTGGCGGAGAGCGTCAACCATGCCAACCAGGCTGCCGAGAACTACGTGAACACCGTGCAGAACGCAGCGCCCGACCCGCAAACCGCGTGGGCCATCGTTGACCGCGTGGTCACCCAGGAAGCGCTGACCCTGTCGGTGAATGACGTGTTCTGGGGCTGTGCCGTACTGTTCCTGGCCCTGATCCCCATCCTCTGGTTTGCCAAGCCGCCGTTCGGCAGCAGCAACCCCGAGATGATGCACTGATCGTCTCGCCTGCCGCGGCCGTGGCCGTCGGCAAGCTGGGCCCGCTAGCCTGATGCCGGGTCGTGCTCCCCGGCAGCAGGCTCCCGAGGCTGCAGCAGCATGTCCAGCGTCCGCCCTACCGCAGCGCAAGCGAATGCCGCGGTCACGTGGGTGGCCGCGCCCAATCCGGCGTCGCAATCCATTTTCATGCTGCCGTCACTGTCCGGACGGACGCCGCAGACGCTGCCATCGGCCTGCGGATAGCGGACATTCTCCAGCGAGTAGACGGCGGGAACGCCGAAATAGCGCTTGCGATTGCGCGGAAAGCCGAATTCCTGCCGCAGCTTCTTGCGCATCAGGCTGAGCATGGCATCGTGTTCGGTGCGTGACAGATCGCGCACCCGGATCTGGGTGGGGTCGGTGCGGCCACCGGCCGAGCCCACCACCACCAGCGGCAGCTTGCGCCGCCGACACCAGGCCACGGTTTCCACCTTGACCCGGAACGCATCGCAGGCATCGAGCACAAGGTCGTGACCCCGCGCCAGCAGATCCTCGATGCTTGACGGGGTGAGGAAGCGTTCGACCGGATCAACCGTGACATCCGGGTTGATGGCCTGCACGCGCTCGGCCATGACCGCCACCTTGGCGCGGCCGAACTGGCCGTCCAGCGCATGCAATTGGCGATTGCTGTTGCTGACACACACTTCATCGGCATCAATCAGTGCAAGGCGCCCCACGCCACTGCGCGCCAGTGCCTCGGCCGCCCACGAACCCACGCCGCCGATGCCTACAACGGCAACACTGCATTGGGCCAGGCGCGCAATCGTGCCCTGGCCGTACAATCGGTCAATTCCGGAAAAACGTTCCTGCATGTAATCCTCAAGATCCTGTTTGTGTATGCCGGAACCCGCGTCCGGTTTCCATCAACGCACCAAAGGCTGCTGCCATGCCCAACCCCATCACCCGCCGTCTGCTCGCCCATGCCGGCAGGCTCCGGTTTCCGCAATTGACCGCATTGCTGATCATCGTGTTTCTCGTGGATCTGGTGGTACCCGACCCGATCCCTTTCGTGGACGAAATCATCCTCGGCCTGTTGAGCCTGATGCTGGCCAACTGGCGGCGTCCCGGTGCGCGGGACGAGTGAGATGCTGTCGCCCGGCCTGCTGCCTGATGCCGCCGCCCCGGGTGGCGGTCAGATACGGACCCGGCCACGCAGGATATCGGCAAACATCACAAAATCGCCTGCCAGGCTGTAGAAAGGATGGCTGAAGGTCGCCGGCCGGTTCTTCTCGAAGAAGAAATGGCCCACCCAGGCAAAGCCGTATCCGGCAACCAGGGCCAGCCACAACCAGCGCAAATCGCCTATGGCAATGGCCGTGACCACAATCACCAGAACCAGGCTGGTGCCAATGAAGTGCAGACGGCGACAGGTACGGTTGCTGTGTTCCTGCAGGTAGTAGGGATAGAACGCACTGAAACTGTTGAACTTTGCCATGCGGACTCCGGTGCCGGGACCCGGCAGCATGGTATCAGGTCTGCGCCCAGCGCCTGAGCAGATTGTGGTACACCCCGGTCAGCTGCAGCACCGCGCCGGCATCGGCCTGGTCGGCGCTGAGTTTCTGGATGGCGGTATCCAGTTCCAGCAGGTGCTGGCGCAGGGCCGGATCGCGCACCAGGCTCTGCACCCAGAAGAATGCGGCCAGGCGCGCACCGCGCGTTACCGGCGCCACACGGTGCAGGCTGCTGGCCGGGTAGACGATGGCATCGCCGGCCGCCAGCTTGACCTCGTGTTCGCCGTAGGTGTCGCTGACGATCAGCTCACCGCCGTCGTACTCCTCCGGTGCATTGATGAACACGGTGCAGGCAATGTCGCTGCGCAGCTGGCCGCCTTGCGGCAGCGCCATCACCGAGCCATCGACATGAAAGCCGTACTGGCCGCCGCCGGCATAGCGATTGAAGCGCGGCGGCAGCATGCGCGCCGGCAGTGCGGCGGCATGGAACAGCGGATGCCGGCGCAGGGCCGCGCTGACCTGCTCGCCAAGTTCGGCGCGCAACGGCGACTGCTCGGCCAGTTGCTGGTTGTGCTTGACCCGAGCGCCCTGCGCGCCGACGGTCTCGCGCCCGTCCACCCATTCGGCGGACTCCAGCGCGGTGCGCAGGCGGGCAAGCGCCTCGCCTTCGAGGACATTGGATAGATGTACCAGCATGCGGGTTCTCCCCGGTCAGAAGCGGAAGCGTGCGCTGAACAGCGCCGAACGCGGCTGCCCCGGCGTGTAGCGATAGCCGCTCTTGTTGATGGCGGCGACGTAGTCGCTGTCGCCCAGGTTGTACAGGTTCAGCTGCAGATCGAGATGCGGGCTGACCTGGTAGCCCAGCATGGCGTCTGCCACCCACCAGGAGCGCACATACTCGGGCGTGCCGACTGCACCGTCATGGCCGCGCTTGAGACGGCCGTTGTAGCGTACGCCCAGGGCCACGCGGAAGCCGGCCGGCAGACGCCAGCTGCTCCAGGCTGTGAAGGCGCTGCTGGGCGTGTAGGCGAGATCCCCCGAGCCGTCCTGCGACTCGGCCTCGCCACGCGTGATCTTCGCGTCCATCGTGGTGTAGCCGGCACTGACCGACCAGTTGTCGCTGATGCGACCGACCGCGCCCAGCTCCACGCCCTGCACACGCTTGCGGCCGATCTGGTAGTACTGCTGGTCCACCGGGTCCTGCTCGACCAGATTGTCGACCACGGTGCGGTACAGCGCGGCGCTCAGCAGCAGGCCGCCGTCATTGAGCTCCCACTTGCCGCCCACTTCGGCTGTGCGCGCACGGCGCGGATTGAAATCGGGATTGTCGCCGCTGCTGGCGCGCGAACTCAGTTCCAGGTTCTCGCCGCCCGGCGGCTCGGATGAGGCGGCCAGGTTGGCGTACAGGCTGGCCTCGGGCGTGGGCTTGTACAGCGTCCCCAGCTTCCAGTTGAACAGGGTGCCGGACACCTCGGCGTCGATGCTGGGCAGCGGCGTGCCCTCGGGCTGGCCGGCACAATCCGGTCCGCGGCGACCACCGCACAGGTCCAGCGCGCTGAACTGGGTGTTGTAGTGATCCAGGCGCACGCCGCCGTTGAGCTGCCATTTGGGGCTGAACGTGAGCGTATCGAACAGGTACACGGCGCCGGTGTCGGTACGGCCCGAGCTGTCGTCCCCGGTTGGCCCGTACTCAAGCCCGCTGACATCGGGAGCGGGATGGTACAGCGAGGCCGCTGGCCAGGCCGTGCCGTTCAATGCACCCATGCCGGTGGTTTCCAGTTTCTCGCGCAGCAGTTCCAGGCCCGCGGTGAGATCATGGCGGATCCTGCCGGTCTCGCGGCTGGTGACCAACTGGGTCTGGTTGGCCAGGATGCGGTTGTCCTGGTTCTTGAAGGTGGGAATGCGGCGGTCGATGGTCCATGTGGACGGATCATCGATATTCGGCGTATGCAGGTATTCGTCCCTGCCCATGAACGAGGTCAGCAGGTAGTCCTGCCGGTTGCGACCCCAGCGGGTGGTGTTGAACAGCGTGGCGTTGCCGTTGATCTCGTGGATCACGCGCACGGTCAGCATGTCCGCGTCGACATTGTCATGATCGCTGAGCGTGCCGTAGAAATTGGCACTGTCCACGCGCGCGGCAGTGCCCAGTTCGGGGCGCGCCGGATCGGGCGTGCTGTAGCCCGGCAGGCCGATGGTGGGCACGCCGCCATCGGGCAGGTTGTCCTGCGCGACATGCAGCAGATCGACATACACGCGAGTGGGCGTGCCCAGACCGAAGGCCACCGACGGTGCGATACCCCAGCGATTGTTTTCCACCGTGTCGCGCCCCGGCACGCCGCCGTCCTGCCTCATCAGGTTGAGTCGAAACGCGCTGTGCTCGCCGAGCTGCCTGTTCCAGTCCAGCGTGCCGCGGCGCTGGTCGCCACTGCCCCAGGACAACTGGCCGCTACTGCGGTTGCCCAGATGCGGCTGCTTGCTGACCAGGGTCACCGAACCGCTGGGCGCGGTGCGGCCGCTGTCGGTGCCGGCCGGCCCCTTCAGCACCTCGACCTGCTCGATGTTGAACACATCGCGCGAAATCGAGCCGAGGTCGCGGATGCCATCGACAAAAATGCTGCCGGCGGTATCGAACCCGCGCATGTAGATGGCGTCACCGGTATTGGTGCTGCCGTTCTCGCCGACATAGAAGGTGCCCACGCCGGGACTGTTGCGCAGCGCCTCGGTCAGGGTGGTGGCGCCCTGCTCGGCCAGGATCTCCTTGCTGATGATGCTCAGTGTCTGGGTGGTATCGAGCAGCGGCTGCGAATACTTCGGCGAATCGGCGTAATCGGTCTTGAAGTCGCCGACAGCGCTGGCCTGGACCTTCATCGCCGGCAGGTCCTTGGCGCTGGCGCGCTGGCTGGCATCCACGTCATCTCCGGTGGCGGCCATGACGTGGGCCGACAGCGCCAGCCCCGTGGCCAGGCTGAGTGCGCCCAGGGCCCGTTGCGGGTGGCGGTTGGAACCGGACGGATGCTTGCGGCTGCGGATCGACATGCATGACTCCCTGCTTGAACAGTGGCCGCAGCCCGCGATCACGGGCTGCGGCCAGACAAAGAAACGTTGAGGGAGGTATTCTGATGTAAATGCGAATGATTCGCAACTGTGTTTCTGTTTGCTTTGCGGGCGCCCGCCCCTGCCTGCAAGAAAAGGCTGCCGATCATGCAATTCATCAAGACCCGAGTAAGTATCGAGAAATATCGCAAGGCTGGCCGGTGCAGTACATGATCACCGGGAACGCAGGGCGGATTTGAACCTGCCGTGACCCGACCGCCACCGCAACGGCGGGTTGACACCCGCCCAACCCTGTCCAGGAATGCAATCCAGGCAGCGCAGCGCAATCCGGGAAGCCTTGCAGCGCTGGATCCTGCGACTGCGGGCGCTGCGCGCCCTTGCGCAGGATGACCGGGACTGTTGTCATCCTGCGCGGAATGCCCCCTTCCTGTCATCCTGCGCGGCGCGCCCCTCCCGTCATCCTGCGCGGAGCGACTCCCCGTCATCCTGCGCGGAGCGACAAATCCCCGTCATCCTGCGCGGAGCGGCAAATCCCCGTCATCCTGCGCGGAGCGGCAAATCCCCGTCATCCTGCGCGGAGCGACAAATCCCCGTCATCCTGCGCGGAGCGGAGCGGAGTCGCAGGATCTGCTCTTCGGCACCGCAGCATGCAGCAAGCAAAAAGGCGCCGCACGAAACCGTGCGGCGCCTTGTAAGCACGGGTCGCAGATCGACCCGATAGGACTACGCCAGGATTACCAGATGTTGACCTGCTTGTCGTCCGGGCGAACCATCTTGTCCCCTGCCTTGCAGGAGAACGCCTGCGCGAAGGCCGGCATGTTGGACGGCGCACCCATGGCGCGGAACTGAGCCGGGGAATGCGGGTCGGCATTCAGCAGCACCAGCTGGCGCTTGTCGCGGATGGCGCCACGCCACACGCGTGCCCAGTTGAGGAAGAAGCGCTGGTCCTGGGTGTAGCCGTCGATCTTGCTGTTTGCTTCGCTCGGATTGTTCTTGAGCGCGGTCTGCAGCGCATCGTAGGCCACATTGAGCCCACCCAGGTCGGCGATGTTCTCGCCCAGGGTCAGCTTGCCGTTGACATGCTTGTCGGGGTGGTTCTTGAGCGGCACGTAGGCATCGAACTGATCCACCAGTTTCTGCGTGCGCGCGTCAAACTTCGTGCGGTCTTCCTTGGTCCACCAATTGACGTTGTTGCCGGCACCATCGAACTGGCTGCCCTGGTCGTCGAAGCCGTGGCTGGACTCGTGGCCGATCACCGCACCAATGCCGCCGTAGTTGATGGCGTCATCGCCCTTGGCGTAGAAGAACGGCGGCTGCAGGATCGCGGCCGGGAAGTTGATGGTGTTGTCGCTGGGGTTGTAGTAGGCATTGACCGTCTGCGGCGTCATGCCCCACTCCTTGCGATCGGTCGGCGTGCCGATCTTGGCGATGTCGTAGTCGTGGTTGAACTTCTGCGCCGCTTCCAGGTTGGCGTAGTAGTTGTCAGGAGTGATCTCCAGGCCTTCCCAGCTGCGCCACTTGTCCGGATAGCCGATCTTCGGCAGGAAGGTTTCCCACTTGGCAATCGCCTTCTGCTTGGTCTCGTCGCTCATCCAGTCCAGATTCTCGATCCGGGTCTTCAGCGCATTGCGCACGTTGTCCACCAGCTCCTTGGCGCGTGCCTTGGCTTCCGGCGGGAAGTACTTGGCCACGTACAACTGGCCCAGTGCCTGTCCCATGGAGCCGTTGACCGAACCCAGCACGCGCTTCCAGCGCGGCCTCTGCTCCGGCTGCCCGTTCAGCATCTTGCCGTTGAACGCGAAGTTCTCGTCCACGAACGGCTGCGACAGATACGGCGCGGAGCTGGCGATGGTGTGCGCGGCGAGATAGTCACGCCACTGTGCCATCGGCGCATCGGCCAGCAGCTTGTCGAACTCGGCAAAGAACTTCGGCTGCGACAGCGAGAAGCCCTTGTCGACGGTCACGCCCTGGCTCTTGAAGAACTGAGCCCAATCGAAGTGCGGGGTCACCTTGTCGGCCTCGGCAATGCTCACGAAGTGATACTGGTTCTCCGGCTTGCGCAGCTCGACTCGCGGCACCGAATGCTTGGCCAGGCGGGTTTCAAAATCCAGCACCTGCTGGGCCTTCTTGCCGGCTTCATCGGCAGCAACGCCGGTCAGCTCGAACAGCTTGGCAATGTGCTTGACGTAGGCGTCGCGAATGTCCTTGTACTCGTCTTTCAGGTAGTAGGCCGGCGTCGGCAGGCTCAGACCGCTCTGGAAGGCGTAGGCGATCTGCATCTTGGCGTTCTTGAAATCGGCCGAGGAGCCAAAGCTGAAGACCCGGTCGTCGCCCTTGGCGAATGACTTGTCCAGCCACTGCACCAGATCCTTCCTGTCCTTGAGACCGTCAATGGCGGCAAGTTCCGGCTTGATCGGATCGTAGCCGGCCTTGTTGATGGCATCCACGTCCATGCCCGACTTGTACAGGTAGCCGATTTTCTGCTCGATCGAGCCCGGCTTGGCACTGCTGGCGTTCTGCGCCGCATCCTCGACCAGCTTGTGCTGGGCATCCAGGCTCTTCTCGCGCAGCTCGTCAAACGAGCCCCAGCGGGTGTGATCGGAGGGAATCGGATTGGCTGCAACCCACTTGTCATTGACGAAGCCGTTGAAGTCCTGGCAGGCGTCGATGGACGGATCCAGCTCGCTGACCTTGAACACACTGGTTGCAGCAGCCGGGCTGCTCTGGCTGGCGGCGGGTTGACTGCTCGCCGCTGGCGCCGCGGCGGCATTGTCGTCGCTGGGAGCTTGCTGACTGCAGGCAGCCACCAGCAGGGTCATGCTGATGGCAAGCGTCAGGGGTTTCAGGAGCTTGTGATTCATGGTGGTCCTCATATCAGTCGGTATCCGGTGGTCTTTCCGCGCCCGCAGCACCCGGTACAGGCGCCAGCGAACAGTCAATCCTCTGAGTCTACAGGTCACATGCCGCTGCACCAGTGTCGAAGGTCAGGGGCGGGTTCAGACAGGTACTGGCATCATGGGCACGCTGCCGCACCATGGAATCATTCTGCAAAGAAGGTCTAAATCAATGATTTTGAAATCAAATCTTTCGATCACTCTTGTTGCAGGCTGCCTGCTCGTATTGGCCGGGTGTGCCGCCAACCCGGTGTACTCGCCTTCCTGGTCGACCAGCACGGCCACCCCGCGGCAGGTGGCTGCCGCTCCCGAGCGTGCCGCGGATGCACGCGTCATCTGGGGCGGCAAGATCATCTCGGTCGAGAACAAGGCCGACCATACCGAAGTGCAGGTACTGGCCTATCCGCTGGACAGGGACCAGATTCCGCAGCCGGATGACCGTGGCAACGGCCGCTTCATCGGTCTGCTGCCCGGCTATGTGGAACCGCTGGACTATCCGATTGACGGCTGGGTCACGATGCAGGGGCACATCGAAGGCATGCGCAGCGACCGCGTGGGCCAGGCACCCTACGTGTTCCCGCTGCTCAAGGTGCGCGCGGCGCATGTCTGGTCCCGGCAGGACATGCAGCGGCGCTCCAATGTGCATGTCAGCCTGGGCGTGGGCATCGGGGTGCATTGAAGGTCGGGACTCGGGACTCGGGACTCGGGACTCGGGAAGCAGGGTCCGCGAAGGACCGCGAAGTGCGCAAAAGGAGGAACCGGGCCGGGATGGCGTCAAATTGCCGTCGCCCGCATGCCCGTCATCCTGGGGCGATCCGCAGGATCGAACCCGGGATCCATTTTTCGGGACTCGGGGCTCGAAATGCAGGGTCCGCGAAGGACGCGAAGGGCGCAAAAGGAGGAACCGGGCCGGGATGGCGTCAACCTGCCGCCGCCCGCATGGCCGTCATCCTGGGGCGATCCGCAGGATCGAACCCGGGATCCATTTTTCGGGACTCGGGGCTCGAAATGCAGGGTCCGCGAAGGACGCGAAGTGCGCAAAAGGAGGAACCGGGCCGGGATGGCGTCAACCTGCCGCCGCCCGCATGGCCGTCATCCTGGGGCGATCCGCAGGATCGAACCCGCGATCCATTTTTCGGGACTCGGGACTCGAAATGCAGGGTCCGCGAAGGACGCGAAGTGCGCAAAAGGAGGAGCCGGGCCGGGATGGCGTCAACTTGCCGTCGCCCGCATGCCCGTCATCCTGGGGCGATCCGCAGGATCGAACCCGGGATCCATTTTCTTGTGCGGCTCGTTCGTCGCACGACGCCTCACCACAAAAACGGGAAGCATCCCGCATCTCGCGCCGCTAGTCGTCAACGTCGGGCTCGAAAAAGCTCCAGCGAATCTGCGGAAATTCCTCGCGCATCGCTGCCTCGACCCGGTTGATGGCGTCGATCAGAGCCAGGTCATCCGGCTGACGCTGCATGCGCGCCTTGGTTGCCAGCATCACGTCCACCCCCATCTGCAGGCTGACCACATTGAGCACCTTGTCGACTTCTTCACGCGATTCGATGAAGTCGATGATCTGCTGCTTCTGCACCGGATCAACGCCCTGCCCGATCAGCAGCTCCTTGACCTCCCAGGCAACCATGACGGCCACCACGATCAGCAGCACACCGATGGCCAGGGTGCCGATCGCGTCATACAGCGGATTGCCCGTGACCCAGCTCAGGACCACGGCAAGCAGGGCAAAGCCAAGGCCCAGCAAGGCTGCCAGGTCCTCGCCGAAAATAACGATCAGTTCGCTGCTGCGGCTGTCGTGAAACCATTTCCACATGGTTCGTCCACGCCGCACCTTGTTGATCTCGCCCAGGCAGGTCGCAAAGGAAATTCCCTCCACCACCATGCCGAACACCAGCACCAGCACGGCCACCCAGGGCCTGTTCAGGGGCTCGGGATGCGTCAGCTTGTGGGCGCCCTCGTACAGGGAGAACACGCCACCCACGGTAAACAGCAGCATGGCCACCAGAAAGGACCAGAAATAGAGTG